>JBJEPX010000025.1:0-2511 GCA_051881455.1 Candidatus Fimenecus sp. | reverse complement strand
CCCAAGATTTATATCTTGTATATTCACCGTCAATTGAATAATGATATTTTTTTATAGCGTCGATAGCATCTTCAATATTTAAATTGCATTCGTATTTTTTTGTTTTGTTCTCAATTGTTATTGATGTGTTATTTTTGGAGCTTTTTTTGTTCTTATAATTTGATGATATTCCGCAATATTGCCTAAAGCAACGCAAATTTGAAAGATAACCGTTAGTATTCTTTTGACTTCTGTTTTTCGATAATTCATTGTAAATTGATTTACGAGCTATGTTTTCAAATTCATCATCATTGCTTTGTAGAATTTCCCAAAATTTATCTGCACCAAGTCTGTCATACAAAAAAAGTGCCTGTGATGAAAAAGTACTTATTGAGTTTTTTGAATAATCATTATTTTGTAAATATATTTTGAAACCTTTGCGTAAATCGCTTTTTGTTAAAAGTTTTAATGATTCATCCATTTTTTCTATCTCCTTTTGTTGCTCCCAAACACAAAATTATTATAACTCTTAACGCAATGACGGGCAATAATTAAATTTCTCATTTGCCTATTTTGTCTTTTTCTTTGTTTCTTTCTCACTTTTGCGATTCTCTTGCGATTATTTTCCTTTCGCATATCATTTGCAAATCTTTGACCCTCCGGAGAACAGGAAAACTCTTTAAATCCAAGATAAAAATCACTTGGTTTTTTCTTGCATTCTTCTACGATTATCCATATTATTCCAATTATTACACCAATTGCTGTAAACATATCAATAACCCCTTTGCAAAATAATGTTATTTCAACTGCATAGTATCACAAGTTGATAATAATGTAAACATTTTAGAAAAAGCAGTCCAAAAAACAGTACTTAAAATAGCCGATATGCACCAAATGCACCCACTGGGTGCATTTAACTACGCTCAAACAATTTAAAAGCCGAGAGTAATTCATTTGCTCTCGGCTTAAATCGTTTTATAGGGTTATTTTATCTAAATCAACATAACCGTATTTTCGTAAATATTTTTCAATTTCCTTAATTTGCGGTCTGCAATCCTTTTGCCACGGACAACATATTGTAAGTGTGGGGGATTCCCATTTCGGACCGTTTGGGCTTATGGGACTAAACGGTATTCTCTTTCGTTTGTTTTTCGGAAGCCATTTTGGAAATTGCAATACAAAGGAATCTCCTACATTACTGTAGAAATAACTGAATTTATATGCTTTATATATTTTGCCTTGGTCTTTAATCTTGAAATATTTATATCCGCATTTTTTAGCATAAAAATCTTCCATAATCCATTCCTCAAATTCGAGTCTACACAGTTATTTTATCCGAATTGTACGAAACAACATTGTAAAACAGGTTATGTGAAATAGCCGTGAAATTGCTATTTTCGGTTATTGTGCTTTCGTCATACAGCATTTGAATTGCAATGCAAACTGCAATCATGTGCTTGCAGAAATTCGGGCTGATGCAATCGCAGTAAAGGTTTTTAATCATACCGTTTTCAAATGTAAAATCAACAATGTGATACTTACTGCTTTTAACAATCGCCTTTCCCACACCGTTTTTGACAGAAATGAATTTTACTGCATCATCAAAGTAAAGCTCAACGGCATCCTCGTAATCGTTTTGATGAATGTCAGGACACTCGCTGAATTTACCGAGTGTTACCTCATATCCCTCGCCTATGAAAAATTCCTCTTCTTCCTCTCTCGGTGGATTAAACCAAGCATTGACCTGCTCAATGGAAAGGGTGGAATCTTCGCTCAGCATCAAGCCGTGAAATCTTTTGAACTCGCCGTGAAATTCAAGATTGAGCTTTGCGATAACTCGCTTGTAAAAATCGAGACTGACCTTAAATTTTGTTGTAACCTCGGTAACACTGCCCGGCTGACCTGCAAGCTTGCCGTCAACAAATACAACATCGCCAACCTTGAGATTGAACTCATCGTTGTAGTATGGGTATTCCTTTCCGTTTTCAAAACGAACAGTAGCAACCGAGCGAACAGGCTCGTCAGCTACAACCTCAGGCGCAACTGTGTTTACAGTATTTTCAGCATTTTCTCTTTTGCTTTCGCCAATGTTAAAGCCAATTTTCATTTTCATATCAACACCTCCAAGTGCCAACGGCTTTCCTTGACTTTAACATATCACAACTGTTTTCAATATTCAATCAAAACAAAATTACAGTACAATTATAGGGACTATGCACAAGATAGCTTGTTCGCTGTTTGTAGTAAATAAATCATTTTTATTGACAACAACTCGCTAATAAAATATTATATAGTTATGATTAAAATTATGTTTGTGTGCCACGGGAACATTTGCCGTTCGCCGATGGCTGAATTTGTGTTAAAGGATATGGTTAGGCGCAGAGGCTTGGACAACGATTTTGTAATTGCCTCGTCTGCTACAAGTACAGAAGAAATATGGAACGGTGTGGGCAATCCCGTTTATCCACCGGCGAAATCTGTTCTTGAAGGTCACGGCATTGACCCAAGCGGTAAAAGAGCCGTTCAGCTGAA
>JBJEPX010000024.1:0-13670 GCA_051881455.1 Candidatus Fimenecus sp. | reverse complement strand
AACGACCAAGTCGCCGTAAAATTTCGAGTGCGCCCCGTTATGACCACTTCGATACGTCTCCGTATATGTTAAACTCCGCGGGGAGTGTTAACTTTTATTAACTTTATGCTGTTCACAATACCGTGATATTTTATCAAATGATATGCAATTTGTCAATACAGGCTTGCTTTGTACTTTAATTTTCTTTGTGAATTTTTTTCGGCATACATTATCAAATCAGTTCTAAATCGTGAGAATCATTACCGAAAAATGATAGGAATACAGTTTTTTTCAAAAAGCCTTGATACCCAATTTTGAGCGTCAAGGCTTCTCTTTTATTCTGCGAGTATTTCGAGTAAATCATATATATTTTCATCCGAATACTCAATCTCAGCAGAGTACATTCTTGCATAATCAACCATATCATCAATGGCTAATCTTCCTTTATTGTCGATTTCTAAAAGGCACAGCCATTTAATAATATTAAAGCTTAAAGCAATGAATAGGGCAATCTGCGAAAAAACATATCCGTCAAAATACAGTGTAAAATGACGGTATGCCAAATAGACCGATAACTGTTCAAAAGGGATTTGCAAACCATCGGGCAGGGGAGAATTGAAAAGTAAATTGTCAGCAAGCATTATTTTTGAAATATATTCATCCCATTTGCTGTCAAGCCGTTCAAGCCTTAAAAAGTCTTCTGCCCATTCCGACGGCGACTTTAAAATCATTTGTGCGCCGAACATATCAAGCATTGCGTTTACTCTGTACTCAACAGATTTGTTTCGGTCCTGCAATAATGCAAAAACCTTTTCCCTGATTTTGAAAAACTCCGTTTCTTCATAATTACAGCTACACTTTTCATCGCAATCCGTCAGCCGAATGAGTTTAACCTTGTCCCTTTGACCTAAAATTAGCTTTGCCGCCGCTTCACAGCACAATCCAAGGCCGATTTCCGTACGGTGGGAATAAAAATTGCGAAATCTCGGGTGGTCATTGCAAATTTGACAGAGAGAACTTTCTCCCAAATTCAAAATAATATCGCAAAGACCGTCCGAATTAAGCAGGGGACAGCGCTCGTCTTTACCTAACCTGAAATGTACTGTTTCGTCATTCTCATAAATGATACTTTTATTCAGTTTATCCCCGAAATCGCCGTGAATATCTTTATATTTTACCGCAGTTTGGCTATCAATATCAATCTCCCAGCCGATACAACAGTTGTGTCTGCATTCACCTGCAATGCACTTGAATTTTTCGTAATAGTCGGGCGCAAGAATTTCCATAATATTACTCCTTGTACTTTTCCGCTTGAAGCTTGAACATATAGGCGTACGTACCGTTCATTTCCATAAGCTCATGGTGACTGCCGCTTTCAATAATTCTGCCGTTTTCCATAACATATATTCTATCCGCATTAACCGTTGTGGAAAGGCGGTGAGAAATGAAAATAACCGTTTTATGCTCTGCCGCGTCAAGCATAGCCTGGTTCAGATTGTATTCGGCGACAGGGTCAAGATTTGCCGAGGGCTCGTCGAGTATAACATAAGGACAGTCCTTGTAAAAAGCCCTTGCAACAGCTACTTTTTGCGATTCACCGCCGGAAAGCATAACTCCCTCATCGTCAAATTCCCGCAAAAGCTCTGTATCTATACCATTTTTCAGTTGTTTTTCAAAACCGCTGTGGCGCAGGGCTGTTAATACCTTATCCTTGTCGGGATTTGTATCCAACGCCACATTTTCACCTATGGAGCAGGCAAAGGTCTGAAAATCCTGAAACACAGCGGCAAATCGGTCACGGTGGGAAGAAACGGTTACGTCTTTAATATTTTCGCCGTCAATGAGAATTTCGCCATCTGTGGCGTCATAAAGGCGCAGTAAAAGATTGGTAAGCGTGGTTTTTCCCGCTCCGTTGTAGCCAACAAGGGCAATTTTCTCATACGGCTTAATCTCAAGATTGATGTTTTTAAGCGTCGGCTCGTTGTTACCGGGGTATGTAAAGGACATATCTTTTATATAAATTGTTTTCGGCTCTGCATTTTCCGCCGTTTTCTTTCCGTCTTTTATTTTAAAATCACTTTTAAGGAAGCCCCTGTATTTTTCAATCATCTTGGATCTCTCCAAAAATACGGCGCTCGCCCAAACGGTTAGGAAATTAAGCGACATTGCAATGGAATACGCCCCGTTAAATGTGGCAACAAAGTCGCCTGCGGACAGGGTTTCCTTAACGCACACGCAATAGCCCAAATATATCGGTAAAACAAACATAAACCCCAGTGCCTGAACGCCCACTTGCTGAACTGCATAGCAGGACGCAATTTTTCTCCAGTATTTGTCCTGATTTGCAATAACATCGTCGGCGGCGTCATTGTAACGGCTCATTAAAAGCGGACGGATGTTGTTCATACGCACTTCTTTTGCATAGTCTTGCAAATAGAAGATTCGCTGGAAATAGTCGCTTCTGCGGTGAAATTTTGTATTGTCAATTCTTCTGCCCATCTGCAGCTTGCCGATTTTAGTACTCAAAGGCATAAAAATAATTATTGATGCAAAAATAATCAACAGGCACACAGGGTCAATAGCCAAAATTATTGAGGAAATAGCAATAAGCGCTATTACATTTGCGACGTAATTCTGTACCATGCCCAAAAGTCCCTGAATGTTTTCGGACGACGACTCGATTGTCAGAATAAAGTTGTTATAAAAATCGGGGTCATCATAATTTTCAAGGTCAAGACTGTGCGCTTTCTCGTAAAGAGTGGAGTTGAGCTTATAATAAAGCCGTTCTTTTGCCATATTCCAATAAAACTCCCTGTAAAGAAGTGTCAATACATTGCTGAGTATTATTATGCCTGCAATGATAATCACGGCTTTGTAAACACGGTTCATATCTTTCCCTTCGCTTACCGTGTCGATTATGTATTTTATGCCGACCACGGAAATAAGTTTTGACGGAAGATTTCGCATAAGGCTTGACAGAATATCGCCTATAACAAGACCAGGCGAAAACTTGAACATAAGCCGCATAAAGTACATTATGTTTGAGAAAACGGAATGTTCCGTTTCTCTCTTTTTTCTCTTTAATTCAAGCATTTTCCGGGACCTCCTCTCTCGAATATGCGGATGCCTGCAAATTAAACATTTCGCTGTATTTGCCGCCGTATGCCAAAAGTTCTTTGTGCGTGCCGCTCTCGATAATACTGCCGTTTTCAAGCACTATTACCCTGTCGGAAAGTACTGCAGACGAGAGTCTGTGCGAAATGTAGATTACAGTTTTGCCTTTTGTTGCTTTTATAAGATTTTCATACATTTTGTATTCGGCAATGGGGTCAAGTGCAGACGAAGGTTCGTCAAGAATTGCCATTTCATATTTACGGGCGAAAAGTCTTGCGGTGGCAACCTTTTGATTTTCGCCGCCCGAAAGGCCTGCGCCATCTTCGTCAAATTCCCTTGTGAGCACCGTATCACCGCCGCTTGGGAGTGTTCTTACCTTTTCCCATACCCCTGCCATCTCAAGAGCTGTCTGAGCCTTAATCTTATCCTCTTCGCTACATTCGCGGCACATAACATTCTCAAACACGGATACCGCAAAATTTTTGTAATCCTGAAAAACGGTGGCGAAAGCGTTGCGCAAAGAGTCTACCTTATATTCCCTAATGTTAACTCCGTTATAGAGAATTTCGCCCTCGGTTACGTCATAAAACCGTAAAATCAGTTTAACGAGCGTGGATTTTCCCGCTCCGTTTATACCTACCAAGGCAATGGTTTCGCCTTTTTCAATTTTAAACGATACATTTTCAATTGAATTTTTCTTTGCGCCGGGGTAACAAAACGATACATTTTTAAATTCAAGACACTTAAATTCTTCCGCCTCTTTTTCGCCGTCTGTTATTCCGCTTTCATAATCGAAAAACTCACGCAGATTCTGGAAATAGAGCGACATCTGAATCAGGTCGTCAAAGCCCTCCTGAATGTACCACGACATTCCCCTTACTGCGCCCACAGCGGAAATTACAACCGAAAAGCCCGATGTGGTCAATGCTTTTTTGCTGACAAACTGCCAGCCTGCAAATAAATATGTGCCGATTACGGGTATAAATTCCGAACAAAGCGTACTTGCCATACTGTAAAGAAACAACTTCATACCGTATTTTCTCAGAATTTCGATATTTGCTTTTATTGCACCGTCAAAACGTTTCATCATAACAGAAAAAATGTTTGACGTTCTCATATCCTTTGAAAAGTCCTTTAAGAAAACCGTTCTCTGGACATAGGCTTTTGTCCGGTTGTTGGTTGTCATCTCAACATCGCGCTTATATACCGCCTTGCTTTTTGCCGTTTCAATAACAAAGACTATTAAGCTGGGCGCCAAAAACAGTAAGTACATAGGGTTAATTGAAATAACTGTACCTATTACAAGCAGAAATGATATTATTCCGCCGACTATTGCGGCAATATCCCAGCATACAATGTCAAAATAACCCGATGTCATTACGGTGGTTGCCCTTTGGTATTTGTCGTAGAATTCGGGGTTTTCGTACTGCCCAACATCAAGCTGAGCCGCTTTCTCAAATACCATATTATTAAGTACCTTCAGCACGTTTTTGGTGGAAACCTGTCTTATGTACGCCGATGCCCAGACGGAAATTTTTACAAACACCGTAACTCCGAAAAACGCAAGTAGTTTACTGGAATACACCGAAAAATCTGCGCCTGAGTCTATTATAGAAAGCAAAATCTTTAAAAACAGTATGCTTTGAATATAATACTGAAACACATTATCGATTATATTGCTGTAAAGATAGCTTAAAAGCAGTCTCTTGTCCGCCTTCCACACAAGGCGCAGAGCGTAGATAACATTTTTGAAAACGGGAATTTTTTTGCCATCCCGTAAGCTTTTGTCTTCAATACCTCTTCTCATTTTTTCCTCCTCAAATAAAAAAACCGCAGACAATAATCTGCGGAAAACACAATACAATATCCAAATTAACAAAAGTCAATCGCAAGAAATGGGTATATGTATCTGAAAGTCGCAGAATAAAGTATTCTCAACTGAACTTTGTGGTCTTTTGTAATAATCTCGTGAAAAAATGTACATAATTCTGCTCCTTTCGTAAAATATCGGTTGAACTGTTAAGGTGAGGAGAGCCGAACCCGATATGGTTTAAAACGGCATGTTTTTGCCTGAACTGCGTTAAAAATCTTGCCATACGGCAGTATGGCGGCGATTTTATGCCTTGTTCAAACAAAAATCTCCTCGTTTTAAACTGCTCTGCACCGAAAATGCAGAGAGTACGGATGGATTTTTGCTTTTGAGACGGCGGTCGGGCTGACGCCCGACAACGGTGAAAAAGTGAAAATATGCCGTAATATCAAATTTTCGGCATATTGTGTTCGGCTCTCCTCACCTTGAGTAACTATTTTAGAATATCACACAGTATTTTCCTTGTCAAGAAAAAATCGACATTTTTCATTTCAGCAAAAATTATATATCGTTTTACAACAGTTGCATTCAGAATTGTTATATGATAAAATGTGGACGGAGTCGAATAGCAATGATGTTTTTATTAGTAGTAATTTATATAGTTTTTATATCCCTCGGTCTGCCGGATTCACTTTTCGGAGTTGCGTGGCCCGTAGTTCATCGGGAATTGGGTATAAGCGAGAGTTTTGCTTCAATATACAGCATAATTGTCGGCGTATGTACAGGCGGAGTAAGCTTTTTTGCAGGCAAACTGATAAGAAAATTCGGAACGGGCAAGGTGACGCTATTTTCGATTTTATTGACTGCCATCGGACTTTTGGGAATAAGTTTTTCACCCAATGTTGCAGTAATGATGCTCTTTTCCGTTGTGCTGGGATACGGCGCAGGAGCAATTGATACGGGAGTAAATAACTTTGTATCTCTCCATTATAAATCACAGCATATGAATTGGCTCCATTGCTTTTGGGGCGTTGGTGTAACATCAAGTCCTTTAATTATGTCGGCCTTTTTAAGTTACGAAATCGGCTCTTGGCGAAACGGATACCGAGTTGTGGCGGTAATACAGCTTTTGATTGCGATAATAGTCCTTTTTTCACTGAAAAAATGGAAATCCGTTGAAAACGAAACTGCTACTTGTAAGGTGACTGAAAGTGCACCGAAAAAAACATTTTTTGAGCTTATAAATGGCAGGGGAGTTATCACAAGTATTCTTTCTCTCGGTCTTTATTGCAGTATGGAGTTCCTTATAGGAACGTGGGGAGCTTCATATCTTGTAAACGTATATCTGTATCCCCCCGATGTAGCCGCAAAATGGGTTTCCCTTTATTTCGGGGGAATTATGATTGGCAGATTTATTTCAGGCTTTATATCAATTAAAGCGTCGGATAACACAATGATTAGAATGGGCATATTCGTATCCTTTGTAGGAATAATGCTTTTAACCTTGCCCTTAGGCAAAATATCCCTTTTGGGACTATTGCTTATCGGCATAGGTTTCGGTCCTATTTTCCCAAGTGTTCTCCACAGTGTTCCGGGGCGCTTCGGAAGTGAATATTCACCTGACATAACAGGCTATCATATGGGCGGAGCATATGCGGTAGGCTTTGGAGTACAGCTTGCATTCGGATTTATTGCAACAGCAACTACTTTTTATATAACGCCTTTTGTTCTTATTGCGCTTTGTATAGGGCTCTTTGCCGCCAATGAAATTACAATTAAAAAGATTAAGGATAAAAATCGATAAACATAAAAAACAGCCGTCGGTTAACCCGACGGTGTTTTTTGTTAGCGCAATGTGTCTTTAACACCTTTTGCCGCACCGGAAGCAGCCTCGCTGACTCCGTTTACTGCATCTGATACCGCATTCCCTGCGTCATGTGCAGCGTTGCTTAAGCCTTCGCCCAAATCGCTGACGCCTTGGGAAACATCGCCTTTCATATCAGATGTTGTGCCGTTATGATTACTTACCGTGTTGTTTGTGGTGCTGTTGTTATTGCCTGCCGAGGTGTCGCCGACTTTACCGTCGTCTGCATCGCCGCAGCCTGCAAAAAACAGACATAATACGGCAGTAATTGCAATCATAATTATAGCTGCTTTTTTCATAATATTACCTCCATAAATTTATATTCTGTTATTCTACTTTGTCAGGACACCGCCGTCACTGTAAAGCAGAATAAGAATATCGTCCTCTTCGCCTGTAATACAGTCGATATACACAAGTAGCTCTTGGTCTGTATCGGTTTTGCAGTGGAATTCATAGCAAAATCTTTCGCCACCCCAATCATTGGGAATTACGCTTTTCTGCACGGATATTATATTAAGATACGAGTTGATTTTTTCTGCAGCTTTTGCAGCGGAAATCATATTTGCAGGAGCCGTTCTCTCATAATGATTTGAAACATAGCCGGTTGCGTCAAATGACATTATTTTGCCGTTTTCTAAGTTTACACTTACCTTTATAAGGTCGGGGTAACAAACAATTCCGTCCTTTGTTGCGGCGAAATTTACCGTACAAATACCGTCATCGGTAAAATAATATCTTTCCTTTAATCTGTCATAACCGATTTTTTTAAGAAAATCTGCGCCGTATTTTATTGCTTCCTCATATTTTATATCAACTGCACCTGCATATTGAGAATTGAGCATATAAAGAGGTTTTCCGCCTCTTTTAGTAATTCCTACGGTGCAGTTTTCGCTTTGAAAAACATAGCAGGGGATTTTACCTCCCTCTTCATATGCGAATTTTAATGAATCTTTTTCATCTGCACACACCTTTTGTGCAACTGTTAATGCCGTATTTTTGGAAATTTCGCTTTCGTTTTCCAAAAGCATAGGTTGTGCTTTTTCAATGTGGTCGGAAAACGGACCGTCATATATAAGCGAGGGAAAATCCGAGAGCGACTGTTCAGCGTCGTCGATGCTTTTGCCAAGTGTCGAAGCGTCGGCTTTACTTTTGAGAAGGTTTGTATCGTTATTCTCAAAATTAAAATTTCCGTTTGCAAGCTCAAAGCACATTTTGCCTATTTGTTCCGTCAGCGTGTTGCAGTAAGAATTAAGCTTTTTAAGCTGTTCTCTTTCACTGTCTGTAATCGGTTCTCCGGCGGCGCTTTTTCTCTGCAATGCCATTACGAATTCGCCCACCTGCGATAAGAATTTGTATGTGTTATCAAGCGCCGAATCGTTGCCCGAAAGCATTGAAAGACTGTTCTTTGCGCCGGATGCTTCACGCCACAGCTCCGTGGAAAGCTTTGAAAGCATAGTGGGTGTGCTCACATAAACCGTCTTTTCAAGGTTTGACGATATATTGTTAAGATACTCGTCAAGTGAAATTAGCGCCATCTGCTTTGTAATAAGCGCTTCACGCCGATAGCGGGTCGCTTTCACAGTCTGCACAATGCCGAAAATTCCCAAAACGATAATTACCGTTGCGGTATATAGAATTATTCTTATTTTCTTGCGGTTTGAGTTCGTTTTACTGTCCATTTTTGTGCTCCTTTGCAGATTTGAAATTATTGTTAACAAAAAATTTAAAAATATACGCGTTTTTTGTCCAATTTATATTTGCCAAACTTTGTTTTTTGTAGTATAATTTAAATTGATTTATTATGCAGAATGGGAGAGAAGTGTAATGAGCGTTTATCTTGATAACAGCGCCACCACAAAGCCGTGCGAAGCGGCGGTAAAAAAAGCGCTTTTTATGATGAACGAAAACTTCGGTAATCCGTCAAGTCTGCATATGTGCGGATACAATGCTAAAAAAGAGCTTGATAACGCACGAAAAACTGTTGCGTCTTTTCTTTCCTGCGATGTAAAGGAAATATATTTCACATCAGGCGGAACCGCGGCGAACAATACTGCAATTTTAGGCACTGCCCGTACAAAACGCCGTGAGGGTAAAAAAATAATCACTACGGGGCTTGAACACCCAAGCGTAATCAAGCATTTTCAGCTTCTTGAAGAAGCGGGCTTTGAGGCGGTTTATTTAAAACCTGACAGAAACGGCAAAATTAGCCTTGATGAGCTTTCAAACGCCGTTGACGGAAATACAATTCTCGTAAGCATTATGGCTGTGAATAATGAAGTCGGCTCAATTCAGGATATTTCCAAAATCAAAAGTATAATTAAATCAAAAAATTCAAAAGCGTATTTTCATTGTGACGCGGTGCAGGGCTTTGGCAAGCTTCTCATTAAGCCTAAAAAACTCGGTATTGATTTAATGAGCATGAGCGCACATAAAATTCACGGCATAAAGGGCGCAGGGGCGCTGTTTGTGGATAACTCAATTCGGCTGATGCCGAGTATTTTGGGCGGCGGTCAGGAAAACGGTCTTGTTTCGGGAACTGAGCCCATGCCTGCAATCTGCGCTTTTGCCGCCGCAGTTGAAGATATAGGCAATGTTGAGAAAAACCGTGCGGTTGTCCAAAGTGTTAAACAGTATTTTGTTGATAAAATAAAAACTGTTGAGGGCGTGTATATAAATTCTCCCGATGACGCCTTGCCGTATATAATAAATATATCCGTAAAAGGCGTGCCGTCGCAGGTTATGCTTAACGCTCTCTCGGCGGAGGGAATATATGTGTCGGCAGGTTCGGCGTGTTCAAAAGGGCACCGCAGTGATGTTCTTTCCGCAATGGGAATCGCACCGGAGCTTATTGACAGCGCAATAAGAATAAGTTTGTCAAAAAGTACCACTGAAAATGATATGGATTTGTTGTATAATGGTATTGTAAATACCGTTAAACGCGTCAGGAGATAATATGAAAGAAATAATACTTATAAAAAACGGTGAGCTTGCATTAAAGGGATTAAACCGTTCTACATTTGAGGATATACTGATTAAAAATATTCGCAGAAGGCTTAAACCTCTCGGTGATTTTGAGTACAGAAAGGAACAGTCAACCGTATCGGTTGTTCCTCTCGACGATTCTGTTGATATGGACGAGGTAAACGAGCGTATCGCCCGTGTTTTCGGTATAGCCTGTTATTCAAGAGCCTTGCAGGTTGAGAAGGATATGGGGGAGATATTAAAATACGCTCCCGAATATCTTGCAGAACAGCTTAAAAATGCTAAAACCTTTAAGGTGGAGGGTAAGCGTTCCGATAAAAAGTTCCCCTTAACTTCTCCGCAGATGTCCGCCGAGGTTGGCGGTGCTGTGCTCGAAAAATTTCCGCATTTAAAAGTTGATGTGAAAAATCCCGATGTTCTTATTACAATAGAAATAAGAGATAAATACGCATTTATCCGCGGCAATCAGACAAAGGGCGCAGGCGGTATGCCAACGGGAACCGCAGGAAAATCCGCAATTCTCATTTCAGGCGGAATTGACAGCCCCGTTGCGGCATATATGATGGCAAAAAGAGGACTTACCCTTACTGCGATCCATTTTGCTTCACCGCCATACACATCGCCTCAGTCGGAAGAAAAGGTTCACGATTTGCTCCGTCAGGTTTCTAAATTCAGCGGAAATATAACACTGTTTACGGTTGGATTTACCGAAATTCAGGAGCAGATAAGAGATAATTGTCCCGAGGATTTATTTACACTTGTAATGCGCCGCTTTATGATGCGCATTGCGGAAAAAATAGCCGAAAAGGAAGAGTGCAAGGCGCTTATAACGGGTGAGAGCCTCGGTCAGGTGGCAAGCCAGACTTTGCCTGCCCTTGCTTGTACGGATGCGGTTGTTTCAATGCCTGTTTTCCGTCCGCTTATAGGACTTGATAAGGACGAAATTATAGCAGTTTCAAGAAAGATAAACACTTTCGATATTTCAATTCAGCCTTTTGAGGATTGCTGTACGGTGTTCACACCGAAACACCCCAAAACAAAGCCTCAAATCAGTATTCTTGAAGATGCCGAAAAGGCGTTGGATATGGACGGACTTATTGAAAAGGCATTGGTCAACACCCGTGTTCAAAATATTTACTTTTAAAAGGTACAATTCTTATGACACTTGAAGAGAAAACCGTAAAAATTTTAAAGGAAAAGGGACTTGTTATGGCTTGTGCCGAGTCCTGCACGGGCGGTTTAATTGCAAAAAGAATAACCGATGTAAGCGGTTCTTCGGCTGTTTTTAATTGCGGAATTGTAAGTTACAGTAACGAAATTAAAAGCAAGGTGTTGGGCGTTAGTGAGAAAACTCTTGAAACATACGGCGCTGTAAGTGAACAAACTGTCCGTGAGATGGTAAGCGGCGTATTAGCTCTTTCGGGTGCTGATGTTGCTGTGTCTGTATCAGGTATTGCAGGTCCTTCGTCAGATAACACCTCAAAGCCTGTGGGGCTTATATATATTGCCGTTTCCGACGGCAAGAATACAAAAATAAAATGCTTAAACAACAGTTTTAAATTCGATATAAGAAACAGAAACAGAACCGGTGCCTGCGATGAGGCTCTTAAAATGATAATTGAAACGGTGGGTGGTAATCTTGAATAAGCGAAGAATGTCAGCGGGAAAAACCGTTGCCTTGATTATTTGTGTCGTGCTGTTCGCAGTTTCGTCAGGCTTTTTAATCAAACATTTTGTTGAAATACATAAGAACAGAGATACATTTGAAAAGCTTTCCCAGCTCGTGCCGTCCGATGATGGGAGCAACAGTACAGAAACACCCGATTATTCAAAGCTTTTGGAAATGAACTCCGATTTAGTAGGCTGGATAACTGTTCCCAATACAGCAATAAACCATCCCGTTGTAAAGACTTCAAATAACGAATACTATCTTGACCATAATTTTGATAAAGAAGCTGACCGACGCGGCGCAGTATTTATGGATTACCGCAATAATGCGACTGAGCTTGATTCAAATACAATACTTTACGGCCATAATTGTTATGACACGACAATGTTTTCGGAGCTCGTTAAATATGAAAGCGTTGATTTTTATAAAACAACGCCCGTATTTGAATTTAACACCCTTGAAAAGAAATATAAGTGGAAAATTTACGGTGTGTTTATAACAAGTGCCGCTGAAAGTGAAGATAACGGCTATGTTTTCTATTACAACACGCCCAATGTTGATGAAAATGATTTTGACGGCTTTATTGAGGAAGTCAATAAGCGTAGGCTTTATACCACCGATGTTGATATTAACAGTGACGACAGGCTGATGATACTGTCAACCTGTGTGCGTAATCTTGATTTGAAAAACAAATCAGGCAAAACAACATACAGAGCCGATGGAAGAATAGTAATTCTTGCCCGTGCCGTAAGGGACGGGGAGAGCGCAGAGGTTAATACGGAAAAAGCAAGTGTAAATGAAAATCCCAAATATCCTCAGATTTGGTATGATAAAAACGGTACGCAAAATCCGTTTAAGAATGAAAAAGGCTGGTATCCTCAGGAGGTAATTCGGTAAATGAACGGCAAAGAAAACAACAATGAAATGCTTTCCTTTGAGGAACTTCGTAAAAAGCTGGGTATGGATGAAAAACCGGCTGCACCCCTAAAAGAAGAAACCGCGGATATAAATTCCCCGGCACCGGAGGTAACCGAAACTGAAAAAAGCAAAAATGATGATTTTGCACAGCAAATTGAAAAAGCGCTTGAAGAACAGGTAAGTTTAGAAGACAGCGCGACAGACGCTAAAATCGTTATTGAAAACGGCAAAACTTTTCTGGATATAACAGAGCAATATGTGTCAAAAGAACCCGAAGCTGTTGAAGAAAACACCGATAAGCAGGACAAAACAGAAAATAAAAAGCAGGTTCGTACCTTCAATGAAATTTTTGCAGGCTTTTTCAGTAAAATAATACCTAGCAAGAAAGACGGAACGAAAGAATTTATAAGAAAAACCGTTATGGATATTTCAATAATAGCCATAATTTGCTGTGTAATTGCTTTCGGTAATTTGTACCGTCAGCGTCGCGCAGAGCTGAAAATTGAAGAAGGTCTTAAAAACAAATTTGTGGATACCGGTAATCTCGATGATAATCAGTATATCGAGGCGTGGGAGGATGTTTTTGCAACATATCCCAATACAAGCTTTCCTGAGGGTATGAATTTAAAATACGCTTATCTTTACGCTCTCAATCAGGATTTTGTAGGCTGGCTGAGAATTGAAAATACTAATATGGATGTTCAGGTAGTGCAGAGCAAAGATAACGATTATTATCACCGCCGTGATTTTTACGGGAAATCAAGCCGATACGGATGTCCGTATATGGATTACAGAAACGATTCAAAGTATCTGAACGATAACACGGTGATTTACGGTCATCATATGACCGACGGATTGATGTTTTCAAATCTTGATAAATATAAAACTCTTGAAGGGTATAAAGAATCGCCTGTTATTAAGTTCGATACCCTTTATGAAACCTATTGTTTTAAGGTTTTCGCGGCTTTTATCACAAATGCGGAGGCGCAGGACGACAACGGTTACATTTTTAATTATACTGTTACGGACTTTTTAACTGATGAAAGATTTAATAATTTTATTGCAGAAGTTGAAAAAAGAAGTATAATTGATACAGAGGTTACCGTTCAGCCTGACGATAAGATACTCACGCTCGTAACATGTTCTTATGAATTTAATGAAGCCCGTCTTGTGGTAATGGGCAGAATGGTTCGTGAAAACGAGGATATAGATGTAGATACAAGTTCCGCATCCCTTAATACATCGCCTAAGTATCCGCAGGCGTGGTATGATGCAAAGGGTATGGCAAATCCCTATAAAGACGCTCCGCAGGTCAGGCTGGCGGATTATATTCC
>JBJEPX010000023.1:0-13940 GCA_051881455.1 Candidatus Fimenecus sp. | reverse complement strand
CTCGCTACCTCCACCTTGGCAAGGTGGCGCTCTACCAGATGAGCTACATCCGCATGAAAAATGGTGCCTCCGATCGGAATCGAACCAATGACACGAGGATTTTCAGTCCTCTGCTCTACCAACTGAGCTACAGAGGCAAAAAATGGCGACCCGGAACGGGCTCGAACCGTCGACCTCTAGCGTGACAGGCTAGCGTTCTAACCAACTGAACTACCGGGCCAAGTGGTGGGAACAACAGGGCTCGAACCTGTGACCCTCTGCTTGTAAGGCAGATGCTCTCCCAGCTGAGCTATGCTCCCACATTTTTGCTGCTGTTTTCAGCGGCTCATATAATTTACCACATTAAGTTTCGGTTGTCAACATATTTTTTAAAAATTTTTGCGTTTTTTTAAAATTTTTAAAAACCATTACTCTACATTATATACATATTTATACTGCACCGTCATAAATAATCGTAATAAACTCCTTGAAAATATTGGCAATGTTTAGTATAATACAATGTATATGCGGTAAAACATATAATATTCAGGACTTGCCGCGAATTTTTCAGAAAGGGGCGTTTTCTATGTGTGAAAAGCCAAAGTTTTACATCACAACAGCCATTGCGTACACATCACGCAAGCCGCATATCGGAAACAGCTATGAAATTGTGCTGACCGATGCCATTGCGAGGTACAAACGAATGCAGGGCTACGATGTTTTCTTTCTGACAGGAACTGACGAGCACGGTCAGAAAATAGAGGAATACGCAAAAGAAGCAGGGGTAACACCTAAGGAATATGTTGATAAGGTTGCAGGCGAAATTAAGGATATTTGCGATTTGCTGAACACAACTTATGATCATTTTATCCGCACTACCGACGATTATCACGAGAAAACCGTTCAGAAGATATTTAAAAAGCTCTATGACCAAGGGGATATTTACAAAAGTGAATATGAGGGGCTTTATTGCACTCCCTGCGAGTCCTTCTGGACAGAAAGCCAGTTAGTTGACGGCAAGTGCCCCGACTGCGGCAGAGAGGTTAAAAAGGCAAAGGAGGAGGCTTATTTTCTCCGCCTTTCAAAATACCAAAAACAGCTTGAAGAGTTTATTGAGAGCAACGAAAGCTTCATTTATCCCGAGGCTCGAAAGAAAGAGATGCTCAATAACTTTATAAAGCCGGGACTTCAGGATTTGTGCGTATCGAGAACCTCTTTTAAATGGGGAATTCCCGTAACATTTGACGATAAGCATGTTATATATGTATGGATTGACGCACTTTCAAACTATATTACCGCTCTCGGCTATGACCCCGACGGAAGCTCGGACAAATACAAAAAATACTGGCCTGCCGATGTTCACATTATCGGTAAGGATATTGTAAGATTCCATACAATTTACTGGCCCATTATGCTTATGGCTCTCGGCGAGCCGTTGCCCAAGCAGGTTTACGGCCACCCGTGGCTTTTGTTCGGTGAGGATAAGATGAGCAAGTCAAGGGGTAATGTAATTTATGCCGATGACCTTACAAATATTTTCGGTGTTGACGCAGTCCGTTACTATCTTCTTTCTGAGATGCCCCACGCAAACGACGGCTCAATTACCTATGAGGCTATGATTGAGCGCTTTAACTCCGACCTTGCCAATACTCTCGGTAATCTTGTCAACCGTACCATTGCAATGCAGAATAAGTATTTTGACGGAGTTATTCAGGCACCCTCTTGTCCTACTGAATTTGATGAGGATTTAAAGGAATGTGCAAAAAAAGCGCTTGCTGGGTTTGACAAAAACCTTTCCGAATACAAAATGAGCGACGCAGTTGAGTGCGTAATGAATTTTGCACGCCGTTGCAATAAATATATTGACGAGACAATGCCTTGGGCTCTTGCAAAGGACGAGTCACAGAAAGAAAAGCTGGGCACAGTGCTTTATAATCTTTTGGAGGGTATTCGCGTTCTCTCCGCTCTTATTGCACCTGTTATGCCCGAAACCGCAGTTAAAATCGCAGAGCAGATGAATATCCCTGCCGCAACATACGAGAGTATTCAGAATTGGGGCGGACTGCAAAGCGGTGTTAAGGTAGGTACTGCAACTCCGCTGTTCTCAAGAATAGACGGCGAAAAGCTCATTGCCGAATTGCAGGCAAAAAAAGAGGAGGAAGCAAAGAAAAATGCTCCGGCTCCTCAAATCGAGGGGCTTGCACAGATAGGCATTGAAGATTTTATGAAAATTGAGCTTCGTGTAGCAGAAGTTAAGGACTGTGAGCCTGTTAAAAAAACTAAAAAGCTTTTAAAGCTCACTCTTGACGACGGTACGGGCACAGACAGAATCGTGGCGAGCGGTATTGCAAAGTGGTATTCTCCCGAGGATTTAAAGGGCAAAAAGATTATTGTTGTTGCAAACCTTAAACCTGCCGTGCTCTGCGGAGTTGAAAGCAACGGTATGATACTTGCCGCCGACTGCTCGGAGGACGATGTAAAGGTTATGTTTGTTGACGATAGTATTCCCAACGGAGCGAGAATAAGATAATGTATCACAACATTTTTGATTCACACGCACATTATGACGATGAGCAGTTTGACACAGACCGTGCCGAACTGCTCGGTTCTTTTAAAGAAAAGGGAATTTCGGGCGTTGTCTGCTGCGGAGTTGATATCCCCACCTCGGAATTTGCCGTTGAACTGTCCCACAAATATGATTTTGTATACAGCGCAGTGGGCTTTCATCCTCTTGACAATGACGAATACCGTGAAGGCGATTTGGAGAGAATAAAGGCGCTTGCCGCCGATGAAAAATGCGTGGCAATCGGTGAAATCGGCCTTGATTATCACTATGAAAAAGAGAGCCGTGAAATCCAGCTTGAATTATTGGAAAAGCAGATAATCCTTGCAAATGAGCTTGATATGCCTGTCATAATTCACGACAGAGAATCCCACGAGGATACGCTGGATTTATTGAAAAAGCATACTCCGAAAGGCGTTGTTCATTGCTTTTCGGGCAGTGTGGAAATGGCAAAGGAAATTATAAAAATAGGTATGTATATAGGGCTTGGCGGCGCGGTTACCTTTAAAAATGCCGTTAAACCCTGCGAGGTAGCAAAATTTGTTCCTGCTGACCGTCTCCTTATTGAAACCGATGCACCGTATATGACGCCTGTGCCTTTCAGGGGGAAACGGTGCGATTCCTTGCATATTCCGTATACTGCGGAAAAAATCGCGGAATTGCGGGGCGTTACGGCGCAGGAAATTCTTGATTTAACCGATAAAAATGCAAGAAAGCTATTCAATATTTCAAAAACAGTATAAATTCATCTGAAAATCGGAGCCCCACTATTGGGGCTCTTTTGCTGAATATTACAAATAAAAAACAAAAAAATTACAAAAAAAGGTAAAAATGTTTATTGAATATTTTTAAGCATTTTGATAAACTATACATAGTTATCGCTTGGACAGTTTTTTATTTTCGGAGATGGTGAATTTTGAAAAGAAAAGAAAACAAAGTATTGAGTTTGTTTCTCTCAGCAGTGCTGGTAATGACTATGCTTTTCCCCGGACTTACAGCGCTTGCGGCCTCGGTGACCTTAATTGTTACCAAGGACGGCGTGGAGGTTACGGAACGGTTAGAGGTTCAGGAATACCGTTCCATACAGTTGGGCTATGCAACGGATGGTGAAGTTCCCGAGGGAGCGTATGTCACTTGGGAAAGTAATCTGCCGCTTTTGGCGGGCGTAGATGATACAGGTAAGGTGACGGGCTATGATTACTCCAAAGAAGCTATAATTCACCAGTGGATTGATGAAAATATCCGTTCCATGCCGTTGGTGGGCGACGCTATGGCAGACGCGATTGAAAGTCAGATTCAATCTCAGTGCGAATCTATGGGCATTGACCTTGCGGATATGAATAACGATATGATTGTGCTCATAGTGCGCGGTATTGCGGGCGATGCTTTGGCGGACAGCCTTAAAAATGCCCTTGACAATATGAATGTGGAGATTACCGCAACCATGCACGCGTCAGACGGCTCCGTTTTAGCAACCGACACAGTAGAGGTTGTTGTTACAAAGAGCGTAATTGCCGATGTAGCGCCTACTGCGGTGCACATTACTAATAAAAACAGCGTACCGAAAACCGTTGCGGTGGGCGCGCAGGTTCAGCTTTACGGTGTTTGCACACCTGTTCGTTTAAAGCAGGGCGTAAAGTGGACTATGGGCGGCACGATTTTTGATACGGAATCGGGAAAGCACGCCAATGTTTCTTCTGACGGACTTGTTACATTTACATCTCCCGGCACCGTAACAGTGCGCCTTAATCCCGAAAGCGCTTTGTATTCCTCATTTACCGATAAGGTTACATTTACGGTAGTTGATCCCTCGGAGCTTCCCGTTGAGGATTTCAGCATAACAGGTACTTTAAAGGTGGACGAGGGAGCAACCACTCAACTCGCGATTACCGATTTAACACCTCCCGGTGCGTATATGGGCGACCTTGTGTGGGAAAGCTCCGACCCGACAGTAGCGGCTGTTGACCAAAGCGGCTTGGTAACGGGCTTGGACGGCGGAAGCGGCGCGTTTACATTCAGCAAAACCGCAACGATTACCGCAACCATCGGCGGCGTATCAAAATCGGTTGATGTTACGGTAAACCGCAAGCTGATTGACGCAAAGATTTCCGGCATTGAAATTATCGGTGAGCCGGTTATTCCTAATAATGCATCATCGGAATATCAAATTAAGGTAACACCCGACCGCTTGAATACAAGTAGTTCCGTTTTCCGTGAGTGGGCAATAACCGAACCGCTTACAGACGAGGTAATCTGGGCAACGGCGGAAACTCCCGCAGATACAAGTATAGCAACGCTTACCGCCGACGGTATTTTAACTCCGAAGCAGAGCGGTATTATGACAATTTATGCCCGTGCCACTCAGGGTGAGACGGTTCTTGAAACCTCAATGACCGTAACGGCGGGTAACGCGATTACGGATTTCACTATTTCAGGTGATACCGATATTTATGAGGGCACTATTGAAACTCTGCGTGTAGATAACATTACACCCGAAGATTACGATACGGCGCTTTTGGAAACCGTTGTTTGGACATCTTCTGACCCGAGTATTGCTGTAGTCAGCGATAAAGGCGCGGTTTACGGCGTTGATGCAGGCGGTCTTACCATATTTCATAAAAAGACCGTTACAATTACCGCGACCATCGGCGGAATTTCAAAAAGCGTTGAGGTAACCATTCGAGGTAACAGCGTAAACACCTTGACAAGCGCCACCATTTACGGCAGCGATTATGTTATTAAGGATTTCCCGCGTACATACACGGCAACCTTTTCACCTTCCCGTATTTCCGTGAAAAATGTTCACTGGGGAGTGCTGACGGATGCGGGTGCCCGCCCGTGGCCCGGCTCGTGGGACAGCACAAGCGGTAATCAGCAGAATGCTTTTGCAACGGTTGATAACAACGGTGTTGTCTCGGGTAATTCGGCAGGCGAAACCGATTTGTATGTGTTCGGCAGAGAGGGTGTAACTAAGGTTGACGGCTCATATGTTGAGGCAATCAAGAAAATTCAGGTTGTGGAATTAGAGCCGGACAGCATCACCTTAACCGCTCCAACCCGCAAAAATTATGTTGAGGGCGAAACAGAGCTTGACTTGACCGGATTGAAGGTCGTTCTTAACTATAATAAAGAAGATGTGGGTAGATATTACGATACCACAGGCTGGTCGGACAGCGATTTTTCTGTTGAGGTTACCGATTACGAAGTTACCGAAATAAATCAGAGCATATTGGATAACGAACAGTATATTCTTGTTTCCGTTACCCGTGCAGGCGAGACTTATCGCGGTGTATTTCCCATTATGCTTGAATCTAAAAAGGTTACAGGCATTGACCTTGTAAATCCCCGTTATATCTATTCAGAGGGCGAAACTCAGTTGGATTTAGAGGGCCTGGAGGTTACCGCAAATTACAGCAATGCAGAGCCTGAAATCATAACGGATTATATTGTTGATGACGATATGTTTGACCCCATGCTTTTGGATGTTGAACAGCAAATCCCTGTTATTTATACCCACGCGGGGCTGTCCGCAACAGCGTATTTCCCTGTAATTATTTACGGAACGCCTGTTGTAACGGTGGATACGGGCGAGTATGAGGGCGGATGGACTCCCAATGATGTCACCTTTACTCTGTCAGCAACACACCCAATGGACGGAATAGCATATTATTATAAAACTGACAGCAATCCCGAATGGACTTATATGAGTTCAAACGTGCTGACAGTATCGGAAAATACGGCTGAAACATATTATTTCAAAGCAATTAACTCTGTAAATATTGAGAGCGCATCAACGGTGGGATATACTGTTCAGCGTGACAGTATTAACCCCGATTTCATTCTTAATCCCTCGGTAACGCAGTTTACAAATAATGATTATACAATTTCGGTGGAAAATCTTACGGTAGGCATTTCAGGAATACAGTCTGTTACCTTGAACGGAGAGGATGTCACCGATAATTTCACACCGTTTACAGTGTCCCAAAACGGTACATACACGGTTAAGATTACAGCCGAAAACGGACTTTTCTGTGAAAAGTCGATTGAAATAAACAATATTGATAAAATTGCACCTGTTATTACTTCCGTTGAGGTAGAGCATAAGAACAAGGGCGGATTTGCAAGGCTTATAAGCGAGCTTTCCTACGGCAAATTCTTTAACGAAAGCATAGTTCTTACCGTTTCTGCCGAGGACGAGGGCGTTTCAGGTATAGCCGCCATTGAATACCGCTGGTACAACGCAAGTACAGATACATATTCCGATTGGGCGGTTTATTCCGATGCCAAGAAGCCTGTGAAAGACCCGAATTTCAAGGGCTTTGCTGAGGTTCGCGCAACCGACGGTGCGGGAAATGTTTCCACAGTCGCTGTTGGAGAGGGCTTTACGATTGATGTAACCGTTCCCTCCAAGGTGGTTGTTGATGCAAAATACAACGGAACTGTATATTCAAGTAACAAGTGGGTTGCAGGCGATGTGGAAATTACGCTGAAAAGCACGGCATTTTCCGGAATATACGCTTATTATGTGAGTGTAGACGGCACAGAGTGGCAGGAGCTTTCGGGCAATACCTTTACCGCCGCCGAAGAGGGTATTCATACTTATACATTTAAAGCGATCAGCAATTCCGGACTTGAAAGTGCAACAACACAGCGGATAATTAGAATCGACCGTCAGAAGCCCGTTATCCGTGTGGAATTTGACGGTACCTTCGGCCGCTGGACTGCCGACGGCGTCCGCTTTAATTTCTCCACGGAGGAGGAAAGCCTGTCGGGAATTACTTATTATTATTCCGACGGCACGGGCTGGTATGAGTTCGACGGTTCGGAGCTCAATCTTAGAGAAAACACCAATGCTGTATATTCCTTCATGGCTGTTAACGGAGCAGGCACAGAGAGTACTACCTCCGACAGTTACCGTATTATGATTGATACCACAGAGCCCGACATAACATTTACGCCTTCGGTAACGGAAATTACAGATACACCTTATGAAATAAGCTGTGAGACCTCTGTGGGACCGTCGGGACTTGCTTCGGTCAAAATGGACGGAGTTGACATAACAGACAAAACTTCCTTTACCGTTTCTCAAAACGGAAATCATCTGGTAACGGTTACGGGTAATAACGGCAAATCCAAAACGGTGCTTTTAACCGTAAATAATTTCTTTGATTTATCTCAAACACCTATCTTGCAGGTTGGCGTTTCAGGTGCTTTGGGAGCACAGACGGATAAACCCATTGTATTCACTCTTTCCGTTCCGAATTATTCCTCAGGAATTACATATTACTATTCCGATGGCGGTGAGTGGAGAGAAATAGACGGTAATATACTGACCATTGATACCGATACAAAGGCTGTTTATACCTTTAAGGCTGTAAATTCCGCAGGCGTTGAAAGCTATGTTTCGCCTGAATACTCTGTTTGGTTTGAAAAGGCTGAAATCAGTCAGATATTGCCGATAGTTGATGAAGCCGTTGGACTTATTGTTGACCGTACGCAAGCTTTGCCTTGCCTTATAGGCTTGAATACGGAAAAAAATACTGTTGCCGAGCTGAGAAGTCAGCTTCAAAATGACGACGCGCAGATTATTGTAATGCGCGGTGATAAGGTTTTGTCCAACAGCGACCTTGTGGGAACAGGCTGTACGGTCAAGTGTATATCCTTAAAGAACCCCACTGTTGTTTTTGAAACGGTTACGGTTATACTTTACGGTGATGTGAACGGCGACGGTCTTATAGACGCGTCGGATTACAGCGCAGTAACAGATTGTGCAACCGCAACAGGGACTATTGACGGTGATATTTATCAGTCTGCCGCCGATGTTAACCGTGACGGCGCTGTGGATGCGTATGATGCAATTGCAATTGATTTGCACCGCAACGGAATGCTTTCAATTAAACAAAAGTAAGGATTGATTTTATGCTTAAACATATTGTAATGTGGAAATTCAAGGACGCCGAGGGTAAAACCAAGGAGGAAAATGTGGAAATTGTAAAAAACGGGCTTGAAGCATTGCCTCCCTTAGTTCCACACATTAAAAAACTTACCTTTTTGAAAAATCAGGTGGAGTGTGAAAGAAACTTTGACGCTCTGTTGGTAGTTGAAACGGAAAACGCCGAGGAGCTGGAAAAATACAAGGTACACCCCGAGCATAAAAAGGTCGCCGCGTATGTTGCCAAGGTAACAGAGGGCAGAGGCGCCGTTGATATTTACGAATAAAAAACAAAAGCAGAGCATTTTAGCTCTGCTTTTTACTTTTTATATTCTATTATATCTGAAATCTGGCATCCTAAGGCACTGCAAATTTTATCAAGTACAAAGCTGTCATATCTTTTCACTTTGTTTTTGTAATAATTATCTATTATCTGATATTGAATGCCCGTTCTCTTCGCAAGTTCATATCTTGTTATGCCGTATTTCCCCAATGCTTTATCAAGAGTTAATCTAATCATAATTATATTCTGCACCTCTTGTATTCATTTTATTAAAGGTATATTTAATTGACAATTCTCCTATTTGAATATATATTTATATAAGTATATAAACGGAGATGATACTGTGCAAAAACGGATTGTTGTTGCAGGTTGTAGAAATTATGATGATTACGATTCTGCAAAAGAATATATCGAAATGTGCATAAAGAATATCAGGGGGAAATACACTCTTATATTTTTGTCAGGCGGTTGCAGAGGTGCAGATATGCTTGGTGAAAGATTTGCAAATGAAAACGGATTTAATATTGAACGCTACATTGCTGAGTGGCAAAAATACGGCAAAAGCGCAGGTCCTAAACGAAATTTACAGATGGCAAAAGACTGTGATTATGTTATTTGCTTTTGGGACGGAAAAAGCCGTGGAACTGCTTCTATGATATACTATGCCAAGAAATTAAAAAAACCGTTAAAGGTAAAGATGATATAATCACAAAAATAATGCAAAGGGACAGTTTCGCTGTCCCTTTTTTATTGCAAATTCCGTTATGCTGTGATAAAATTGTTCCATAAATTTCAGGTGGGGTGAGTTGTATGAAAACAAAGCAGAATAAAGGTCTTATCTGTTTTTCTGTATTCTTCTACATTGTGTTTCTGTCGCTTATGGCAATAGGCACGGTTTATGACCTGCAAATAGATAAAGAGGTTTTTAATCCTCAAAGCGGATTTGCACACCTTTTGGAAAATTTCGGTCAGTTTGTGTGCTGGGGAATGTGGGGACCTGCCTTAACGGTGATTTTCCTTTGCCGACGCGATTTGCAGGGAAATCTGACCGTTATCAACAGGATTTTTCCCTTTATAAAGCCCTTTAAAAATACGGAAAGCAAAGCATACAAAGTTTTTGATTTTATTGTAAAAGCAGTGCTTACCGTAGGATTTTTTGTGCTGACTGTTGTGGGCTGGAAAAAGCTTATACAAAATGTCACAAAAAATGTTCTGTTCGATATGGGCAGGGAAAACCTCAGCGAGGCGGTTTATTTTATTATCAGCGCCGTTGTTGCGGTTATCGGAATACTTGTGTTCAGCCGAATTGATAAGAAAACCTTGAAAAAGCTTGAAACCGTGGCTTTGGCAGGCGTTCTTTTGGGCATTTTCTTTAAAATCGTTGAAGAGTGCAAGCCGATTACGAGCCGTGTACGGTTCCGCGAAATGACTGCTTATTCAAACGGATTTTTGAATGACGAGGGGTTAAGCGAGGGCAGATATTCTCCCTTAACCTCCGAAATGGCAAAAAATGCCGATTTCAGCGCCTATACACCGTGGTACAAAATAGGTGACGATATGGGCAGATACAGCCGGGCGGATTCTTTCCCCAGCGGTCATACAATAAATGCCTGTATGGCGTTTTTATGGTACATATTGTGCAAAGCTTTTGAGAAAACTGAAAAAATCGCGTTGCCCTTATTGGCTTTGGCAAGCGCCTATATTGCCGTTATGGGGTATTCAAGAATGGTTGCGGGCGCACATTACCTTACCGATGTGGTCGGCGCCGCAATTATAGGCTACACGCTGTTTTTGATTGTTAATTCCTTATACGATTTTTTTATAAGAAAGGATATAACAGGTGACTGATTATGCCGTATCTTTGCGTACATTTTAAGGAGAAAATTACTCCCGACGGAGAGCAGGTCTATTTTGCAAAAAGCCGTGACGGCTATAATTGGGAGCAGGTAAACGGGGGCAATCCCGTGCTTACAAGCACCATGGGTGAAAAAGGCTGCCGCGATATTGAAATTGTGAGGCTTCACACAGGCGGATTTGTAATTCTTGCCACCGATTTGTGCATAGCCCGCCGTATGGATGAGCAGTACCGTGTGGATTGGCGGGCAATAAATCACGGCGGCAGTAAGAAGCTTTGTATGTGGAAAACCGATGATTTAGTAAATTTTTCGGAACAAAAGCTTATTTATTTCGGCCGTGACGATTTCGGCTGCCTTTGGGCGCCTGAAATTTTCTTTGATGAGGACAATGAGGAGTATCTTATCCATTGGGGCTCAACGGTTAAGGAAACCGATTTTGAGCATATGTCCATATATTGCTGTACCACAAAGGATTTTGAAAGCTTTTCAACTCCCAAGCTGTTTTTCGATAAGAAAAATGAAATTCTTGATTCCCACATAACAAAGGTGGGAGATACATATCACCTTTTTTACAAAAATTCAAACAATCCGCCCATGAATATGCATGCAACCTCGAAAAATCTTTACGGTCCGTATGAGCACGATGAAAAATTTGAGAGATATATGGACCAGAGAATATATCACCCGGGCTCATATGAAGCGCCCACAACCTTTACCCTTGCTGACGGTAAATGGTGTTTAATGCTGGACTTTTTCGGCTGTGAAAAAGAGAAGATGGGATATGTACCCTTTGTTTCCGACACGGTGGGTAAGGCGGAATTTACAAAAGCAAAAGAGCTCTTTTCTTTCCCTTACGGATTTAAGCACGGCAAGGTAATTGAAATTACCCCGGAGGAATATAACCGCCTTAAATAAAGACGGAAAACCGTTGATACTTAGGCGAAAAAGGTAAGCCGGTAGGGGCGATTCACGAATCGCCCGTGAAATTAAATAAAAAATTCACAGCTAAATATTATTGTCCCCTCTGACGAGGGGGCTGTCGCTTTTGGCGCCTGGGGGAGAGAAAAGCTATTGGTTAATGTCTCTCCCTCCGTCAAAACCTGCGGTTTTGCCACCTCCCTCGTCAGAGGGAGGAAAAACAGCCGTTGGAATTACGATAATTTTCGCGGGATTATGAAAGCATATTTCCCTACAAATAAGCTATCAGTTTATAAGTAAATCCGCAAATTTATCGGCACATTCTGTGGCTTTTTCTGTATCGGAATAATCGCTCACCGCCGTGCTTGCGGCAAACCGTTCCTCACGGCCTGCGTATATACTCATAACGCTTTTTTCCAAAAGTCTGTTTTCAACATCAATAAGTATTTTAATCTTTTCCCATGATACGGCGTCACCGTTAATAAACCGTGATGCCGATATTTTTTCGGCAGGCTCAAAGGGGAGTATATGGTTGCTGTCCGACACGGTAACGGCGGTGTCCAGCGTTGGAAAAATGATAAATTGCGGAATATCGCCCGAAAAATATGCAGGGCTCATAATAAAGGGGATTTTTTCGCTTATGGCATAGTCTTTTATAACGCCTGCTATGATTGCGGCGGCAAAGCCTGTCTCATCGTGAATATCCACCGTTTTTTCGCACATACTGAAAATTGTGTCGTAGTGAGTATGAATGCCTAAGGGCGTGGCACTGCTTAAAAGGCGGATAACTCCTGTGCCACCGGGGCTTTTATCTCTGAAAGTTCTGGCACAAAAACGGCGCATAAAATTTACCGCTTTGTCGTCGTTGAGGTGAGGCGACACCTCCGAATGCAGCTTTTCCTTGATAAACGAGGCTCTTTTTAGTGTGTCGCAGGCTTTCTTGTATTGTCCGTTTTCCTTTGTACGGCGGAGAATGATCTCCTCTTTCAATGCAGGGGAATAGTTTTTGTCACCGCTTATTGATATGTATTTTTCCCACACTCCCGGAATTACGGGTGCAATTCGGTTATAACCTCCGTCCGACAGAATGTATGTATTAAGATTTTCTATGTATATTCCGTCGGCGCTGTCGTCATAAAACGGGTTAAAGGCGGTCAGGGAATAGCCGCTTAAATTTTTAATGAGTCTGTCAAAAAATACCGCCCGTTCAAGGTCGTCGCCGTCGTTTAATATGTAAACACGGGAATCGGGTTCACGCTTATAAATAGTGTTGTAGGCACAGCAAAAGCCGCCGCTTAAAAGCACACAGGAAAAGTATTTTTTTATGTGATTATCAACTGTCAATTATCTCACCTCATTTTATTCTATTCAAATGCTTTAATTCTGTTAATTTATTGACATTTAATGGTAGGTGAGATATAATACAAGCGTAAAAATATATAAGGAGTGTATTCCAATGCCATTAGTAAATGCAAAAGAAATGCTTACAAAAGCAAAAGCAGGTCATTACGCAGTAGGTCAGTTCAACATCAATAACCTTGAATGGACTAAATCAATTCTTCTCACTGCACAAGAGATGAATTCTCCTGTTATTCTCGGTGTGTCTGAGGGCGCAGGCAAATATATGTGCGGATTCAAAACAGTTGTAGGTATGGTTGAGGGCATGCTTGAAGGACTTAACATTACAGTTCCTGTCGCTCTTCATCTTGACCATGGCTCATACGAAGGTGCAAAGGCTTGTATCGAAGCAGGCTTTAGCTCAATTATGTTCGACGGTTCTCACTATCCTATCGACGAGAACATCGCAAAGACAAAGGAATTAGTTGCAATTTGTGAAGAAAAAGGTCTTTCAATCGAAGCAGAAGTCGGTTCAATCGGCGGCGAGGAAGACGGCGTTGTAGGTGCAGGCGAATGTGCTGACCCCAACGAGTGCAAAATGATTGCTGACCTCGGCGTTACAATGCTTGCCGCAGGTATCGGTAATATTCACGGTAAATATCCCGCAAACTGGGCAGGTCTTTCCTTTGAAACACTTGCAGCAGTTCAGGAAAAAACAGGCACAATGCCTCTCGTGCTTCACGGCGGTACAGGCATCCCCGCAGATATGATTAAGAAAGCAATTTCTCTCGGTGTTTCAAAAATCAATGTTAACACCGAGTGCCAGCTTGCATTCCAGGAAGCAACAAGAAAGTATATTGAAGAGGGCAAGGACCTTGAAGGCAAGGGCTTTGACCCGAGAAAGCTTTTAGCTCCCGGTGCAGAAGCTATCAAGGCTACAGTTCGTGAGAAGATAGAGCTCTTCGGCTCAGCAAACAAAGCGTAAAATAGTTTATTTTTCCGCAATACCGCGTGTCTCTCGGCTCCCCTGAAAGGGGAGCTGTCATTTTCTGCGAAAATGACTGAGGGGTT
>JBJEPX010000022.1:0-2609 GCA_051881455.1 Candidatus Fimenecus sp. | reverse complement strand
TGTGCCGTTATTGGTAAACCCATTGTTGTTAATAATCGTGCCGTTATTTGTAAGGGTTACACCGTCGGGAACAGTTAAGGTTGTTCCGCTTGGAATAACCAATGTTTTTCCTTCGGGGATTGTAATATCGGCAGGAAGGGTTAAATCACCGTAAACTTCAAGCGTTCCGTCTTCATTCACTTTAATTCCGGAGTTTGTGCCAAAGTTTCCGTTGGTTGCGGTTACGGTGCCGCCCAATAGGATGCAAACACCGTTCGTATTGTTTAGACCGCCGCCGATGTCCGAACCGCTGTTGTTGCCGTTCGCCGTAACAGTACCGCCGTTGATAATGACTGTACCGCCGCCACCGGAAACTCCGCTATATTTACCGCCGCCGCCGATGCCGGCGCCGCCGTCTTTACCTGTTGCCGTAACGGTACCGCTGTTAATAATAACCGTTCCGCATGTGTTTCTTCTTTCAGCGCCGATACCGGCACCGTAATCTCCGCCCACCGCATTCAGTGAGCCGTCGCCCTCAATAATCAGCGTTCTGCCCTCACCGACATTAACGCCGGCTTTTTCATAGCCTGCTTTGAGTGTATTTGTGCCTTCCAGAATCAGCGTAACCTGACCGTGGCTATCGACACCGCCCACCGACAATGCATATGTATAATTTTGACCGGTACGGTCAATGGTTAAGTCCTTCGCCTTGATTGTAACCGGAATATCTGTGTTAATATTCAGTTCGTTTGTTGTTGTGGAACCGGTTACTGTTAAAACCGTTGCAGGGTCAACATTTACTATAACCTGACTGCCGTAAGAAATCTTTATCTTACCGGGATTGTTTTCGTCCGATGTGATAATGATTCTGCCCTGGCTTATATCAAATACATAGTTCATCTCCCATCCGCAACGATCACAAGAACCGGTTCCGGCAGAAAAATCATGACCTAATTTCGGAAGTATAGTTTGAATCGAGTTGTTGCAAACAGTACAGGTTTTTTCTGTATAGCCGTCTTCTGTGCAGGTTGCAGGAACTCCGGTTTCTTCCCATACATGGTCGCAGAAGGTAAGGGCAAACTCGCTCATCTGCATAACACCGTCGCCTTGGTTTTTGGTGATTTCCAATTTATAGTACTGATATGCCGTCGTTTCTTTTTCAAACACATAACTGTATTTTGTGAAGTTTTTGTCTTCCAAAACCGTATCGTCGGTAACGCTGTGAATCGGTACCCATGATCCGGTGCTTTCTACCACATCACCGTCATCTGCCGGACTGATTTCTCCGGCCGTATAATCATTGCAGCCGTACAGAGTCCAATTTTTCGGGTTCCTTCCGTTCTCTTTCGCATTGTCGTTCGCGGTTGTAATATCATAACCGCTGACAAATACGGGAGAGTCCGTTTTGAAAATTACATAGAGCGTTCCGCTCATGTTCGCGCACCATTTTGTTTCGGTGTCCCCATCGAATATGTTTTCGTGAGTTTCGCCGGAAAATCCGCCGGAACCTTCAAGTACAGTATATTGTACCGTCGAATCCACACCGTCTTCTCCCAATGATAACGCTGTTACGGGGAACATCGTTATCACGAGGCATACTGCAAGGAGTATGCTTAAAATTCGTTTTTTCATTTAACGCACCTCATTCTTCCTTTGAGTTTATTTTAAGTTGCATTATTATCCTTTTGCAAGACTATATTTATGATATTATATTGCATTTTGATACACTTTTGCAATAGACTTGGCGTGAAATGACATTAAAACGGCGTGAAATGACATTAAACGCAAAAAAATCCCCCTCTTACGAGGGGGAAAATCCGCTTTTTATATATTTTCGGACTTTGAAAAGTTACCCAAATAATATAAAAGCGCTTTATCGGCAGAAATGCTGTTTTTAGTGAATTCTATTTCCGAAATATCAAAGAGAATACAGCCGCAATGTCCCTTAAATGTGGGGAAACAAATCACTTTTATATACTTATCGATTTCAGGGCTGTAATCAATGATTTCCAATGTTTCTCCGTAAAGTGTGGCACGGCCGTAAACTCGCAGCCACTTGGAATCCATATTCGCAAACAAACTGCCGAAAGAACTGCCGATCAGTGTTTCAAGCGGTAGTTCTTCAAGCTTTGAAAGCGCTTCATTGCCGTATCGGAAAATCCAATCCACCGCACGACTTTCTTCATTGAATATCATTTCAATATCCGTAAACGCAAAGGGAAGCGTATCAAAACTGTTGTAATGTGCGCGGTATTCCTCCGCCGTTACAGGAATACCTTTCTCGGAAAAACCGCTGATAATGTTTTTCTGCATTGCACGAAACTGCTCAATGATTTGTTTTTTCTTTCGCAGGGCGTATTCCAGCGACTCACCGTTTACAAGGTTAATTCTGTCGGTAATATTATGTATTGCCTTAGCGGAAACGATACACCCGCGATGCACCTTTATAAAGCAGGCGCCGAGTTGTTCTTCAAGTTTTGAAATTGCTGTTCTCGTTTTATACACCGTTTCGCCCGAAACATGAATTTCGGTAGTTTTTCCATCTGCAAGAACATAAAGAATCGAACCAACTTCAATGATTACCTTTTTTCTCTTTGAAATGATTGTTATATAATTGTTTTTTTGCAAAT
>JBJEPX010000021.1:0-61471 GCA_051881455.1 Candidatus Fimenecus sp. | reverse complement strand
AGTACCAAATCAATTTTTCACTCTTCTATCTGTCCGAAATTCTTGACAAGTTTCAACTGCCAATAAAGAAGGCGGAAACTGAGGGGTTGTCAAGCCCTCATTTCACATTTTTTTCGGTCTCTTTTTTGTTGCCTGTTGATAAACAAGCACGATGGTTTTTATATGAAAGCATCGTGCTTTTCTTTTTATCAATATATTTGTGTCAGTAGTATTTTGACAATTCTGTTCTTTAGTTTGTTTCATTGTGAACGAATATTGAGATTGTAGTTAATAAATCCGCTTTTTTGATGGAAAAATTCCTATTGATGTGATATAATCATCACAACATATTGGGATTTGACTTATAAAGCTCTTTGTAAATATACCATATCCACCAACTGTACTCCGCCCTCAAATATTGGATGGTCATAATTATCCGTAAAGAAATTCCGAACAATATGCGAACGGACAAAACCGCACTTCTCATAAAATGGTATTGTTAGTGGACTATCGCCCGTCCCCACTTGAAGAACGGTATATTGATTACTGTACTTCTTAACTACAAAATCAATCAAGACTTTTGCATAACCTTTACCTTGGTATTCTGGAACTGTCGCAATGTTCTTGATTTCAAGCATACCATTTCCTTCATCGGTTATGACACACTCGCTTTTAACACCATTGTCATCAAGTACATACATCCTGCCTTTATCAAGATAACGGTCTATCATATCTTCCTGCTCATCTGCTAATAGCAACAAATCAAGATATTGCTTTTTGTTTTCTGTAACCTCAATAATTGCCATCACTCACACCTACAAATTCAAGTATCTATATTCAAAAAGCAGGCTATATGCCTGCTTTTTTTATTTAACAGACTTAAAAAGTTTCACTGCTCTGCCAGATATTCTACTATTCTGTGTGCCGCAATATTGCCTTCGCCCACTGCCTTTGCAATCTGGTAAGGTCTGCCGGTACAGTCACCTGCCGCAAAACAGCCCTCTATGTTTGTTTCACAACTGCGATTAACAACAATGTGCGCGCCATTCATTTCCAGGTTTTTCAAAATGGTTGCAGGCGCAACGGAGCTGCGCAGAAAAAATACGCCGTCAATTTTAATTTCCGTTCCGTCCGTGAGTTCTATCCCCTGCACTTTGTTTTCGCCTATAACTGCTTTCATAGGCTTTTGAAGAATTTCGACATTAGGGAGATTTATTTGTGTTTCATAGGTTGTATAAAGATATATTTTGTCGGCAATTTCGGCAAGATATTCCACCTCGTGCTCATATCTTTTTGCACCGCAGAAAACGGCAATTTTTTTTCCTTTGTAAAGGAATCCGTCGCAGGTTGCACAATAACTCACGCCGCGGCCTAATAATTCCTGTTCATTGGCAATACCCTTGGCAGGAACGGAGCCGATAGTTAAAAGAACGGTTTTTGCCTTGTATATTTCATTATCGGCAAGCACCGTAAATCCGTTTTTGCTCTTACTGATTTGAGTTACCATTTTATCTGTCAAAATTAGACCTGCCGTATCCATTTGCCTTCTGAATTTATCGTTCAGTTCCTTGCCGCTGATTGGCTCAAATCCCACATAGTTTGCGATTTTTTCACTCTTTTCCACCTTATCGCTGAGTGCATTTGTGCCGAACCAGACAATACTTTTATTATGCACTTTCAGCGTAAGCGCTGCGGAAAGTCCGGCAGGGCCTGCGCCGACAATCGCAACATCATAAATATCGGTTTTCGGAAACGGAGCAGTTAAGTTATCCGATTTGTAATTAACAGTTGAACTTCCTTTGGTTTTATTTTTCACTTCATTCATATCCTATTCTCCGTAATAATATATTTCCCGTTACGGTTCGGATTATTTTTCCCTACCGTATTTTTTCTAATTGTATCATACGGAGGGAAAGATGTAAACTGTTGCAGAGAAAAGAAAAACTTCAAAAAAATAACAATTTTTACTTGATTTATTTATGAAAATACCATATTATTAAAAGTGAATTTATTTTCAAACGGAGGTTTTGTGAAAATGAGAGAAGAAAGCAGAAAATATGCCGAAACAGCATATGATATTGTAAAGCATGCGGCTGAAAAAATCGGCTCCCGTCTCCCCGGCTCCGAGGGTGAAAGAAAATATGCCGATTATATGGGCGACAAGCTTCGTGAAATCGGAATTGAGCCTGTAAAGGAGGAATTTGCCGTCTCTCCCCGCGCATCAATCGGCGGAATCCCCTACGCAGGATGGTTCGGTCTTATAATGAGCGGACTTGTTTATATTGCTCTCGGCGTTTCTACGGTTTGGTTCGGTATGGCTCTTGCCGGCGTTGCAGTTGTTGCATGGCTCGTGTTCGGCGTTTTCCTTTATAAAAGATGGTTTGATATGTTTTTCAGGCAGAGAATTTCCCAGAATGTGTACGGAGAGCTTGTACCTGAGGACGGAAAATACGATTACACGATAATACTTTCAGGCCACACTGACACAAGCTGGACATGGCGTCATTCGGAGCACGCTTACGATTACCGTGACAAGCCCATCATCGGTTTGCTTATGACTTACGGCAAGGTTGGCTTCGGTGCAGTTTGCGTATTTCTTCTTATAGGCATTTCAATTGCAATGTCTGTTATTTACGGCGGCGCGTATTTCAGAGCGGATTGGGCTATTGAAACAATGTATTCTCAATCCTTCGGCATTTTTATGTTTGTATTGAGATTTTTACCCATAATCACCGCTATCGGAAGCTGCTTTGTAATTATGTGGAACGACCCCCACGAGGATACGGCTTCAAGAGGAGCTATGGATAACGCAACAGGCTGTGCTTTAAGCTATGCGGTTATGAAATACTACAAAGAAAATCCCGATAAGATGCCCAAGAATTGCCGCATTATTGATTTTAACTGTGGCTCTGAAGAAGCGGGTCTTCGCGGCTCAATGGCTTTTGCCCGCGAGCACAAAAACGACGATATGCTAAAAAACGCTTGGAATATTAACATTGACTCCGTTGCGGATAAAGAATATTTTGAGGTTGTTATTCAAGACGACTGGCAATTCACCCGCTTTGATACGGATATGGAAAAAATGTTTAAGGATACTTTTGCCGAGCTTGACATTAAAAGCAAAACAAACGGCTGCATACACAATCCCGTTGGCGGATGTGACAGCACTCCTATGACAAAAGCAGGCGTTAAGTCAGTTACATTTGCTGCACAAAATCCCATACTTACATATTACTATCATACATGGCGTGATATGCCTGACCGCTTTGAGCTTGAAACAGTGGGCGACGGCTTTGAGGTTGTTACAGGCGTAATTGATAAAATTGCCGCGTTCCAGGAAGCAAACGGCTATAACGGTCCGCAGAAAAAATAAAATTACTATATCAAAAAATACGGGAGTTTGGGGACCGCCCCTTTCCCGTATTTTTTATTTGTTACTTTAATTGACACAAATATGACTTTATGGTAAATTACATATATATTATTTTTTCGGTGATGAAATGAAAAGAAGTTTAAAAGTAATTTGCATATTATTATCATTAACTGTTATACTTACCTCATGCTCAATCGGGCGTTCTTCAAAGGCTCTTGACCGAATAGACGCGTTGTTGGAGGAAAACAAATTCAATGAATGCAGACAGTATATTTCTGAGTTAAAACCCGAACAGCTTGCCGAAATCAATGATGACACCTGCAAGCTGATAGCGGAAAAATTTGAAAGTATTACACAATCCTACTCAGTTGACCTGAACAATTTATACATACTTTCCGCATACAGCAATGAATATGCAGAAGCCTGCCGCAGTTTATGGAACATTGCCGAACTACTGACCGTTACGCCCGAAAATGCCGATTTTGACAGTTTCATACACTTGAAATACTTCGCAGAGGTAAGCAACTACGCGCAGTACAGAGAAATATATTCTCTTATGGAAAGCGTGAACAGTAACGGATACCTGAAAAAAGTTGATTCCGTACTGACTGCCTATGATTCCGATGGTGATTATTCCGGCTTTGATAGCGCATATTCTACCGCCTGTGCATACGACTGTGGACAGTTTGACCCACAGCAATATCTCGTATCCGACTACAAAAAAGCGCATAATAATATAGTAAAAAATTTAAAATCCGCTTCAAACGGATTTGCCTCCGATGACCCTGCTGTGGTTGCAAAAGCAATAAACGAATTAGAAAATTCGCTTACCACGGTATTACGCATAGTCGACTTACTCAAAGCAATTAACGCTAAACAAATATCCATTTTTTCAGCTCTGTCAAATGACAAAAATCTTTACACAGATTTCAAAACCGATATTGAGGAATCAACCCGTGAGTATTACCCGGGAACAGGGTTTGACCTTGATGCCGTTTTCGGTAAAGTCTCCGGCTTTATTGATGAAACCGATATAAATCCCGATAGCGATAATGCCCAACAATCAATTTCAAAGGAAGCGGCATTTAACATTGCCGTTAATGCAATCAATAAAACAAAAGAGTATCGGGGTAAGGTTAATGTTTCACTCACCGAACAACGCAATGTGCAGATGACAGCATTTGATACCGATACAAAGATAACATCTGCGCTTGAAATTACAAAAAGCCGCATAAACAGTATTTTGAAACAGAAAAACGGAACATATAAGACTTCTGTTGAATTTACAAACGGAACAGGGAACTCAAAAGAACTGTTTGAGTTCATACCTCCCGAAGGAAAAAATGCAACTAATGCGACGGCAACAGTCGAAAGTTATACTGCTGTTGCAGGAAGCGGCGGATATGTTATCACCTTTGTTTTAAAATCGTGCGAAACGAGTAAAAACAGTCCTGATTTTGCCAACAGTACTTTAATTAACGGCTTTGTATTGGACAAAACAGAAGGCATTAACGATTTCAAAACATTTTACACTCCGTCGTCGGTTATGCTTATGATAAACAGTAACGGAATGCTTTTGAAATATCAATATTCCGTCAGCGGCATTTGCGACTGCACCTTTTTATCTGGCAATTCAAACGAAACTGCCACTGCTGATTTCTCATTTGATAACAAATATTTATACGAATTTGTGTATTAAACACCCTGTTATTGAATTTTAACAACGCTATGTATTCAAAATGTACAAAATTTGTTCAAAAATATGTCAAAAATAATTGACTTATCTTGGCGTTTGGTGTATATTTGTAGTATGTTTTTTGCAAACATAATGCAAGATTATGTTGATAATCCTGCATAATTTAAAAGGAGGAAATCCCAATGAAAAATTTTAAAAAAGTTCTTGCGGTTGTCATGGCATTAACTCTTATCGTTACATGCTTTGCGGCTTGCGGAGGAGAGAAAAAGCCTACCGGAGACAGTACAACTCTAAAGATAGGTATGATCGGTCCCCTTACAGGCGGTGCGGCAGGTTACGGTATTGCCGTTAAAAACGGTATTCAGCTTGCTGTTGACGAAATCAACGCTGCCGGCGGTATTTGCGGTATGCAGATTGAGTTCAATCCCCAGGACGATGAGCACAATGCTGAAAAATCTGTTAACGCTTACAATAAGCTTAAGGATTGGGGTATGCAGGTACTTATCGGTACTGTAACATCCACACCCTGTATTGCGGTTCAGGCTGAAGCTGGCAGAGATAACCTTTTCATGATTACTCCCTCAGGCTCTGCTGTTGATTCAATTGCGGCAAAATGCGCTTTCAGAGTTTGCTTTGCTGACCCCGATCAGGGTGCTGCTTCTGCTAAATACATTGCAGAAAAAGGACTTGCAACAAAAATTGCTGTTTTCTACAACAGCTCTGATGCTTATTCAACCGGAATCAAAGAAAGCTTTGAAGCAGTTGCAAAAGAAAAAGGTCTTGAAATTGTTACAGCTCAGTCCTTCACAGACGACAACAAGAGCGATTTCAATACACAGATTTCAGCTATAAAGAGTTCAGGTGCAGAACTTGTTTTTGCTCCCATTTATACTGAACCCGCCGCTCTTCTGCTTCAGCAGGCTAAACAGCAAGGGCTTACTGCCAAGATTTTCGGCTGTGACGGTTTCGACGGAATTCTTAATGTTGAAAACTTTGACGCAACTCTTGCAGACGGTGCTATGCTTCTTACACCCTATTCACAGTATTCAACTGATGAAATTTCAAAGAAATTTACAGAAGCTTACCTTGCAAAATATCCTCAGGATACACTTAATCAGTTTGCCGCAGATGCTTATGACGCTGTTTATATAGTAAAGGCCGCTGCTGAAAAAGCTCAGTTAACAGCAGGTATGGACGCAAGCGCTATTTCTGACGCACTTCAGGTTGCAATGACAGAAATTACATTTGACGGTGTTACCGGCAGAGGCATGAAATGGTCTGCTAACGGTGAGCCTGCAAGACAGCCTATTGCTTTTGAAATCAAAGACGGTCGTTACGTTGAGATAGAGCAATAATCACATTATTACAACCGAAATTTAAGGTATGTCGCAGAATTTATTTCTGTGGCATACCTTAAATAATAAAGATTTAATGCTGAAAAAAGATTTTGAGTGTATCAAAATCTTTTTTGAACATTAAAATTATTCTGTTACAGGAGGATAAAAAATGGAGTTTTTATCACATATTATTTCCGGAATTAGTCTCGGCAGTATATATGCTCTTATTGCCTTGGGATATACCATGGTTTACGGAATTGCCAAAATGCTTAATTTCGCACACGGCGATGTTATTATGGTTGGAGGATATATAGTTTATACGATTTGCTATTCGGCCAATATGCCTCCGATTGTGGGCATACTTTGTGCGATTATTTTTTGCACGCTGTTGGGCGTAACTATTGAGAGATTGGCTTACAAGCCCTTGAGAAATGCCACTCCCCTTGCAGTTTTGATAACCGCTATCGGCGTAAGTTATTTTCTTCAAAATGCGGCTTTGCTTATATTCGGTTCAATTCCCAAAAGCTTTACCTCAGTTGTAAATATGAAGCCGATTAAGCTTTTTGACGGACAAATTCTTATAACAGGTGAAGTTTTTGTTACAATTATTGTCTCTGTTATAATTATGATTTCATTGATACTGTTCATAAACAAAACAAAGCCCGGACGAGCAATGCTTGCTGTTTCGGAAGACAGAAGCGCCGCACAGCTTATGGGAATCAATGTAAACGCCACTATTTCTCTTACATTTGCAATCGGCTCTGCACTTGCGGCAGTTGCAGGCGTTCTTCTTTGCTCGGCATATCCCACCCTTTCTTCCACAACAGGTGCTATGCCCGGTATCAAAGCCTTTACGGCGGCTGTATTCGGCGGAATCGGCTCTATCCCCGGTGCAATGATAGGCGGAATCCTTCTCGGTATTACCGAAAACCTTGCAAAGGCATATATTTCCACACAAGTGGCAGATGCAATCGTTTTTTCGGTTCTCATTCTTATACTTCTTATAAAGCCCACAGGAATTATGGGTAAAAAGAAACGCGAAAAGGTTTAAGGTGGTTTTATGTCGAAAAGAAAACAGAAAAATTCAGGTAAAAATACAATAAATAATTTAATCACTTATGCCATCGCTATTGCACTTTTTATAGTAATGACGATTTTAAGCGAAGCAGGGGTTTTGTCCAGCCATCTTAAAGGGTTGCTGGTGCCTATCTGCATTTATATTATTTTGGCGGTCTCTTTAAATCTTGTAGTCGGTATTCTCGGTGAACTCAGTTTAGGTCACGCAGGATTTATGTGCGTGGGTGCATATGTAAGTTCGTTCTTTTCAGTTGTGACTCGAGATGTTATTACAAACGACGGTCTACGTTTTTTTATGGCATTCTTAATCGGCGGATTATGTGCCGCTGTTTTCGGAATTTTGATTGGCATACCCGTTCTTCGCCTTAACGGTGACTATTTAGCGATTGTAACCCTTGCTTTCGGCGAGATTATCAAAAACATTGTCCAAATTCTTTATGTGGGCATTGACTCCGAGGGTATTAAAGCTTCTATAACAAGTGCTAATGATGTAAATCTGCTTTCTGACGGAAAAATGATAGTAAAAGGTGCACTTGGTATTACCGGTACTCCCCGTCAGTCAACGTTTACCATTGCTTTCATAGTAGTAATGATAACCTTAATCGTTTCTCTCAACCTTATCAATTCAAGAACGGGCCGAGCTGTTATGTCAATCCGTGACAACAGAATTGCCGCAGAGTCAATCGGTATAAATATATCCAAATATAAGCTTCTTGTATTTACAATTTCAGCATTCTTTGCAGGACTTGCAGGCGTTTTGTACTCTCACAATCTTGCTTCTCTTACCGCTACTACAAACAACTTCGGTTACAATATGTCTATTATGATACTTGTTTTTGTTGTTTTGGGCGGAATAGGAAGTATCAGAGGTTCATTTATAGCGGCTACAATTCTTACCGTGCTTCCCGAACTTCTGCGTGAAGTGGGCGAATACAGAATGCTCATTTACGCAATTTTGCTTATCGTGATGATGATTTTGAATAACAATGAAAAATTCAAGGCTTTCGGTAATAAAATATCAATAAAAAGATTTTTTGAGAACCGTAAAAACCGAACAATTAAGGAAGGAGGCGATATCTGATGGCTCTTCTTGAAGTAAAGAATCTCGGTATTGTTTTCGGCGGTCTTCACGCCGTTGAAGATTTCAATCTTTCCCTTGAACAAGGCTGTCTTTACGGTCTTATAGGACCTAACGGAGCAGGTAAAACCACTGTTTTCAATCTGCTTACAGGAGTTTACAAGCCGACAAGCGGTACATTTTCACTTGACGGTAAAAAGCTTGTGGGAAAATCTCCCGTTGAAATTAACAAAGCAGGAATAGCAAGAACTTTTCAGAATATTCGCCTTTTTAAAAACCTTTCCGTTCTTGACAATGTTAAGCTGGGACTGCACAATCAGATGAAATATTCAACTGCGGAAGGAATTCTCCGTTTACCGAGATATTTCTCTGTTGAAAAGAAAATGAACGCCAAGGCAATGGAATTATTAAAGGTTTTCGGTCTTGATTCCGAGGCAGATACTTTGGCGGATAACCTCCCCTACGGTAAACAGAGAAAACTGGAAATTGCCCGCGCACTTGCCACTAATCCAAAGCTTTTACTCCTTGACGAGCCTGCGGCAGGTATGAACCCCAGCGAAACGCAGGAGCTTATGGATACAATTCGCTTTGTACGCGATGAATTTGATATGACAATTTTGCTTATTGAGCACGATATGAAGCTTGTAAGCGGTATTTGTGAAGAGATCACTGTTTTGAATTTCGGTACAGAGCTTGCCAAGGGCAAAACGAGTGAAGTTCTTAATAATCCCGAGGTTATTAAGGCATATTTAGGCGACTGAGGAGGATTAAAATGGCACCTATTTTACAGGTTGAAAATATTGAAGTATATTACGGTATGATTAAAGCCTTAAAGGGCATTTCCTTCGAAGTTAACAAGGGCGAAATTGTTGCGCTTATTGGTGCAAACGGTGCAGGTAAAACTACAATTCTCCATACTGTAACAGGTCTTTTAAAGCCAAAATCGGGAAAAATAATTTACAACGAAAAAGACATAACTAAAATCCCCGCTCATAAAATTGTTACGATGGGTATGGCTCATGTTCCCGAGGGAAGGCGTATTTTTTCTCAGCTCTCCGTTCTTGACAACATAAAGCTTGGTGCATACACAAGAAAAGACAAAGCTGAAATTGCCGATTCATTGAAATATGTTTACGAGCGTTTTCCACGCCTTGAAGAAAGAAAAAATCAGATTGCAGGTACTCTTTCCGGCGGAGAACAGCAAATGCTTGCAATGGGCAGAGCTTTAATGTCAAAGCCTGAATTCATTTTAATGGATGAGCCCTCAATGGGACTCTCTCCCCTGCTTGTTTCGGAAATTTTCGATATAATCAAGGTTATAAACGAGGGCGGAACAACCGTTTTGCTTGTTGAACAAAATGCGAAAAAGGCGCTTTCGATTGCCGACAGAGCCTATGTTCTTGAAACAGGTACGATTGCACTTTCCGGTGATGCACAAGACCTTATGAATGACGAATCCGTTAAGAAAGCCTATCTCAGCGAATAAGAAGGGTGAATAATATGGATAAAAAAGTTGTGATTACAATTGCACGTGGCTACGGCAGCGGCGGAAAAACCATTGGTAAAATGCTTTCAAAAGAGCTTAATATCCCCTTTTATGACCGCGAGCTTTTATATATGGCGTCAGATGAAAGCGGCATAAATTTAAGCCTTTTCCAAAAATCCGATGAAGATGTGAAAAAAGGACTTTTCGATCCTGAAACACACAAATACAACGGCGAGCTTATTCCCCCTGAGGACAGCGATTTTGTTTCAAAGGAAAATCTTTTCAACTATCAGGCAAAGATTATTAAAGACCTTGCGGCAAAAGAATCCTGCATTATCGTTGGCAGGTGTGCCGACTATGTTTTACAGGACAGGGAAAATGTTGTCAGAGTTTTCATTTGGGCTCCCCATGACGAATGTGTGAAGACAGTTATGGATATGTATTCACTTTCTCAGAAGGACGCGGACAAAAGAATTCGAAAAATCGACCGTCACCGCAGTGAATATTACCGTTATTACACCTGCCGTGAGTGGGACAATGTGCGCAACTATGACCTGTGCCTTAACTCCGCCGAATTAGGCTATGAGGGCTGCGTAAAGGCCATAAAATCATATGTCAGTATTTTAAAAGAAATAAAATAATTTTAAGGACTGCCGCGGCAGTCCTTTTTCTTGATTATTGAACATATTTGTTGTATAATAAACTGAAATAATGCCTTTAAGGAGAATTATTTATGAAAACAGGATTTATAAAAGTTGCCGCCGTTTCCCCTGCCGTTACTGTGGGAAATGTTGAAAAGAACTGCAATGAAATTATAAATATGCTGGAAAAAGCAAAAAATCAGAAGGTACAAATAGCTGTTTTCCCCGAGCTTTCTCTTTGCGGGTACACCTGCGGCGACCTTTTTCATCAAAAGGTTTTAATTGACGCCTGTTACAGCGGTATAATGCGAATTTGTGAATACAGCAAGAGCTTTAACGGATATATCGCGGTGGGTTCACCCATTAAGTATAACGGTAAGCTTTATAACTGCGCAGTTATGATTTACAACGGAAAGATTCTGGGTATTGTTCCAAAAACATATATGCCCAACTACAATGAATACTATGAGCTTCGTTGGTTTGAAAGCGGAAAAGGTGTATCAGGTGTTGTCAGCCTATGGGCAAATCAAACAGTGAAAATTGACAGCAGTCTTATTTTCACTTTAAATGAGGATACAAAAATCGGAATTGAGATTTGCGAGGACTTATGGGCTCCCTGCCCTCCGTCAATTTCACTTGCTCAACAAGGCGCTAATATTATTTTAAATCTTTCGGCAAGCAATGAAGCCGTTACGAAAAACGATTACAGAAAATCTCTTGTTAAACAGCAAAGTGCCCGGCTTTTCTGCGCTTACGCATATGCTTCTGCGGGAGTAGGCGAATCCACAACGGATTTAGTATTTTCAGGTGCCTGCACGGTTGCGGAAAACGGCAGTTTACTTGCCGAGGGTGAAAGATTTTCTCTTGACGGAACTATGGCTGTTGCCGATATTGACATTGATAAGCTGAACGCTATGCGACAGCTTCAAAACACTTTTATCTGTGATAATAACAGTAACACCGTTTTTACCGATAAAGAGTTACCATTCCTTGATGAGGCTTATATTGAACGGGATTTCGACCCCAATCCTTTTGTTCCCACAGACGAGAAAGAGCGCGATGAGCGGTGCCGTGAAATTCTCGCAATACAGAGCAGCGGACTTGCGAAAAGAATGCTTCATACAAAAGCACAAAAGCTTGTTTTAGGTATTTCCGGCGGTCTGGATTCCACGCTTGCTCTTCTTGTTGCAGTTCACGCCATGGAAATGCTTAAATTGCCCAATGAAAATATAATTTGTATTACTATGCCCGGCTTCGGCACAACGGACCTTACCTATTCGAATGCCTGCGCTCTCGTAAAATCTCTCGGCGCAACGCTAAAAGAGATAAATATTAAAGATGCTTGTATTCAGCATTTTAAAGATATCGGTCACGACGCTGAAATTCACGATGTAACATACGAAAACACACAAGCAAGAGAGCGCACGCAAATTCTTATGGATTATGCAAATAAAGTGGGCGGTCTGCTTGTAGGCACAGGCGATTTAAGCGAATTGGCGCTTGGTTGGTGCACATACAACGGCGACCATATGAGTATGTACGGCGTTAACGCATCCGTGCCGAAAACGCTTGTGCGGCATCTTGTCCGCAATATTGCGGACAACAGCGGGCGTGAAACTGCTGAAATTCTATACAACGTGCTTGACACACCCGTAAGTCCCGAGCTTCTTCCTCCTGATAAGGACGGAAAGATAGAGCAAAAAACAGAGGACACTTTGGGACCCTATGAGGTACATGACTTTTATTTATATCATTTCCTCCGTTTCGGCGCCAAGCCTGAAAAGCTCCTCTTTATGGCAAAAAAAGCCTTCCGAGGGGCATATGACGAGGAAATGTTAAGAAAATGGCTTGAAATTTTTATAAAGCGCTTTTTCAACAGTCAGTTTAAGCGCTCATGCCTGCCTGACGGACCGAAAGTAGGCTCTGTTTCTCTCTCTCCCCGCGGTGATTGGAGAATGCCTTCTGACGCTTCATATGAAGAGTGGCTTAAATTCTGATAAAAAAACTATAAAAAATCACCTTACCCCAATACGGGATAAGGTGATTACTTTTATATCAGGATTTAATTACGCTTTTTTCTTTGTAACAGCCTTGATTACAAAGAGAACGCCGATAAGTGCTGCCGCGGATATGGGAAGTACGATGGCCGCATTGCTTACAAAGCCTGCGAAAATATAAGCGAAGAATGAAACTACCGCAACGGTGATAACATATGGAAGCTGTGTTGAAACATGGTTAACATGCTCGCACTGCGCGCCTGCGGAGGACATAATCGTTGTATCGGAAATGGGTGAACAGTGGTCGCCGCAAACAGAACCCGCAAGGCATGCTGACATACCTACAATCATAAGTTCACTGCCTGACGGGAACACACTGAGAACGATGGGAATAAGTATGCCGAAGGTTCCCCATGATGTACCTGTTGCAAAGGAAATTCCGCAAGCAACAAGATAGATTATTGCGGGAAGAAGCTTATGAAGTGTTCCTGCGCCCGCAAGAGCGTTCTCAACAAACACATCGGACTCCAAAAGACCCGTCATATTTTTAAGAGAAGTTGCCATTGTTAGTATAAGAATTGCAGGTACCATGGCTACGAAGCCTTTGGGTATGCAAGCCATTGCGTCTTTAAAGGAAATAAGGCGTCTGCAAATCATATAAATCACGGTAAACACAAGAACAACAATACCGCCGAGAGGAAGGCCTACCGTTGCATCTGTTGCGCCGAAAGCATCTACAAAGTGATGGTATGTATCGTTTGCAACCATTACACCGTTTTCATCGGCAACCTGTGCAGTAAAGAAGCCGCCAACATAAATAAGAGCGAAAACAGCAACAACAATAAGAACAACAATGGGGATTATCAGGTCGAAAACTCTGCCCTTACTGTTACCTTCAAGCTCTGCTTCCTCCTTGGAAACAACCGCAGAACCGAAAGTGAACAAATCACCGTTTTCGGCATTCTTCTCGTGCTTTTTCATAGGACCGTAGTCAAATTTCATAAGTGTTATTGCAACTATGAAAACAAGAGTAAGCAGAGAATAAAAATTGTAGGGAATTGCTTGGCAGAAAAGAGCAAGGCTTGATACTCCCGTACCGGCGTCCGCAGTATAGTCGGCAACTGCTGCCGCCCACGAAGAAATGGGTGCAATCATACAAATAGGCGCCGCTGTTGCGTCAATTATAAACGCAAGCTTTGCACGGCTGATTTTATGAGAGTCGGTTACAGGACGCATCACGGAGCCTACCGTAAGGCAATTAAAATAGTCGTCAATGAAAATTAAAATGCCAAGGGCAAAAGTGCAAAGAATTGCGCCGACCTTTGTTTTAATATGCTTTGATGCCCATCTTCCGAAAGCGTCTGAACCGCCGGACTTATTTATTAGGGCTACGAGTATTCCGAGGATTACAAGGAACACAAAAATACCTGCCGTTCCCGAAACCGCGGAAATCAGACCGTCCTGAATAAGGCTGTCAACAGTTCCGACAACGTTAAAGTTATTGTAGAACAACGCGCCGACAAGTATTCCGATAAACAATGAGCTGTAAACCTCTTTTGTGATAAGAGCCAGAACAATTGCAATTATCGGAGGAACAAGTGACCAGAATGTGGCAATAAACGGGTTTGCCGGAGCAGCGTCGCCGCCTGCGGCAAATACCGTAATTGTACTCATAATGCAAATGAGCACAACCGTGCCGATTAAAAGTAACTTCTTTTTCATTTTTCACACTCCTAAAAAATAAAAGCCACAGCATGCGCTATGACTTAAAATACAAAATCAAAGATAGCGCTCCACAAGATGTGACAGTACAAGGCATATTCTGCATTGCACCAATTTATAAACCGCGGAACCGATTTATAAATTTCGGCGGCGTTTCCTTTCGTACGGGCTGTTCCGAGCCTTAAAGTAATGAAAGTTGACCGTACTACTGATAAAAGCCGCACCTCTATCAACAGATATAACAATATCACAAATGGGCTTTATTGTCAATAAACATCTTGTTTTGTCATATATTTTGAAGATATAGACTTGCATATTTATAAAAACTCTCATATAATATATTTGGAAAAAAGGAGGTAAAAAAATTATGTATTGCGTAAAGAAAGTTACAGATGATATGTATTATGTCGGTGCAAATGACAGGCGCATTGCACTTTTTGAAAATGTGTTTCCGTTAAGTAACGGCATATCATACAACTCATATCTTGTACTTGATGAGAAAAACATCTTATTAGACACGGTGGATAAATCTGTAAGCGGCGTTTTCTTTGAAAACCTTGCTCACCTTTTAAAGGGAAAACGGCTTGACTATGTTGTTATAAACCATATGGAGCCTGACCACTGTGCTACTCTCGGCGAGCTTATTTTGAATTATCCCGAGGTGAAAATTGTCAGCAACGCAAAAGCTGTTGCAATGATGAAGCAATTTTTCGATTTTGATGTTGACCAAAGGAGCATTGTTATTAAAGAGGGCGACACTCTCACAACAGGTAAACACACCTTTACATTTGTAATGGCGCCTATGGTACACTGGCCTGAGGCAATGGTGACATATGATGAAACAGATAAAATACTTTATTCTGCTGACGCGTTTGGCTCTTTCGGTGCATTAAACGGCAATATTTTTGCTGATGAAGTAAATTACAGCCGCGACTGGATTGACGAATCCAGACGGTATTATACAAACATTGTTGGAAAATACGGCACACAAGTTCAAGCTCTTCTGAAAAAGGCTGAAAATATTGAAATTTCTATGATATGCCCCCTGCACGGTCATATCTGGCGTCAGAATATCAATTATATTCTTAATAAATATGCTCTTTGGAGTTCTTATCAGCCCGAAGAAAAAGCCGTAATGATTGCTTATGCATCAGTTTACGGCAACACGGAAAATGCCGTTAATATTCTCGCCTCAAAGCTCGCTGACCACGGCATAACAAACATTGTAATGTATGATGTATCAAAAACTCATCCGTCGGTTATTGTTTCGGAGGCTTTCAGATGCAGTCACATTGTTTTTGCATCAACAACATATAATGCGGGAATTTTCTGCAATATGGAAACAGTTCTTCTTGATATGAAAGCCCACAATCTTCAAAACAGAACTGTTGCCGTTATCGAAAACGGAAGCTGGGCTTCAACATCGGGAAAACTCATTAAAGAAATACTTTCTTCAATGAAAAACATAACAATACTTGAAGAAGGCGCAAAGCTTGCTTCCGCCGTGAAATCCGAAACTGTTGAACAATTAAATGCTATTGCCAACGCTATTGCAAAGGATTTTGCAAATGAGGAAAAGCCCAAAACTGACAATCCCGTTAATCCTCAGGCAATGTTTAAACTGAGCTACGGATTGTTCGTTTTAAGCGCAAACGAAAACGGCAAGGACAACGGTTGTATTATTAACACCGTAACGCAGGTTACAGACAATCCTAAACGCGTTTCCATTGCGGTTAATAAAGCAAATCTCACCTGCGAAATGATTGACAGAACAGGTAAATTTACGGTTTCCGTGCTTTCAACAGACGCGCCGTTCAGTCTGTTTGAACACTTCGGTTTTGTAAGCGGCAGAGATAAAGATAAATTCGCCGATTACGAGCACAAAGCAAGGACCTCTAACGGCACTCTTTACATCACCGAGCACGCCAACGCATACATTTCCTGCACAGTAAAAGAAACAGTGGACTGCGGTACTCACCTGCTGTTTATCGCAGATGTTGTTGACGCAGAGGTACTCTCTGACGCGCCGTCCGTCACATATGCATACTATTTTGAAAATATTAAGCCAAAGCCTGTAAATACGGGTGAAAAGAAAAAAGGCTTTGTTTGCAAGATTTGCGGATATGTGTATGAGGGAGATGAGCTTCCTCCCGATTTTGTGTGCCCCCTTTGCAAGCACGGCGCAGAGGATTTTGAACCCATAAAATAAAATATACATTGAAGCGGAGCAGTTTATTCTAAACTGCCCCGCTTTTTTAATGCTTTTATTTGGTTTTGCGTAAGATAACCTTTTTCAATCATCATACGGATTATTTTTGCTTTTTCTTCGTCTGTTATGTATTTTTTCTGTTTGTCCATTTTCATCACCGCTAAATACTATGCGGTGCAAACAGAAAAAATTACTATTTTAAGATTTCGGGTTTTTCAACCTTACTGTAAATGATACTTGCACAGTCTTTACACACGGTATGCTCGATAACGGTTCCGAAAGCCGCAACTTTATCCTTGAACATCATTCCGTCATTTGTCTGGTAGCCTTTTGTAAGGTTTTTAGAGCCGCAATACGGGCACTCTTCAATAATTATGTTTTTCATAGCTTACCCCTTTTTCTTTCTTTTTTCAAGTATTACTGCCGTTGCTCCTACTGCAATCAAAGCAACTCCTGCCGCGATTATTAAAACTATTTTTACGGCGTTGTTTGACGGCTTTGCGCCGTTATTATCTTCCGCATTTGTTTGACCGTTTGCCGTGCTTTCTGCCGGTTGATTATCGGTTATGCTTTCAGTCAAATCAGTTTGTGAATCTTCAACGCTGTTCGATTCAGACGGTGAAGCATTATTATTTATTACGGTTATTTTTGAATTTTCAACGGTATAGCTGAGTTTGGATAAGTTACCGTCAACAAAATCGCCGGGTGAATCAATTGTCAGGGTTAAATCGGTTGCACCCACAGCACTTTCGAGAGCCTTGAATTTTACAGTTAATAAAATTCCCTCGGCAGTAACCGTTGCAGACGGTGACATATAGGTAAAATTCACATACGAGCCGCTGCTGTTCTCAATATTTTTTACGGAGACAGTAGCGCTTGAATCAATTATTCCGCCCGCCTCACCCGAAACATATTCGAGCATAGACTTATCATAATTTATTTTTATTGCGGCACCGCTTAATTTTGAATTATCGCTTATAAATAAATTTACAGTTAATTCCTCACCGGCATAAACCTCTCCGCCGGAAAGAGTTAATTTTACGGGCTGTGCGGCAAAGGACATAACTGCAAACTGACAAATAAGCAATAAAACTGCCGAGAAACACGATACAAGCTTTTTTATCATAATATCACCGCTTATATTTTATCACAAAAAGCACAGCATTACAAGAAAAAATCCTCCGACGGCAATTTTCCGCGGAGGACAAAATCAATCTTTTAACGAGGCGCTTAAAAACTCCTTTAAACGCTCACTTTTCGGTGAGTCAAAAACATCTGCGGGATTACCCATTTCCTCAATAATTCCGTCTGCCATAAATATAACCTTATCGGAAACATTTTTTGCAAAGTTCATTTCGTGAGTAACGATAATCATTGTTGTGTTTTCGTCCTTTAACTCACGGATAACGCGGAGCACCTCCCCTGTAAGTTCGGGGTCGAGAGCGCTTGTAGGCTCGTCGAAACAGAGAATATCGGGAGACATTGCCAGAGCTCGTGCAATGGCAACTCTCTGTTGCTGACCGCCCGAAAGTTCGCAGGGATACGAATTCATCTTTTCGCTGAGCCCTACGCTTTTAATTAAAGAAACGGCCTTTTCGTTTATTTCTTCCGCACTGCCTTTCTTTAATAGAGCAGGAGCCAAAGTTACATTTTTCAAAACAGTATATTGCGGGAACAAATTAAAATTCTGAAAAACGAGTCCGAAATGCAGTCTTTTTTTGCGTATTTCTTCATCGCTTAATTTTTTATTTACAGCCGCGTCAAAAAGCGTTTCACCGTTGACGGTTATTGTACCGCTGTCAGGCGTTTCAAGGAAATTCAGGCACCGTAAAAGCGTTGTTTTTCCGCTGCCGGAAGAGCCTATAATAGCCAGCGCCTCACCTTTTTCAAGGCTGAAATCGATTCCCTTTAAAACCTCGGTTTTGCCAAAGCTTTTATATATGTTTTTAACTTCAAGTAAAGCCATAACAAAACCTCCTTATGTCTTAAAATAGTCAAGCTTCTTTTCAAGTTTATTGAAAAGTACGGTTAATATGCCGCTGAATGCAAGATAATAGACGCCTGTGAAGAACAGGGGCCAAATCTGACCTGAGATGCCTTGTGAGCCCTTCATGAACGCCTGCCCTGCCCAAATAATCTCCTGCAAGGCAATAATACGGGCCAGTGATGTATCCTTAACAAGGGTTATAATCTCGTTTGACATGGGCGGCACAATTCTCTTTATCATTTGAAGCAAAGTGATTTTGAAGAATATCTGCGATTTTGAAAGGCCGAGAACCTGCCCTGCCTCCTGCTGACCGCGAGGCACGCCTTGAATACCGCCGCGGTATATCTCCGAAAAATAACAGGCGTAATTTAAGATAAAAGCCACCGACGCCGCAAGAAATCTTCCGCTTTCGTCACCGCCCCATATGGGATTGTGGAGAACAAGCCCGGGAAAATAATACACAATAAGCAACTGAATCATAAGAGGAGTTCCCCTTACAATCCAAACAAGAGTTTTTGAAAATGTGCTTATAGGCTTAAAGCGTGACATTGAGCCGAAAGAAATCACAAGCCCCAACGGTATTGAGCCCGCAAGAGTCACTAAAAAAAGCTTTAAAGTTTGTAAAAAGCCGATGTTTAACGCCTTAAAAACTATCGGCAACTGTTCGCTGAAAGATAACAATACAAAAACATCCTTTAAATAATTATAGACACCAAAACAGAGAGCGCTCTCGCACTCTCTGTTAAGATATCAGTGGGCATAAAAACTTATTTTATAAGTGCTTCCTGTACTCCGTAAGTTTCTGCAACCTTCTGAACATCGCCGCTTGCAGTTTTTTCAGCAAAGAAGGTATTAAACTGCTCGGTCAAATCAGAACCCTTGCGGAAACCAACACCATACTCCTCGCTGTTAAGAGAAGCTGTATATGTAAGGTTCTTATAGCCTGTACCCTCGCCTATCATTGCGCCTGCCATAAGGAGGTCGATGATAGCGGCGTCACACGTACCGCCTGCAACCTCGGAAAGAGCTGTCGCCTGGTCTTTAACCTCTGTATATTTATATCCGTTTGCCACAGCCTGGTCTTTACCTGCTGAGCCTGCCTCAACTGCAAACTGCAATGACTTGCAAGCATCCGCAGTTTTATACTGCTCCGCCTTATCAGCAGGAACAACTATAACCTGAGCATTGGTGCAATAGGGCTTTGAGCAAGACATACTGCTTGTAACCTCATCGGTAAGAGTCATACCGTTCCAAACGCAGTCGATTGTTTTACCGTTTAGTTCCATAATCTTGTTATCCCACTCAATTTCAACGAACTTAACATCAACGCCAAGATACTTTGCAAATTCCTTTGCCATATCGGCGTCAAAGCCAACCCAATTACCGTCTGCATCCTGATAATCCATAGGAGCAAAATCGGTAATACCTACAACGAGAACGCCTTTGTCTTTCACATACTGTGAATCGGTTACAGGCGTAGTGTTGTCGGCGGCCTCCTTTTTACCGCATGCTGCAAAGCAAAGAGCAACCATAAGCACTGCCATTACGACAGCAAGAATTTTTTTCATTTTCATTATTTGCAACTCCTTTTTATCTTATTAAAGTGCTAATACGGTAGTATAATACTATATAAAATCGATTTTGTCAACCGAAATCATAAATCGGATATGATTTTTTCTATAATTCTCTCAGCTTTTTTACATTCCTCGGCTGTTTCCTTTGATTTTTTAAATATAACGCCTACGGTTGAAAGGACAATTATAATCAGCACACCTGCCGAAAATCGGCTCATTGCGTTTTTGTAGCCCATATAAGCAAGATATGCAGCAACCGTAAGCGCCGCAAGAATATAAGCTGTTCTGACAAGAGGTTCAAAAAGCTTGTCATACACAAGCATATACTCAATGAAAGCGCCGTTTTCGTCCTCATCTACATCTAAAAGATAATAATATCTGTCAAAGGTTTGGGGTTGAAGCTGTTTATTGCGTGTATAAATATATTTAATTCTGTATAGTTTATCGGTTTTAAGATATTTTCCTAAAATTCCCGTCATATCGTCCTTAGAAACAGGGTTAAGGAAAGCAATATTAAGCTTTTCTCTTATTTCAAGAGTTGTCATATCAAGATAAACCTTGTGAGGCTTTTCCAAAGCCTTATATCGGATTTTACTTATTTCCATTTTTATCACCGTGAATATTTTATAATAAAATAAAGTAAGTTTCAAGTTGAAAAGAAATTGATTTTATGATATATTGAGAGAAGTATTTGAGGTGTTTTGATGAAAAGCTTTATTATAAATAAAAACGATGCGGACCAGAGGCTCGATAAATTCATAAGCAAGACTGTTCCCCTTCTGCCTAAAACCTTGATGTATAAGTACATACGCATTAAGCGGATAAAAATAAACGGCAAGCGGGCGGAGATTTCCACTCGCCTAAATATTGGCGACACGGTGGATATGTATATAAACGATGAGTTTTTTGAGAAAACACCTGAAAAGTACGATTTTCTGAAAGCTTCTAAAAATCTGAGTATAATATATGAGGACGAAAATATAATACTTTGCGATAAAAAGGCAGGGGTGCTCTCCCACCCTGACGATAACGAATATATTGACACGCTGATTGGCAGAATTAAAAGGTATTTATATGAAAAGGGAGAATATCAGCCTGACGACGAAAACTCCTTTACTCCCGCCCTTGTGAACCGTATTGACCGCAACACGGGCGGAATTGTTATTGCGGCGAAAAATGCGGAAACCCTGCGTATTCTTAACCAAAAAATGAAAGACCGTGAGTTGCACAAGTTTTATTTGTGCATAGTTCACGGCGAGTTAGAGCAAAAGGGCAGTACTCTTTCAGGGTATCTTGTTAAAGATGAGAGTAAAAACAAGGTAACGGTATCGAAAAATGCCCGTGTGGGCGCAAAAGAAATACGCACAAAATACAAGGTATTGGACTGCGACGGCAGTTTAAGCCTTGTTGAGGTGGAATTGCTCACAGGCAGAACACACCAAATCCGTGCGCACTTTGCGTCAATAGGGCACCCGCTTTTGGGTGACGGTAAATACGGCACCAACGCACAAAACAAGAAATACGGCTATAAAAAGCAGTTTTTGTATTCCTATAAATTGGTTTTTGACTTTACCACGGACGCGGGGATACTCAACTACCTCAATCACAGGGAATTTGAAGTAAAAGATGTGTGGTTTAAAGAGGAATTTTATAACAAGGGACTTTAAAAACTAAACATTTCATATACTACCGCAAAAAGGAAACTTGACGAATTACTGATTGCACTTAACCTTGACACTAATGATACGGAGGAAATAATTGATATGAATTTTTTCAAATGCAGTAATACTGACAGCATAAAGGCTTCCGACATTGTCAGAAACAAATTGTATAGCAGCGGCGGTTGTGCGACTGTTTCATCAATAAATGGTAAAACATATATCATTAAGGCCTCAACAGATGTAAAATCCTTTTTGTGTGATGATCTCCCTGTAAATCCGCCATACGAATATGCAGTATTTGATACAATAGTTGATTTACTTGTTAAGCAAGGCGGGAAAGCACGAAAAGGCAATGGTCGTAATTATCGACTTGGTTACGGTGACTGTACGGAAGATACAGTTGTTGGGGCAATCGGCAAAAATTATGCAGGCAAACACACAGGTGACTCTGTATATGATCCAGTATTTGTGTTAGCTTCGATTTTGGAATGGGCAAATATTGCTCATAATCGCCGTGGCTTTATCGAATTAACAATTGATTATCGTTTAAAACTTAAATGACAGCCAATTTTTTAAAGATAGAGGGCAATAGTATGTTTCACTTCTTATTTGGCTTTCTTCTGGGTTTTATTAGAAATCTTTTCTTTTGGAATAAATACTAACAACTCGCAGAAATTACAGCAAACTTAAAGAGATAGAGAGCTAACTGCTTTCTGTCTCTTTTTTCATTGTATTGTCTTGTTAACGGCGGGGGCAAGCCCCCGCCCTACCCGGTTTCAATTGGTTTTCCAGAGATTTTGCGGGCTGTCGAGGTCGCCAGCCCCTACAATACCTCCATTAGCGTGTATGTTCTTGTCTCCCTTGAAAGGGGAGATGTCAACGGAGTTGACAGAGGGGTTGTAACACGACGCAACCAGGTCGTCACACCCTACAATATCACCTTTGGTATATATGTTTTTTCGGGCGATTCGTGAATCGCCCCTACGACAACGCCGTGAGTTGTTTGTGATTTTTCGGGACGATGTGGGACTGTCCCCTACAAGATATCCTATCACTTTTTCAGCAAATTTAAAATCGTCACATAATGTGGGATTTCAAAGGTTTCGGGAACGGTGTTTAAAAATGCTTTATGTTCTTTTTCAAATTCGGCGATTTCCGCTTCCGACAAAGACGATGCACCGATACCTCGGCAGGCTACCATTCTGCCGTGCCAAGTTTCACGGGTAAAGGGAATATCGATATCAAAGCCAATCGCATCTTCAACCGTGAAAAGGTCGCTACCCTCTTTCGGCAGGCTCGGTATGCTACGCTGCATATTCGCACCTGTCCAAGAGGGATTATATTTTAAAACCAAATCTTCGCTTTTGCGGGCAATCTCACTTTCATCGGGTAGCCAAGCCATAAAAAGAATTGCAAAATGTCCGTTATCCTTTAAAATACGGTGTATTTTCGGCAAAACAATGCTCTTGTCAAAATACATAAAGCACTGGCACGCCGTTACCGTATCAAAAGTTTCGTCGGGGAAATCTATATCTTCCGCAGAGGCGCATATATACTGAATATCCATTCCGTTTTCTTCGGAAAGCCGTTGCGCTTCTTTGATTTGATTTTCGGAAATATCCGCACCGACAAACTGCGCGCCGTATTGATATAGATTTCTCGGCAAAACGCCTGTGCCTGTGCCTAAATCAAGGACTTTTTGCCCTTTGGTGCAAAGACCTAAATCCACAATTTTTTTGTAAAATTCTTTGGGATAAATATCACGGTATTTACCGTACTCTTCCGACACCCTGCCCCAGTTAAAGGCATTGCCATGGTCGATGTTTTTATTCATGATTTCCATATGCGTTTTCCTTGTTTATAATTACGGCGGGGGCAAGCCCCCGCCCTACTCGGTTTCAATTGGTTTTCCCGAGATTTTGCGGGCTGTCGAGGTCGCCAGCCCCTACAATACCGCCATGGGTTTTATGTAATTTTTCGGGACGATGAAAGGTAGCGAAGCGGCGGCGAGGTAGTGAATGACAATCCGGTGGATTGTCAGAGCCGAGCCGTGACCGAACCGCAGTGAGACTCATCGTCCCCTACAAGTGAATCAAAAAGGTTTTGGTATTATTTTATCATTTCTGCGAACTGCTGTTCGGAGAGGATTGTTACGCCAAGGTCGGTGGCTTTTTGAAGCTTTGAGCCTGCCGCCTCGCCTGCCAAGACATAGGTTGTTTTCTTTGACACGGAAGATGCGGCTTTTCCGCCGTAGGACTCAATTATCTCCTGCGCTTCGTTTCGGGTAAAGTCGGTGAGAGTGCCTGTAAGCACAAAGGTCATACCATCAAAACGGTTATCCTTAATTTCACGCTGACTGACGGTATTTATACCCACCTCTTTCAATTCGTCAACCATGGCTTTTGTCTGGTCAAGGGAGAAAAACTCAACAACAGAGTCAGCCATAATTTCGCCGTAGCCGTCGATAGTCAAAATATCTTCTTTTGAGGCGTTAATAATATTATCGAGTGTCCCAAATTTATCGGAAAGCAATTTTGAAGCCTTTTGACCGATATGGCGGATACCGAACGCAAATAACAGCTTTGACAAATCGTTTTCCTTTGATTTTTCAACTGCTTTTTTCAAATTATCGGCGCTTTTCTGACCCATACCGTCAAGTGCGGCGATTTTTGCATAGTCCAAATGATAAATATCGGAAATCTTGCTAATTAAGCCCACCTTTAAAAAGGTTTCAAGAACGGCGTCACCCAATCCTTCGATATCCATAGCGTCACGGGAGCAAAAATGAATAAGCACACGAAGCAGCTGTGCGGGGCAATCGGGATTATCACAGCGGATTGCCGCCTCTCCCTCTTCACGGAACACTCGAGAGCCGCATGATGGGCAGAATTTAGGCATTTCATAATCCCTTGAATTATCACAATGCTTAACAACTGAAAGCACCTCGGGGATAATATCCCCTGCTTTTCTGATTATTACAGTATCGCCTATTCTTATGCCTTTTTCTTTAATAAAATCCTCATTATGAAGCGTTGCACGGCTGACTGTTGAGCCTGCAACGAGCACGGGCTCAAAAACGGCAGTTGGGGTAAGGACGCCTGTTCTGCCCACATTGATTTCAATATCCACAAGAGTGGTTTCCTTTTCCTCGGGGGGATATTTATAAGCAATCGCCCAACGGGGAAATTTTGCCGTACTGCCTATTGTTTCACGCTGAGCAAAACTGTCCACTTTAATAACCGCACCATCAATATCAAAGGGCAAGGTATATCTTATATCGCCTATTCGCTCTATTTCACCGAGTGCATCTTTTATATTATTGAATTTATGAAAGAATGGAATAGTTTTAAAGCCCAATTCCTTTAAATATTCAAGAGACTGATAATGGCCTGTTATTTCGGCGCCTTCAATCTGCTGAATGTTAAAAACGAAAATATCTAGCTTTCTCTCAGCGGTTATTTTAGGATTTTTCTGCCTTAAACTGCCTGCCGCCGCATTACGGGGATTTTTAAAAGGCTTTTCGCCGTTAAGTTCCTGTTTTTCGACTATATCAAGAAACACCTCTCGGGGCATATAAACCTCGCCCCTGACCTCAATAAAGGGCAGGTCGGTTTTAAGGTGCAACGGAATTGATTTTACGGTACGCAGATTTGCGGTTATATCCTCGCCCTCGATACCGTCGCCCCGTGTTGAGCCCCGAGTGAACACGCCGTTTGTATATTCTAGGGACACGGAAAGACCGTCAATTTTTGGCTCAACAACATATGTTACATCGGAAAAGCTTTCGTGAACACGCCTATCGAAATCCTCCACCTCTCCGTGGCTGAAAGCGTCCTGCAAGCTCTCCATACGAACAGTATGCACAACCGTTTCAAACTGACCGTCTGCCTGACCGCCGACACGGTGTGTGGGCGAATCGGGAGCTAAAAGCTCGGGATACTCCTTTTCGATTGAGTCCAGCTCACGCATGAGCATATCATACTCATAGTCCTCAATATCATTTTCATTTTCCACATAATAGCGGTAAATGTGATGATTGAGTTCGCGCCGCAACTGTTCTGCTCTTTGTTTTTTCTGTTCAAAATCACTCATTACTGTTTACACCCTGTTTCTGTAATTCCGCAAAGGTTTCGGGAACCGTTCCGATAATTACTGTTTGCGCAACACAAAAATTTGTGTTTACATCCGCCGTGGTACGAGTACCCGGCATCACGACAAATATTGCCGCAGTTATATTCACAATTATTTCATGAAGCGTTTGGTTTATTCCCGCCGATGAAAACTTGTTCTCGATTGACGAATTAACATTGCTTGAAAGAGTAACGCTTGTTCGGATTTTTGGGCCTTTGCCCGACAGCACACTTGTTCCGATAATTGTGCCGAGAGGTATCTTTATTTCACGGCTATCCATTTCAAGTATTTTTTCGGAAACCGCACTGCTGATTTTGCTTTTTAAAATATTCATCTCAACCGTATCGGCTTTAATAGCGGTTATTCTTCCGGAGGCATCCTTTTCAACATCGACAAGTGAGGAATATGTAACATGGTTTTCCTCCAGAACCTGAATTATGGCGTTTTCAATTACATTGGTAGCAACATTTTCCGCCTGCGACGCCGCGACCTCTTTTATCACGGGCAAGGCTCTGATTTCAAATACATAAACAAACACAAGCACCAGCGATAAAACCACGCAAAGAAAAGCAATAAACGGTTTTTTATTCCTTTTGCGGGAAAAATTACTTCTCACAAATATCACCCCATACATTTTATGACATAATAAGAAAATGTGCTTTGGGGAATAATGTAGCAGGGTGATATTTTATGAAAAAAACTACAACTTATTTATTGCTTTTTATTGCGGGAGGAATATGCTACGGACTGATTGAAATACTGTTTCGCGGCTATACTCATTGGTCAATGCTTATAACGGGAGGCTCTGCCCTGCTATCGTTATATTTAATAAACGAAGCGCTTAAATGTACCTTAATATTCATAAGAGCCGCCGCAGGAAGCGCAACGATTACTTTACTCGAATTCACCGTGGGAATTATTGTTAACAGAATTTTTCTGTTAGATGTTTGGGACTATTCAGATGTTCCTTTAAATCTGTTAGGGCAAATTTCCCTGCCGTTTTCAATCTGCTGGTACTTTTTATCAATTATTGTCTTTTTAGTATTTGATATTAAGGATAAGTTAATGTACCGCCGACACTCTGAAAATCTTAACGCCGTGTGATTCAACCTCTGCCGAGATTTTTTCGGTTACGGTTTCTTCGGTTTTATCCCAAAGCTCCTTGCAGGTGTATTTTTCGGCTTTCGGCAAGGTTACCTCAACCACATTGTGCAAATCGGAAATATTTAGGCTCATATTTACCTTGACGGGACCTTTATTGAAGAAGCAAACTGCCGCCTCGTTGTTTTCCAAGGGTTTAACGAGAACATCTGTTAAGCCGTTTGTTTTAATTCTTACGCACTGAACGCCTAATTTATCCTGGTCAATGTCAATAACATCTTTATTTGTTAGAATTTTGAGGATTTTGTTGTCGGAATCCACCGTTCCGTCGTCCTTAATAAAATCTCTTATGTCATTACCGAGAATAAGGGGAGATGCCATCATTGCCCACAAAGTAAAGTGAGACTTATTCTCCTCATATGTGAGCTTTCCGTTGCCCACTTCAAGCATATCGGGATCATTAAATGCGCCGGGCTGTGCGTGCTTATTAAGCCGTACATTCACCTCATAAATTCCTACAACCGAAGCCCAGAATGCGGCAATATCGGGCGTTGTACGCCATATATTACCCGCTTTTCCGCCCCATTTCCAAGGTCGATTTTTGCCCCACTCACAGATTGAGAAAAGTATGGGATTTTCAGGGCAGTTGTTTTTCTCCGCATAAAGCTTTGTTGCGCGCTTTAATTCTCTGCCCATTTTTTCATACTGCATTGCGGCACTATCCATCGGTGAACCTACGGGATTGGTAATTTTTACGGTATTTTCGCCTTTTTTAAGCTTTACTATAAGCTGTTGCCTGCCCTCGCGGGAAAATGCCTTTGTTTCGGGAATAAGCAATTCGTATTTATCCACGCCGTTCACGGTAAGAACGCAGAATTTTTCATCGCTGTCGCTTTTACGCATTACAACAGTCAAAACATATTCGCCGTCCTCGGGCACTGAAACGCCTGTGAATTCCACGGCACCTATGGCACTGCACAATCCCTTTACATAAGAATTTCCGTTGGATTCATTGACAAGCTTCGCCTCGCCTGACAAAACCGCACCCGACGCGGGATATACGGTTTCACCCTCAATAGCTCCGCCGCCGACTGTTATGCTGTCAATATACGGCGCCGCTGTGGGTAGGGGTACATTATGGCAAAAGTCATATTTAAAGTATTCCACGCCCCACTCTGCAAAGGTTTCGGCATCAATGCGTTCCTTATAAAGCGATGCAGGCAAATCCTCACAGGTAAGCGTACCGTTTGAAGAGTAAATACCAAGCTTTAAGCCCAGCTTATTTACCTCCTCAACCAGCCATTTTATGCCGTGAGGGAAAGTAGTTAAGTCGCCCTGCAATTTACCGTTTTCATCACGCATTGAGGACTGCCAGCAATCGTCAAGATTGATATAGACATATCCTGCATCTGCAAGTCCGCTTTCTTTCATAGCTTTTGCAATGCCTAAAATCACATTTTCATCAATTTTGTTTCTGAATATATTCCAGCTTGACCAGCCCATTGGCGGCACAAGACAAGTACCGTTATTATACAACTCATCCTTTGTATAATGAATTTGCGTTTTTGCAATCGCTTTTTTGATTTCACAGCGCGGGCAAATATCTTTTTTCTTGCAATAAACTGCCGCGGTACCCAAAGCCGCACCTGCCGCCGCTGTAATACCTGATAAAACTGCTATTCCCTTTTTCATAATTAACACCTCATTAAAAAAGGTCAGACGATGCTTGGCACCATCTGACCTGCAATATTGCTGTTTCGGCCTAATGCCGTTTATTATTGGAATTATTCCTCAACGGGAGCTGTTTCCTCAACGGGAGCTGTTTCCTCTGCGGGAGCTTCTTCAACGGGAGCTTCCTCAGTAACAGGCTCTTCTACGGGAGACTCAACTGCTTCTTCCGCTGCGGGAGGATCAAGAAGAGCTTTTATGGAAAGGCTTACTCTCTTCTTATCAAAGTCAATCTCCATAATCTTTGCCTTAACTACATCGCCGACTTTCAGAGCCTCTGCGGGAGTGCCGATGTGCTTATATGAAATCTGTGAAATATGGATAAGACCGTCAACGCCGGGGATAATGCGTGCAAAAGCACCGAAAGATGTAAGGCTAACAACCTGACACTCAACCTCGCTGTCAACAGGATAATCGCGCTTTAAAATCTCCCAAGGATTGTCTTCAACCTTTTTATAGCCGAGAGAAATCTTCTTGTTTTCTCTGTCAAGCTCTTTTACATATACCTCAACAGTATCGCCGACCTTAACAATCTCTGACGGATGCTTAATTCTCTGCCATGAAAGCTCGGAAATATGTATCATACCGTCAACGCCGCCCAAATCTACGAATGCGCCGTAGTTTGTAAGGCTTCTGACTGTTCCTGTATAAACATTGCCCTCTGCAACATTTGCCCAGAATGCATCCTCAACCTCTTTGCGCTTTGCGGCAACAACCTCACGGATTGAGCCTACAACCTTTCTTCTCTGCTTGTTAACTTCGATAATCTTGAATTCAACTTTTGTTTTGAGCATATCTTCAAGAGAATCGCTTCTTCTTGCCTTTGCAAGTGAAGCAGGAATAAACACCTTAATTCCGCCGCTCTGTACGAACAAGCCCTTGTTATCGCCCGCAATACCTGTTACAACGCCCTCGTGAACTGTATCGTCAGCTTCAAGAGCCTCCCAAACAGCACCTCTGTCATAAAGGCGCTTTGAAAGCTTAATGGTGCCCTCCATATCGTTGGTTTTCATGATACGGAGCTTTAACTCATCGCCGATTTTAAGCTCTGCTTTGGGATTTGCAGAGGGATCATCGCTGTACTCATCAAAGGGAACATAGCCTGCGTGCTTTCTGCCGGCAATCTCAACCTGAATCTCGGTTGCGGTGAAACCGACAACTGTTCCGACAACATTCTGGTCGGAGCTCATATTATTTAACGATTCCTCAAGCATCTCGGCAAAGCCTGCGGTTTCCTCCTTTTCACTTGATACCGCATTGACGCTCTCGTCGATCGGGTTTACATTTTCTAAAATTTCGGACATGGTTTTTAGTACCTCCTTAATTATACCGTCAGGTGTTGAAGCACCTGCAGTAACGCCTATTGAGTTGACGCCGCAAAAGTCTATGTCCAAAAGTTCTTTTGCAGTTTCAATCAAATAAGTCGGGCAGTTGGGTTCGCAAACGGCTTTGAGCTTTGCCGTGTTTGAGCTTGTCCTACCGCCTATTATTATCATTATATCATTTTTTTGAGATAATAACAAGGCTTCTGCCTGTCTTTCTTCGGTCGCATTACATATTGTATCAAAAATAAATGCATTTGTATATAGTAATTTTATTTTTTTTACACATTTTTCCCATTCTTTTGTGCTGAAAGTTGTCTGCGAGACAACAATAAAGGGACTTTCTTCATTAAAATGGAAATTATTGAAGATATTGTCAAGCTCCTCGGCGGAATTGAATACATAACACTCGCCTTTACAATAGCTTTTTATTCCCACAACCTCGGGATGGTTTTTGTCCCCCGCAATTAAAACGGGCAAATCGGGCTTTGAGTTTTCATTAACGATTTTGTGTATTTTTTTTACAAATGGGCAAGTGGCATCGATATAATCAAAATGCTTTTCTTCGCATAAAGACAAAACATCCTTCTCCACGCCGTGAGTGCGGATAACGATTTTTGTGTCATGAGAAGCACTTTCGGCGCTTTCCAGTATTTTTACTCCGCGGCTCTCCAAATCCGAGATAACCTGCGGATTGTGTATAATCGGTCCCAATGTTGAAACCTTTACGCCGTCGTTCACAAGGTCATAAAGCATTGTAACGGCACGGTTTACGCCGAAACAAAAGCCTGCAGTTTTTGCAAGAGTTATCTGCACTTACAATCCTCCCATAGACGGGTAATCTCGTCCATTATCATTGCGGCCGCGGCTTTGTTTTCTTTTGTTTTGCCGCCGTCGGTAAAGCCCATATCGCTGTTCTTTATAGCTCTACCGAATTTAACAATAACCTTTGAGCCCTTTTTATCCTTATTCTCCATATAAATTGCCGCAGGAACAACATCGGCGCCTGTTTGTCTTGCCATAAACCCGACACCCGACTTGGCTCTTTGCGGAGTACCGTCGGGAGAGCGTGTACCCTCGGGGAAAATGCAGAGGACCTCACCTCTGCGGATAAGCTCAACGGCATAGTTTATCGCAGTCATATCGCCCTTTCCCCTTACAATCGGGAAGCCGTTAAGGTGGGTAATGGCTTTATTTAACACAGGATTTTTGAAAAGCTCATACTTTGCAATATAGTGAAATTTTCTCTCAGACGCCATTGCGATAAAAAGCGGGTCAAACTCCGTGACATGATTGGGGGCAATTATAAATCCGCCTTTACGGTCGAGATTTTCCGTGCCCTCAAATTCAACCTTATAGTATGTTTTGCAGAACGCTTTACCCAAAGGTCTGATGTAATCCATCATTTTATAATTTTTGAACTTATTGTAATCATATTTCACGCTGACAGACATTATATTTTCTCCTTAATGATGCTGACAATTTTTTCTACCGACTCCTCTAAATTCATACCAGTTGTATTAACCGTTACGGAATCCTCGGCAGGCTTCAAGGGCGCAATTTCACGGTGAGAATCGTTATAATCCCGCACTCTCAAATCGTCGAGAACCTCCTGAAAAGACACATTGCTCCCATTTTCTTTTAGCTCTCTATATCTTCTCATTGCCCGTTCTTCATCGTCCGCGGTGAGAAAAATTTTCACCTTTGCATCGGGTAAAACAACCGTGCCTATATCTCTGCCGTCCATAATACAATTATTTGTTGCGGCGATTTCACGCTGTAAATCAAACAGAAAAGCGCGAACGGACGGAATTGCGGAAACATTGGACGCCGCCATGGAAGCCTCGGGCAATCTTATTTCTTCGGATACATCGTCACCGTTTAAAAACACATGCTGAACACCGTCAATGAATTTAAGCTCCACCTTTATTTCGGGAAGTATTGCCGAAATCTGCTCACCGTTATCGGTGGGGATACCTTTCCTGAGCCCGTAAACGCCTACTGCTCTGTAAAGTGCTCCTGTATCAACATAAATATATCCCAGTTCCTTTGCCGCCGCACGGGCAACCGTACTTTTTCCTGCGCCCGCAGGACCGTCAATAGCAACGTTTATCATAGTTTTCTCCTTTACTGTTGGCTTGCAGAAAAGCCTGCCAAATACCCTGTTGAAAAAGCAATCTGCAAATTAAATCCGCCCGTATATCCGTCGCAGTCTATTACCTCGCCTGCAAAATACAGACCGCGGCATATTTTACTTTCCATTGTTTTAGGGTTAATTTCGCCGACCTTTACGCCGCCTGCGGTAACAATTGCCTCGGAAATATCATTAAAATCCATAACGGTCAGTTTTACCGATTTAACGGTATCCACAAGTTCTTTTCGCATTTCCTTTGTCATTTGATTAGCCTTTTGCGAGGGCTTTATATGGGACAAACGCAAAATGGGTGAAATCATGGATTTTGGCAACAAAAGCGCCAAAATATTTGATATTGATTTATTGCTGTTTTGAGATAAATCACGCAAAATTCGCTCATCAAGCTTTTCGTGAGTAAGGGCAGGCTTTAAGTCGATAAAAATACTGTACCTTTCGGGAGTGAGCTCACGCATATGTGCGCTTGCAGAAAGTATCATCGGTCCCGACACCCCGAAATGAGTAAAAAGCATTTCGCCGAAATCGCTGTATATTTCTTTTTTCTTTTTATTGTCAACAACCTTGATTGACACATTTTTGAGAGAAAGCCCCATACATTCACTGCATATGCCCTCTCGGCACACTAAGGCTGAAAGTGACGGTCTTAACGGTGTTACCGTATGGCCTGCCGACTTTGCAAGTTCATAGCCGTCACCCGTGGAGCCTGTTTTGGGGTAAGACAAGCCCCCTGTTGCAACAATCACGGCATCGGCGTAAAAAGTGTCTCCGTTTTCGGTTCTTACACCTGTAACAGCGCCGTTTTCCATAATCAAATCAACGACACGAGCCGTTTTTCGTTTAACGCCCGCGTTGGTAATATAACGGTTAAGAGCATCTACAATATCTACCGCTTTATCGCTTACGGGAAACACACGGTTGCCCCGTTCTGTCTTCAAGGGTACGCCGCGTTTTTCAAAAAAATCAATGGTATCGTTATAATCAAAAGCGGAAAATGCACCGTAGAGAAATCTTCCGTTGCCGGGAATATTGGAAATCATCGACTGAATATCCCCTGCGTTGTTCGTAACATTGCATCTGCCTTTGCCTGTAATCATTACCTTACGGGCAATTTTTTCGTTGCGTTCAAGCAATAAAACATCTGCGACCTTTTCCGCCGCGGCTCCCGCCGCCATTGTGCCTGCCGCGCCTGCACCGACTACTATTATCTTTTTACTCATTATCTCCACCGTCAGACTTATCATACACCTGATATTCGTCCCATATGCTTTCGAGTTCATTGAAGTTATTATAGACCTCATCTCTTCGGCTGAAAGTTACTGCAACAATCAATGCGTTGATAAGACTTAAAGGTGCAACAAGGCTGTCAACAACAGAAACAATATCACTTTTTGCAACAAGAAGTGTATCGGCATATTCCGCAATGGGAGAATCGGCGGAATCGGTCAGAGCGATTATTTTTGTACCTCTGTCGTTTATAAATCTGAGTGCGTTTATTGTCTGCTTTGAATATCGGGGAAAACTTATGGCTACGCAAACATCATCCTCACTTATTCTGAACATCTGCTCAAACATTTCGCTTGCGCTTGATGTATCAACAAGCACTACATTTTCAAATACAGGATTAAAATAAAAATACAAAAAGCTTGCCAAAGCCGCAGAGCTTCTTACACCCAAAATATATATTCTTTTGGCATTGTTTATTGTTTCAACCGCCTTTGAAAACTCACTTTCAGATACATTTTCAAGAGTGTCGCGGATAAGCTCCATATCCCCTGTCAGCACCTTTTGGATAGCATCGTGCTCGCCGATAAGCGTACTTGAAACCTCCATACGCTGGACAGCGGTAAGCTTTGATTTTATCATCTGTTGAAGCTCTTTTTGAAGCTCGGGATACCCCTTAAAGCCCATTTCCGTTGCAAAGCGCACAACAGTGGATTCGCTCACGCCCACTTTTTCACCTAATTTTGAAGCAGTCATAAATGCCGCCTTATCATAATTTTCGGCAATATACTGAGCAAGCTTTTTATGCCCCTTTGAAAGCTTTTTCCGGCTTAAATCGGCCTTTGAAAGCATAAAATTTTTCACTTTCAACAACTCCGTACACAAAAAAATTCAACAGAATAAATATACATTTTTTATTGAAAAAAATCAAGTGTTTTGCAAGATTTCCTGCAAATTATTTCATTTTCAGAGGCATATATGTCATTTCAGTCGACGCTTTTACGGTGTTTTGCAAAAATAAATTATAAATATTGCTTGATTTATTTTCAAGTTCAAAAACTCTTTTAGCATCGGGAGAGCCTATGTTTAAAATATCGTTATAGCTTGCCGTAAACGGCAGTTTACACGCCCTTGCCAAGTCACCCAGCACCTTTGACGCATTTGCGTTAAAGCCCAAAAGGCGGCAATACGGTGCTTTGATTGACATATCTCTTTCTGTTACGCCCATCGCCGTTGAAAGTACGGCACGCCTCACTCTTGAATGTGTATATCTTTTTGTTTTTGCGCTGTCGTAAATCTCATTTAATGAATTACAGTTAATTACCGCCGTTTTAATACGGTTATCAAGTCCCTCTGCCATATTGGCAAATTGCGACCAACAGTCGTCAAGCCGTCCCCTTAAAATCGACATAACGGCAATATTATAATTACGGCGTGAAACTTGACTGCCGGAATTTATTGCGTTATCGTAAAGTTCAAAAGCGCTGTCGGGTACAAACTCTTTAAAAGCCTCGCTATTTTCAATGAGATTTCGTATATGGGTAGCAGAGGCAAATTCCCCCACGGCAAAATTATCGTTATACCCTGCACCCATACGGCTGACAGCCATTGGGACAAGGCGGGAATTAAGTTTTTTTACAGCCTTTAAATACTCAATTGCCAAAATGTTATTCGGCAACGAAATATCGCACTCTATACCGTATTTATCAAACGCCGCCTGCCTTGCCGCAGGGTAACTTACTCCTTTTGAAAGTTCGTTTTTTAGCTCTTCATCAAATTTCTGCATACAAATTATATCAACGGCTTTTTCAAGAAGGGAAAGCTCTGTATTTTCGGTACCGAAGGCAATTCTATCACAGCCGAAAGAATCAAGGATTCTCACGGCATTTTCCGCAAAAATTTCAGCCGATGCAGTTGCATACAAAAATGGCAATTCCAACACAATATCAACACCGCATGACAATGCAGCTTTCACACGGATTTCTTTCGGAAACAGCGCAGGCTCCGCCCTTTGAACATAATTTCCGCTCATTACCGCAACCACAATATCGTCAGGCTCTTTTTTTACGGTGTCAATTAAATACTTGTGGCCGTTGTGAAAAGGATTAAATTCACACACAATTCCGATTACAGACATAAATATATCCTCGCTAAATACATAATAACTCTTGAAATTAACCGAATACAAGTATATAATAATACAGCAATAAATTTACTTCAAGCAAATTTTGAAAGTATGGAGGATAAAAATGAAAATTCTCGTTATCAACGCAGGAAGCTCCTCACTTAAATATCAGCTTATTGATATGACTGATGAGAGCGTAATTGCAAAGGGTATTTGTGAAAGAGTAGGTTCTCCCGACTCTTTAATAAGCTTCAAAACGCCTGACGGCAAAAAAATTGAAGAAAAAGTTCCCATGATGAACCACACAGAGGCTTTTGCCGAAGTTAAGAAGGTTCTTACCGAAGGTGAGTACAAGGTAATTAACGACATAAGCGAAATTACCGCCGTCGGTCACCGTGTTGTTCAGGGCGGCGCACTGTTTAACAAGAGCGTGCTTATTAACGATGAGGTAATTGAGGGTATTCGCAGTCTTTGCGACCTTGCTCCCCTTCACAATCGTGCTCATATTCAGGGTATCAATGCAAGTATTGAGCTTTTCGGAAAGGATGTTCCCCAGGTTGCGGTATTCGACAACGCTTTCCACAGCACCATGCCGCCTGAGGCTTATATTTTCCCGATTCCTTATGAATATTACGAAAAATACCAAATCCGCCGTTACGGCTTCCACGGAACCTCTCACCGTTTCGTAAGCGGAAGATGCGCAGAAGTTATGGGCAAGAATATTGAGGATTTGAAGATTGTTACCTGCCACTTGGGTAACGGTTCATCAATTACCGCAGTTAAAGGCGGCAAGGTTATTGACACCACAATGGGACTTACTCCCCTTGACGGTGAGATAATGGGTACTCGCTGCGGCTCCATTGACCCGTCTGTTGTTCTCTTCCTTATGGAAAAAGAGAATTTCTCCGTTAAGGAAATGGATACTCTCCTTAATAAAAAGTCAGGCGTTCTCGGAATTTCCGGACTTTCCTCTGACGACCGTGATGTTAAAGAGGCCGCCGCAAACGGAGACAAGAGATGCCAGCTTGCAAGAGGTATTCAGATGTATGAAATCAAAAAGTACATCGGCGCTTTCACAGCGGCTATGGACGGTCTTGACGCAATCGTATTCACAGGCGGTATCGGTGAAAACGCGGACGATATGAGAGCTACCATTTGCAAAGAGCTTACTTATCTCGGCATTAAGATTGATGAAGCCTACAATTCTACTCTTGTAAAGGGCAAAGAGGGCGAGATTTCAACTCCCGACTCAAAGGTTAAGGTATTTGTTCTGCCTACTAACGAGGAGCTTGTTATCGCAAGAGATACAAGAGATATTGTAAACGCATTATAATTCGGCACAGAATAATAAGCCGTACACTTTCCGTTTGGATTGTGCACGGCTTTTTGTTTTGTTGTTCTTACGCAAATTCCGTGTCTGACGGGTCTGTCTTAACAATTCGGTCGGGCTTTTTGCGCACTGCCCAGGCAATATTCGTTGCGTGGTCGCCTATTCTTTCAAAGTCAATCAGCGTATTTACGAACATAAGCCCCGAACGGGTTTCGCACTTATTCTTGTTAAGGCGTTCGATATGAGCGTTTTCGTATCTTTCTTTCAAATCGTCAGTTGTGCTTTCAAGAATATTGAGGCGTTTTGCCTCTGTTTCTGTGAGCTCCTGCTTTTTAAAGGCCTCTATTGAGCCGTTCAAAAGTTCCACAACGCATCTTCTCATATTTTCAAGCTCTGCAACAGCCTCATCGGTAATGCCAAGCCCTTCTTTACTGCGAACCTGCGCCGCTTCACTCAAGTTTATTGCATGGTCGCCAACTCTTTCTATATCGTTCACAACATGGAAAAGGCGTCCGATATATTTTGCATCCTTATAGTCAAGGTCAAGTGCGTTAATTTTAACAAGATTCGATGTAATCTCGTGGTTAAGGAAGTTAATTACATCCTCTACCTCGTCAATTTTCTGACATTCGGTTGTATCTGATTTAATGAGCGCATCCGCGGCACGAACAAAATTATCCCGCGCAAGATATGCCATTCGCACAACCTCTTTACCGATTTGTTCAACAGCAACGGGAGGAGTGCTGAGAAGTCTTGTATCGTAAAATTCAAATTCAAGCTTTGTATCTTTCGGCTCTTTATCGGGAACGAGGATACATGACAGCTTGATAAGCTGATTTATAAACGGGAACATAACCACGGTGCTGACCACATTGAATATAATATGCGCCGCAGAGATTTGCACTGCCACACTGTCGCTTATCCGTTCAAGCAGACTTATATACGGTGTAAACGCTGTTATCAGCAGGAATAATATTGTGCCGAAAACATTGAAAAGCAGATGGATAACGGCAGTCCGCTTTGAATTTGTCTTTGAAGCCATTGAAGAAAGCAGAGCCGTAACCACCGTGCCGATATTCTGACCGTAGATTACATAAACGGCGAAGTTAATGGGTACAAGCCCCTGAAAAGCCAGCGCCTGCAAAATACCGATACTTGCGGAGGAGCTTTGGATAACCGCGGTCAGTATAATTCCTATAAGAATTCCCACAACGGGATTGTTGAAATTCGTCATAAAATATACGAAAAACTGCGAATCACGCAAAGGCTCCATAGCCGTTGACATAGTAGAAAGTCCCCAGAAAAGCATACCGAAGCCTGCAACGGTCTGCCCGATGTGCTTGGAGATGTCTTTTTTTGCAAAAAGGAACGCAAAAACACCCGCAAAAATCGCAATAGGCGCAACATCACTCAAATTCATGGCAATGAGCACACTCGTAATGGTTGTACCGATATTTGCGCCCATTATTACCCCTGCCGCCTGAGCAAGATTCATAAGACCCGCATTAACAAAGCCCACAACCATAACAGTAGTTGCGGAAGAGCTTTGGATAAGCGCTGTTACAAGCGCACCCATACCAACGGCAAGGAATTTATTTTTTGTAAGTGTTCCGAGGATTTTTTTCATTTTTGAGCCTGCGGCATATTCCAGACCGTCACCCATGGTTTTAATTCCGAACAGGAACAAGCCGATACCAGCCAAAAACGATAACAAGTTAACAACAGTCATATTTTGTACCCGTTTTTAATTATTCCGTTTCCTTAAGCTTTTCGTTATATTTATACTCAGGTCCCATGTTTCCCAAATGATAGATGGAACGGTTTCTCACAGAGAACTTTTTCTTTTCAAGGCGTGAATAGTTTATGCCCTTTGCGCGCATATACCCCTTAAAGAAATCAAGGCGTTTATAAAAATCTTTATAATTCCTCTTGTTATCCTCAGTCCACGCGTTCTCTGCTACGGCAAAGATACGGGGATAAAGAGCGAACTGCAAGGCGCTCTCATCTGTAATCCACTCTGCCCATGACTCAAACTCCAAGCCGAGGATACTGTCCCTGTGACCTGCAAGTCCCGCTTTTTCCGGCAGGAAATTGTAAACCTTTTTAAGAGAAATGGTGGCATAACTCATATCAAAATAGAAATGTGAGGTAGGCGAAACAATCAGTTTTCTTCTGCTCGCCTCTTTTTTAAGCCACGCAGGACTGCGCTTTATCCAATAATGGCAAACGATATTTTCATCGGTTTTATCGCCGAAGCCATCGTTCCATTCAATACAGGTTCTTCCCATCCCGTTAAGCATTTTATTTACTCTGTTGATAAAATACTCCTGCAATTCCTCGCCGTTTTTCAGCCCGTTTTCTTTCATGGCATTTTGGCACTTGGGGCACTCTTTTTCCCAAATTTTATGGCCCTTTGATGCCTCATCGCCGCCGATATGGAAATACTTATACGGGAAAAGCTCGCAAACTTCTTTTAAGAGTTTCTCCACAAATTCGTATGTTTCCTCCTGCCCTGCACACAGAACGTCCTCGGTAATTCCGTTTTCGCAGAAAACCTCACAATCCTTTTTACGGCAGGAAAGGTCTTTATAAGCGGCAATAAAAGCCACGGTATGGCCGGGAATATCAATCTCAGGAATAATATCTATGCAAAGCTTTGATGCATGCTCAACAACCTCGCGGATTTCGCTTTTTTTATAGTAGTGATAGTATTCCTCACCGCCCTGCTCAACCAATTTGGACAACGCGCCCTGACCGCCGAGATATTCATATTTTCTGCGGCTTCCCACCTCATTTAAAAGGGGAAAAATCTCGCTCTCAATACGGTAGCCCTGGTCATCGCTCAAATGCCAATGCATTTTATTCATTTTAAGCATCGCCATATCGTCAAGCAAACGCATAACCGCCTCTTTGCCAAAGAAATGGCGGCTTTCCTCAACCATTCCGCTACGATACTCATATTTTGGATAGTCGTAAATATCAGCGCCGTTCAGAACAGACTTTCCGCTGCCCTGTTTGCTTTGCAAAATCATAATTTTAAGCGTAACGGCACCGTAAAATGCACCATGCTCATCGGAGGCGGTAACAACAATTCCGCTGTTATCAATACGAAGCTTGTAGCCCTCGGCAGGAATTGACTCGTCCTTTTTGAATTTTATTGCACCGTCCGAAGCATCTTTCTTTGTTTTGAGAAAACTTGAAAGATAATTACCTGCCTTTACAAATTCAGGCACGCACAGCACTGCGGTATCGGGAGTAACGGTGTATTCGCCGTCAATTACATCATATTTCTGCGGTTTAGGTATAATGCTGTATTTTGGTGCGCTCATTTTATTTCCTCCAAAACTTTTTTACAAAAATCAGGCACATCGCTGATGAGAGCGTCACAGCCCCACGATGTGTATTTTATTATATCTTCTTTACTGTTGACAGTCCAAGGATTGACTGCGATACCGTTATTATGTAAATCCTTTACGGTATTTTCATCAATCAGAATATGCTCAGGGTGAGCCGCATCGGCATTTAACTGCTTGCAGTATTTTGCAACGCCGAAATTCATAATTTCATCGCCCAAATCGCCGCGCTCATAAAGGAGTCCTGTTTTAATGCTCTTGTCGAACTCATTTGCTTCACGCAAACATTCAGGCTCAAAGCAGGAAATAATTGCTTTCTCCTGCAAATTGAATTTATAAAGCTCTTCAATAGTTCTTTTTACAAGGTCGTTCTTTTTCTTGGGAGCCTTAATTTCGATATTGATAAGGGTTAGTCCCTTTACTACCTCTAAAAGCTCTGAAAGCGTAGGGAGCGTTACGCCTGAAAACTCAGGGCTAAAATAAGAACCGAAGTCCAACCGTCTTAATTCTGCAAAGGTCATATCGTCAATAAGTCCATTACCGTTTGATGTAGCATCAACGGTATAATTATGACAAATAACAATTTGACCGTCGCAAGACAGGTGAACATCGGTTTCAATTCCGTCTGCATTAAATTCTACCGCTTTTTTGAAAGCGGGTATAGTATTCTGCGGCGCCATTTTATTGGCACCTCTGTGTGCCAGCACAAGCGGCATACCAATCCTCTCCTTGAACATAATATGCAAAAATCCGATATGCCAAATCTTCGCAATTATATTCTACAAAATATACCGCTGTTTGTAAAGGATTATTTTTCTTTTTTGAAAATCTCCTCATATATTTCTACAATTTTAAACTTAATTTTGTACTTATCTCCTCCCTTTACTATGCGGCTTTCCTCATCTGTGAGAACATCTTCTACACTGCACTCCGCCTCTGCCGCAGGCAGACACATGGGCGGAAACATTACGCACCACCAATTATGACCTTTTCCCTCACCTATTACCACCTTTACGGCAGTATATACCCCCGCGGGCAGGGTAACGGATTTATCGTATGTTCTTGTGGAAAAATATTCATCGTTGACGGTTATTTTTACATCATAGGAATATCCCTCGCTTTCGATTACATCAAGGGCGGCTTTTTTAAGGATATCTATGTGAGGAATTATTCGTTCCTTTGCGTCTGCGGCCGTTACGGAGCCGTCAAAAACCTCCTTGCCTGCCTCCAACACCGCATCTCTTACTTTCAACTTTAATTTTTGGTCTGCCTCGCTGTCGGAATTTGCGATAACATGCATGCGAAGCATTTTACTTCTGATTTCAGCGCACTGACCTGAAAATGCAGTAATATTCAAGCAACAGCAAATTATAAGTGCTGCAAGTAAAGACGCTTCAAATCTCAATACTTTTTTCTTCATAAAATCACTCCTGTATCAGGAGTATTAACAAATTTTTCCTGCCATAAACAAAAAATAACCGCAAGACAAATATGTCTGCGGTGCAAAATACCAATAATCCGAGATTTCGGACGGGTGCCCCGGAACCTTGTTATTGGAAGGTTTTTCTGACTTTTAAGTTATGTTATAAAAATAAGTTCCCCCACAAAGTCGGTTACGGCGAATAATAACCTGCATATAAAGCAGGTGGGTGTCATCCGGCCTGACCTCTGTGCTCCCTTCGTCCGCCGTATGGCGGGAGGTCTGCTCCCGGTCAGTCGAGTCCTGACTCCCGTTTAAAGTGTGTTGGGTTAATATCGGCCGTAGTTATCGGGCTTCGCAGGGTAATATTATTTTTTACTTTATTGAACTGATTTACTCCTCGTCATCAAAGGAAAATAAATCCTGTAACCGTTCTTCAAAGATTTTGCCTATCTCGTTAAACTCGTCATCGTCCTCGATTGGTTCAAGATATGTTTCGCCGTCCTCTTCGCTGACTCTTAAAATAATCAGCTCTCCGTCGTCGTCGAGAATCTCCTCTGCCTCGTCATACACGGGCAAAAGGGCAACATATTTTGCTGTGTCGGTTTCAATTCTGTCAAGCTCCTCAAAGGTGTGCTCAACGCCGTTTTCATCAATAACCGTTACAATATCGGGATTGAATTCTTCACTCATATTATGAAAACTCCTTTGCTTTCTTGAAATTATTTTAACTTAAATAAATTTTTCAGTCAACAGGGAAATTAAGACAACATATGAAATTACAGAATATAAACGCCTGATTCTAAAACGACAATTTCCTTGCCGCATGAACGAAGATATTTATACACCGGCTCATCAAAAATCCTGAAATCATTGACTGAATAATCTTTCAGGCTAACGGTTCTCACCTTTTGAGAATTTTTATTGCAAATAAAAAGCTCATTGTCATATTTTGAAATTGACACGGGGTAATCGAAGGTATTAGAGTCCTCCGAGCCTATTCTCATACTGAATTTTTTGTGGGAAACCGAATAGCTGACAACGCAGTTAAGCTTTGGCACAACGCTCCAAATCTGCCTTTCATCACACACGGCGCCCTGAATCTCGCAGTCATGATACAGCAAGTCGCTTGACCAAATCATATCGCCATCCTGTGAAAAGATGCCTGTTTCACCGCTGGGATAAACCACAACCGCTTCTTTGGACGGTGTAAGGCTTGCGTCGCATGAAACATAGTCGCCGAGCTGGTCTGCAATTTTTTTATAGCCTGAACCGTATTTATTTAAAAGATATACGCTTTTTGTAACCGGCGTTTTTTGCATTCTTTTTATATCGTATCCGTAAAAGCTTATCCTTGCCGAACCGTTTTCAAGGAGTTTTTTTCTTGTATAAATGATACCGTTTGAGAATGCGATGATGTCAAACACCGAATCAATAATTTTCTGCATAAAATCACCGCTGAATATATAAAAATGTAGTTGTTTATCTATTGTAGTAATATTGTACTATTTTTTTCTCAATCGGTCAATATCATTAAATCAATTATTTTTGTACAGCTTATTTTTGCAATGTTCGGTGCAATCCCCGCTCATAAACTCGGTGCAGGTAATCTCTTTATCGCCGTTTTCAAAAACCGTTTCCTCAATAATCACATTTCTTCCCATATGTGTGCAAAACTGCTCGTATGTTCTTTTTATCTTTAACATTAAATCACCTCTGTCTATTATATTCTTTTGAGGAATAATTTAACCTTAAAAATAATAGAAATAATATGTCCAAAAATTTTTTCGGGAGGAACGGAAATGCAATCGGCAAAGGTGTTTTTAGGAATTGTTTTTTCTTTATATCTTATCGTAATCTTTATTACATTAGTTAAATCAAAAAGATTTTTTACGGCTCTGCTCCTCACCGCTCTGCAAGGTGTATGCGCCCTGTTCGCTGTTAATTTTATCGGAACATTTTTAAGCGTACATATACCCGTAAACGGCTGGACGGTTGGTCTTTCTTCAATTGGCGGTGTTTCTGGAGTTATTATGCTGTTGCTTTGCGATATTTTTATGACTTGACACAAACTGATGCCTATGATAGAATAACTGAGCAATCGGACGTTTAGCTCAGTTGGTAGAGCATTCGCTTGACGTGCGAAGGGTCAGCGGTTCAAGTCCGTTAACGTCCACCAGAAAAAGATCAAGTCATATGACTTGGTCTTTTTCAATGAAATTCATTCCTTACGGAACGAGTGAAATATCTTCGATATTAAATATTTGCTTCGCAAATGTGAAATATGCCTGTGGCATATGACGAAACGAATTTCATTTCACTTTCCGTCGTATGACAAAATATTTCATTAACTGTAAATCGCTTGTCAATCAATTAAAATGCTCTGCCACAACTACCAAAAACAGCAAATTTTGTTAGAATGTTGCCGTTTATTTTTTTTGTTCACTTTTCCAAAAACTTGTCACATTTTTTATTTTCTCTTTACTACTATAAATTTTAGTGGTAATATTAGCTTGTAATCAAATACAAACGGAGTGCGGATATGGAGCTTATAATTGTTCGTCACGGGGACCCAAACTACGCAATAGACTCGTTGACTAAAAAAGGAAAAAGCGAGGCAAAGCTGCTCGCTAAAAAACTGACAAAAATGGATATTGCCGCCTTTTACTGTTCGCCTCTCGGGAGAGCAAAAAAGACAGCGTCTTACACATTAAAGCCGCTGAAAAGAAAAGCCGAAATTCTACCGTGGCTGCATGAATTCAAGGGCAAGGTTAAGCCCGAGGGAAAGGCTGAACGGGGCTGCTGGGATATGCTCCCTTCGTACTGGACAAGCAATGATGACTACTACACCGAAAATTGGTACAAGACCGATTTAATGCAAACTGTAAATGTTGAAAAGGAATACAGAATTGTTTGTGACGGAATCGACGAGCTTCTGAAAAAGCACGGTTACGAGCATCAGGGGCGGATTTTCAAGGTTACGAACAGTAATCACGACAAAATTGTTCTGTTTTGCCATTTCGGAGTTGAATGTGTGATACTTTCTCACCTTTTGGGGATTTCTCCCATGATACTTTGGCACAATTTTGTTGCGCTCCCCTCCTCTGTTACCACGCTTGTGACTGAGGAGCGTGAAAAAGGAATTGCCTCTTTCAGAATGACAGCTTTCGGTGATACGGGACACTTGTTTGCGGGAAATCAAGAGCCCGCCTTTGCCGCCCGTTTCTGCGAATGCTTTGATGATGACACAAGGCACGATTGATACATATAATGCAATAAAAATTTATTCGGAGTTGTGTTTATGGAAATTTTCTCAACGGTCATTTTGACCATCGGTATTATCGCCTTTGCCGTGTCGGGAGCTATGATTGCAATCAGAAGAAAAACCGACTTATTCGGCGTTATAATGCTTGCTATACTTACGGCTCTCGGCGGAGGACTTTCAAGAGATGTCATTTTCGGCTTTACGCCGCCGTCAATGTTCTTTATGCGTGATTATTTGCTCCTTTCCGCGCTTGTGGCGGTTTTCGTTTTTCTGTGCGCGCGTGCTTACAGCAAGCCGTATCTTGAAAACGAAACGAGAATTGAGCACATAAACGATATATTTGACGCCTTGGGTCTCGGAATTTTTGCAGTTATCGGCACGCAGGTGGCAATTCAGTACGGCTATACGGACAACGCGATTATCGTTATAGGTTCAGGGCTTATAACCTGTATCGGCGGCGGAATTATCCGCGATGTACTGACTATGTCCGTTCCTTTTGTGCTTGTTAAGCGGATATATGCCATAGCAGCTATTTGCGGCTCGGCAGTATATTACATTATGTTTCTTCTGCAAATTAACGACAGTATTGCAATACTTGCAGGAACGCTGACAACCTTTATTTTGAGAATTCTGGCGATGATATTCAAATGGAACTTTCCGAAAGCAATTAAATAAAAAACGCAAAACAGAAAGCCGACGGTAATGTGATAAGTCACATACTGTCGGCTTTAATATTCTCAATCGTTATTGCCCTGTTCTTCGCCCTCTGCTGTGTTTTCGGTTGCCTCAGAGGATTGGACTTTTATCCGCTCCGTTTTCTTTTTCGGCTTAATAACAACATCCTGAGGCTTATTCTTTTCTTCTTCCTCCTGACGGCGCTTATCCGCAATAGCCTTTTTTCTGTAATGCTCTGCATTTCTCTGCTTATGCTCTTCTTCAAGCTTCGCCGCCAAATCACGGGCATTTTTAAATTTACCGCCCATTTTAATAAGGAATAAATCCATATCGCGGGGGGAAATTTCAATATATTTTTTCTTCTTGGTTTTTTCTTTTGTTTTTTTATCCTCGGAATAAAAATAGTATCCTATTACGATTTTCTTTTTCGATAAAGCAACATTTTTGATGTTTTTTATATCGTCGCCCGGTTTATCGTTAATCTCAAAAATATCGCAATAGCGAATTCTTTTTCTTAAAAACGGCCACTGGTAAATAAATAATGTATTTTCTTCAAGGGTATAATAAGTATTAAGCATAAGTGGAAGAAAAAACACTGCGTCAATCGCAAGCATGAATATACCCATACCGTTTGTCAGGTTTTTATAAAATAAAAAATATGACAAAATAAACAAAGCGATTGCAATCAGATTGTATATTAAAAATGCTGTAATAATTGCCGGACCTACTGAGCTTCTGAATTTAGGGTTCTTATTCATAAAATTCCTCCGGAGGTAAAGAATGAAAAAATCGCACAAACTGTTTGCCGGAATAATAATCGGTGCCGTAAATGTAATACTCGGCGCAGGCGGAGGTATGCTGACCGTTCCGCTCTACAACAAAATGGGTATGAAGCAAAAAGATTCTCAAATTAACGCAGTTGCAACTATTCTGCCCATTTCCGTTATCAGTACAATTATATATCTAATAAACGGCAATGTCAACTTTTCCGACGCCCGAATTTTTCTTATTCCCGGTCTTTTAGGGAGTATTGCAGGCACATTTCTTATTAAAAGAATATCAAACAAGGCACTTACGGTTGTTTTTTCGCTTTTTATGATATGGGCGGGAGTGAGAATGTTTTTTAAATGAGTACGGTTATATCTGTTATTGCAGGCTTTCTTTCGGGGCTTATCGGTTCAATGGGATTCGGCGGAGGCGGAGTTTTAATTATTTATCTGACTGTTTTTGCGAATACTCCGCAAATAAAGGCTCAGGGCATAAATCTGATGTTTTTTCTTCCCTGCGCTTTTTTATCGGTAGTAATATATACTTTAAAAAAGCAAATAAAATACAGAGAAATTCTGCCTGTAATTATAGGCGGAATATGCGGTGCCATACCGGCAGGCTTTATTCTTCAATATATACAAACGCAATATCTTTCAAAAATCTTTGCGGTATTTTTGATTACCGCGGGAATATTGTCAATAATCAAGATCAAAAAGGTAAAATAATATTGTCATATACAATTTATTATGTTAAAATATGGAATAGATATATTCAATTTGAGAGGTTTATTATGGAATACAAAATGCTGTTTTCTCCGATGAAAATCGGTAATTGTGAAATCAAAAACAGAATAGTTATGCCCCCTATGATGTTGGGATTCGGTCAGTTTGACGGAACTCCAACGAAAAAGATGGAGGATTATTACGAGGAGCGAGCAAAGGGCGGTGCAGGACTTATCATTACCGAAATCACAAGAGTTGATGATTTTTCGGGCGCTTCCGCTTTTGCACAGCTCGGTTTAAGCCACGATTACCACATTGAGCCGCTCAAAAGGATGGTTGACAAAGTACATAAACATGACTGCAAGATGTTTATTCAGCTTCACCACCCGGGCAGGCAGAATTTAGGCCTTATGATGGGCACCGTTCCCCTTTCCAACGCTTGCAGAAAAATTATGGGCACGGCTTACGACAAGATGTTTTACAAAGTTGCGCCCTTAGGAAAAAAGCTTATGGAAAAGGACATTGTTTTGCCTGCATGGGCTCCCTCAAAGGTTGAAAGAGCGTATTCCGCCGAAAGTCTTAACCGCGAGATGAGTATTAAACAGATTGAAAAAATTATCAGGGAGTTTGCCGACGCCGCACTAAGGGCTAAAAAAGCAGGTGCGGACGGTGTTGAGCTCCACGCGGCGCACGGATATTTAATTCAGCAGTTTTTAAGTCCTTTTACAAACCGTAGGACAGACAAATACGGCGGCAGTCTTGAAAACCGTATGAGATTTTTACTCGAAATTATTTCAGCTATAAGAGAAAAATGCGGCAGGGACTATCCTCTTATTGTTCGCCTTTCGGTTGACGAATGCTATGAAATGATTGGTGAAAAAGGAAAGGGCTACACCCTCTCTGAGGGCGTAAAAATGGCTGAAATTCTCGAACAGAACGGCGTTGATGCTATTGATGTATCCTGCGCGGGATATGATACATACAATTACTGGCTTGAACCCGTTACTTTTGAACCCGGTTGGAGAAAATATATGGCAAAAGCCGTTAAAGAGGCTGTTAAGGTACCTGTTCTTGCCGCCAACCTCATAAGAAGCCCTGAGCAGGCTGAGCAACAGCTTTGCGACGGTATTCAGGACTTTGTTTCTTTGGGCAGACCGCATATTGCAGACCCCCATTGGGCAGAAAAGGTTAAAAACGGTGACGAAAAGCTTATAAAACGCTGTATTTGCTGTCTTTACTGTATGGAAAGTATGCAGACAAACGCATATCACGGCTCTCACGCAAACTGTTCCGTTAACCCCAATTTAGGCAATGAAAAATATGAATTGAAGAAAGACGGAAACGGCAGAAAGGTTGTTATTGTCGGTGCGGGCGTGGCAGGTCTTACAGCGGCGGAAACGCTTGCACGCAGAGGCTTCAGTGTAAAGGTATTTGAAAAGAACAGCGAGGCGGGCGGTCAGATTTTATTAGCCGAAAAGCCTCCCAAAAAGTCAAAAATTCACTGGTGCGTTGAGGACCTTCTTGCAAACTGTGAAGCGTTGGGAGTTGAAATCCAATACAACACAGCCGCCACAAAAGAAATGATTGCGGCAGAAAAACCATATGCTGTTTTCATCGCAACAGGCGGATGCTCGATTGTTCCCCGCTCAATTCCCGGTACGGACGGTGAAAATGTTTGCACAACAACGCAAATACTTGACGGAACAGTAAAGCTTGACGGCAAAAAGGTTGCGGTTATCGGAAGCGGTATGACAGGACTTGAAACGGCCGAGTTACTCTGTGAGCAAGGCAATAAGGTTGCAGTTGTTGAAATGGCGGATTCACTCGCCCCCGGAACTTGGATGCAGCATCCCGATGACGCTCTGCCCCGTCTTAAAGCGGCAGGGACAAAGTTTTTCACTTCCAGCAAGCTTGTTAAGATAAACAAAGACAGCATTGAGCTTGAAAGCACCAAGAACAAGAGTTTGCATATTGAGCCCGTTGACAATGTTGTTTTGGCTCTCGGTGTACGCTCCGTAAACGAGCTTGAAAACGATGCGAAAGGAGTTTGCGGCAAGGTATTCCTGATAGGCGACGCTGAAAAATGCGGACGCATTGCAAACGCTACCGCTGCAGCTTATAAGGCGAGTATATCTCTGTAATCAGTCTCACAAAATTAGTGTTAAATATTTAACAAAAAAGGACACTTTTCGGTGTCTTTTTTTGCTATTCCTCCAAAAATTTATTTTTAAAAATGTTTTCTATTGATAATAATAAGTATATATTGTATAATTTCAATTAAACTGGAATAATTTGTATTTTATTTTGTGTTTGGAGGCTAAAATAATGAAAGTACAGTTTACTGAAACCGTCCTCAGAGATGCAAACCAGTCACTTATTGCTACAAGAATGCCCTTCTCGGATTTCGAACCCGTTCTTGAAAAGCTCAATAAGGCAGGTTATTATTCTCTTGAATGCTGGGGCGGCGCAACATTCGATTCCTGCCTTCGCTATTTAGGTGAGGACCCATGGGAGAGACTCAGAAAAATCAAGGCAAAATGCCCTGATACAAAGCTTCAGATGCTCCTTCGCGGACAGAATCTTCTCGGCTACAAGCATTATCCCGACGATGTTGTAAGAATGTTTGTTAAGAAGAGCGTTGAAAACGGTATTGATATTATCAGAATTTTTGACGCGCTTAACGACACACGCAACATTCAGGTTGCCGTTGATGAAACAATCAAAAACGGTGCTATTGCATCAGGTGCAATTTCTTACACCACAAGCCCTGTTCACACTTTGGAAAAATATGTTGAAACAGTTAAAGAGATGCAGAGCATGGGTTGCTCCACGATCTGCATTAAGGATATGGCGGGCGTTATGACTCCCAACGAGGCAAAAGACCTTGTAAGCGCAATTAAAAACGCGGTTCCCGAAATGCCCCTTATTCTTCATACTCACTGCACAACCGGCATGGCTTATATGACAATACTCAAAGCAGTTGAATCAGGATGCGATATCATTGATACTGCTACCTCCTGCTTCTCAGGCGGTACATCACAGCCTGCAACGGAAACTATTTACGACGCACTTTCTGAGCTTGGTTATGAAACAAACCTTGACAGAAGCGTTTTGAAAGAAATCAATGACCACTTCAAGCCTCTCCGTGATGAATATCTTAAATCGGGACTTTTAAAGCCCAAGGCTCTTGTTACGGATACAGACGCTCTCACTTATAAAGTTCCCGGCGGTATGCTTTCAAATATGATGGCAAACCTTGAAGATATGAACGCCCTCGACAGAATGGAAGAAGCACTTGTGGAAATTCCCAAGGTTCGCGAGGACATGGGTTATCCCCCGCTTGTTACACCTTTGAGCCAGATGGTAGGTAACCAGGCTGTTACCAATGTTCTTGTTGGCGAAAGATACAAGAACATCTCCAAAGAAATCAAGGCTTATATCAAGGGTGAATACGGCAAGGCTCCCGGCGAAATCAGCGCTGACCTTCAAAAGAAGGTTCTCGGCGACGAAGCTCCCCTCACCTGCCGTTTTGCTGATACCCTCGAACCTATGTTTGAAAAGACAAAGGCAGAGCTTGGTGACAAGGCAAAATCCGATGAAGATGTACTTTCTTATATCGCTTTCCCCGCACAGGCTGAGGCGTTCTTTGAAAAGAGAGCGGAAAAAGAAAACAATACTTTCTCATTCACAATAAAGAAAGTTGATTAAGGAGTGAGCAAATATGAAATTAAGCATATTGGAAGCTCTTAATATTTCAGCAACGGGATTTATTGTTGTTCTCATTATTCTTGCGTTGCTTGCCTGCATTATCGTAGTACTTTCAAAGCTTGTTCGCACCTTTGAAAAAGTTGCAAATAAGAAAGCAGGCAAAGATGTGAAGCAATCAGACGCGGCAAAGAACGAAACCGTTTCCGAAAACGCGCCTGCCGCACCTGCGACATCGGCTCCCACCGGTATGGTAGAGCTTTATAAAACAGGTGAGAAAACAGCCGCAACAATAATGGCGATTGTAAGTCACGAAAGCGGAATTCCTCTTAACAGACTTGATTTTAAATCAATTAAATTGAAAGAGGACCTTGAGCTTTACAAGACGGATGACAAAACCGCCGCCGCAATTATGGCGATTGTCAGCAACCAAACGGGAATTCCTCTCAACAAACTTGCGTTCAAGTCAATTAAGCTTATTGAAAAATAAAGGAGATATAATTATGAAATATGTTGTTACATTAAACGGAAACGATTATGAAGTTGAAGTTAACGAGCTTAACGAGGCTGTTGTTACATCTGTTGTTCCCACAACAGCAGTAGCGGCTCCCGTTGCAGCTCCCGTTGCAGCTCCCGCACCCGCAGCAGCTCCTGCGGCAGCACCTGCACCCGTAGCAGTAGGCGACGGCACTCCCGTTAAGGCTCCCATGCCCGGAACGGTTCTTTCTGTAAATGTTTCAAAGGGACAGGCAGTTCATGAGGGTGATGTTCTCTTTGTTCTCGAAGCTATGAAAATGGAGAACGAAATTGTTGCCCCCTGCTCAGGAACAGTTTCACAGGTTGCGGCATCAAAGGGAAGTTCTGTTGCTACTGATGAAGTTCTTGCCGTTATCGGTTGATTGGAGGAGTTCCAATGTCAATCATTAACGCACTAATTGAAATTTTTAAAGATTCCAATTTTGTTAATCTTGAATGGCAAAACTGGGTGATGATAGGAGTTTCTTTCCTTCTTCTCTATTTTGCCATTGTAAGAAAATTCGAGCCGTTGCTTCTTTTACCTATTGCATTCGGTATGCTGCTTGTAAACATATATCCTGACATTATGTATGACCCGCTTATGATGTCATCTTATTCAGGCGAGGTTGTAGAGGGAGCCCATTGGTACGATACAGGCGTTTTAAGGCTTATTTATGCAGGTGTTAAATCCAGCATATTCCCCTGCCTTATATTCATGGGCGTTGGCGCTATGACAGATTTCGGTCCGTTGCTTGCCAACCCTTCAAGCCTTCTCTTGGGCGCAGCCGCTCAACTCGGTATATATGTTGCTTTCCTTATTGCAATTGTAACAGGTCAGTTCACTGCAGAAGAAGCCGCTTCAATTGCCATTATCGGCGGTGCTGACGGTCCTACCGCAATTTACCTCACAGGTAAACTTGCTCCTCAGCTTTTAGGACCTATCGCCGTTGCCGCATATTCATATATGGCTTTGATTCCGCTTATTCAGCCGCCGATTATGAAGGTTCTTACAACAAAGAAAGAGCGCCAGATTAAGATGAACCAGCTTCGCACGGTAAGCAAGGCTGAAAAGATTATTTTCCCCATTGTTGTTACCGTTATCTGCGTTCTTATTCTTCCCTCTGTTGCTCCCCTTATCGGTATGCTCATGCTCGGTAACCTCTTTAAAGAAAGCGGTGTTACAGACAGACTTTCCGACACGGCTCAGAACGCACTCTGTAATATTGTTACAATCCTTTTAGGTGTAACGGTCGGTGCAACTGCCGAGGGCAAAACCTTCTTGGCTCTTAAAACTCTGCTTATAATCGGAATAGGCCTTCTTGCCTTTGCTTTCTCAACAGCAGGCGGTGTTCTTTTCGCAAAGCTTATGAATGTAATTACCAAAGGCAGAGTTAATCCCCTTATCGGTTCAGCGGGCGTTTCCGCAGTTCCCATGGCAGCCAGAGTTTCTCAGGTAGAGGGCAGAAAATACAATCCCTCAAACTTCCTGCTTATGCACGCAATGGGACCGAATGTTGCGGGCGTTATAGGCTCTGCTGTTGCGGCAGGCTTCCTTCTTTCAAGATTCGGTTAATTCCAAACACAAACACATATATAAACACCGATTCATTCAAATGAATCGGTGTTTTTTATAGCTTTATGGGAACTCTTTTATCAATTTCTATACTGCAAGGCGTTACTTTGCAATCAAAAGCAAACAAATTAACGCCGTTTTCAGCCGCTTTTTTCAGTTCGTCGGCAAATTCGGGATGTGTTTTGCGGTTTGGCTCAAAGTATTTTACACCGTTCATTTGAATTACGAACATCGCAAATGCTTTATATCCCTCTTTAACGGCTTTTTGAAGCTCTTTAAGGTGTTTTACTCCCCTCACCGTCGGAGCGTCGGGAAAAGCCGTTACGCCGCCGTTTTCAAGGGTTACGCCCTTAACCTCAACAAATATTTTATCTGTTTCGGTTTCTACATAAATGTCAAAACGGGAATTGCCGTAGGTGTATTCGGGTTTTATAAATTTTATTTTGTCAAACAGTCTCGGGATATATTCAAGAGCAACACTGTTTACGATTTGGCTATCCATATTTATGAGTTTATCGTCCTTTTGGACGGCTATTAAATCATACTGGGTTTTACGGTTGGGATTATCGGATTTTTGCAGATAAACCGTTGTTCCTTTTACGAGGAGTTCTTTACATCTGCCTGTGTTTTTTACATGGCATACCTCAGTTTTTCCGTTAATTTCGCAGTTTGCGATAAAACGGTTAGGGCGGTCAATAAATTGACCTTTAACGATATTATTGTATTTCATTTTTCACCTAAAAAATAACGGCAGAGTTTCCCCTGCCGTTAAAGATACTATATTTATTTACTTGCAACCGATGATTTACGAGCTTCAATCTCGGCAACCATTTCAGCCTGACGCTTTTCTGTAATAGTATAGAAGAACATGGGAATTGCGCAGGCAAACATACTGATAACGCCTGAAAGAACCAGCATATTCCAAAGTGTATCAGGACTTGCGATGCGGCCTGTTTCAGCATCAATACCTGATGCGGCGAAAGAAATAACGCCTATGAAAGCACCAACTGCCATACCGATCTTGTTGATAAGAGTCTGCATTGCGAAGCAGATACCCTCGCCGCGCTCACCTGTTTTCCATTCGAGATAGTCAACTGTATCACCAATCATAGCATAAGTTATGATGTTGTTAACACCCTGAGGAATACCGAGAAGTACAAGTCCGATTGCGGCAACAATAAGCTTCCATGTTGCATCATATCCAACGAAGTACATAATAGCCATTACGACGCCGCCGAAAAGATGAACCATTACATAAGCCCACTTCTTTGTGAATTTCTTTGACATCCACGGAACAAGAATTGATGCTACAAGTCCGCCGGGAACAACAAGAAGTGTTATAAGACTGTAAAGTCCTTCATTATTGAGAACATACTTTGCAAAGTAAAGTCCGCCTGTATATGTATAAACCATTCTTGCGCCGCCGAGAATACCGGAAAGAACGATAAGAAGAAGCTCTTTGTTCTTGAAAAGGAGCTTCATATTGTGGAAGAAGCTGGGCGGATTGTCGTTCGCCGTGAAGCGTTCTTTGGTGTTCTTAAATCCATAGAAGAACATGGGGATTGCAAGAATAACAAGAACTGCCGCGCAAATGAAATATGTCCATTTAAGAGTATCGGCGTTTGCCATTTCCTGACCTTTGATAACAGTATTTACAAATGTATTTACTGCTTCATCGTAAGACATACCCTGCTTTTCAACGAGATTCGCAATTTCTGCCGCTTTATCAACCTTTATCTGTGCAAGCATATCAGATGTATATCTGTACTTAGATGTAACCGCACCTGTAATGATGGGGACAAACACAGTAACGATACCTGCGCCGAGTGTACAGAGAAGACGGGTAACTGTAAGAAGATTACCGCGAACAACCGTATCATTTGTCATACAAGTTGAAAGGCCCCAATAAGGAACATCGGCAACGGTATATACAACCGACCAAACAACATAAATAATTGCAATCATTATGAAGGTTGAAGTTGCCTTTGCTTTAAATACAGGCAAGAAGCAAATTATCGTCATAACCGCAATCGGGAATGCCATCCATTTAAGATAAGGGCGGCATTTTCCCCATTTTGTTCTTGTTCTGTCAACGATTGAGCCCATAATCGGATCGTTAAACGCATCGAAGATTCTTGTGCCGAGCATAAGCCATGCAACAGCCATAGAACCTGCCACAGAGCCGATTGTTACTCCGTCGGCACCGAAAAGAAGTGCGTCTGTGAGGAAAATCGTTAAGTAAGAGCCAATAATTGTGCAAATAAAGTTCTGGCCGAAACCTGCGATACCGTAAGCAATAGCCTCTTTGGGTTGAAGACTGCTCGGGTCATTAGGATTTGTGCCGTAAACCTTATGCAAGAGATCATTAATTTTCATATTCTCCCTCTTTCATAAAATATTTCTATATAATAATAACACAATCGTAAGTCTATTTCAATGATATTTTATGAAAAATATAAAAAAACTCTCTCACCTTTCAGCAAGAGAGCTTTTTAAACTATGTTTACTGCTTTGCGCCGTTATCAAACATTTCAAGCGCTTTTACACTTGCGGCAAAGCAACCTGCAAGACCGTCAAGATTCATATTGTCATATGTATCTCTTCTTGTGTGATAATAATCTTCAAGCTTATGGTTAAGACCTGTAACGCCTGTTGCACGGAAGCCTGCCTGTGCAAATGCGGCGGAATCCGTTGCGCCTCCAAGGGGAGGAACCCAACCCTTTTTGCAGGGAACGCCCGCCTCTTTTGCGGCCTCCATAAACAAATCGGAAACATCCTTATCTGCTTTAACAGTACCGTTAAGGTCACGGTAGTTTGTCATAAGGAATTTGGGATCGTGGATTGTATCATACGAGAAAATAAATGTGGGAACATCGTCAAACTCGCCCTTATGCTGTTCGCACCAAGCTTTTGCGCCGCGGAGACCTGCCTCCTCAGAACCTGTGAGGATAACGCCGATTTCGGTATTTTCCAATTCAATTCCCTCGTCTTTAAGAGCTTTGAGAATTGCAATACCCATATAGCAACCTGAAAGGTTGTCGTTAGCACCGTCAACAACACGGTTTTTGTTCCACATCCAATAAAGGCCAATTAAAAACGGAACGAAAACAAGTCCGCCCAAAGCCCACTTGAACAAAGCAGAAGAAGTGTCAACAACGGCAAACTTAACACCATACTGCACCATATACAAAATTGAAAGTACTATATAATAAACCGCGCCGATACCGCAAATAACGGCATGACCCTCAAAGCCCACGCCGCCGAGAGCGTAGTTAACGGGCCATTCCCAAGCTGCGTCAGGATGACCGTTAAAGAATATGCGGCGTTTAACCTCTCCCGTGCATTTTTTAACGGCTGTTACATTGTGACCTGTTTTTTCAGGGAAACACGGGTCAACAAGTTTTTTGTAAAATCCGAACTGTGCAATAACAATTGCAAGGCCTGCAACAATCAGAATAAGAGACGCCAACGGGAAATAGAAGAAAAGTGCGATTGCCAGAAGAACAAATGTAATTGTAAAATAAATCCAACCGTAGAATGAGCCGGGATTTTCTTTAAAGGGTTCAACATCTGCGCGTTCACAGCCGCAGTCCTCTTTAAGAACCTTTGCCATATACTCGCATGCCTGCTGTTCACCCTTTGAACCGGGGTCGCGCTTTTCAAAGGTTTTGATTATATGCGTGATTTCATCAAGCATATATTGCGCCGCCCAGTCTTTTTTGTCAATAATTTTTTTAAGATCCATAAACCTTACCCCCAATATAAAATATTAATAATACTTTAACACAATAAAATGAAAAATGCAAGCAAATGTACAGCGTGTTGCATATTTTTTTATAAATTTTACAAAATATGTGTTCAACTCAAAAAACTATGCTGACATCTATTGACTTTTCCATTAAAATTTCATATAATATCAAGGCAAGCTTTTGCCGGTGTGATGGAATTGGCAGACGTGCTGGACTCAAAATCCAGTGGTAGCGATACCGTACCGGTTCGACCCCGGTCACCGGCACCAAACCAGAAAAATCCGAACCAGATTTTCCCGATAGGAAATGGGTTCGGATTTTTTGTTTGGATTGAGTAAATAACAAAAGGGGCCATCGTCTGATAGTCCCTTTTGCTATTTATAGATCACACCACTTGTTTCTGACTTCTGAAAACTCAGTTAAATCATTGCTTAAATTCTTCCACTTTTCTAATTGTGAACAAATATCAAGGTTATCCTTATTGGTTTCATATAAAATATATGCAAGATTAGTTGCTGCCGCACGTAATTCAATACACTGATTCACTGAACAATCTAAATTATTGTTTGATAATTTAGTTTCTTCAAACAAGTAATCCAATCCAAACAGCAAATTATCAAGTATCGTGATATCATTTGGCAACAAATAACTGTATATGAGATTATGCATTAAGTATATAATTGATATTAAACCTTGTATTCTTCGAACTCTTATATTGAAAGAAACTTTTCTCAATAAATCCAAACAAGAATCTGTATATTCTGTTTTTTTCAAACTCATCAATGTGTAAATTGCGTTGCAGGCTGCATTAATCTTATCTTTGTTTGTTCCACAAATATCAGCATATATCTCGTCGAAAGCTTTATTATCATCATTAAGGAGAATTCTCAATTGTATGCAAGGAATATTAAGTGATTCAAAGTCCATAGCAAGTTTTTGTATCAGATCTTTATCCTCGACATCAGAATCATTTGAAATCAACACCTTTGCAAGTATATCATCAACATTTTTATATTTTTCAAATAATTCATCAGATACTTCTTCACGCTTAAAATCCGATTTATCGTAACTCAATAGAACTGTTTTGTCGTTTTCCCAAGTTTCTAAAATTTTCTTGACAATAGTAACTATATCCTCACTATTCCACTTTATACCTTTAGGATTATCAACAGAATAAGTGCAATATTTCAATTCCATAAAAAACAGAGGCATATCGTACATGGAGCTAACAGTAACACCTCTTTGTTTTTTTGGAATACTCAAAGCAAGAATATATTTTTTCAATAATGCTCTAGAGTCAATATTATTAGGTGTTGGTAAACTTAAAATATAATTTTTGAGGTATATTTTAGGAATTTTGGGTAACCCATTTTCATCTAAATTTGTCCATATATTTTTTTCAAAAGATTTTATATCATCATCGGACATTAATCCAAAATTATATAAATGAACCAGTCTCGATAGTGCAACATCTCGTCCATTTTCTTTATCCAACAACTGTAATAATATATCAGTAAGGTGTTCATCGAGATTTATGTTTTTATATTTTTCTTGACTTTTTTCTTGATAGCTGAAAGACTCAAAAATATCTGCAAAATCTAATTTAGCCACCTCTGTTGCTGGTTCATACAGATATGTTTTAATAAGTGCATCAAAATTATCAACTTTGGTTTTTTCACTCATTGAAGATATAAGACGCTTAGCTAAATGTTTAATATTTTTGAAATTTTCAGTTTTATTAGAGCGATATATCATATCAAGCAACTCTAACGTTTTTGTTTGTGTGTCTTTTGACATTCGTGAACACAGACGAGATAAGATCTCCGGCATAATAGATGCAATGCTTAATTGAAAGTTGGATTCATGCCAACTGTTACCATTTTCTATATATTCCAAATTGTTTTTTATTGAAGAAATACAAAGTTGTGCATAAGTCTCTATTTCTTCATTTGTCATTTTAGAAATTATTTCTCTTGACCAAACTTTGTCATCGTTCTTTACGTCATTATTTTTAATTTGAAGTACCAACGCCCAAACTGGAGAAATAGGATTAATTCGTCTAATAGCCTCAGAACAGGCTTCTTTTGAAGAAACAACATGATTGCAATTAAACGGGCTTCCGATTTCTTCAAAAAATCTAACAAATTGAAATGCTTCTTTATAACTTGTATTTGAATTTATTATAGTTCGGGTAATACGATTTAAATCATATTCTTCCTTTTCATAATCTTTTGGTGCTTGTTCCTTTAACAATGCTTCAAACAGTCTGATTTCTGCATACGCATCAAATTTTCCGTTATACTTCACTTCGGGTTTCTCTTCGATTTTTCCTTGCATAAAATCAATAGATTGTTTTGCATATCTTGCTAACAAGACTAAATAAGCTTCAATAGTAATTTTAAAATGATTGATTTCTTTGTTTGGTCCTTTTCGCACATAATTTAATTCATCTACCAATATTTTATAAGCCTGTGCAACATCGCCCAGCTCCATAAAAAGACCAGCTTTTTGCATTTCGTATGCTGGTAAAGAAACATCTTTTGGCCATTCGCTCAAAGCCGTTTTTGCATCTTTAATATTTAATTCAAATAAAAGTTTTCGAACCTTTTCACAATTAATTTTTGCTTTTTGTTCAGATGTTAATGAAACAGAAATAGAATTTAAATTAGCGAAAGCTATTTCAAACTTGTCAAAATGCCCGTTCTCCCTATACGCTCTCATAATGTCTATATAGATATCAATCCATTTTTGACATACAGTATACCAATCTTCATTTTCCTTAGTATATTTGATATCGTTTTTACTCAGTGTAAATGTATCCACAAAAGGATTTGTCTTTGCTAACACTTTTTCATAAATACTAATATTACTCTTTTCTATTGGAAGTAAGTTTTTATTCATGCGCCAATTGTATTCATATAAAAAATCAAAAGCAATTTTTGGCGAGAGGTTTTCTTTGTTTATATGATAAAATGTATGGCCACATGATTCAGTTTTTATCATCAATTGCTTTCTATTGTAAGATGGAAGTATATACCAACCAGGATAATTTTTTCGAGATTCCTCCCATTCTTTTATTACAACTTTTACTTTATCTGTCACATCACTATCGGTGAATGAGATGTTGTGATGCAATTTGTCTAACGGCCATTTATCAACATCCTCGTTTTGGGTCAATTCAGATAATGTGTCAAAGAACAACTCCAAACCAGATTGATATCCATCAACCCCTTCGCTGTTTTTCATATTTAAAACAATAATGTTTCTATTATGAAGCAAATTAAGTTGAGCCGTAGAAAAATTAAATACACCAACAAGATAAATTTTAGAGGCTAGATCCTTACCAATATTGTCCCGAATCCAACCGATCCATTGTAAAAAGTTAGGGTCGTCACCAGAGAATCCAACTAAACACAGTACATTTTCAATCAGCGTTTGCTGAACCGTATTAACAAAAATAGCAGATTTTTTAGGGTACTGTCTATAATCTTCTTCTGTAATTACAAACGGAAATGTTGAAGGAAAACTACCGTGCAGTTTTATTATACGAGGTTCAGCAGAATAAATCAGGTCTTCTTTATTCAGGATAACATCATAGTGCTTGTCTGTAATTTGCTCTAATGTCCTTTCAAGAAGAGTATCGTAATTTGTAGTAAATACGTCTTTCCAATCTAAGTTTAAAAGTTTCCTGTGTAAAATAGATGGAGCATATTCTAAATCGGGCAAACTGTCTTTTATCAATTGATTAAGAACTGTTCTTCCATAGGCTGCTTCAACTTCTTCAGCAAGTTTTAAAACATTTAAATACTGCGCATCACTCCCGGGTTCTTTTCCGTGGGTTTTATGATAAAATACATCACCAAGCCCATTCCAATCCAAAAACTTTTTGCCAGTCTGCAATATAGCTTCTGCATTTTTGCTAAATCCTGCACCAACCATAACAGCAGCACGATGATTTTTCATCTTGTTTGCTATTTCTTTTATATGTTCTAATGTTTCAGGATTAACTCTTGATATTACACTCATAGATTATCCTCCTTATCATAGATGCTTATCATAAATAATTATATCATATTTTCACAGTAGTTTCAATGCAACATAATTATACATTTCTTTTGATAATAGCTTCTAATATATAGAGTCAAAAGACATAAATAGTAACACTTTTTTACAAAGTTTTAATCCATACATTCGACTAACCTCCTGTTATAAGGTAGAATAAAGCTACCAAATAACAGGAGGTCACTTATGAGCAGAAAGGTAAAAATCAAGTTAACGGATTTTGAGTGCAACTTACTTGTCAATGGTATGAATGAGTTTCGAAATATGCTCTTGGCAGAGGATTTACCCACTGAGGATGTTGATGAGCTGTTACTGAAAATTATTGATAAGAGTGAAAAATAAGGAGGTTGTCATTATGTCAAACAGAAATTCAATCAGTTACCGTCGAGTTGGAGATTACAATATCCCGAACCTTGCGCTCCCGCCCGAAGAAGCAAACATCACCCTCGGTAAATGGGGAATGATGTATAAGTCTTATATAGAAAAGCATAAGAAGGTGCTTTTTAGTTTACTACTTAGTCAAAGTAAGCTATACCAGCACTGTGCTGAGGTGGAAAAGCAGGCAAGAGATATGTTTGATATGCTTGTGGAGCAGATGAAAATAGCTGAAGATGTAACCGAGCAACTGAAAGAAGAGAATCAGATGGAGTGGGTGCAAAGAATGGGGAATATTCATCAAAGTGCAAGAGAAATTGTTTGCGAAGAACTTGTTTTCTCATAATATACAGATAACCCC
>JBJEPX010000020.1:0-2647 GCA_051881455.1 Candidatus Fimenecus sp. | reverse complement strand
ATCTGCCCTTATAGGGCATGAGCAAACCACCAGTTTAACTGGTGGTTCTGATTTTCTCCACTCTGGAAAGATTTTTCCGTAAGTTCTCTCCGTGATTTGAACTTAGGATATGTAGTTGGCGTATCCTTAGTGAAGCGATACGCTGCAGAAGTTATGAAATAGCCTCTAATGCGCCACTCAGACCGTTTACCATTGCGTCAGCCGATGACAGCTTGGAATTGTAATCCAAATGGGCATATACATTTGCCGTAGTTGAAAAATCGCTGTGTCCGAGCCATTCCTGTATCTGTTTCATATGAACACCGTTCGCAAGAAGCAGCGAAGCACAACTATGGCGCAGGTCGTGGAAACGAATGTGGCGCAAATTGTTCTTTTCAAGTAGCTTTGGAAATGATGATGTGAGATAGTGCGGAGAAATCAATGTCCCCATCTCATCTACACAGATATATTCCAAATACTTTTTGTTGTAGCATCGTCCGCATACTCGTTTGTATTCTTCCTGCTGTTCCTTGAGCTTTAGCAACTTCTCTTTGAACGCAGGAACAAGGGGCAGCGTTCTCATACTCGACTTGGTTTTGGTCGTATCCTGTGCTATCTGGATATGCTTGCCATCAAGATTGCAGGAAGTAACGGTGTGTCTAATGGTAATCGTATTGTTTTGAAAATCAATAGCGTCCCATTTTAAGCCGAGGGCTTCACTTCGCCTTAGTCCATAAAACGCACCGAGAAAAATCGGTATTTCAATCAGCGTTCCTTTGGCGGCTTCAAATAGTGCCTGTACTTCGTTGCTGTCATAGAAGCTGCCGATGAACTTATCAGCTTTAGGGCGTTCCACTTTATCCGCAGGATTGACAGAAATAAGGTCAATCTTTACGGCATATTTCAAAGCCCTGTGAATAACAGCGTGATAGTGAATAACCGAATTAGCTTTTACTCGTTTCAACTGCTTCATATAGAAAGCCTGAATGTCTGTTGCCTTCAGTTCGGAAAGTGTGATTTCTCTTTCCTTGAAATACGGAATGATAACGCTCTTTGCCATACCTGAGTATGATGCGAATGTAGTAAGTGCGATAGTCGGCTTTGCGATTTCCAACCATTGAAGCAGAAAGTCGGAAAACAGCATATCGTCCTGTATGGGTTTGCACTCAGGCACAAAGGTCTGCCTTGTTTCCATTAACATCTTTTCCGCTTTCTTTTTATTGCCCTTGACAGGCAATCCTGTCGGCAACCACTTCGTTTTTCTTTTTCCCGCAGCATCGGGATAGCTCAAAACCATATAAAAATAGCCTTTTTTCTCTTGCAGATGTCCTGCTACCATAAATATAACCTCCTTTGCGTAGCACCGACTTCTGCTGTTGACCATATACATTGTAGCAATTTAAGCCAAAGAAGTCGAATGTGCAAATTCTTTAATTTTCCGCATTTCGCAGACCTAACCTCAAATAAGAAAGAAGATGGGCTTTTGGTACTTTATACGCTCTGCCCACCTTCAAGTGTTCTATTTTGTTTTCACGAAGTAATTGATAACCTGTTTTTGTGCTGACACCAAGAGCCTTGCTCATTTCATCAACGGTTAAAATATCTGGGTATTCTTTTAAGACTAACGCATATATATCTCCAAAGTTCATAAGCTCCTCCTTTTTTCAACTCCGATACTGATGAGGAGAGGAAATTCAAGCGATTTCAAATACTGCTCATCAAGGTGCGTGAGATGTTCTTTCAAGCGGCTTTTGTCAATCGTCCGTAACTGCTCAAAGAGAATGATTGAGTTCGCAGGAAGCCCCTCAATTTGCCCCAAATATAAGTGTGTAGGTAATTTCTTTTTTTTCGTACACGGCTTGTTATGGCGGCAATAATGACCGTAGGACTGTGCCTGTTTCCTATATCATTGGAGATAACAAGTACAGGTCGTGTCCCTCCTTGCTCCGAGCCGACAACAGGATTTAAGTCTGCGTAGTAGATGTCGCCACGCTTAATTGTTTTATCCATTAGTTTGACCTCCTATCTGGATATAAGCAGGCAAGTTCTGCCTATGTAATCAGCCAAACACAAGGAAGTTTTTAAGGTCGGGAGAGCATAAACAATTCTCTGTTCCATAGACCGCCTTGTATCTGGCTTTATGATAGAAGCATCTCTATTTGTCCTCGACACCCCAAGATGCCAATGCGTTTCACGCAGGGAAGTCGCCAAACGGTCAGCAGCGAACTGACGCCACGGGAGTTCCACCCCAACTGACGGTCTGCCAGAGCCGCCCTCATTGCCTGCGACGGTTTTATCACGCTCGGACTGTGACTGGACGGGAGTATCATTATTCTCTTTGTGGGTTACGGCGAAATCGGGAGCTGCCCGATATTTTGAGTAGGTAGTTATCGCTCTCCGCCTTGCGGCAGGTCGTGGCGTACCTCTCGACACGCTTATGCTTATCACAATCACAAAGAGAAGGTATTTGGCGAATGATTATTCGATTGACAAGGAACAATCCTGTTTTCACCACACAAAGGAAAACAGGTGAAAGGGTTTTGATACCCCTTCATCTGTTTGCTCACTAAAAAAGGAATGGTGTAGTGTTAATCTTAAAAAATCCCAAAATCTTTTTTCAGCTTTTCAATAGCAATATCAACACTAAACTTGACTGCTCTTTTCGTAC
>JBJEPX010000019.1:0-14496 GCA_051881455.1 Candidatus Fimenecus sp. | reverse complement strand
TTTCTTTTCTACACGGCTTACCAAAGCAACTTCTCTGTCCGGGGCAGATTTGGTAATTGCCTCCGTTTATACTGAGTTGTTTGCCTTGAACCAAACATTCGGCAATTTTATATCGGGCTTTTTCGTATATTTCTGTAACCGTTGTTCTGGAAATTTCCATCGCTGCGGCACATTGCTCATGACTTTTTTTCTCATAGTCAACTAAACGAATTACCTCATATTCGTCTACAGTAAGTACATTTTCTTCCGGCTGTTCTACACCACCCGGGGAAAAACAAAGAAACTGCGGTTCCGAACAAACTCGCCTACATTTCTGTGGTCTTGGCATACCGCCACTCCTTTCCGACATATGTCGATTATACCATATTTTAATTTGTTTTTCAATATTCTTGAAAAATTAAATAAAGACAAATTCGTTGTTGATTTGATAGCAACAAGCATTTAATCAAGTATGCTTAATTGTGTGAAAATTTTCATGTATCATATAACTATGAAATTTATTAGTGACTCATAAATTCGCTAATATCTTGTTTAATGTTATTAATTTCACTTATATCTTTTGAAAGTGAAATTTTATCGAATTCATCTTTTATAGGATTACTCATTATATCCTCCATTAATAAATCAAATCACATATCCATCGCATTCTCATCAAGCAAGAACTGCTCAATACCGATATACAATATACCGTCATCGTCGTGCCAAGGGATAATGTTATCCTTGACAACAACAATCTTCTTGAACGAATCGCCGACACGCTTCAATGAGCGTATTTCCTGTTCGCGTTTTTCTTCGTCGGCAACAGTAAGTGCTGATTGAACATAATATTTTTTACTGCCCTTGTTAGCAATAAAGTCTATTTCAAGATAAGCCCGTTTGCTTTTCTTTTCTGCATCTTTATAGCAGTATTCAACTATACCGACATCTACACTAAAATCACGGACACAAAGCTCGTTATAAATAATATTTTCCATTATGTGATTTTCTTCCTGCTGGCGGAAATTGAGACGAGCATTGCGAAGACCGACATCGCTGAAATAGTATTTATACGGTGAACCGATATATTTTCTGCCCTTAACATCATAGCGTGAGGCGCTATAAATAAGGAATGAATCTATTAAATAATCAAGATATTTTGAAACGGTTGCGTGACTGACAGAAATCTGTCGTTCGCTTTTGAAAGTATTTGCAATCTTGTTAGCGTTGGTAAGAGAACCGATAGAAGATGAAATCAGATTCAAAATATCATCAAGCAGATTCTTCTCGTGAGCAAGGCTATTTCTGTCCATAATATCGCTCAGGTAGATAGTGTCAAACAGAGTGCTGAGGTATTTTGCTTTCTCCTCGTGACCTTTTTTAGCGAGTACCAACGGCAAACCGCCATAGGTGTAATATTCCTGCCAAGCATCACGCTTATCACCCTCAAATGCATTATAAAACTCTGCAAAGGATAAGGGATTAACACGGATTTCGTCACCTCTGCCACGAAACTCGGTCAGAATATCACTTGACAGCATTTTTGAGTTACTGCCGGTTACATACACATCAATGTTTTCACGCTTCATAAGACCGAGAACAACATCAACAAAGCTGATTTTGTCTTCTACACCCTCAACATAAGGATTCTGTATGGTAACAACCTTCTGAATTTCGTCAAGAAAAACATAGTATTCCTTGCTTTCATCGGAAGTTACGCTACGAATATATTTACCCAATTCCAAGGGATTACGGTATCTGATGTTTTCATCGTCATCGAGAGCGAGGCAAATAATACACTCATCCTCAACGCCGATTGATTTCAGATAGTCCTTATAGATATTGAAAAGCAGATAAGACTTACCGCATCGTCTGATACCGGTAATTACCTTTACAAGACCGTTTTGCTTTCTGCTTATTAATTTGTCGAGATATTTTTTTCTTTCAATCATAGTGCATATACCTCATTTTAAAAAATTGCGTATTTCTACAGTTTTGTTATCTGTATTTTATCACACTATACAAATAAAGTCAATAAAGCCACTTTAATAAATTGCGTATTTCTACAATTCTTATACGATAATCCTTACCGCAGACACACCGCCCATTTCAGGCTTTTTCTCCATAAAACCTTCGGGTATTCTGCTTTCATACATTTCCATATAAGTTGCAGAGCCTAGATAAGCAGAAATGTTAGTCTTCGGCATAATAACCCAATCGCAGTCAGGCTCTTTGTTTGCGATGTAGTATTCCGTGAGAGTTATCAAAACTAATGCTGCTATGCTGCAAGATAAATTTATAAAGGAAACTTTAGTTTCATAAACGATTAAGAGCAGAATGAGCTCATTGCCATTCTGTTCTAATTTTTTTGCGCTATAAATATACATAAAACAAGTGTCAAAAACATCCAAATTACGGCACGCGGTAAAAAACACCCTAAAAAACGCTATATTTTCAATTAAACAAAACTTCAAAACACCTTATTACAACAGAGCTCGTGGTTTTTTCCGGGGGACATATCGGGGGACACATAGTACTCGAAAATGTGCGATATTTTACGGTAATATGCGAATTTTGAAATAATGAATTTAAGCAAGAAAAAAGCCCGAAACCCTTGTAAAATCAAGGCTTTTCGGACTTTTCTTTGGCAGGGGCTTCAAGGACTTGTTCTCGCCTGCCGGCTCGGTCGGTGCTTCTAAACACCTGCGGTGTTTAGAGGTCTCCACCGGAGACCCGCACCCTTCGACACGCTCCGCGTGCCTCGTTTTCAGAACCATTTGCACAAACGAAAAAGAAAAAAGAGCCGTAAAACGACTCTTTTTCTTTTTGGCAGGGGCAGAAGGACTTGAACCCTCGGCACGCGGTTTTGGAGACCGCTGCTCTACCAACTGAGCTATACCCCTATATTGTGCAACCGAAAATGGTGGGCCAACAGGGACTCGAACCCCGGACCGTCCGGTTATGAGCCGGATGCTCTAACCAACTGAGCTATTGGCCCTTAACGGTTGCTAAAACATTATATAGTTTTTTTCAAAAAAAGTCAATACCAAACTTTATATATTTTGCGGTTTTTGAGCGGGAGGATATGTAACCTGAAAACAAAGAGCATATGAACGGCGCTCCCAAAGAACGAGATTTGTTACTTTTAAAGCATGAACTACTTGAAAATCAACTTGAAACAGAGTACAATGACACAAGGAAACGGTTCTTCTGTGTTGGACACAATCACGATATGTAAAAATAACTATATAACCGCATAAATAATCGTTGAATATTCACATTGAAAAAAACATATTCAAAATGCTATTATAAAAATGTAAAAGTAGATACGGACTTTTAATTAAGCAAATCAGCAGATTGACGGGTGTAAATTACTATATTATACAAAAAATATAGTCAATCATAGAACCGTCCTCTGATTGTCATTATATGAGTATTTTGTTAAGGAGTTCTGAAAATGAATAAATGTCCCAAATGCGGTCATCCACATATGTATGGCACCAAGATTTGTGTAAACTGTGGTTATCACTTTAACCCGGAAGAGAACATTGCAAATCAGACTCAGGCTGCGTACAATCAGCAGAATACAACAAAACCGAAAAAAAGCACCTCACTTTTCGGTGGAGTTTTCAAAGGAAAAGAAAACGAACAATTAAAACAAAACATTTTACTTTTGCAACAAGAAAACCAAGAATTGAAGCAAAAGTTACAAGAACTCGGGTTTACAGAATATACTCAAACTCAAGCGGCAATTAATACCATGCAAAAGGAAATCGAGCAAGACAATATTACAATTTCTCTCTTGCGGCAGGAAATTGCGACACTAACTGAAAATCGAGAAAAAGAGGAAAAGAAGTTAAAAACAGCATCAAACAAACTTAATAAAACACGTGAACTCTATAAGAGTATAGAATACAGTATTGAGAATTATCCCAATTTTGATGTCACAGCTCTTTCGATTTCCGATTCTGATGCACTTGAAGAATTATCACCGTCTGTTATATTGAAATTACATCATATGGATGTAAAGGATTTGCGAAAAGCATACAGAGAAAACGAAAAGCAGATTGAACGGCTATTAATATTATATGCCGCACGGTACACCACAAAAGCTAATCAGACCATTTATCAACTAATGGTGATTGCGTTGCGGGCAGAGTTGCAAAATATCCTTTATGGATTAAAATTTGAAAAACTTGATGACGCTGTTGAACAGGTCAAGGATGTCACGAGAAAGTATCTTGCGATTGCAGGACAGGGAAACCAAAATATTGTTTCTACATTGACAAAGTTTATTGGAGAAATAGAATATCTGTTTATTAATGCCGTAAAAATTGAATATAACTACTATGTTAAAAAAGAACAGGCGCGGCAGGAACAACTTGCAATACGCGAACAAATGCGGCAGGAAGCGGAAGAACGCCGTGCATTGGAGCAGGAAAAGAAAAAGATTGATGCTGAAGAAACAAAGTATAAGGCTGAAATAGAGCGCATAAAAGAGCAGATGACAACTGCCGCCAGAGATGAAGCGGAAAAACTTCAATCTCGCATTGTGGAATTACAAGCACAGTTAGCGGATGTTGTAGTTAAAAAGGAAACAATTACCAACCTTCAAAACGGTAAAGCAGGTAATGTATATATAATTAGCAATCTTGGTTCCTTTGGAGATAACATGTTTAAAATTGGAATGACACGGCGTTTAGACCCGCAAGAACGTATTGACGAACTTGGTAGTGCCAGTGTCCCTTTCAAATTTGATGTGCATAGTTTTATTTTTTCCGAGGACGCTGTTGCCCTTGAAAAGAACTTACACGATGCATTGTCTGACAAGCGTGTCAATAAGGTGAATTTGCGCAAAGAGTTTTTCTATACAACAGTGGACGAACTAGAACAATTAGTTTCACAAATAGACAGTACAGCGGAATTCAATAAAACAATGATTGCTGAAGAATATCGGCAATCGCTTTCAACGGACGAGGCGTATAATACTGACTATTATTTGGATGATGAGGAGTAACGCAATCATAGAACCGTCCCCTGATTGGTGTTTATTTAAATGATGACTGCATAAAAACAAGAGGAATATTTACTACTGATGTTTTCTTTAATCAAGTGTTATGGTATTATTTACCTACTAAAACAGTTTTGTTTAAAAGATGGGATATCATTTTATGTTATATTGAAAATGGAAAAAAATATCGTTATAGATTTAGGATGAGACCTAATAAAAGAAAGAAAATAGTTGATATTTTAACGTCTTATGGAGTCAAATGTGAACAGAACCTTTCCAGTGAGTGGTAACATCAGGACAATCAGGGGACGGTTTACGAAAAGACAGCGGGGACACAGGGGACGGTTCTCTGATTGACGAAAATGGGAACACAAGGGGACGGTTCTCTGTCTTGAAAAAAGCAAGCAAAGACACAGAACCGTCCCCTGATTGTCAACGAGCACCCGCTTTTGCAGGCGCTTTTTTCATGCTCATTAAATTATATGCAATCTAACGGCGAGAGCAAGCCCTCGCCCTACATTACAATCAGAGAACCGTCCCCTGATTGGTGTAAATTCAATTTTGGAGGTAAGAAAATTGTTTGAATCTTCGGCAAATTTTTATATGATTTCGTTTATCGTAATGTTTTGTATTATAATAGGTTTATCGCTTATCATTGTAATTAGGCAATGGTGGAAAAATAGGCATTCACCTCTTATTGTAACCCAAGCGACAGTTATAGATAAACGTATTGAAGAACATTATATCCGAAGTAAACGAAGTGCTGGCATTGGATACAGAACACGAAAACTGCTGATTTATTATATAACTTTTAATTTAGAAGGCGGAGAGAATATAGAATTGCGTACAAATGAAATAGAATATTCGGAACTGCAAAATGATGACTATGGAAAACTAACATTTAAAGGATCAAAGTATCTTGGATTTATAAAGGCAAACTAAAGCTAGTCTTGTTAGTATATTATACGAGGAGGGGTCACGATTAAAATACAAAAGCAAGCAACAATAATTCCGATAACATACCTACTCCCATTTTATTTGCATTAGACAAAAAACTGTATAATAGAAAGATTTTGAAAATATAAAAATTGGACAGACCATTGATGCGGTTAATATAGTTGATCCAATTGCTTCATTATATAAACAAGGATATAATACACTTTCCTATGAGCAAACTCAAAAAATATATGCTGAAGGAAGAGAAACAATATCAACTGGGACAATCAGGGGACGGTTCTCTGATTGAAAATTGACTTTGCAAAAACACAACGGGACGGTTCTTCTGTGTTGACAAAAGATGAATTAAGAGATAGGAACACAAAAGAACCGTCCCCTTGTGTTCGCCAATGGAGGGACAAAAATGGAAAAAAATAAATATGATAAGTTTATGCTTGATTTATATGAGGGTAAATATTCTCCTTGCCCAGAATGTGGAAAAGAACAATTCGATAAAAAAGATGTGCCGTATACTATATACCATTTTCACTGTGAATATTGTGGATTTACAATGAATATAAACTAATAGATTTTTTCATCCAAGCACTTGCATTGCAGGTGCTTTTTTCATACCCATTTTTAATGGATTTGACTGCCCGCACCTTTTAACAATGTGTCCCGGTGGCAGACAATTTAATAATTATAGCATCCCATATAGTTTTTCAAATCAGCTCTGCAATTCGTTCCGACATTTCCTTAAATATTGGCGCGCAGTCCATAGCACCCGAGGAGCCGTCCTCTTTAAGAATTACGGCAACATATGTTGTTCCGTTGTGGTGAAAATATCCGCAGAACCATGTGTGGGTTATTTCCCGTTCACCGTCGAACCAGCCGCTTTGGGCGGTGGCGGTTTTACCGTGATTGTCCGTAAATTCCGAAAATGCTTTGTTGCCGTTTCCGTCTGTTACAACATTTTCAAGAATTTTATCAATTTCGGCTGCTGTGCTTTTGCTCATAATTCTGCACCCCTCGGGCAGAAGCACCCTTTGAATTGCTTCGCATTTATCATTGATAATTCCCTTCATAAGAGTCGGCGGACGGTATATACCGCCGTTGGCAAAGGCGGAGTAAGCGGCTGCCATCTGTATGGGGCTTGCAGTAAGCTCACCCTGCCCGAAAGAGAGATTTGCAAGCGCCTGCGGGGAAGTAATGCTTTCGGCAGAGGGCAGATTGCCCGATTTCAGGTAATAATTATCGGCAAGCTCAGCGGTTTTTCCAAAGCCCATAGACGAGCAAAGATTTATTATGTTTTCACTCCCGACCTTTTGACCGAGGGCTATAAAAAAAGAGTTGCAGGATTTTTGCATGGCAGTATCCATATTCACATCACCGTGAGCAGTATAATTACTGCACCCGAACACGGTGCCGCCTACATTTATGATTCCCGAACAGTTAATATCAAGGCTTATGTTGTTTTCAAGCGCGGCGGCGGCAACAAAGGGCTTAAAAATCGAGCCTACGCTGTACGGCGCGGCGGCACGGTTCACAAAAGGGGAGTCGGGATTGTTCAAAGCCTCCTCCAATTTCAGCGGATTAAAGCTCGGAAAGGAAGCGCTTGCGAGAATTTCCGATGTATCCGCATTCATTACTACCGCGGCACCTTTACCGATGCCGAATTCGTTTAAAACATCTTCTGCAATCCTTTGAATATCTGCGTCTATCGTAAGCTGTATTCCGGCAGGGGAAAGATAACTTTCGTTCACAATCTGTATTCCGTTGCCGTAAAGAGTGTGACCTAACGCATCTACATCCCATTGAGCCTTCAACTGTCCCGACTGCATATCGAGATAACTGTCGTACGCCTTTTCAAGTCCCATAGCGCCTTTCCCGTTTTCATCAAGATGGCCGATTATGTGCGCGCAAAGTTGCTTTTCAGAATATCTCGTAACTTGGGAAACCGTTTTAATGTCGCTTTGGTCAAAATTTTTTTCAGTACTCACAATACTCGCCCTGCCGTTTGTCATATCCTCATAAAGACTTTCGCGGCTTTCTTGCGATATATATGGCAAAACGGCGTTGAGAGCCTCCGGGGTGGGCAGACAAACGGTAATATATTTTTCTTCGGCATTTACAAGCTTTTTCATATTGCAGTCGTATATCATTCCACGCGATTGAGATAAAACCACGCTCTTTTTGTTGGCGGTATATGACGACGGACTTGCCTGAACCCTAAATCCGATTAGAAAAATATTAACAATCAATGCGGAAAATACAAGAAGCAGTGTAAAATATGACACGGCAACACGCTTATACATAAAAAATCACCCGTGTCTATTATTGACACGGGCGGTTGTGTTAAAACTTGATTACGCTTTTTTTATTTTCTTAATTAGGTCAAAATTATTGAACTTTGTTTTCTCAATGGCTTTCATAACCGCTTTCATAAGGAAATATCCGATAACGCCTGAAATAACGCCGACAATTACTCCGCCGATAACATCTGTGGGGAAATGAACCATAAGGTAAATCCTTGAAAGACCTGTTCCAACGGCAATAACGGGGAAAATCCAACTGTACTTTTTGTTAAGCGTCAGGAAAAGCGCCATGGCAATCTCAAAAGCGCCTGTTGTGTGGCCTGAGGGGAAAGATTTGTCTCCCTCGGTAAATGCACCTGCAAATGTGTACCACGCCATATACGCCTCATCGGAGGCGAGCTCAACATATGGGCGTGCGCGTGCAAACAGCGGTTTTGCCACAACATTTGTTATGAGCGTTCCCACGATTATGGCAAAAAACAGAGCCATTCCCGTTTTGCGCGTTTTTTTAAAGAGCAAAAGAATAAGTCCCACCGCCACCATGGGCATCACAAACAATTCGTCACCGAAAAAAGTGAAAAAGTTTGCAACATAGTTCATAAATACGCTTTGAATACTGCCGAAAAAGGTGAATATGGCATAATCAAATTCATGAAAAACAGAAAAATCCATATACCGTCCTCCTTATGATTTTTATATCACTCATTTTACTATAATTTCAGCGGTATTTCAATATATAATATTTGCTTTTCTGTAAAAAATGCTGTAATATAAAAGCAGAAAACGGAAAGGAAGAATGTTAAATGGGTAAACTGAAAAATCTGCCGACGCTTGTAAAAAATGCTTTACAAACGGTAAAATCAAATTGGAAAACTGCGCCGCAGGGTAAATATGTATCCTACCGTGAGCTTGCCGCGTATTCAGTTGGCGGGGCAGGTGTGTATTTCATCATTTCAATCGTAGGTATGATTGTGCTTAATGCAGGCAGTATGATTGTGGGTGCTTCCATCGGGCTTAAAGCCGTTGATTTGCAGACAATCAATGTGTTTTCAACGCTGATAATACTTCTTTTTACTCCTGTAAGAGCCATGATGTTTGATAATACAAGGAGCAAAATGGGTAAATTCCGACCGTATGTTTTAACCTTGGGTCTGCCTACGGCGTTTTTGGGAATACTGTTTGTTTATTTACCGTATGAAACAATGGAGTACAATCAAAAGCTTTTGTCTGTGTTTGTCGTATATACGCTTTTGCAGTTCTTTTCACCCTTTTATCTTTCGGCATATGCAGGGCTCGTTCAGGTTATGTCGGCAAATTCAAATGAGCGCTCGTGGATAATCGAGGTAAGCTCAATTATATATTCCTTTGCGCCTACCGTAATCAATCCCGTAATTCCTCTTATCGGACCTATGGATAATTTAAAAACATACCGTATTGCTTTCCCCGTATTCTGTATTCTCGGTCTTGCCGTAAGTATGATTTGCGTTTTCGGTACAAAAGAAAGGGTAATCGTCCCCAAAAGATATGTGCAGAAAATGGGATTTTTTGAGGGCTTTAAGAAAGTTGCAAAGAATAAATACTTCTGGATTATAAATGTTTCGGGCTGGATAGGCTTTTTAAGCCAAGGATATTCATATCTTTTCCAATGGGTGTTCTATTACGGAATGAATAATAAATACATTTATTCAATCATGGTAATACTGAAAGGCGAAGCCTCAACACCGGGTATGCTTTTGGGCGCACCGCTGACAAATAAATTGGGCAAAAAGAGAATATGTCTTATGTCGCTGGGCGTTCAAACTCTGTGTTTGGCGTTAATGCTCTTTTGCTATAAGAACTACATACTGTTCTTCCTCTTAATGTTCATAAAGGATATGTTCGGCGCACTTTCAATAATATATATGCCGTCTATGAAAGCCGATGTAATGGATTATCAGCAGTATAAAACCGGAGACAGAATAGAGGGCTTTATCGACCAAATAGGAGGAATGATAGGAGGCGGTTTAGCTCTGCTCACGGGATATTCAATTCCTTTAATATTAAGAGCAAACGGTTTAACAGATAATTACGACGACCTTTACAATGCGGATTTCAGAAATCCCATTATAAGAATAATGCTTATCTGCGGACTTATCGGAACGGCACTTTCTATAATACCCTACTTTTTCTATGACCTTACCGAGGAAAAGCGTGCAGGAATGATAAAGGCGCTGAAAATACGCGCTCTGTTTGACGATTTCATTCACGGCGAGGTTTCCGATGATGTGCTCATAAGCACCGTTGAGGAAATACACGACGCAGTTCAAATTTTTGAAAAATGTAATGACGATAAGGATACAAAATCGTCTGATTATATCACCGCGAAAATTGCCGCGGAGGAATTCAAAAAATACGAGTCAGCCCACCGTGAGGAATGGGAAAAGATTGAAGCCAAATACGAGCTTGTGTGCGCGAAATAAACACAACAAAAAAGACTTGGCACGCCAAGTCTTTTTTGTTGTATATTTTTATGCCCAGTTGATTTCCAGCTTGCTTATGGACTTACCGTTATCGGTTGGGTACCATTTTTCGCCCAAGGTCACATCGCTCTCTTTTGCCTGCACATCAACCTTTAAAAGATTTGTGCAGTTGTAAAATGCGTATGTGTCAATCTGTTTAATCGAAGCGGGAATAACTATTTCTGTTAATGATGTGCAGTATGAAAATGCGTCCTTGCCGATTACTTCAAGGGAGGAGGGGAGTGTCAGTTCCTTTATGGAACCGCAGCGGAAAAATGCTTTTTCTTCAATAACCTTTACGCTGTCGGGAATAGTAATTGCCGTTAAATACTGACATTTGTAAAAAGCCTTTGTCCGTATTGTTTCAACACCTTCGGGAATTGCATATTCAATGGATTTGACCTCTGATTTTTCTCCCTTGTCGTTTGTTTCTTCCTTAACCTGTACGCCTTTTGCAAGGGGATAGAAAAGCAGGGTTTTCATATCCTTTGTGAACAAAACGCCGTCAACATCGCAGAAATACGGATTGTCCTCTGAAACATTAAAGGCTTTAAGATTCTGATTGTTTTCAAACGCCCAGTTACCGATTTCCTTAACATTTTTACCGATGTTGATAACCTCGATGCTTTCAATGTTTACCGCAGCAAAATCCGCAATTTTGGTAACGGGCACGCCCTCGTATTCATCGGGAACGGTAACCTCTTTTGTTGCGGAGCTGTTGGGAAATTCTTTTACCGTGGCTTCTCCGTTTTCAATCTTTATTGAAAGCTTATCGCTTCCCTTTCCCAGTTGCTCCGCACATCCGGAGAATATAACCGAAATACAAAGAATGAGAGAAAATATTATAGCTAACCGTTTTTTCATAATTACACCTCGCTTGCCGCAACAGCGTCATCACTGCTGTCGGATTCCTCAATCGCTTTAAGACGCTCCTGAAGCTCTCTTACGCACATATCGTGTTTCTCTTTTGTAAGGTCATAGAAGAAAAACGGAATAGTGACAAGTACAAGACCGATAACCGATCCCCAAGTATAAATACTGAAAACATTGTTGAGGATTTGTGCGTCGTACAGTACATCCCAGTCGGAGGTAAATCCCACCATTTTAAGCATCCACGGGATAATAAGACCGATAGCCATATTGATGGGGTTCAAGAACCAGCCGAAAACACCCGACATAGCGTCGGCACGCTCTCCGTATTTCCATTGGTGATAGTTGAGAATATCTGCGCCCAAGCCCACATTAACGCCGTCAACTATGGGTGCAATGGTGTTTTTCAAAAACATTGAAATCATAAAAATGTATATGTTCTGGAGTTTAACGGCAAGAACAATTCCGAATACCGTCAGAAGTGTAACGGCTCTGAAAGAAATAAGAATATCTCTTTTCTGAAAACGCTTTGTAAGTACGGGGCAAAGCAGATTGCCCGCCGTCATTCCCACAACTACAATGTTTGCGGCAATGCCCATGAACCATTCCATTCTCAATGAATATATGAACCACCATGCAAGCAGGTTGCCCACAAGCCCCTGCCATTGACCTATAACATTGGAGATGTTGGTAATCCAGAAATACTTGTTTTTAAGAACATTCTTTGCACCTTTCCAGAAAGTTACCTTCTTGCGCTTTTCCATAGGCGGCTCAATTATTCTCTCCTTGCAGAATGCCGCCGCAAGAGTAATAAACACGCCAATAAAAGCAAATATCGGAACAAATACCTTGTATGTTTTAATGTTGAGGTATCCGCCTGTTGTGCCGATAAGGATAGGGAAGAACATACCGATAATTGAGGGGAAAAGACCTGTAATGATGGGAACTATGGAGTGAAGCCTCTGCCTTTCCTGGGAATTGGGCGTCATAAAGGTAACAAGTCCGTTGATGCCTATAAAGCTGTTGTAGAAATAATTCATCAGCGTAAAGGCAAAATGAAGTATAATAAGCCTGTTTGCGTAGCTCAGATTTTGAATGGGAAGATACGGTATAACAGACATTATAATTGCCGCAGGAATACCGCATATCAAAATGAAAGGCTTGAGCCTGCCGTATTTTGCGCAGAATTTTTTACGGATAAACCATGTGATATAATTGGTTAGGCCGCCGAGGAAAAGAATGTTACCTACAATTTGCGGCAATCCTCTCATAATGAATTCAAAGGGTGCTGCCGGAACGAAATAACACGCCAAACCTAAAAGAATCTGACCTATGTATGCACAGTGTGCAAACACTCTCATTTTCGGCGTAAGCTGACCGTGATTTTCATATATCAGAACGCCGATAGGATTTAAGAATATAAGGATATACCCGACAATCGTTCCTATAAGGTTGATAATTGAAAAATCGAGGGCTGCAAGCCCCATAATGGCGCCGCAGAAATAGGAAGCGGCAAATACCATAATTCCGGAGGCGGTCATAAATATGTATGAACCTGCCTGTGCGGCTGTGTATGCCGCAACCTCTTTAAGGGAAAGATATTCTCCCTCGTTGGGCTTATTCCAATGCTCTTTCACATATGCGGGAGCGCCCTTAACCTTTTGAACAAGCTCTGTTTTGTTCATAGTTCTAATCTCCTCAAATAACAGTATTAACTTGCATAAACCGCAAGTCAATCATCAGTATTATACTATACAAATTCCACAAATTGAAGATATTTTTTTCTTAAAACAAAATTTTTGTGCAAAATATCATAATATTGGCTTTTCATATGTGACGATTGACGAAAAGAAACCGATTTGCGTGAGCGAGTAATAAAAAAATCCGCCGAAAATCAGCGGAAGGTAGCAGTGAATATTTAAGTAATACCATTAAAGTTCCCTATCAATATCGTCGGGAGATAAAACAGTTATGTTTTCGTAAGGATAACTGCACAGAACGCTGTCCATATATTGAATACCGCAGAAATAGTCACAGATTGAAGTGTTTTTCACTGCGCATTTGTGTTCGGTTGTGTTTTCTGCAAGATTCCACGGACACTGTGAATTTCCAAAATCCGGATTGCTGAAATCAATGTCCATATTCGCACCGATAACTTTTTTAATCTTCTTGTCCATTTTTGTTCTCCTTAGCGGTGTTGATAGAAGCAATTAGAATTCTGCGAATCGTACCGCATTGGTTATATAATTCTTTTGCATCATCTTCGTTAATCAATGCAGACTTCACAAATAATTCAATCCAATATTCCGTTTCATAACATTCTTTGAGTGATATTTGAAGTTTAGCAACAAAATCGGGTTTGCCGTGGGCATAATTGGCTTCGTGAATATTTGCGCCGATGCTTGTTGCAGAGCGTTCTAATTGATTGACAAGCGAATAATGCCCTTTTACATTTTCACAAAGTTTTATAACTTTTACAGAAAAATCCATTGATAAATTGACAAGCTTATTTTCTTTCAAATGTATCACCTCTGCGAGCATTATAGCACAGTTAATGAAATATTGCTACGCAATATGAAATAATCCTAACGGATTATGAAATATTTTGTCAACGACAAAATATGAAATAAAATTCGTTCCTTTATATGCCGTAGGCATATTTCACATTTGCGAAGCAAATATTTCATATCGAAGATATTTCACTCGTTCCGTAAGGAACGAATTTCATTGAAAAAGACCAAGTCATATGACTTGGTCTTTTTCTGGTGGAAACGGAGAGAGTAGAAAAAGACATCTTTGCAATTTGGATTAGGGATTTGAACCCTTGAATTGGGCAGCACAGTTAATGAAATATTGCTACGCAATATGAAATAATCCTAACGGATTATGA
>JBJEPX010000018.1:0-2684 GCA_051881455.1 Candidatus Fimenecus sp. | reverse complement strand
ATGAAACTGCCTAAAACTCCCGGCGTTTATATAATGAAAAACCGTCAGGGCAAGATTATATACATCGGCAAGGCGAAGGCTTTAAAAAAACGCGTCAGTCAGTATTTCGGCTCGCAGAATAAGCATACCGTCAAGGTGCGGAAAATGGTAGATAATGTTGACGATTTCGATTATATTCTTACCGATTCCGAATTCGAAGCGTTGGTGCTTGAAGCAAGCCTTATTAAGCAAAATCAGCCGAAATACAATATCCTTTTAAAGGACGATAAAGGGTATAGCTATATAAAAATTTCCGCCCCGCCTTACAGCAGGATTTCCGCTGTGCTTCAAAAGGACGATGAAACTGCGGAATATATAGGCCCATTTACAAGCTCTTATTCCGTAAAGCAATCTGTGGACGAGGCAAATAAGATTTTTCGTCTGCCACAGTGTAATAAGGTTTTCCCCCGCGACTTTAAAAAGGGCAGACCGTGCCTGAATTACCACATTTCACGCTGCATGGGCGTTTGCACAGGTAAAATTCCACAATCGGAATATGATGAGGCTTTAAAAGAGGCTCTTGAATTTTTGAGCGGTGACATTACAAAAACCATCACCTCATTAAAGCTTAAAATGAATGAATGTGCGGAAAATCTTGATTTTGAAAATGCAGGAAAATACCGCGACAGAATACGGGCAATTGAAAATATGCAGTCGCGGCAAAAGGTTGTGACCGATTCGGGGGAGTCAAAGGACGTATTTGCCGTTGCGTCAAACGGAGATGACCTTTGCATTGCCGTTCTCCGCTATGATAAGGGCAGACTTTGCGACTCCGAACAGTTTTTCCTTGACGGCGATAAAACAGAAGAAAGTATCCGCAGTAATTTCCTAATGCAGTATTACTCAATGCGTACCGTGCCGCAGAAAATATTGATTGACGAAGTCTTTGACGATATTGAGCTTGTGGAACGCCACCTTACGGATATTAGAGGTAAAAAGTGCACCGTTACAGTTCCCCAAAGGGGCGACGGGTTAAAGCTTGTAAATATGTGCCGCGAAAACGCATATGAAAAGTTGGCACAGAAAAAGGGCAGACAGGGCGTTGAAATTCGTGTCCTTGAAGAGCTTAAAGAGATTTTGGGACTGCCCAAAACTCCTGAATATATCGAGTCTTACGATATATCCCATACAGGCGGCGCAGATAATGTGGCGGGTATGGTGGTCTTTAAAAACGGCAGACCCTTGAAAAGAGCTTACCGTACCTTTGCAGTTAAAACCTTTGCAGGTCAGGACGATTACGGTTCAATGCGCGAGGTGCTGACAAGGCGTTTTAACGAATACCTGAAATGCGATGATAAAACGGCAGAGGAGGGCTTCGGCAGACTGCCCGACCTCATTTTGCTCGACGGCGGAAAAGGTCAGGTCAGCGCGGTTAAAGAGGTTCTGGAAAAATTTGAATTAGATATTCCGCTCTTCGGAATGGTAAAGGATTCAAAGCATAAAACGCGGGCAATTACAGGCGACGGCGGAGAAATTGCAATAAACTCAAACCGCAGTGTTTTCACCCTCGTTTCGGAAATACAAGAGGAGGTGCACCGCTTCTCCGTGGCGTATCACCACAAAAAACACACAAAGCGCGGATTGGAGCTTTCTCTCACACAAATTGACGGTATAGGTGAGGCAAAAGCAAAGGCTTTGTTAAAGCATTTCAAAACCGTGAAAGCCATTAAGAGTGCAACGGTTGACGAACTGTCAAAGGTCAGCGGAATAAATAAAAATCTCGCAGAAAAAATTTATGATTTCTATAATAAAGGTGAATAATAATGATAGATACAGTGATTTTTGATTTGGACGGAACACTTCTCAATACTCTCGACGATTTGACCGATAGCGTAAACTTTGCCCTTGACAGGCAAGGCTTTCCCATGCGTACTATTGATGAGGTGCGTCGCTTTGTGGGTAACGGAATACGCCTTTTGATGGAGCGCGCCGTACCTGAAAACATAAGTAATGATGAATTTGATACTTGCTTTAAAGACTTTTGCGATTATTACAAGGCACATATGGAGGATAAAACTCTTCCCTATGAGGGTATAAACGAAATACTTGCAAATGTAAAAAAACAGGGCTTTAAAACGGCGATAGTTACTAATAAGGCGGATTTTGCGGCGCAGGACCTTTGCCGCAGAATGTTCGGCGATAATATTGATGTAATTGTGGGAAGCAGTGAAAACAGACCGAATAAGCCTGCCCCCGACGGCGTTTTTTATGCCCTTGAATGTTTAAAAAGCGATGTTCAAAATGCCGTTTTTGTAGGTGATTCCGATGTGGATATTTTAACGGCAAAAAATGCTTCACTGCCGTCAATAGGCGTGCTTTGGGGTTTTCGTGACAGAGAAGTAATTGAAAAAGCAGGCGCAAAATATATTGTTTCGACTGTATCCGAGCTTGAAAATACGCTTATTTCATTAAAAAACGGCAAAAAATAAGGCAATTTTTGGCTGATTTATAAAAATTATTTGACAAATTGCCGTAAAAATGTGATAATATTAGGGTAACGGTAATAATCCGAACCACGGTTTCTCGTGGCGGATTTGCCCTTACTCTTCGTTAAAATACTCGTTAATCCGAAAGGATTCACTGCGTTTTGTGCCTCGATTAAGACCAAATCTGCACACGATAAACTGCAAAGCATCAAAAATGCT
>JBJEPX010000017.1:56348-62872 GCA_051881455.1 Candidatus Fimenecus sp. | reverse complement strand
AGATTCGAACTCCGGACACCTTGATTAAAAGTCAAGTGCTCTGCCAACTGAGCTAGTGGATCATATTACCCGACGGTGTCGGGTTAATTTTAAAATTTAAACGAAAAGCATTACTACCCAAGCAACGAGCGCTAAAACAAAAAACGCTACTGCAACAATTTTGGTTATAAAGCCTACTCTTGCCTCATTGGTTCTGCTTTTGTTTTTGCCGAAAAAGGATTCGGAAGAGCCACCGGAAATGGCACCCGAAAGTCCCTGCTGATTACCCTCTTGCATAAGTACCAATACTATTATAACAACTGCAAGCAATATAAGAACTACACCGAAAGCTATCTGAAGTGCCGGCATTTCTGATACCTCCAAACCTTGTATATTTAACAGCCTTGATATTCTATCATAAGCAAAGAAAAAAAGCAAGTCTTTTTTTATAAAAAGTACCATTTTTTTCAATGATACCTATACAAAGAATGATTACCTCCCCCCTATTTGAGTAATTTGAAACTATTTTTTTCTTGTGATAAGATGTAAAAGTGTGTGAATTATCAGTATAGGAGAACAGATATGAACGAAACAAGAAAAAAGTTTAATCATATAAATTTTGAAGAACGTAAAGTTATAGAACGATTGCTTAAAGCTAACACTCCAAAAAAACAAATAGCAAGAATGCTTGATAGAGATATTACCAACATTAGAGATGAAATTAAGCGTGGCTCAATTGAGCAACGAAAAAAAATATATACCACAAAAAAAGACCCCAACATTCCCTTATACGAAACAAAATTAGTATATTTTGCAGATGTAGCTCAACGAAATTACGAAAAAGCCAAAGCAAATAGTGGGCGAAAATGCAAAATAGTGGAGTGCCGAGACTTTTTGAATTTTGCAGAGGAGAAATTCTTTACGGAAAAATGGTCATTAGACGCATCGGTTGGATTTGCGAAAGAAAATGAGTTGTTTGATGATATTTGTTGTACTCAAACATTATATAATTGGGTAGATAAGAACCTATGCAACATTCATAATATTGATTTACCACGAAAGGTTAAAATAAAAACCCACAAAAAGAAAGTTGAAAAAAAGCATAAACGCCTATATGGAACTTCCATAGAAGAACGCCCTGCAGAAATTGACGAGCGCTCAGAGTTCGGGCATTGGGAGGGTGACGGAATAGTCGGACGAAATAAAAAAGGTTTCTTTATAACCTTAGTTGAAAGAAAAACCCGAATGGGTTTTCTTTTTAATGTGGGCGACAAACAATCAATACGCATAGTCGAGGTTATAGATTACCTTGAGGAACAGTTCGGCGAAATATTCCCTCAAATATTTAAAACAATCACTTTTGACAACGGTACAGAGTTTGCCGATTGTATTAACATTGAAAGATTTGACCGCACAAAGGTTTATTACGCACACCCCTACTCCTCTTGGGAGCGAGGGTCAAATGAAAATTGGAACGGTCTCGTCCGTAGATTTGTTCCCAAAGGAACGGATTTCAGCACTCTCCAAGCAGGTGATGTTGAAAGAATAATGAATATGATTAACAATATGCCGAGAAAAATCTTTAATTATAAAACCTCAGAGCAAATGTTTATGTCTGAACTTGATAAGATTTTAGATAAAACGGCATAACAAAAATATAATTAGTACTCAGAGCAGTTGCATTTTATGTAACTGCTTTTTTTATTTCAAGAGAAAAGGAGAACAAAACTATGGAAACTGCAAAGGTGATTGCGATTTGCAACCATAAAGGCGGTGTCGGGAAAACCGTCACAACAAATTGTTTAGGCATATGTTTAGCCCAGGAGGGCAAAAAGGTCTTGATGATAGACTTTGACCCTCAGGGCAACCTCACAAAAGGTTTGGGCTTTCGTGATAAAAGTTTGTATCAGTACACGATTAAGGACGCAATGTTTGATGAACTGAACGACACCCACCGTCCCTATCACGAATATATTACACAAGTGACAGAGAACGCCTTTCTAATTCCTGCCAACATTTCATTTGCAGGACTTGATTTACAACTTGCAGGAATGATGTCAAGAGAAACCGTTTTAAAGCGTGTGCTTGAACAATTCAAACAAGAATTTGACTACATTCTTATTGATAGCACCCCTACAATGAGCCTATACACTATTAACACCCTTGCGGCGGCGGACAGTTTAATTATACCCGTACAGGCTGAACCGTATGCCACAGACGGTCTTGAGGACTTAATGCGTACTATTCGCACGGCAAAAAAACAGCTTAACCCCAATTTGAAAATTGAGGGCATCCTGTTGACAATGACGGACGCACGAACCAATCTATCAAAACACATTTCAAATCAAATTAACCAAGTATTCGGGCAGTCTGTAAGAGTTTATAAAACGGAAATTCCACGCTCAACAAAGACAGCCGAAGCTTCGTTATATGATAAAAGCCCTGTCATATACGCACCTAAATCGACAACAGCACAGGCTTATCAGAATTTTGCAAAGGAGGTAATTGACAATGGCGAAACCATTACCAAATCTAAATATCAGCAACCCATTCGATAATTCCTATGAGGAGTTATTTTCAACCGAGGAACAACGGCAGTCAGACGCACAGGAGCGAATAGTTCAGCTCCGTTGTGATGAAATTGACCAATTTACCAACCACCCTTTCAAAGTGCGAGATAATCAGGAAATGTTTGAGCTTGCAGACTCTATTCGTGAAAACGGCGTGATGGTGCCTTGTGTAGTACGTCCAAAAGAAAACGGACGGTATGAAATGGTATCAGGACACCGTCGCCGTCATGCCGCCCTGCTTGCAGGGATTGAAACTATTCCTGCAATTGTTCGCAATCTTTCAGACGAACAAGCGACCATACTCATGGTGGACAGCAACTTACGGTCAAGAGAAATAATCCTGCCAAGTGAAAAAGCTTTTGCTTATAAAGCTAAAATGTCAGCTATGAAAAGACAAGCAGGCAGACCGGGTAAAGAAAATGTGTCCCCAGTGGGGACGAATTTACGAACCGATGAAATGATTGCACAGGAAACCGGTGACAGCAGAAATCAAATCCACCGTTATATCCGCCTTACAAATCTTATTCCTGAACTGTTGCAAATGGTGGATAACAGTGTTGAAAAGCCCGATAATCCCGAAGCTTTGCAAATGGCTCTCCGCCCTGCCGTAGAGCTTTCATATTTAAGTGAGGCAAACCAACTGCTTGTGTTAGAGTTTATGGAAAGCTCTTTTTCCACTCCATCTCACGCTCAAGCAATTCAATTAAGAAATATGGAAAAACAGGGAGTTTTGACGGCAAATAATATCTATGAGCTTTTGTCAGAAGCAAAACCAAATCAAAAGCCCTCTCAAAAAATTTCCGTTGATAAATTCAGCCGATATTTTCCGCCGAACAGCAGTGCTGATTATATTGAAAAAGAAATAATCAAGGCTTTGGACTTTTATCAAAAAGCCCATCAGCGTTCAGAGATACATAAATCGCCTACAAAATAAAGGAGATTTGCAAATGAGTTTTAAAATTCAATCGAGCTATGAAGCTCACATTTTATTTGAAGCTTCTGTAGCAATAAACGGTACATCTTATCTTGTCATTTACGGCGAACACGTTAATGGCAATTTTTGCTGTGTCCCCGACCACGGTTGGGGCTGTGAAATGGCAGACCCTTCTGATGTTTTCTATAACAGCCGTAATTTGGTTAATTGCGGAGCACCCGAAACTGTAGCACCCTATATAGCACAATCTATCAAGGCAAAAGCCGAGGAACTTAAAGCCACTGAAAAAAATTCGGTAACAGAACAAATTGACCGTGCATTGATGGAACAGCTAAAGGCTGATACAGAAAAACGTACAACAGGAGATAAATCCTTGTTTCGTTTTGACTTTTAATGAAAGATAATAAAACATCCAGCCGATTATCTTTCCTAAATTTGACCATATCTTTTTTTCTGACCTCCTATTGAACTCTTGAGTATGCTGTGCGGTTCTTTGATAACTGCACAGCTACTTGAGGGGCTTTTAAGGTCAGACAACGGAGGAATATATGAAAAGTGAAAAATTATTTCAGACTTTTAAAAACGGTAAACCTATGATGAGTACAGAATTTGAAAGCTGTATTCCGACAAATGAATAAATCCGGGCAATAAAAGCCGCAGGATATAAAGTCGTTGATAATCGTAAAAAGAAATCACCGGCAAAAACTGTCTAAGGAGCAATACATTATGTCAGAAAAATTTAATGAAAAAATTTCCTCTTCGGAAGATTCGAAACCGATATTCTCTTTAACACTATCCTTCACCGGAACGCAACTTGTGATTGACAGCAACCAATTGAACATACTCAATGTTGCCGCAGAAGAACACCTTGAAACGATTACTGAGATTGATAAAAAGTTAAGAGATACTTACAGGCAAGTAACTCCTCTTTTTGAGAAGTTGCTTGTTTCTCTTTTTGGGGAAGAAATCGACAAAAGTGAGCTGAAGAGCATATCTGAAAGCACGATTTTCTTTATAGGGGGTGAGTAAGATGTTAAATCAGAAACGAATGGCGGTTCTGAAGAAAGTAATTGACAAAGGCTATGCAGATGACAAAGCGATTATATCTATTACCGCAGAGCAAATGACAACATTTTGCAGAAGTATTAGCGAAATTACAGATGTAATTGAATTACAGAAAGCAGTTAAAACAGGACACTTAATTGCGTATCTTGCAAACAAGGATAAGGGGGATAAGCTTGAGTAAGAGAGTCTATATTGATATGGACGGTACCTTGTGCCGTTTCCATGACACGGAGCATCAATACATAGAAAGGATGTGGGAAAAAGGCTTTTATTTAGGCTTAAAACCGTTTGAGGAGTTCGTTAATGCAATATCCTTACTTATTAACAGAAACCCTAACACAGAGGTTTACATCCTCTCTGCGGTGCTCCCCACAGACCCACCGTTTATTGAAGATGAAAAACGCCGTTGGGTGCACGAGCACTTGCCACAGCTTCCCGATGAGCGACTTATATTCGTTCCGGCAGGAGCTGATAAATCTCAATACATAGGTGAAATTGATGAAAACTGTTTTCTCATTGACGATTACAACAAAAATCTTCGTGAATGGGAGCAGGCAGGCGGATTTTCCATTAAATTCATCAATGATATAAACAATAAGGGTCTTGGCGCATACGGCGGTGAAAAAGGTCAGCTTTGGAACGGATTTGGTATCGAGCATAATCAATCTGCAATGTCTATCTGTTTAGAACTTGAAAGCACCTTGGGTATTGGCGAACACTCCTATGAATATTATGACTTTGACGGTGATGTTGCACCCGAAAAATTTATTACCTTGGTCAAACCATATTTCCAAATGAGAAATAAGGTTGACGAGAGCATAAAAAGGCAGTTTTTCCGACGTTCTTCTCTTTTGACCGATTACAGCTCGGCAGACAGTGTGGCTATAAAGGAAATCTCAGAGCATCATGCCAAAACTATAGGAATTGCCTGTTTTCAAACTGACTACAAGATAGATAAGTATATGACGGATTGTCTTGAAAGCTGTTATATGACGGCTACCGTGCAGGGTATTCCTTCATATATCCTTACCAATTGGCTTGAAACTTCCCTTATGAACGGAACGGCGTTTAATACATACCCTGTAACGCCATCTAACATAGCCGTATATGTTAATAGTAGAATTAACCAAGAAAGGCATTTAAACGCCTTATACGGCGAAATAAAGGGCACCTTGGCGGAGTTCAGAGCCGTAGAAAAACAGCTCATGCTCCCAACGGTTGACGATGTTGCAAACAATTTGATATATGAAAACCGCCTTTATAAATCTCTGTGCAACAGAAATGATAAGCTGACAGAGCAGTTAAGAGAATTAAAAGCCGAATGGAAAAGTCTTGCCGGCGCTGATTATCCTAATATGCTCCAAGGCAAAAAAACACAGAAATTCATTCCTGTTGCGAATAGGAAAGCCCTGTTAAAATAACAAAAGAAAGGATTTTTATTATGGCATCGACAGTTTACCGTGTAGAAAAGAATAAAAACTACACAACAATCTCAAACTATCATTTACAGGATAACAACCTCTCATTAAAGGCAAAAGGTTTACTTACAATCATTCTCTCATTACCGCCGGACTGGGAGATAACAACAAATTCTCTTAAAAGCCTTTCAAAAGAAGGCGACGCTTCAATCAGAGCAATACTTAAAGAACTTGAAACGAACGGATATTTGGTACGCAAGCGTGGGCGCAGATTAGACGGTACAATGTTGGCGGTTCAGTACACTTTTTTGGAAGTGCCTGATACCGTGCAAGGGTATAACTACTTACCCGCATCGCCGTTTATGAATGAAGAAGACCCACAAAAAGTTGTTCAAATGGGACTTTCAGATATGGAAGATGCGGCGGAATGGTAGTCCACATTTGAAAATCGAAAGTGGGCAAAAATCGACCACTTGCGAAAATCGAAAGTGGGCAAAAATCGACCACTTGCGAAAATCGAAAGTGGGCAAAAATCGACCACTTGCGAAAATCGAAAGT
>JBJEPX010000017.1:0-56248 GCA_051881455.1 Candidatus Fimenecus sp. | reverse complement strand
AATCGAAAGTGGGCAAAAATCGACCACTTGCGAAAATCGAAAGTGGGCAAAAATCAGCCACTTGCGAAAATCGAAAGTGGGCAAAAATCAGCCACTTGCGAAAATCGAAAGTGGGCAAAAATCGACCACTTGCGAAAATCGAAAGTTGGCAAAAATCAACCACTTGCGAAAATCAAAAGTGGGCAAAAATCGACCACTTGCGAAAATCGAAAGTGGACAAAAATCAACCACTTGCGAAAATCGAAAGTGGATAAAAATCAGCCACTTGCGATTTGCCACGTGTGGATAATCCACTTGTGGGTAAGCCACGTGTGGTAAATCGAGGTCATTAAAATACTAAAGAGTATATTAAACCAAATAAGAGAGATATATTATATATAATAAATATATTGCAATTGACATGGATTTATATATAATAAATATATAAGCTCTTTGAAAGTAAAATTGAGATTAAGCAATAAAATATTACTTAAAATAAAATCGCACATTTGACAAGTTGTTTGTACTTTAATAGGATTTATACAGGAGGTATAATTCTATGAAAAAATTTATATCAAAGATTAAGGAAAACAAGAAGTTAAAAAATGCAGTTATTTCAGCTTTAAGTATAACACTTGCCTTTGCTCTATTCGGAAGCGGATTTGCGGTTTACAGGAACTCTGAACAGAGCATTGAAGTTGGGCAAGCAGAAAACCAAAACACTCTTAAAGAAATTTCTGAAAAAACTGAAACTAACGGCAATGCAGAAACTGAAAATTTCAGCGACGGCGAAACTTTTTCAAATTTTTCCGAGAACGGCGAAAATGAGCAAGTGAGCGAAGCTGATGACACAGGTGAAGCAACCCTTGAAACAAGCACAGCCCCCAACGTTCAAAATACTGCAACACCTATAAGCGGAAATTCCGCAAACGGTAACGGCGGTCAGAGCAGTGGCAAAACACAAAATAACAAGCCTGCTCCTCAGCCTCCGAAGAATGACGGCACCACAACCACAAAACCGAACGTGCCCACCGTTCCGCCTACGGAAGCACCCACAGAGCGTTATGCGACGGTTGGTGATGAAAAGGCAATAGCCGACAGAGTGATTTATTACATTAACGAATTTCGTAAGCAAGAGGGACATATTCCTGCAACAAAGCTTCCGGGACTTACACAAGTTTGTGAATACCGTAGCCGTCAGCTCGTAACTAACTTTGCTCACGATACGGACGATATTCGAGAAGCCGCAACAGTTTATAAGTACGGTAAATATATAGACCCTTCACTTTACGGAATATCGGGAGACCCTTATTACGAAGACCCAGGCAATGAAGCACTATGCAAAGGCACCTGTCACTGTCAAACCATTGACGAAGTTGCCAAAGACATAGCATTTTCCTTTAGAAACAGCAAAGGGCATTGGGCATATGTAGGCTCTGTTGAGAAAGAATATACCTACATTGCGGCAGGGATAACAATAGCAAACGGTATGATTTATTGTTGTGTATCTGTTACTGATGACCCTCAGTACGGTTAATTTTTAAATCTGAGAAATAGGATGTCAAATTTATAGGGGTGCTAAAAATGTGGTATATAAAAGAGATAGGATTTATTGCACAGCATATATTGGCGAAGATATGTTTTTACTTGGTGAAAGTATTTTTCGCTGTATTATCCGCAATGCTGTTCTTACTTAAAATGCTTTTATGTATGGTAGGAACTATCGGAATGTTTGTCGGAATGCTTGGTGTTATGATTTTCGGATTTGTTCTCGTTGTTGAATGGATAAGCAATGGCAGCTTTTCGTTTGCGTTTAATATTGCGGGTTGGTATATGCTAATTGCGTTCGGTATCTCGATAGGATTCGGAATACTTCGCGAATTGGGAATGCACTTCCCCAAAAAAGATGTTTGATTAAATCACATACCAGTATCAAAGCTCTGTTACAGAAATGTAGCGGAGCTTTTTATTATATCAAGAAAAAAGAAGGTAAATCAATGAAAGTATCTGAAAAAAATCTTAATATGGGTCTTGAACCTATAGACTTTAATAGCCTTAAAATATTTTATGGCTATGTTTATTCAGTGTGGGGAAGAAAATACAAAAAGAGCGATACACTTTATTACACCCTTTCCCTATATTCCGATGAAAAAAAGAATAAAGGTATTTGTAAACTATGGCTTACAGAGGAAGTGTATTTCAGCCTTTCTGAAGATTTCAAACGAACAAAAGAATTTTTTTGCTGTATTTCGTTCTATGAATGTATGAGACACCACCGAAGCGGAGCGATAGCTTATATTTATGATCCAGAGTATATAAAACTTTACGATAGGGACAAAGCAAAATTAACTATATTGCTTTCAAAATTGTGCGATTTAGAGGACGAAGGGCGTTGTGCTTTGTTCGCAGATTGTGGTACAGAAGAAACTGAACGCTGCTGTTCCCCTCTTAAATGTCCGCCTATGCTTTACGAAGCAGAATGTTTAATGGAGCAGGGAGAGGAATATAAAGAAATCCTCACTATTGAAAGCGAGGATTCGCAATTAATTGAACTTAAAAAGTTACTTGATAAATATTGGAATTTAATGTGGTGAATATTAACGGTTTGTTTTTGTTAAAGAAATATATTGACTTGTTTTTATCCAAGTATCTTGATAAGACCTGCCCTTGTTTGAGAATTTCGCAAGGAAAACTATATTACAATTAAACTCCCTTGGTGTTTTAAATTCATTGGGCAAATAAGAATATACTTTTGATGAAATCTTAAGTCTACAAAGCAATCGCTTATCGCTCTTGTCTTGACGGCGTAAAAGAATTTTATAATCTTCTGTATCTTCTTTTTCCCACTGTAAGCGGACAGAACCGTAAAATAATTTATAGCAGTCAAAGTCCTCATTAGTAAATTGTAAATCAATTCTCTTTCTCGGTATTCTTTTCTTTGATTTCTTTGAATGTACATCTATATCAGAAGGACTACTGCTAATTTTAGATTTTTGAGGTGTTGCTTTTTTGTGAGAGGTTGGAACAGCATCCAACATCATTGTGAGAACACTTTCCAATTGTCTGCTTATTTGTTCTCTGTTTTTAGGATTTTCTACGAAGGTTTCAGTTTGAACAGGGGTCATTTCATCCTGCTTTAATGTGCAATCATCAAGGTGCTTTGCCCCCGGATAAACGCTTAAATATGGTGGTGCGTCATTGTGATACGATAAATTCGGTTGCCTACATTCGGGACAAATCAGGTGCTTTTCAATATTATCTTTATAAAACTGTTTATCAAATCTATAATAATGAGTTATTTCATCAATAGATAATAATCGTTGAATTTTTGTGCAATATGCATCTTTAAATTTCATTTATAACCACCTTGCAAATTCACTTATAAAGTAAAAAAATATTTACAGATATATTTTATATCATCTTTTAATTTAGTGCAATATTATTTTAAACAATATCAGCAATCAGCCCCGTTTCAGAAATGTTATGGGGCTTTTTGTATATATCAATGCTGAATATCCGCCACAAGGGAGGGATAGAAAATCGGCGGTTAGCATATATTCAGAAATTTTAGAGAAAAGGAGTAAAAAATGCAAAAGAAATTCAGTAAAATCTTTTCGGTGCTTTTAGCGGTGCTTATGATTCTCTCCGCAGTTCCTTTGCAGGTCTTTGCGGCGGTAGATAAGAGCCCTTGGGAAAGCACCGATGTAAACAACAATGTGTTTTTGGACGCATTAAAGTACACCGGGTACAATACTTCACAATTCACCGTAAACGGCAAATACGGCAGTGGTGTTCCTGCAGGCAGTCTTTCGGGCATAGGCTACAATGCAGGCGGTGCAACCGGTTTGGAAACAAGCGGCGGCAAGCCCGATATTTCTGCTTTTAAAAGCAAGGGTATGTGTTGTGCTTCTTATGCGGCATATGTATATTTCAACTATCTGCCCAATGTTTTAGGCGTGGATACATCATTCCTTGCAAAGCCTACAAACCCACGCTCTACGACGAGTTGGCACGACGCTTGCGAGAAATGGGTGTCATCAGGAAAGGCGACTAAAATTTCCTTGGGCTTTTCCACACAGCCTGGTGCATCCGGTCAGGATAAGCTTAAAAACGTTCCTATAGGCGCAATCCTGATATTTAAGAATAGCAGCGGTTATCAGCACACGGGTCTTTATGCAGGCACAAAAAACGGACACTATTTTCAAAGCAATGTGGGTAACTCAAGGGGACCTGAAATCAATTTAATTGATGGCTTCCAAAAAAATGGTTACCTTACCGTTGAAGCGGCATATGTGCCTAATTATAAAGTTCCAGTTCAGCGAGGTCATATTGCCGTAAATAAGAAAGATACAAACGGCAATAATCTCTCAGGAGCAGTATTTACGGCAACAAACACATCAACAAGTAAGCAGTATATTATCGGTCCGACAAATTCAAATGGCTACGCCATTTCGGCACAACTTCCTTACGGCACTTACACCGTTACAGAAACTGTATTCCCTCAAAACTATCACGCTTATGGACAGTCCGCTTGGACAGTAACGCTTAATGGGAATACACCTAACGGCACCGTTACCGTTAACGCTGTTAACGAAATTGACAAAGGCTCGGTCAAGATAATAAAAACCTCTGAGGACGGCAAGGTTAGCGATATTGAATTTACAATTTCGGGCAACGGTGTAAATAGAACCGTTAAAACCAATGCTACAGGCGAAGTACTTATTGATAACCTCGTTCTGGGCAAATATACCGTAACTGAAAAGGTTTACGATAAATACAATCCGCAGGGAAGTCAAGAGGTAACGGTTGTAAGCAACGGTACAGCAACGGTGACTTTTAATAACACTCTGCGCCGTGGTAGTTTAACCGTTATAAAAACGAGCGAAGACAATCTTGTTGAAGGTGTTAAGTTTAAATTGACAGGCACAGCTGTAAGCGGCGATGCAGTTGAACAGTATGCAGTGACGGATGCAAGCGGTAAAGCTGAATTTAAAAATATCCTAATCGGTACTTACATCGTATCCGAGGTTGATACACCAAATTACTATGTCGTTCCTAATGATCAAACCACGGTTATTGAATGGAATAAGGTAGCTTCGCTTACTTTCAACAATGCCCTCAAAAAAGGAAATGTAAAAATCGTCAAAACCAGTGAGGACGGATTTATTGAGGGAATTAATTTTCGTCTGACAGGCGTGTCTGACAGCGGTATTACCATAAACACGATAGCCGTTACAAACTCAAACGGTGTGGCTGAATTTGAAAATGTACCTATCGGCTCTGATTACACTATAACGGAAATCGACACGGGCGAACAGTACATTATCCCATCTCCTATTGATGTTAACGTCGAATGGAATAAAGTAACAACAGGCTACGTTCAAAACGTCCTCAAGCGTGGCTCTTTGGAAATACTTAAAGTTGACAGCCTTGATGAAACACCTCTCAAAGGCGTAGGTTACAAGGTATTTAACGAAAGCGGTAACAAAGTCACAGAGGGATACACAGACGAAAACGGCGTACTTCTTTTTGAAAATCTGCCGTATGGTAAATACACCTATCAGGAATTTAAATCCCCTGAGGGCTTTGTTATTGACGAAACCGTTTACGATTTTGCAATAACCGAGGATGGACAGTTAATTTCGGTTCGCCGAGGAAATGATGCCATTGTGGGCAGTATTCATATTCACAAGACTGACCCCCAAGACCGTTCGCTGTCTGATGTTTCGTTTTTGCTCGAATACTCTACGGACGGCGGTGCAACATATCAGCCTGTATCATCACGAGCTGATACCGACAAGATAACAACCGGCGGTTGTACAAGTGCCAATCTGCAGAACGGTATCCTTGTAACGGACGAAAACGGCGAAGCGGTATTTACAGGGCTTCGCATCAGCACCCAAACAGGCAAAATTCTTTACCGTGTAACCGAAACGGAAACGCAGAAAGGCTTTCAGCTTTTGGGCGACTTTGCGTTTGAGGGTGAGTTGACCGAAAACGGAGATATTGATGTCGAATTTACAGTTGTTAATGCTCCCATATTTTTACTTCCTGCGACAGGCGGTAACGGCTTTCCGCTTTTAATGGCTGTTGGCGCAATATTATCGCTTGTCGGCGCTTATTTTTTATTTAATGCTATTAACAAAAAATCAAGAAGAAAAGGAAAAAATAATATGAAAAATTTCAAAAAGATTTTAGTGCTGTGCCTTACGGTAGTTATGGCATTGAGCACGATGACAGCTGTATTTGCGGCTAATTCAAATACAGCAACGATTGACACGAGCAAAAAAGCAAGTTTTGACTTGTATAAGTACGATTTCACCTCAGCAAACGAGGAAGGCATTCTTGAGTGGCACAGCTATGTTTCGGACGGTAAGAAAAATTCCGAAGTTGAAAATACCCTTGCCGATTACGCACTGAAAGGCGTAGTCTTCACATACATCAAGGTTGCCGACATCATAACCTATTCCGAAAACGAAAGTGACGGATATAAGAATATGGTGCTCTATTCGTTTAAGAACGGCGAAAAAACCGACAGCTTCCTTGCTGACCTCGGTTTATCAATCGCAGACGCATACACTTCTGATAGCAACAGTTGTTCTTTCAGGAGCGATACATTAAACAAGGCACTTCTTGCGAAGCTTGAGACTAATTCTTCCGCAATAAAAAATGACCTTGAAAATTTCGTCGCAAATTACAACGGCGTTGCAATGCCCGAAACAAACGCTAACGGTTATTCTTCCGCTTCGGGACTTGACCTTGGCTTGTATCTCGTAGTTGAAACATCTGTTCCCGAAAATGTATATAGTACAACGGCGCCGTTCCTTGTCAGCCTTCCTATGACAACGATTGACGGATTGGACTGGAATTACAATGTGACCGTTTATCCCAAAAATGAAACCAATATGCCTACTCTCGAAAAAACACTTCGTGAAAGCAAACTCGACACAGGCAAGCATAACGGCACAATCAATGACATTTGTGACGGTTATACACACATAGCAACAGGCTCTGACGGCGACGTCGTTGAGTATCAGTTCATTTCAACACTTCCTTCTATCACTTCTGCCGCAACGGCATTAACCGAGTACACCTTTGCCGACACATTATGCAAAGGTCTTGAGTACAACAAGAATGATGTTAAAATCGAATGGTTTAAGGACAGTGAGTGCGAAAACCTTATTACAACTTGGAACGAAAATGACGGAAAATTTACCGTGAACTATGGTATTTCTTCCAATAACGCAACAACAATGACTGTCAGAATGACGGCCGCCGGTCTTAACGCTATCAACTTTTCATCAGATGTGTATGACAGTGCAAGCCTGTATTCGGGCTATTCAGACTGCACGGCAAGAATAACTTACTCATGTACGGTTAATTCAAGCGCAGATGTCGTTTACGGTGATGATGGCAATGATAACATCGTTGTCCTTACTTGGAGACGTTCAAATATGGACTATTCAGACACTCTCACAGATGACTGCCATTTTTACACTTACGGAATTGACCTTACAAAGGAATTCTCCGATGACAACGGTAATTTTGCAAACGTTGAATTTTTAATTCATAACGATACCGATAACTATTGGGTAACTGCCGAGCTTGACGAAGGAAAAGGCATTTACTATGTAACAGGTCACAAGAGTTCTGAGGACGAAGCTACTGCTTTTGTTCCCGTACTTTCAAACGGTGATGACGGTAAAATCATCATCAAGGGACTTGAAGATGACGAATACACTGTAACAGAAATTAAAACAGATAATGGTTACACCCTTTTGAAGAAAGCAATCAAGGTTGTTATCACCTCTGAGCAGAATGGCGAATTCTGCACCGTTTGCGGTAATACAGAGCTTGTTGCTACAGCTTCTATTGACGGAAAAGCAGTCACTATGAGTGCCGATAAAGGTTCTCTTAACGCTCTTGTTCCGTTTAAGGTAATCAACCATAAGAGTTTCAATATTCCTCTCACAGGTGCAGAGGGAGTATTTAAGTTAACTTTACTCGCGGGAGTTCTTCTTACAGGCTCCATAGCGCTCATCGTTTTTTTCAGCAAAAAACGCAAAAGAGACGAAGAGTAATTTGTAAGGTTGAAAATTCCTAGTGATGTCAAAATTTAAGAAACAGCGTATTCTGTCTTTTTCAATAGCAATTTTTGCAATGCTTTTATCGTTAGGATTACTTTTATATCCCTTTTTTAGCAATTATATTACAGAAAAAAACTGTTCCGAAATTCGTGCCGAATATTACGAAACCGTTGAAATGGTGGATAATGACATGCTTAATGGGCTAATGGAAGCTGCCCAAAAATACAATGCGTCGTTAAATTCAATCCGTTTTGAAAATGACTCAATTAAAGAAGCTCAGGCTAACTATAACGAACTTCTCAATATTAACGGTGACGGAATTATGGGGTACATCGAAATACCGAGAATAAATGTGTATTTGCCGATATTTCACGGCACGGGAGCTGAGAGCCTTAATAACGGTGTAGGACACCTTATAGGTTCATCACTCCCTGTCGGCGGAGCAGGAACGCACACGGTACTAACCGGACATTCGGGCGTGGTTGGAAAACGATTGTTTTCCGACCTTGACCAATTAAAGGTTGGTGACTTTTTTTATTTGCATATTTTAAGAGAAAAGTTGGTGTATAAGGTTACAGAGCTTCACACGGTTGAACCGAGTGACACATCGTTTTTAACCATTAAGCCAGGCAAGGATAGATGTACGCTTATAACTTGCACCCCTTTTGGAGTAAATACTCACCGATTGTTAGTACAGGCTGACCGTATTTTTTCTACTGATGTTCAGCCCCTATTAGATACTGATGTTCAAAGTTTTCCGCCTTTGTCATCCACATGGAGGGAAAATTATTACATAGGGCTTTTTGGGGGTGGACTCATTTCGATAAGTCTGACTTTAGCATTGGTGATATGTAGTCGGCTGAAAACAAAAATTTTGCGTGTTAACAGCGATGAGAAAGAATCCAATAAAATAGGAGAAAACAATGAAATCTGAAAAAAGACAATTTAAACTTTTTGATTATCGCCCTGTTCCTGAGGATAAAGAATGCAAGCAGAAAAAGTGTGTAATCAAAGAAAATGGGAAGGAAAAAGAATTCTTCTTTACATATCTTTCAAAAAAGCAAATGAAACAGTACATCAGGCAGGGCGAAAAAGAAAATCCTGATATTTACAGTCCCCGAATTGAGGGATATTTCCGGCTTAAAAAGAGCCGTGACAAGGTTCTCATTAACTCTGAGAGTCATACTGAAATACATACGGTTGATGCCCGCGTGGGAATTAAAGGTACTGATTTCGATGTGCATTATAAACCAAAAGTCTTTCACCGAGTAAAGGGATATATTTTCACCAAAGAAGATAACATATTCCTGGCGCTTGAAAAAATAACGGTTCTACCGCTTATTATTCTTGCGCTGTTGTTTGGAATCGGGCTTTACTCCTTTATTCCCCACACCCCTGATATTCCCGACTTGATAAGTGAATGGATACCAAACATTGATGAAAATATCGGTAATAAAGTTGACGGTGAGAAAGTAAAAGCCGGAAACATCAAAATTAACGGCTTTTCAAAATGGACTGTCCCTGCCGGTCAGACTGAGAACATTTCTGTACCATTCACCAATCCAAAGGAGAATCGGTGCTATTTTCAATTTACAATTACGCTTGATGAAACAGGAGAAGTGCTTTATGAGTCACAACTCGTCCCCCCGGGGGAAGGTATTTATTCAGTCAATATTAACCGTCCGCTTGATGCAGGAAACTATGATGCCACCATTTTTATTACAACAAAAGATGTTGAAACGGGTGGAGATATGAATTCTTGTAAATTCAATACAACAATTATGTGTAAATAAATACTCGGTGATAACAGGGAAATTTGAGTCAGCATTTTTTCCTGTATTCATAAATATACAATCTTTAAAATTTTGAAATGAGGTAATTCCAATGAAAAATTCAATTAAGAAAATTCTTGCTATTGCTATGGCAATCGGCATAGTGTCAACAATGTGCGTAAGTGCTTTTGCGGCTCCTGCCGTTCTCACGAATGAGAATAAGACTGGTGACGCAACCGTTTATTACAAAGAAGGCAAAATTACAGACCCTCAAGACCCCGATGACCCTATTGATGATGTGGTCGAAGGCACGTACACAGTAATCGTACCTGAGTACATACAAACGGCGGCTATGAGCAAAACACCTGTTACAGAAAAAGTAATCGCAAAAGATGTAATGCTTCTTCCTGCTGAAACACTTTCAGTTGCTTGTGAATACAGCGGCGACCTGCTTCTCCGTGAGGACGGCACAACCACCCTTGCATATAAAATGCAGAACAACGACGCAGATTTTGCGTCAGGCGATGTGGTTCTCGCAGTAGCGGCAGGAACACCCTACGAAACATTTGATACAAATGTAGGTTCAATTCTTACCGAAGCTCCCATTTATGCAGGCGTATATACGGACACGGTTACATTTTCCTGCTCAGTAGCTTAATCAGCTCAATCTAAGCTAAAGACTTAATTTTCATACAACAAACACAATTTAATACATTCTGATTTCAAAGACAAGTTGCTGACTCAGCTTGTCTTTTTTTAAATTAAAGCAAAGGAGCTTTGATATGAAAAAAATAAAATATATTTTTTCCTTGCTTTTAACCACTCTTTTCACATCAATATCAGCAATTTGCGCAAGCGCGGCAAGCTCAACAGTCTATTATGAATACCGTCCTCAAACTGTAATTCAACCGCCTGAGGATATTCCGAACACAAGTAGTTTGACTCTTGAAAACGGTATTTTTTGTTTTAGTCTGATAGCTATTGCCGTGTTAATTATTATCATAGCCAAATTGATAATTACTAAAAGGAAGGAGAAGGGTTGCAATGGCAAACGGTAAGAAAATCTTATCAATGTTTATGTCGGCAGTAATAGGACTTTTAAGCATTGTTCCTGCTTTTGCAGTATCACCGTTGCTTAACGACGAAAACGAAAGAGCAGAACGGTGTGAAGATTTCTATGCACAGTCGCATAATAATTATGTAACGGAAAACGGTTTTCTTTTCGACCTCGATACACAAACAATTGTGCAGTATGATAAGACGAGAATGATTGATACAATTCCGACTGCTATTCTTAACGGTACAGAAAACACAGTTTTCACAAACCAAGATTACGAAAAGCTGAAAACAGTTATTATTCCCGAAACGATTGCAGGAAAAACTGTTCGCTTTATCGGCAACAGAGCGTTTATGAACGCTGGCATAGAACAAGTTGAAGTTCCTGCGACTGTGGAAAAAATCGGCGACTATGCTTTTTGGGAAAATGATATAAAAAATATAGTTTTACACGAAGGCTTAAAAGAAATCGGCAACAGCGCATTTAAGCTGATTGATAACGGCTCATTAGTCGTACCTTCGACTGTAAATTATATAGATTTTTTACAGTACGCAACTGCCCACACGAATAATTTCTCCGTCATACTGAAAAATCCTGATACAAAAATAGGATATATGGGTAAGCTTTACGGCAACAGCTATAAAGCTATTCCTCAAGATTGGGTAACAGTAGATGTAAATGCCGAATTACCTGAAATTAAATATTCGGATTTATCTGTTACAACAAAGCCACTTGAATTATGGTGTGAACATACGGAGTCAGATGGCTTTACATATGCTTATCCGTTCAATTTTCATTGGATTTGTAAAGATTGCTGTTTTACCACAGACCCTGACACAGTTTCTTGCCCAAAGTGCGGAAATAAAAATGTTATCAAATTGAGCTCACCGACAGAATATTTTGAACTTTTTAAAGAAAAGTACGGAATGGACCTTCGTAAATACGCAATATCAAAAGCTGTTGAAGAAGGCTTGCTTGCTGACGAATATACACCTATCGGCACATCGGAAGAAATATCAGCTTGCATTGAAGAAGCGAGTTTCGGCGTTTTCAAATGGGAAAACGGTGTGGTAAAATGTATTTATATTCCGTATATTCTTGATTACAACAGTTCTGCCGATACAACACCTGATGAGATAACCGTACCGTTCGGAACCTCTCACCTTGTTAATCCGCATATTTTTGACAATAATGAAACCGTAGCCTCATTTACCATTGATATGAATACTCTGTATGAGTGGATAGACAGGCACGGCGGATATGAGACCGTAGTTGATAGCAGTAATGTTATAATGGTGGCAGTGATAAATCTTTTATATTCATATACGAGCATTAGGCTTTTTAAAGATTGTTATAATCTTAAAACGCTTAATATCACAGATGCAACAGACTACTCATCTATGTCAGAACAAAAGGTGCTCGAACAAAAAGCTTTATTTTCAGACTTTTTGACTATCTTCTTAAATAAGGTGTTTTTAAATAACTTTACCACTTACAATCTTCCTGAAGGATACGAGTACGAAAACGGTGCGATTTACAGAAATAACAAAACACAGCTTGTTGCTGTTGTGGAAGATATGGAAGAATATATAATGCCAGACACTGTTACTGATGTTAATACTTTTGCATTTGCAGAGAGAAACATAAAGAACATTGTTTGGAGCGATAACTGCGATTATATTCCCAGCGGTTGTTTTGCAGGTGCTGTTATTGAAAATATCGACTTTAAAAGTATAAAAAAAATTGAAGATGTTGCTTTTTATATGACAGACATCAAATCTGTTGAATTACCTAATACCCTTACTGCAATCGGCATTATGGCATTTGTTAAAAGTTCTATTGAAAGTATTGTTATTCCCGAAAGCGTAACATCTCTTGCATATGCATCATTTGGGAACTGCCAAAATCTTAAAGGAGTCACCGTGCAATGCAACATCACAGGAATATCTGAGCCGCGCAACGAACTTATTTTCGGCAATTATTCCCGTGTTGCAGAAGACTATCAATCGTTGACAACTTTATGGCAAGCAACAGAGCTTTTTGACTTTTGCTCTATTTTTGAATTTTGCCCTGCGCTTACAGCAATTTCCTTTGGAGAAAATTTAAAGAGAGTGCTTGACCCACGCGGCGATGACGATATTAACTATGTCAATATTGAAACATTGGGGTATTTACCGTCCTTAATTTCAATTTCCGTATCAAGTGAAAACGAGGACTATTTCACATTTAATAATGTTTTAATGAGTGAAAGTGAATACGGATATATTTATCCTGTCCTCGCACCGCAAGGTGCTAATTATTGCGATATTCGGAACATTAACCTTAACTGTTTTGGCTCAGACGGCAGTTATGGACATACATTATCTATTTATGTAAAGCCCATAAATTCGGCAGTCGCTGGCATAAACGATAAAGCGGCGGCAATTCTTGATATAAACCACCTATATTTATCAATGGAAAATGACTCGCTAAACGCGTTTGCAGGTAACGGCATTTTACAGACGATACAAGATATAGTTGCAAATCCTAATTATCTGCATTGTCAAAGAGCTTTACCTGATTACGCCGCCTTTATTCCTGACACAACAGAAATTGTTAACGAGTTGAGAAACTTTGTTGTAACGACAGAGGACAATAAAGATGTTTCGCTTACATTTGAAAATATTACAGGGCGGATATATAAAATTCCTTGTTGGGAAACGCTTGACGAAAATGATTATATAAAAATCAATTCGGTTTCAAGAACTTCATATCAATTGCTTACCGCAAAAGAATACCTATCTATCCCTGCTTCAATTTGCCAAAACGGTGTTGTTGTCACCGACGAAGCTAACACCATAGTCAAAGCTTTGCGCTTTGAGGGAGATATTAACCTTGCGGAAACATCTGTTATTCAGTATGCTATTTTCCAAAATGCCTATGACATTGAATTTACTGAAAATTCAGTTAAATCAGTGCTCCCCGATGATGTTGTTGAAAAGTATGTTTGGAACGACGGATACCTTCATTTCAACAGATTATTCACTCCTGTTATTCAAGTGAACAGTAAAGACGATATAACGCCTGAGTTAATTGATGATTGTTTGAACGAACTTCTGTTTCCGTGGGCAAAAGCTGTATTTGGAAGTGAGGTTACTGCCAACGACCTGCTTGCATTTGGCATTACTTCATTTCTTAAATTTGCCGACAAAGACGGTTTAGAAATTGATTATGATAATTCAAAAATAACAGATGAGGTTATCTTTGACGGTTTTATTAAAGAAATATACGCTGATGCAGAGTCCCGTTGTTCAGACTGGCTTTCATCAAAAAATATTACAACCATTGAAGAGTTTAAAGAAGCATATATCAATGACTTCATTTTTTTTGATGAAAGTACACAGACAATCGAGGGGATGCTCATTCCGTCAATGTTTAATGGTAGCACAAACAACAACCTTCTTGTTTTCCCTGCAACAATAAACGGAGTTGAGGTTAAAAACATATCTCCTCTTGTCATATATTTTTTTAACGAAGGAAACAAAAACTCTGTATATGTTCCACATACTGTCGAACATCTTGGCTATGTTTCGCCAAATGCAGAACAAGGACTGAAAGATACTTTTTGCCAGTATTTTAAAATTTCCTGTGGCTTTTCAACCGATGAAGAGCTTGATGCTTTTTTCAATGAAGAATTCAATGCTTCTTTAAACGATTTTACATTTACGGCAGAAGGAAATCTTACTGACGCTTGGGGAATTTTCGGCACAAGTGAAACCATTTCTATTTCAGAAGGCAATCCGTATTTCAAAAAGATTGTTAATGCGGCAGGATTTGCCGAAATCGTTTCTTCAGATGAAAAGACTTGCTATGCAACCGTAAAAAAAGAAACAGGGTATAGTGATGTGTGGCTTTCGGGTAAATCGGAAACTTATGCTCCTTCTTCTTTAACAAGCACGATAGGTTCGTTATATTACTGTGATGTCGTCGGAAAACCTATGAATTTCCAATGCGGAGAGTATAGCTTCAATGTGAGCGTTTCCACTTATGCTTGCCAGCAATGCTATACACCTTACTCGGAAGATGTTACTACTTGCCCAAATTGTGGGGGAGAGGTTGCATATTCAGTAATGTCGATGCTTGATGAAAAGAGAGAATTAGGCTCTGACTGGTTGCAATCTACTTCAAATGGTGAGGTAAGTGAAAAGCAAACAAGTAAATTCCTCTACTTTTCTGATAGCTCCTCTATTCCGACTCATTGTGATGAAGAACACGGTCAGGACTGTTGTTCATATATAGACCCTGCTTCACTGACTGAAAGCGAATTTGAAATATATACTCAGATTATTGAAGAAGCCGATGCTTTGGTAGTACCAAAACAGGAAAATAAACTTTTCACTGTCGCCAACGGTACAACCCAGTGCCCGATAGGAGAGTTTCACGAAAAGCAGTTCTATCTTCTCAAGAGCGAAATACCCAACAGGTATGAGCCTGTGGATGAACTGTTTATTGCCGAACCTTTCCAAGACACAATAAGCATTGACCTTTTGGTCGATGGCGGTACAGTTAACACTTCCATTTACAACTATGAAACTGAGTCTGACTACACAGGCTCAGCAAAGTTTAATGTATTTGACTCAACCGATAATTCTCTCGTGGCTTCATATACAATGACTGACGGAGTTGCTTCTTGCATCCTTCCGATTGGTGAATATATAGTCGTTCCCGAAGAGATTGAGGGTTATACCTTCACGCAGGAAAGATTGCCTTTGAGCATAACATATGACGGTCAGAATGTCGATTTAGTTTTCGAGATTTATATGATTTCCGAATACACTGTATCAATTCCTGAGTATGTTGAAACAACGGATAATACCGAGCCTGATATACCATATCAAGTTACTGCTTCAGATGTGCGTCTATCCATAAGGGACTCTCTTAATGTAACCGTTGAATATTCGGGTAAGTTGAAGAACAAATCACAGACAAACATAGTGTTAGAGTATTCTTTATACCAAAATGATTGTGTTTTAAGTAATAATGACTCTGTTCTTTCCGTGCCGCAATCAACAGATTTTGCATCAAAAGAATTTAATGCAAAACTTGTTTCCAAGCCCGATTATGCAGGTGTATATACGGACACGGTTACATTTAATGTTGAGCTTGTATCAAATTAAAAAACAAGATGGCTTAAATCCCGATTCCGAGAAAGCAGACGCCGGCAATGCAATTCTTGAAGCGCTTTGGAATGAACGACTTCAACGCACTTTTTCAATGTGATAAGTGTGAAAAAGATTGTCGGCGCCGAGCTTGACACAGGCGCTACAAACTGACCGTAAGAAGATTCTAATTTTAATTCTGCAATGCTTTTAAAGCCGTTGACCAAAAAATATATAGGGAGATACAAATATGGAACGGACAATTGAATGGGCCTCTAAAATATATTTAGAGACCCTACAAGAGATAATCTCCTCTCCGCAAAAATGGAAGGAGTTTTTAAAGACAGCTTGCCGAAACTACAAGCTGAAAATTGATGACCAAATACTTTTATACGCACAAAAGCCAAATGCCACCGCAATTCTTTCCATTGAACAGTGGAATAAGTTCGGAAGAATTGTAAATCAAGGCGCAGATGTAATATCCTTAGTAAGGAAAGGGAATTTTGAAAGTTATTTTGATATTTCTGACACCTTGGAAACCGAATTTTCACGACCAGTCCCTCTGTGGGAAATGAGCAGTGAATATGAAAAGGTTGTTGTAAAAAGAATATCGGAAGCTTTCGGAACAGCGCAACCGCATGCAGACCTTATAACGGCGGTTTTAAAAACCATTTCACAGCTTTCCGCCGTTTTATTTTCAGAAAACAAAGAAAATTTGAAAGAGTTGCTCTCGGAAAGTAATTTTCTTGACAGTAACGGTAATGAGAATTTTTTAACATATAATAAAATGCTTATAAACAGTACGGCGTATGCAGTCTTAACAAGGCTGAATATTAACGCCGATGATTATTTCCCTGATAATATTTTCAAAGACATAAACCTCTTCAGTGATAATCTGTTAATTATGAATTTCGGTAACAATATTAGGGAAATATCAATGACTGTTTTAAATGAAATAGCCGATACAGTATTACCTTTGTATCAACAGTCTGAAAAAATGTACGATTCTAAAAATCGTACATTTGCAAACGAGGAAAAAAGAGTATATAATGAAGCTGACACTAAAACCGAAAGGGGTTATTTAGATGAAAATCACTTACACGAAAATCGGAGATTACAATTTCCCGAACATAGCAATGCCCCAACAGCCCAAAGTGACCTTGGGAATTTACGGCAGAGCGAGGGAGCGATACCTGAAGGAACACAATTATGGACTGTACGCTCACCTCAATCTGAGTTGCACCCTGTTAGCTCACTTGGCGGAAGTACAGGAGAGAGCAAAGGACATGGAAGAGAAGCTCGTAGAGGATATGGCGAAGAAAGAGGGAGTGAACGAGAAACTGAAAGCTCAAGACCAAATGCTGTGGGTTCAGAAGATGAACAACATTTACGCTCGGGCGAGAGAAATAGTAATGGAAGAAGTGATTTACACCTAAATCTCGACACACAAGAGCCATTAACAACCTATGAGGAACAATTATCATTTTTCAAAGGAAAAGCAGAAGAGAAATCTTCTGCTTTTTTTGTTGCCCGAAATGACATTAACAGAAGTCTTGTCCGTGGTGATGATGAACAACAGCAGATGCACAGCAGAGAAAACAGTCCTCAAGTAACTGATTTACCGTTGAGCCATCACGATTTCGATGCCACTTGGAACGGCATTCAATATTTTTACCAAAGCAAAGAAAAAAATGAGTTAATTAAATCTTTTTTAACTCCAAATGTAGAAGAAATCGCTATGTTCTATGGAAGTCATTCTGATAAAAAAGAACGTAGCGATTTTATTAAGTCCTTCTTTAATTCAGTGCCCTTTGAAACAACTCTTTCAAACGGAGTTAAGGCAGGCTTTGATGCCTATGCCGATTCTATAAGACTTTGGCGTGGTGACAGAGAAACCCCCGAAAGAGAAGCATGGGAAAAATGGTTTCAGATTGAGAACTCTGTTTTTGGTATGATATTGCTTGAACAGTGGATAGAGCCACAGGCACTTCTTGTGTCGGGTGTAGATAATCAGCTCGAATTCATAGGAACAAAGGTGAATGATGACATTCTTCCTTTACCACAGAACGCAATTGACTATATTCTTGGCAAAGGCAGCAGCTTCAGTGAAGGTAAAATGCGAGTATATCGACAGTTTACCGAAAGTCTGTCAAAAGAAGATAACATTAACTTTTTAATAAATGAATATGGTTTAGGCGGTGGGGGTGATGCAATTCCCGGAAGCGGTTATTGGGAAAGTCATAGCAGTAAGGGCATTGAGATTTGTGACAACTACAGCGTCCCCGAAAGACGAGTTCTCTTAAAGTGGAATTATGTTGAAAAGCGAATATCTGAACTCATTAAACTTGACCGTTATTTAAGTCCTAAAGAAAAGGAAATGTATCCGCAGTGGCTTGAAGGAGGACTTGTTAAAGAAGTTGAACGAGCCGAGGAAGTAAAAACGGAAGAAGTTACGGATTTACCAAATCGTTATAATGCCAATATTGAAGTGGAAAAAACTATGGAACAGCCTGTATTAACTTTTGTTCAGCCTGAAACTAAGGAAACAAAAGTGTTATACAATGTTCTTTCTTCTTTGAAAATTGATGATATTGACCTGACTTATGAAGGTGGTATCCTAATCGCAAAGAATAATGACAATACTTGGAGTGGTACTGAAGTTTATGCTTTCCTGATTGATGAAGCCTTTGTTTTTCAGGATGACGGCTCTGTTCTCGGAATTGATGACAAACTGCTTGATGAGTTCAAAGAATTATGCAAAGAAAAAGGTGTCACTTTTGCTGACAACAGATACAATCCGTTATATCGTAATTATCTCTCTGAAAAAGCTGAAAACTCTGATAAAATTTTGTTTTATCAGGTTGGAGATTTCTTTGAAGCCTACGACGAGGATGCAAAGATAGTTGCAGGCGCACTTGAACTTGTTCTGACATCAAGACAGATTAGCAGAAATGAAAGAGCTCCGATGGTAGGTTTACCACGACACGTTCTCAAAACTTACCTTAATATGCTTACAGAAAGAGGGCTTGATGTTTCTGTTTGCTTTCTTGAAAACGGCGAGCGAAAAACAGTAACACTTGTTTCGCAAAACAAGGAAGTTCCTGTTGATTTGGCTACTGAGCTTGACCCTACTCCTCAAGGATTTAATGTGACACCGAGCCCTTATCTTGCAAACACATTGCCTACAATTACTTGCGTATGGTCAGAGCATGAAGCTTTTGACGATGGAAAAACATACAGCGTTAGGGATTTTGATGAACTAATGAAAGCATCCGATGCTGATTGGCGAAAGAAAAGGCAAGAAGTTTTAGATAAATATGGAGGCTCTTCTGAATTAGCATTTGAAGCTGATGACCCCGATTGCGGATATTTAGGTTATGCTAAAACAAAGTTTACAGTCAATATGCCTGACGGCACGACATTTACGGAAAGACAAGACATAGGAGATGGTGATGGAGGAGTAATTGACTTCTTGAAACAATATCCGGCATATAATGCTATAATTCCGATTTTGGAAAATGCACTCCTTTCCCATCGTCCGTCTGCGGTTAAGGTACCTGAGTCTATCAAAGAGCCCGCCGAAAAGGAAAAGCCAACTGCCCTCGCCACTCCAAAGCCGAGGCAGGAAAGTGTGGCGTTCACTGACCTGCACCCTGAAATCCCGATGGCAGATCGTCATAATTTCAATCTTGCTTCTCACGAAATCGAGGAAGTCGGAAAGAAAGAACGCTTTCGCAGAAATATGGAAGCTATTCGAGTACTCAAAGAGTGCGAGTTCGACAACCGCTTTGCCACTCCTGAAGAACAGATTATCTTATCCAAATATGTTGGTTGGGGCGGTATTCCCGAAGCCTTTGATGAAAACAACGAAGCGTGGGCAAATGAGTTTACAGAGCTATATACAGCGCTTTCACCTCAAGAGTATGAAAGTGCCAAGGACAGCGTTTTGAGTGCTTTCTACACGCCCACAGAGGTTGTGACGGCCGTGTATGACATAATGGAGCGTTTAGGCTTTCAATCGGGCAATATTTTAGAGCCGTCCTGCGGTGTAGGTAACTTTATAGGAATGTTACCCGAAAATATGCAAAACAGTAAAATATTCGGCGTTGAAATTGACAGTATATCGGCGGGCATCGCACAACAACTTTATCAAAAAACCTCAATTAAAGCTGAACCTTTCGAAAAGGCAGATTTAAAAGATAATTTTTTTGATGCCGTTATAGGAAACGTACCTTTCGGAGACTTTAAAGTCCTTGATATTAGGTATGACAAGCACAATTTCCTTATCCACGACTATTTTTTTGCAAAATCTCTTGATAAAGTCCGTGCAGGCGGCATTTTAGTGCTTTTAACCTCAATGGGGACAATGGATAAGGCTAACCCTAAAGTGCGCAAATACATAGCACAGAGAGCCGAATTGTTGGGGGCAATTCGTTTGCCTAACAACACATTTAAGGGTAACGCAGGAACGTCGGCTGTTTCGGATATAATTATCCTGCAAAAACGAGACCGCCTTATGGATATTGAACCCGAATGGGTGCATTTAGCAAAAGACGGTAACGGTATTCAGATGAACAGTTATTTCGCAGACCACCCCGAAATGATTTTGGGTAAAATGGAAATGGTATCAAGCCAGTTCGGCAAGAGCCGCGCCACTTGCACACCGTTTAAAGGTGTATCCCTTAAAGAACAGCTCAACAAAGCCGTCCAAAATATTAACGGAGAAATAACCAATTTTACAGTTCTTGAGGAAATTGAAGCGGACAGCAAGACAACGATTCCTGCTGACCCAAGCGTAAAAAATTTCTCATATACGCTCTTTGACGGTGATATTTATTACCGTGAAAACTCCGAAATGACCCTCGTAGAAATTTCAAATGATAAGTTTGAACGAATGAAAGGGTTAATAGAAATCCGTGATTGTGTCCGTCGGCTTTTAGACTTGCAAAGGGATAACTATCCTGATGCAGAAATCAAGCTTGAGCAATCAAAGCTTAATAATCTCTATGATAGCTTCACAAAGGAATACGGTACAATCAATTCACGAACAAATAAATCCCTGTTTGCCGAGGATAGTTCCCTTCCTTTGCTTTTGTCCCTTGAAAAATTTGATAAGGACAATATTTATACGGGTAAGGCTGATATATTCACCAAAAGAACCATTAAGCCGCATATAGCGGTTAATTCCGTTGATACTGCAAACGAAGCTTTGGCTGTTTCCATAGGTGAAAAAGCGTGTATTGATATTCCGTATATGTGTTCCCTTACAGGAAAGACGGAAAAGGAAATATTTGAAGCTTTAAAGGGCGTTATATTCCTTAACCCTATGTATGATGAAAATTCGGGGACAAATAACAAGTACGTCATGGCAGACGAGTATTTGTCCGGGAATGTGCGGAAAAAGCTTGCACAGGCACAGAAAGCAGCCGAAATATCTCCCAATGATTTTGCTGTTAATGTTGAAGCCTTAGAGAAAGTTCAGCCTAAAGATTTAACTGCAAGCGAAATTTCCGTACAGTTGGGAACTACTTGGATTCCTCCAGAGATTTATGAAGATTTCATTCACAATCTAATCCAAACGCCGATATATTTACAATCGGATATTAAAGTTAATTATTCTCAATATACAGGCGAGTGGAATGTTTCAAATAAATCTATGGACAGTTACAACATAAATGCTAAAAACATTTACGGTACTGAAAGAATAAACGCCTACAAAATAATCGAAGACACATTAAATCTTCGTGATGTTCATGTTTATGACTATATCCAACAGCCTGATGGCAAGGTTAAAGCTGTTCTTAATGAAAACGAAACTCAAATAGCACAGGAAAAGCAAGACGGCATTAAGGAAAAATTCAAAGAATGGATATGGTCTGACCCTGTCCGCAGAAACGAGCTTTGTAAAAAGTACAACGAAAAATATAATTGCATACGTCCCCGTGAGTATGACGGCAGTCATATAGTGTTTAGCGGTATGAACCCCGAAATCACTTTAAAACAGCACCAAAAGAACGCTGTAGCGCATATCCTTTACGGCGGTAATACACTATTGGCTCACGCCGTTGGTGCAGGAAAAACCTTTGAAATGGTTGCGGCGGCTATGGAGAGCAAACGTCTCGGGCTTTGCAATAAATCAATGTTCGTTGTGCCGAACCACATTACAGAGCAGTGGGCTAATGAGTTTATGAATCTTTATCCATCTGCAAATATTTTGGTTGCAACCGAAAAGGATTTTGAAACAAAGAACCGCAAACGGTTTTGCGGCAAAATTGCAACAGGAGATTACGATGCTGTTATCATTGGTCATTCTCAATTTGAGAAAATTCCAATTAGCATTGAACGGCAAAGAGAAATGCTCCAACGTCAGCTCAATGACATTGTGGCAGGAATGGCGGCTACAACAGATAAATTTTCCGTCAAGCAAATGGCTCGAAGCAAAAAGAGCATTCAAAATAAGCTTGAAAAGCTCAACTCCCAAACAAGAAAAGATGATGTTGTTACCTTTGAACAACTCGGTATTGACAGACTTTTCGTTGATGAAAGCCATTATTACAAAAATCTTTTTCTCTATACCAAAATGCGAAATGTTGCGGGCATATCCCAAACCGAAGCTCAAAAGAGTTCAGACCTCTTTATGAAATGCCAGTATCTTGACGAGCTGACGGACAACCGCGGAGTTGTTTTTGCCACAGGAACGCCTGTTTCGAATAGTATGGTTGAGCTTTATACAATACAGAGGTACTTGCAATATGATACCTTGGAGAAGAACAATTTACATTATTTTGACAGCTGGGCTTCTATGTTTGGCGAAACGGTAACATCTATTGAATTAAAGCCTGAGGGTACAGGATACCGGGCTAAAAAACGATTTGCACGTTTTAATAACTTACCTGAGCTTATGGCAATGTTTAAAGAGATTGCCGATATTAAAACAGCAGATATGCTTAACCTTGATGTGCCCGAAGCCGAATACATTACGGTATCAACAGAGCCGTCTGAAATACAAAAAAGTTTGGTTGACGAACTTGGCGAACGAGCCGAAAAAATTCGCAAAGGTATTGTGAAGCCGCAAGAAGACAATATGCTGAAAATTACCAATGACGGACGTAAATTAGCCCTTGACCAAAGGTTAATAAACCCAAAGTTCCCTGATGCTTCCGAAAGCAAGGTAAATTCCTGTGTAGAAAACATCTTTAATACTTGGCAGGAAACACAGAACAAAAAGTCCACACAGCTTGTTTTTTGCGACCTTTCCACACCGAAAAGTGATGAGGAATTTTCAGTATATACTGATGTACGTGACAAGCTTGTATCTCGTGGCATCCCCGAAAATGAAATAGAGTTTATCCACAATGCAAAAACGAAAGCACAAAAAGCTACTTTATTTAAAAAGGTTTGCAACGGCGCTGTTCGTGTATTGCTTGGCTCAACTCCCAAAATGGGTGCGGGTACAAACGTGCAGGATAAACTAATTGCATTGCACGATTTGGATTGTCCTTGGCGTCCCTCTGACCTCGAACAAAGGGCAGGCAGAATTATCCGCCAACACAATGAAAATCCCGCTGTTAAACTATTCAGATATGTCACAAAGGGCACTTTCGATGCATACCTCTATCAGCTTGTGGAGAATAAGCAGAAATTCATTTCACAGATTTTTACGAGCAAAAGTCCTGCCCGTTCCTGTGAAGATATTGATGAAAGTGTACTGTCCTATGCCGAGATTAAAATGCTTGCGACGGGTAATCCTCTCATAAAGGAAAAGATGGATTTAGATATTCAAGTACAAAGATTACGCTTGTTAAAATCCAATTTCATGTCCGCCCAATATGTTCTTGAGGATAAAATTACAAAGTATTTTCCACAGCTTATTGCAGTGCTTAATGAGTCAATTCCAAAGCTTGAGAGTGATTTAGAAACGGCAAAAGCTCACCCTAAAGGGACGGAAAACAGTTTTGTAGGAATGACGGTTGACGGTACATTCCACAAAGAAAAGGAGTCTGCAGGTAGCCATATTCTTGAAATGGCAAAGTATATAAAGCCCAATGAAAAATTACATATCGGCAGTTATCGTGGTTTTGAAATGTTTATCTTTCTTGATGGCTTTTCTTTGAAATTATCACTTGTGGGCAAGGCTACCCACAGCACTTTTTTAGGCGAAAGTGACATAGGAAACATCACTCGAATTGATAACCTTATTGACAATATCGGAGAGCGTTTAAGCAATACGAAAAATGAGCTTGACCGTGTCAATGGGCAGTTGGAAACCGCTAAAGAGGAAATCCAAAAGTCTTTTGACAAGGAGCAGGAATTACAAGAAAAGAGTGCTCGTCTTAATGAGATAAACGCTATTCTAAATACCAATTCAAGTGAAAGAATAGTTATTAGTGACGACGCTCCCGACGAATTAGAGCCTATCAACCGTGGCAGTAAAAACCACGATACAAAAACAATTTAAAATTTTAAAAACTTATAATAGGCACCTCTTGGTTTTTAGAAAATCAGGCGGTGCCTTCATACCTACAGGAGGTAAAAAATGAAACACAATACAGTAGTAGTAAATCTTGTTGCAGGACCAGGAGCAGGGAAAACAACATGCGCTTGGGAAATAGCTGCTGAATTAAAAAAAGCTGGTTTAGTTGTTGAGTATGTTCCAGAGGTTGCCAAAGAGTATGTGTGGGAAGGGCGCACCGATTTGCTTGACGGTACACTTGAGCATCAGAGACAGTTATACGAAAAGCAAAATCATCGCGTACAATGTTTGATGGGAAAAGTGGACGTTGTTGTGACAGACTCTCCCATTATTCTTAGTCTGCTTTATTTAAAAGAGCGAAATTCTGCTTTTGAAAACGAGGTAATTAGGCAGTTTAAATCACAACAAAATTTTACACTTTTTGTTCAACGAGGGGCACACTTTGAAAAAGAAGGTCGCATACATGACCGTGAACAGTCAGCTCGGTTAGACAAAAAGGTGCTTGATTTGCTTAATGACAATAATATTTATTACGGCAAATACACCTATGATGCTATGAAAATATGTGTAAAGAATATTCAAACGAACGTAAGAAAACAGCGTGCCAAGAATAAACCACTGATTAAATAAAAATATAGAATAGTTTATTTAAATCCTAAAGAAAGTACTGAGATTTAACGAAAAATCTTAGTACTTTTCAATTTAATACAAGGAGTGATTTTATAATGCCCGATGATTATATTGAACAACTAAAATCTATTTCAGTTGTTCAAGTTTTGCAAGACATTTACAATGTTGAAGTTGAAAAAAACGGTGAAAAATTTGTATGCAAAATTCGTTCTGAACGCACTAAATCCTGTTATATTTACCCAACTAACACTTGGTACGATTTTGGCAGTGGCGCAGGTGGTGACACTATAAATTTAGTGCAGGAAATGGAAAGCTGTGAGAGAAAAGCAGCTATGCAAACACTCGCCGAGTGGTACGGCATCAGCCACGAAAAGCAGACACGAAAAGGTAATATGCTGTGGGATTACGAGTGGAAAAAGCTCGGCGTTTATCCTGATATGGTGAGCAAAAATCTATCAATTAACTGCCTTGCGGAAGGTGACCCGACAGCACCGAGAACCGATGTAGATATAAATCTTTACACTGATAATTCCGAACAAGTTGAAGCTTTTCAAAAGAAATATTTTATTACAATGAACGAGTTTAGAGAGCGTGATAAGGTTGGCTATCACAATTTTTTAAAGAGTCATGTACTACCTGAACTCTTTAATAACCGTGATGATTATTACGCAAAACTGCTTTCGGAATACAACTTGTGTGCCGAAATCGGCGGAGAAAATTTTGCTTTCAATGCAGTAAAAAGCAATCCCGAAATCAATGAAAGTGCAAAGGAAATTAACGAAAAAAGTCAGCTCTTACGCCGTGCAGTTGATGATATTTCCCTCTTAAAAACACCGCTTTTCAAGCTTAATCCAGAGCAGGATTTAAAAGATATTTTAGATGGAAAGTTATCAGTTAAGCTATCAAAAAAGAGTTATTTTGACCTCTGCAGATACGCAAAAAAGCAAGGCGAACACCTTGTTATTTTTCAACTTTCGGAGAAAGATTACACTCACGAATACTATTCGAGCAACGATACAATTCACCGTCTTGCACACTCTTGTTATTACAAAAAAGGTGTGTGTCACTTAACTACTTTTGGGAAAAATCTTAAAGTCTTTGAGCAAATTTTCGGCGAAGAAATCCGCAAAACTGTTAAAGTAAATGACGGTTTTAAACGCTTGCAAAATGAAAAAAACAAGCAAGGGAACAGCCGAAAAGTTGATGTTAAGTTTTGATTTTTTGCGGTGAGTAAAACGCAAAATTTGAGTGAGTAAAATGTGAATTTACGGCAAAATTTTTACAAAAATTTTTGCATTTGGTCGGGGGTTTTAGGGGTGTCCCCTAACAAGCTTTCGGGGTTTGGTCACCCAAACCCCTTGCTTGCCACGACTTAAAACTTATTACGAATAGAAAAATGGGAAGAAATGGCAAAAAATTTTCTTGCTGATTTTTTCTTGCGATTTCGATACGATTTTTCTCTCAACTTTTTTAGGAGGTGTGAAAAAATGAACAGCAAAAAAAATAAAAAATTTTTAATTAGGCTTTCAGAAAGAGAAGCACAAATTGTGGCTTACATTTCGGAAGAAAGCGGACTTTCGCAATCGGAAATTTTTCGAATAGGATTGTTACTCATTGCAAAAAACGAAAAGCCAAGTGAAAACAAAAAACTTAAACCGTTTTTTAAAAAATTAAAGGAGATAAAATATGGCGAATGAAAAGAGAAACCGAACCCATAGAGTGCAAGTAAGATTGAGCGACGAGGAATATGATTTTTTCATACATAATCTTGAACTGACGGGACTAACCGCCGAGGGATATTTACGCAAACTGATTTGCGAAAAAACACCACGGGTTAAAGAAGTCACAGAACTTGACAGGGACATTGCAAATCAGCTTTATGCTATCGGCAATAACCTTAATCAGATTTCCCGACGCGCACACTCAATGGGGATTATAAATGTAAAGCTGTTTTCAGAGTCGGTTACAAAATTTGAAAACATTATGAAAGATTTTTTAGAGCGAAGGGAGTGAGCATTTGGCTGTTACTAAACGATTACCTAATCCTCCCAAGACACATCACTCTGTTTCCTCACTGATTACATATATTATGAACCCCGAAAAGACTTGTGATGAAAAAGCCCTTTATGTGGACTCCATAAATTGCTCCACTATAGGAACATCAGAACAATTTAAAGCAGTTCGTGATAGATGGAATAAAAACAGTGGCAACCTTGCCTATCATTTTATACAGTCGTTTGCGCCAAATGAAGTCACACCCGAAGAAGCACATCAGTGTGGTATGGAATTAGCAAAAGCCTTGTTCGGTGATTTAGGGTATCAGGTTGTCGTCGGTACTCACCTTGACCGAGGACACTTGCACAATCACTTGGGCGTAAATGCCGTTAATTCTCTTGACGGCAAGAAACTACAAACAGACCACGACTTTATTAGAAAAATGCGTTCTGAAAATGACCGTATATGCCGTGAGCATAAACTGTCCGTTATCACTAATCCAAAAGGAAAGGATAAATCCTATGCTGAATGGGTTATTGATAAAAACGGCGGATTTACTTGGCGTGGCGAAATAAGAAAGGATATAGACGCTCTCATTCCCACCGTATCCACTTTTAAAGAGCTTTTGGAAAGATTATCAGAACAGGGCTACACTGTAAATCGTGGCAGGAAGTACTTGAGCATATCTCCACCGGGCACAAATACTAATTTCCGCTTTTACAAACTTGGTAATGGCTATACAGAGGAAGATATTACACAGCGAATACTCTACTCGAGACGGTCTTTACCGTTACAGCCTACAAAAACTCTTTTTTACAGTAAGCCACATCAGACTGTTCGTTATCGAGGTGTATTTCCTATATTCAAACGGCGTAGTGGATTTCGTGGTCTTTACTATTCGTATTTATACCGCTTGCGAAGATTATCAAAAGCCTCTGCAAACTACCAACGCAAAATGCCGATGGATGCACGCCGCGATATGAAATTACTTGATGATTTTGCCGCAGACCTTATGTTACTTTCAAAATATTCCATTGATGATGTATCACAGTTGGCTGATGTGTATTTATTTCTCAAAGAGAACAGAAGTGCACTATTGGATAAGCGGCAGGATTTAAGAATTAAATTGTCTGCTTGTAGCTCTCCCCAAGAGCTTGCGGAAATAAATAAAGAAATTGGTAATATTACCAAGATTACAGAAAATCAAAGAAAGGAGCTGAGAGCCTGTGAGCGAATTTATGAACGTTCCAAGAAAGTCCAAAAGTCAAACAAACAGCTTTCATATGAGGAGGTAAAAAGTATTTCTAAAAGAACACACTCCGATAGTCGCCAAACCAATAATTTTGCCGTAAACGGCAATAAACTAAGAAAGGATTGATTTTAATGCCAGCAGAAGCAGAAGCAACAGATATTGTAGTAAGAGTCTTTTTTGAAGGAACAGAATATTTTTTAAAGCTCGGTGGAGCAATGGTTACCAAAGGTCTTTCATTGATTTGTGCTTTAGGAAAATGGACCATTGAAAGCTCTATCGGTCATAAAAAGCTTGGAGGAAGAATAAACAGCAGAAAATTCATTGACAGTTTTGTAGCTTCGTCAATATTTCCTCTATCAAAAGCAGATTTTGACAAGATTAAGCCCGAGCTGAAAAGACTGCATATTCCGTATATGCAATATAAATCCACTAAGGATATGAAAGAGAACGGTATAATTGAAATTTCCGTGCGTAAAGAAGATGCGGAACGCTTTATTCGTTGTTGTGAGAACCAAGGAATTGCATCCGTTGAACCTTATGATTTGAGCGTCGAGGAACTATCCGCCGAGGAATACGAACAGGCGCTTAATAACAGCGGTACACAGGGGGTGGAAGTTAACATATCAGAGAACGGTATTACGGTTAACAACACCGAAAACCCCACGCTTGCTCCGAGCGACCCTTTGGCTCAATCGGAGCAGAACTCAAAAGGCTCTCAGTCCAACAGTCCATACGATATGATTTTTAATCCAAATAAAAATATCGACAGCAATCTTGATGATGCTAAAACTGTGGCCGCACGGCGCAACGGTGATTTAATCCCTATTTCTGCCGACAAGGATTCCTTATTTGTATCTGAAAACAAGGACAGCGTAGTTTTAACCATTCCGGGCACAAAAAAATCCGAAAGGCTTGTAGTCCCCCGCGAGGATATAGTTTCAACTAACGCTAACGGCGGTCAAGCGATAACCGCAGACCTTAAGCCTAATAAGTCCTATGATATTGTGGATAAAAACGGCAATTTAAAGCGAAAAATGACAGGCAATGAAATTAGTGTATCAGGCAAGTGGAACAATGCCTGTGCTCCTCAAAAGCCAATAAAAACTGCTTCAACGGTTTCTACTCCAAAAATGGGAGGTGTTAAATAATGGCAGACCAATTATCTACACAGCAATACAAAGAGAAAATGCAAAAGCAGACAAAAGAAGCTTATGCAATGCTTGATGAACAAACGCAGAAAATTATGAAAAGCGAAAAACTGTTTGCACATTTTCTTGATTTGCTTGCCGCACATTCGGCAACAACGGTCAGTAATACTTTGCTACTGCAAGCTCAAATTCCTGATGCCGACCCCAACTTAACCGCCATCAACACTATTAGCGAATGGGGGAAACGCAACATTACCGTTCCTAAAGATGCTAACGGTTATTATCCAAGGGGTATTTATCAATTCGTCCAGGACGGCTATTATACAGATGATGAAACAGGTGAATTACGGATGAAATTCAAGATTGTTAAAGGATTTGACGCATCTCAGACCAATAATCCCGAATATGCACGAAATGTGATGAAGGCGGCTCGTCCTGTTAAAGTATTTTTAGGCACCAACGACATTGAAAATACCAAAAACCTTGCCCTTTGCAACAGTTCAAAGGTTCGTTGTCTTGTGTGGGATGTGAAAAAACTCATACACGAAGATGAAAACATATCAGAAGAAACGGGCGTTAAGTACATCCCCGAAACAAAAACAATCATCATTCGTAGCCTTTCCCGTGAAAATTGGTTCTCACGAGTAGCCTATGAAATTGCTATGGGGTTATTTCATCAGCGTTTAGGTTCAACATTTAACCGCAAAAATCACACCTTTGAAGCAGGAGTTATTTCGTACCTTCTCTGCCGTTATTCAGGGGTTGATGTTTCAAATTTCAGTTTTGATTTATCAAAAGCCCCCGAGCGCTATCCTGATGTGGCAGTTTTCCGTGCCGTTCTGAACGATTGCTTGGAAATATCACACGATATGGCATTTAGGCTCAATAATAAGCTTAATGAACACAATAAAAGCCAAATGAAACCGCCGATTTGTGTATAAGGAGAGATGTCTATGACCTTATTAAGTAAAAAGGCACGAAACAGACCGCTGTATATTGCGTATGCAATTATGGCGGTTTTTGTTATCTATTTTGCAATTGCGATAGCACCGTATGCGCAAGATGGGTTGCCAGAGCTTATTGCAAATTTTAAAAATATCTCTTTTACTCCTGCCAATTTAATATGGGCTGAATACACACTTCCCACAATACTTGTGTGCCTTGCGATTTATACCCTTGCAGGCTTAATTCTTTTTTCAATGAAACGGCGCACGCACCGAAGCGGTGTTGAAAACGGTTCGGCTGATTATGCGGATATTAGGGCTATGCGTAAAGAGTTCAACTCTAAATCTCCCGAGCGCATTGTATACACGAAAAATTTTGCATTGAGTGTTGCCCAAGAGGATGTGTATAAACATAACCGAAACTATAACACCATTATTATCGGCGGTCCGGGTTCGAGAAAAACCACAGGCTTTGTATATCCGAACTTGCTTGAAGCAAGTGCAAACTATATTGTTCTTGACCCAAAGGGTGAGGTTTGCAGAAACACGGCAAAATATATGCAGAAACACGGATACACGGTTAAGGTGTTGAATTTAAAACATCCCAAATGCTCGTGGAGATACAATCCTTTTACATATATCAATCCTAATCAAGCAGAGGACGATATTCAAAAAATTGTCACAGCAATTTACAAAGCTACAACGGCACCAAACTCTCAAACTTTGGACCCTTTTTGGGACGAAGCAGGAAAGATGCTGCTATCGGCTTTAATGTACCTTCTCTACTATTTCGGTTCGCCCGAGGAAAAAAACTTTCCATACCTTATGAACCTAATTCGTGCAGGACGTATTGAAAACAGCGAAGATGACACTGCTAAATCTCCTTTAGATTTGCTTTTTGAAGGAATAGAGCAATATTACCCCGACCACATTTGTGTGCGATATTATAAGAATGCTACAAGCGGAGCGGGAAAAACACTTCAGTCTGTTCAGATTACTTTATTAGCACGTCTGCAAAAATTTGAGATTGCGTCGGTTGCGGATATGATGTCGGGTGATGAGCTTGAGCTTGAAAAGTTGGCGTCAGAGAAAATGGCGCTTTACTGTGTTATTCCTGATAATGATACAAGCTATAACTTCATTATTGCGATACTTTACATTCAGATATTTCAAGTTCTCTATGATATTGCAGATGACAAATATGAAGGACGTCTGCCTAGGTTTGTTCACTTCATAATGGATGAATTCGCAAATGTGCACGTTCCTGATGACTTTGTACATATATTAGGTACTTGTCGAGGTCGAAATATAGGGTGCTCCATAATTCTTCAAACTCTTGCACAATTGAAAGAAAAGTACAAAGAGGGATGGGAAAATTATATCGGTCAATGCGATGCATTCTTTTATCTTGGTTCTAACGGTCAATCCAATAACAAATACATATCTGAAGAACTTGGTAAAGAAACAATTGACACTCTACACTTCGGTCGAAGATACGGTATGCACGGTGACTCTTCTAAAAACTATCAGTTTACCGGGCGTGAGCTTCTCGCTTCTGATGAAGTCCGTCAGTTAGATTATGAAACAGCGTTATTATTCATTAAAGGCAGTCCGCCTTTAGCTGATAAGAAAATCAATGTATTCAAGTACAAAAAAGCAAAAGACACGGCTATTAGAGGGAATAAATCTATGAAATATGATATCCCTCTTCGTGCAGACCGCATTAAGGCAAAGCAGACGGTTACTGCTCCCAATGAAGTTCCTTCCGCAGAGAACATCTTTACAGCAACTGCCGTTGGCAAAATGAAAGTTCAGCCAACGGTTGAAATTAACATTAACGGTACGGCTTCTAATATTTGGAATGTTGATATAGCCGAGATTGTTGATGAGTACACATTCGACTCTGACGAGTTTGAAGAATATCTAAATAACTTTTAATTGAAAGGATTTTTATTATGAAAAACTTAAAACTTAATCAAACAAGAATCAACAAGGTGCGTAGAGTAGTTTCAGTTTTACTGACTGCTCTTTTTATTTTATCGACTTGCATTCTTCCTGTATTTGCCGAGGACGGCGATGAGGTTATCGACTCGTTTACTAAAATTGTTGACCTCGTTTTCTTAATAGTCCGATTAGTAGGCGTTGTGTTTACCGTATGGGGAATTGTTGAATTTGCCGTTGCTTGGCAAGCTCACGACGGCGCAGGACGGTTGAGAGGTATTACCTTAGTGGCATCAGGCTTACTTATTGTTTTTGCAAAAGAGATTTTAGCCTATGCAGGAGTTACATACTAATGCACTCCAAAATCAATTACGGAGGTGATGCGATATGTCGGGAATGGCTAATCAAGCATATGAGCATTTAAAATCAGCCCTTGAATTTTGGGTTAGTAAATATAATGAAATTTTCACAATATTAACAACCTCTCCTGAGGAATTTCAAGGCGGTGCTATTTGGGAGATAGTGGGGAATATCCTCACTATCCTCCAAGGAATTGGCGTATCCCTTGTTATTATTTTCTTCTTTTACGGCTTGTTTATGGCAGGTATTGATTACCGAGATATTTTTAGAAATCCTAAAACCATAGCCCTTTCTTTTGTACGCCCTTTTCTTGCATCATTTTTTGTTGTTAATGCAATGAACATATTGCTGTATATTTTACAACTTATTCAAGGCATTATGATGAAAATTCAAACTACAACTACGGCTATTAACTTTGAAATTCCTGCCGAAATTAAAACAGCCCTCGAAGAGGCTGATTGGTGGGCATCAATAGGCGCATGGGCGAGTGCTCTGATGGGGCAATTTTTAATTGGAGCATTGTCATTAATTATCATTGTATTAGTTTACGGCAGATTTTTTAAAATTTTCCTGTTAGCCGCCATTTCACCTATTCCACTTGCAGGATTGGCATCGGAAAAAACGGAATATATCGGAAATAATTTTATGAAATCATATATCGGCGAGTGTTTGCGTGGCGTTTTAATTGTCATTTCCTGCCTTATTTTTTCGGCGTTTGCTACAAGTCCGCCTGCTTCTTCCGCTACTACGGCAGGAGCTATGGTGTTTAATTATGTGCTTGAGGTTTCAATGCAGATGCTGATACTTGTAATTATGATTAAAGGCTCTGATAGGCTTGTAAAAGAATTCTTTAGTTTATAAGGAGATAGATTTATGGAAATTCGCTTAAATAAAGATTTACAGAAAATGGAGTCAAGGGTTGCTTTCGGACTTACCTTTCGTCAAGCTGTGTTCGGCGGACTTGGCATAGCCCTCGGCACCCTGACCTATTTTATTTCATCTAAAAACGATTTAAACACAGAGCTTTGCGGTTGGCTCGCAATGGCGGTGGTGCTCCCACTCGGTGCCTTGGGCTTTGTAAGCTACCACGGCTTAACATTTGAACAACTTGTATGCGTATGGCTACGCTATTTTTTCTTGTGTCCCAAAACGCTAATATCAAAGCTTGAAAATGATTTATATAACCGTGATAAAGGAAAAATAGAAGAAGCAGAGAGAAAGGAGGCACAACGCCTTGACTAAAACAATAAAAAATGTAAGAGCAAATGATAAACAGGCTCTTAAGGCAATTAAATCGGTGCAAGCGTCTATTCCGCTTGATATATTTTATGAGGACGGCATTTTCCTTGTTCAGAAAGGGAAAAAATACAATAATAAATTTTCCGCTACATTTCAAATAAGGGATATTGCATATCTCAATTTATCTGAAGAAATGCAAAAGCAAGTCTTTTTCGCTTGGTCGGCAGTGCTAAATTCCATAGACCCGGGGTCAACTGCCAAATTAAGCGTTATCAAGCACAAAATCAATTCGGAAAATTTTGACCGATTTTTGGCGCACAGCACAAATCCACAGTATGCCGAACTGCAAAAGGATTACAACAAAATTCTTATGCAAAAGGCAAGCCAAGGAAACGGTATGATACAAGAGGTATATATCACCATTTCCGTTAATAAAAAAGATTACGAAGCTGCTAAAGCGTTTTTCCTTCGCACATCATCAAATTTAAAATCCTTGCTTTTAAAATTGGGCAGTTCCTGTCATCCGCTTAACGGTAAGGAACGCCTTGAATTGCTGAGAACAATATATCGAAGCGACAAGGATAACGAACCTCCGTTTGATTTAACGCAAACACTCAAGCACGGCTCATCGGCGAAGAACTACATAGCTCCTGAAAGTATGGAGTTTGAATCAGATTACTTTAAACTCGGCTCTGTTTACGGCAGAGCGTTGGTACTCCACAGTTATCCCACATATTTAAAAGACTCAATAGTCAATGACCTCTGTGACCTAAACAGTCCTCTGATTTGGTCTATGGATATTATTCCTGTTCCGACAGACGAAGCTGTGAGAGAAGCTGAAAACCGTGCCGCAAATGTTGAGCAGAACATAGCTAAATACTATCAAAAGCAATATAACAATAAAAACTTTGCGGCAGAACCGACCTATGATATGAAGCAACAGCGAGAGCAAGCTCAAGAGTATCTCACAGACCTTACAGAGCGTGACCAGCATTTAATGTATGCAGTGGTTACTATGGTTCATTTTGCCGATAGTAAAGAAGAACTTGAAGAATACACGGAAAGTCTTATGGTATCAGCCCGAACGGCGCAGTGCAAAATGGATATACTTCGTTGGCAACAGCTTGACGGCTTAAACACGGCACTCCCTCTCGGTGTTCGCCGTATTGAGGATATTATGACTCTCACAACAGAGGGTGTAGCAGGATTTATGCCCTTTAAATCAAGTGAAATTCAAGAAGCGGGCGGTTTTTGTTTCGGTCAAAATCAGTTATCAAAGAACCTCATAATATTAAATCCTCAACAGCATAAGTCACAGAACAGTATTTTGTTGGGTATGCCCGGCGGAGGTAAATCCTTTACAGGAAAATGGATATCACTGAGTAAAGTTTTATCCTCAAGGGAAGATAACCACGAAATAATCATCATTGACCCTGAGCGTGAATATGCTCCCCTTGTAAATGCTCTCGGCGGTGAAGTTATCATCCTTTCCCGTAACAGCGGTACTCATATTAATCCTCTTGATATTTCCACAGGGTATGAGCAATCAGACAATCCTATTACGGCTAAAGCTGAGTTTATGCTTTCTCTCTGCGAACAGATTCTTTATCCGCAAGTACTCGGCCCGAAAGAAAAGTCCCTTATTGACCGTTGCACAGAATTAACATTAAGAGATTATGTCAAAGGCGGTTGTATAGGAGACGCACCTACATTAAAGGATTTCTATACGAGCTTGAAGGAACAGCCCGAGGACGAAGCTCAGCAACTTGCTTTAGGCATTGAGTTGTACGCCACAGGCACTTTGTCTATATTCTCTCAAAGAACCAATGTTGATATTAAAAATCGTGTTATTTGCTTTGATATTAACGATTTGGACGAAAACTTGAAAAACGTCGCTATGATTGTTTTATTTGACCATATTCAAAACCGTATGATTAACAGTCGTAGCAAGGGTATTTTAACAAGTATTATCAATGACGAGTTCTATATGATGTTACAAAAAGAATTTACATCAGAGTTCTTTTATAAATCGTGGAAACGGGGAAGAAAATACGGTTGCGACTATATGGGTATTACGCAAAACGTTGAAGATTTACTCCGTTCCCCTAACGGCAGGGCGATTCTTAACACAAGTGAGCTTATTATTATGCTCACACAGTCGCCCATGGACTGCGTACAGCTCTCTGAACTTTTGGGAATTTCAGAAAATTTGCAGGAATATATAACATATGCAAAAGAGGGTTCAGGGCTGATTAAATTCGGTGGTGAGATTATTCCGTTTGAGAATGATATTCCCTCTGATACGCTCATTTACAAACTCTTAACCACAAAGCCCAATGAAGCAATTTATAATAGTGTGGGGTGATTTTAATGCCCGATATTAAAACAAGGATAGTTAAATCGGGAACTGTTAAAACTTTCAACGGAACGGTCAAGACCTTTGACCGTTCCGTCCGTACCGGCGATGAATTTAAAAAATCTACTTTAGATAATGCGGACAAAGTAGCTCCCGACAACGCTCCTGCAAATCTTTTGCAAAGCGGTGAACTGTATGCGGGCAAGAAAGCAGTAGATTCTGTTGTTAAATCATCTTCTGCTTTGATACGCTCCCCATATCGGTCATATCGTGCCGTAGGCAGAAGTATTCAAGCGAAAGAAAAAACCAAAGCAAGCGTTAAAACTGCAAAACAGACCATAAAGACCTCCAAAGATGCCGTAAAGAAGAGCTTAAAATCTATTCAAAGCTCTATTAAGACAGCAAAAAATACCGTGAAAACGGCAAATACAGCAGTTAAAACCACCTCTAAAGTAAGTAAAACCTCCTACACAGCCGCAAAGAATGTCGCTAAAGCTGTTTACGAAGGGACAAAGGTTACTGCAAAGGCTACAATTGAGGTGGTTAAAGTAGCGGTTAAGGTTGCGGTGGATATAATTAACGAACTTGTGGCGGCAATTGTGGCGGGTGGTTGGGTAGCTGTACTCGCAATTCTCATAATAATTTTAGCGATAGTTCTCTGTTCCTGCTTTGCTGTATTTCTTACGCAACACAACGAGGATAACAATTTAACAATGCCAACGGTTATACAAAATATCGATACCGAATATGCAACTAAAATCAGCGATATTATTTCAAGTAATCCTGTTGACAATGTGGAAATGGCAGGTTCAAGGGCTGTTTGGAATGAGGTACTTTCCGTCTATGCTGTCATAGTTAATTATGATGAAACTAACCCCCAAGAGGTTGCAACTCTTGATGAAAACAAAATAGATATATTATCCTCAATATTTTGGGAAATGAACATTATTTCCTACGAAACAGAAACGAAAACTGTCACCGTTATTACCGAAACAGATGACGGCAACGGCAATATTATCCAAACAGAAACGGAAGAGGAACAGAGTTTTCTCTACATCACCTCCACTCACAAAACCGCAGTTGAAATGGCATCACAATATGGCTTTTCAAAGGAACAAAATGATGCACTGACAGCTCTGCTTGCGCCCGAAAATGCAGATTTATGGTCAGCTGTTATTTATGGAACATTTAACAGCAGTAGTATTTCTGACGTTGCTCGAACGCAAATAGGAAATTTCGACGGTACTCCCTATTGGTCGTGGTACGGCTTTGATAGCCGTGTAGAATGGTGCGCATGCTTTGTTTCTTGGTGCGCCGACCAATGCGGATATATTGAAACAGGAATTATTCCCAAATATGCAAGCTGTGCCGTAGGTATTGAATGGTTTAAAAGCCGTAGTCTGTGGAAAGACAATTTCTATATTCCCCGACAAGGTGATATTATCTTCTTTGATTGGGCAGATGGTGCGGGTGTCCGTGACGGCATTTGTGACCATACAGGTATTGTAGAAAGTGTTGACAGCGAATATATTTACACTATTGAGGGAAACTCAGGCAATATGGTTAGGAGAAATAAATACCTTATTGGCTCAGCTGATATTTATGGTTACGGCGTTCCTATGTATTAAACATATCACCCACCTACATTCAATGGGTGGGTGATCATTACAAGTTATTTTTCACTACTAAAAGTTACTAATAATCGTAAATGCTATCATTGAATATCTTTTTCATACAAAACAGTACAGAATATTCAATTATCAGAAAAAGGTTGTGATGATTTTTACAACATAGATTAATTAAGTTAATCCTAAAAATCTATAAAGTTAAACTAAACTGTGAAGTCTTTGATGGTTATCTATATTAAGAATCGCTTTTGAACTTCCAAGATAATTTTCTATTTCAAACAAACTGTTAATAGAATATTCTATATCCATAATATTCCAACGATCATTAAAAGCATTAATAATTTCAGATATTGTCGGATAATAGTTTTTTTCATTTGCTTGTTTTACATAGATTAAAATACTCCATTGAAGAGGACTTTCTATAAGAAAACTATTGTCTAAAATGTATATTAAAATTTTAAACATTGGTATAAAATATAAAAGATATGCTTCATTAAATGTTAAATTGATTGTCTCCGTAACAAAAATTGGAAAAATATTTTCAGCAAATATTGTTAGAATTTTTTCTTTATCTTTGTCTAAACTTGTTGCAATTTTAAAAGGACCCAAACTCATAGTTCCAACAGTTCCTCTATCAAATTGAAGGATTCGATGACAGCTTAATTCTCTACATATTTCCCAAAATCGTTCAGGTGGTATTTTCTCTGTAGGATGTATGTTATTCCAAATTTCTGATAATTTATAGTCAAATGAATTCATATATAACACTCCATTAATCTAGTAATTCAATAATTTCATCAATTTTTATAAAATAGATATTTTGTTCGTTGAGTTTATACATACTATCAAATATATAATGCGCTCTATTAAGTTGAGCCCCCAATGATTGTCTTGAGATGCCAATTTCAAGAATAGATGCTTTTTCTAGAAAAAACTCTTCATATGAGATAGCATAATCAAAATATAATGAAAATAATGCAAAGAAATTACTATAGCTTAATTTCATATAATACAACAGTTGGTTTATGCCTTCATGAGTTGGTTTGAGTTTTTTTTCTTTCATTAATAATACAACTAAAAATATAATTAATGACGCTTTTTTTTTAGAATTAGTAATAAGCAATAAAAGCGAATAAGAAATTAGCGACTGGATATGAAATATTGAATTTCTTCTTTTTGTTGCTTGCTCAAACCCAGTAAAAATATTATTTTGAAGCTTTTCTATATCAATCTTATTTCCGAATTCCCATAAATCAATTAACCAACCCACCGAAGTGTTTACAATATCCTGCTTTTGAAGTGGAACTGGATATGTTTTCAATAAGTAACTGTGCATTTTATATATTTCTTTTATAGAAGATTTTATACAAACAGAGTAATTTTGTTTTTCTAATTGACTAAAAACATTTATTAATCCTTTTCCAATTACTGATGAACATTCACTTGCAATATATATGTTATTCACATTAGGAATATTCGTAATAGAATCACCACATCTCATAATCCCATCAAGTTTTAACTGTAAGTTGTTCATATCAGATTCAACAATATTACGAGCATTGAGCAATGTGGAAACTCGACTAGCAACATCATTACTAAGATGTTGCTTAGATTTTTCAATTAACGAAAATTGGTCGTATGCACTTCTTTTTTTGCCTCGTTTGAATAAAAATTTAGCTAAATAATACCTTATGATTATTTGGGTATCATAACTATATTTTGAAAAAACATCTAATGATATAACTTCAGAAAGAATTGTATCAACTAAAAAGCCATTATAAAATTGATTTGATATATTGTTCCAAATTTTTATCTCTTGTGTACAATCCTCTAATGAAAAATGAAATGGGTCACCAAACAGTAAATCAATATAAAGCTGTACGCTTTGTGAATTCAATTCCGAAAATATAATTTCATCAGAGCAGTTGGTAACAATATTAGAGTATAGGCCAATAGGCTTTAGACATTTATTAATTATATGTGTCATAGGCACACCATAACATTTTGAAGCACTACCGTCAGCATGTATCTTGACTAAAACTCCTACAGCAAAAATTTTATCATCTAATATTACAAAAATCGGACTGCCGGATACTCCCCCTAAAATGTTTTGTTGATCTATCGGAAGATTACTGTTTTCATCAAAAACAATTCTCAAATCAACATCCAGTACTAATATTTTTTCATCCATTTTTTCTATTGGTATTTCATCCCATAGAAGTTCTCCTTTAAAGGAGGTAAAACTAGTGATGTCATTAAAATGCTTAGCGCTACCTCTAATATAACATTTCGTTGGTTTATCAACTGATGATAATGGAAATGAAAAGATTGGAGATTCTACCGTTATCTTGAGTAATGCAAAGTCATTATAAATTTCACCATTGTATGAGAAAAATTCTTTTGGATATACAATTTCGACTAAATCATAATAATTAAATTGTTCGTCTCGTAAGATAATCTTCTCATTGTTTGCGAATGATTCAACTATATTGTGATACGCCGTTAGTAAATAACACTCATTTTTATTTTCTTGTTTTATTTCTATCGCAAATGCAGTACCAATAATTTCCCAACTTTCATTAGATAAAGTATTATTTTTTTTTACTATTTGAAATAAACCTTTCATAATGATTTCCTTTTTAAATTTAGCTTATTACAATTGTTTTTATTAATTCTAATTTCACATGTATGTGATAACAAAATTATTATCAAAAATTTAACCTAATAGTATTATTGCACATAATATTAACAAGTGCAATACTTTTTCTATATTAATGCTAAATAGCATAATGGTTTTTTATTACAACATTTTAAACTAAGTTTTGTTATGAAAAGTAAAATTGTATTTTTTAATATTGTTCGATAGCTTTGTTTTGGATTTCAATGAAGCGGTTTTATTCACTGTATTGCATTTTTTATAATTAGTAAAAAGCCAAAAAATTTCAATCGTACATTTGCGATATACAATTCAATGTGCTATTATATGTATGATGTAAGCGTGAGATACTTATATCAAGTCGATGCTAAAAACTCCCGACCTTGAGCATATTAAATCTCCAATTACATCAATTATAATATTTGAACCTTGAAAGTTGAATACTAACAATGGTGACTTTCTTACACAGCGAGCTTATCAAGCGTTCCGCCAAGACTATCTGTTTTAATTATTTGAAATAAAAAACGCTTGTCTGCTGTTATTTTCCGCTTGCGGAAAATAACAGCAGACAAGAATGAGTAAGATACGAGCAGTAATTTCGACTTGATTTAATAACTTTGATAAAATTAGTAGCAATGACCTGTGATAGTGATACAATGATACTTCGGTAAAACGCCGCCTGCGCATAGAGAAGCGGGGGAGATTTTAACATCTATGAGGAAGTCCCATCAACTTCCCACCATTGTTTTAGTGGGGGGAGGTAATTGTTAGTGTATTTGGTGTTTTTTTCAATGAATTAAGCAGATAGGACCGTAAATACTATTTTTGCAGACAGAAAGTAAAATCAATTTGCGTTTGCCGATACTGTCTGCACCGACTGTAATGTTACAGTCGGTTTTTTATTGGTGTTTTTATCCGCTCAAACTGTGTCAGGCGCTGTGTCATATGCGGCGGGGGCAAGCCCCCGCCCTACCTACCTGTTAAATTGGGTTTTTGGGTGATTTTTCCGGGCGATTCGTGAATCTCCCCTACAAGCACACCGCACTCCTTGTCGCCCCTGAAAGGGGAGATGTCAAAACCGCAGGTTTTGACAGAGGGGTCATTTTGCGGGACGATGAAAAGCATTGTCCCCTACAATCATTCATTTTTCATTATGCAATATTCATTATTCATTCAAAATGTTAACTGCTCGCCCTGGTCCTCGGCGCTTAAAATGGCGCCTGCGGCTGGGAGATTTTTCGTTCTGTAACGGGTAGGTTTGGCAAACATTCCCTCGTTATACTCCGTAACACTGTCTATACTGTGTCCTTTTTTGAGAGTCATAACGGAAACCCCCTGACTGTCCTTTGTGGTTTTGGCGGAAATTGCCCCTGTATTAAAGAGGAGATACCGTCCTGCCGTGGAGCGCATCACAAGCTCTGTATCCTGCGGTGCATAAACTACTGCAACAATGGGACTCTTATCGGAATACGCCTTTATAAGTTTTTTACGGTTAGTTTTTGTTTCATAAGCGGAAATATCCACCTTTGCAACTTTTCCGTTTTCAAAGAAGAACAGCATATATCCCTTATACTCTTTTAAAACTACCATAGAGATTGCCGACTCGCCCTCATCCATCATAAGCTTTGAGGGGACGAAATCGCCCAACACGCTCGCCTTTGTATCGTCAAAATCCGACGCCTTTGATTTATAAACCTGACATTGGTCAGTAAAGAACAAAAGCTCCGTATTATTGGTAGTTTCCACAGTTGAGATAATCTCGTCATTTTCCTTGAGCTTATGCTCACCGCTCATACGCAATGACAAAGGAGTAATCTTTTTGAAATAGCCCTCTTTTGTAAAGAAAAGGGTTACGGGATAATCGGGGATTTCCTCCGCCGTTTCCTGCTCCTCCTCGATTTCCTGCGCATAGATAATCTCGGAACGGCGCTCCTTACCGTATTTTTGAGATACCTCGTTTAACTCGCCCACAATAATCTTTTTAACTCTCGATTTATTGGCAAGAATATCCTCCATATCCTCAATCTGCTTTTTTAAATCCTCAACATCCTGCAAGCGTTTAAGGATATACTCACGGTTAAGGTGGCGCAATTTGATTTCGGCAACATATTCAGCCTGAATTTTATCAATGCCGAAGCCAATCATCAAATTGGGGACAACCTCCTGCTCCTCTTCTGTTTCACGGACAATTTTTATCGCCTTGTCAATATCAAGCAATATTTTTTGAAGTCCCAAAAGAAGATGAAGCTTGTCCTTTGCCTTTGTCAAATCAAAATACACACGGCGGTTGACGCATTCTGTTCTGTAAGCAATCCACTCCTGCAAAAGCTCGGAGACGCCGAGAACACGAGGTACGCCTGCAATCAAAACGTTGAAATTGCAGGAGAAAGTGTCTTCAAGGGGCGTCATTTTATAAAGCTTTTGCATAAGCTTATCCGCATCGGTGCCGCGCTTTAAGTCGATGGTGATTTTAAGTCCCTTTTTATCGGTTTCGTCACGAATATCGCTGATTTCTCTGACAGAATTGGATTTTACCTTTTCAATAATCTTATCAATTATTGCTTCCGCCGTTGTTGTGGGGGGGATTTCCGTAATATCAATGCAGTTGTTTGCCTTATCGTATTCATATTTTGCTCTGACCTTAAAGCCGCCACGACCTGTGCGGTAAATCTCGTTCATTGCTTCGCGGTCATATATAATCTTACCGCCGCCGATAAAATCGGGAGCTTTAAGAGTTTCAGTAATATCAAAATCGGGATTTTTAATAAGTCCTATTGTTGTATCGCAAATCTCTTTAAGATTAAAGGAACAGATTGACGACGCCATACCTACTGCAATACCCGTATTGGCATTAACAAGCACTGAGGGGAAGGTTACGGGGAGCAAGGTAGGCTCTTTCATTGTGGCATCATAGTTATCCACAAAATCCACCGTATCCTTATCAATGTCACGGAAAAGTTCATAAGCAATGGGCTCCAGCTTTGCCTCGGTATAACGGGAGGCGGCAAAAACCATATTTTTTGAATATGCCTTACCGAAGTTACCCTTTGAGTCAACATAAGGATGCAAAAGACTTTCATTACCCTTGGCAAGGCGCACCATAGTTTCGTATATTGCCGCGTCGCCGTGGGGATTAAGCTGCATAGTTCTGCCCACGATATTTGCGGATTTCACTCTGCCGCCGTTCAAAAGCCCCATTTTATACATGGTATATAAAAGTTTTCTGTGGGAAGGCTTAAAGCCGTCAATTTCGGGAATTGCACGGGACATAATTACGCTCATGGCGTAAGGCATATAGTTTGTTTCAAGAGTTTCGGTAATATACTGCTCGACAACCTCGCCTGCTCCGAGAATATGGGCGTTTGCCTGTTCTTCGGTCATTTCAGGCTCAACTGTTTTTTTCTTTCGTGCCATTTTATTCCCTCCCCTTATGAAATATCTGCCAAATCAATATACATATATCCGTTTTCGGCAATATGGTCTTTTCTGCCTTGAAGATTATCGCCCAAAAGCAAATCAAATTTATCAGCAACCGCCTGTGGGTCGTAATCGGGCTCAACTTTAATCAAGCGCCTTGTTTTGGGGTTCATGGTTGTGAGCCACATCATGTCGGCGTCGTTTTCACCAAGTCCCTTGGAACGCTGAATTGTATATTTTCCGTCGCCGATTTCTGCGAGTACATCTGCCTTTTCTTTTTCCGTGTAGCAGAAATATGTTTGGTCCTTATATCGGATTTCATACAGCGGCGATTCGGCGATAAACACCTTTCCCTCTTTTATAATTGTGGGCATAAGGCGGTAAATCATTGTGAGGATAAGCGTTCTTATCTGGAAACCGTCCACATCGGCATCGGTACAGATTATAACCTTATTCCAACGGAGATTATCAATGTTAAACAGTGAAAGCTCCTTATTTGACTTTGTATTTACCTCAACACCGCAGCCGAGAACCTTTACAAGATCCGTTATAATATCGCTTTTGAAAATTTTATCGTATTCGCTCTTTAAGCAGTTAAGAATTTTACCTCTTACGGGGATTATCGCCTGGAACGAGGAATCTCTCGCCTGCTTACAGGCGCCGAGAGCCGAATCACCCTCAACGATAAATATTTCGCGCTCGTTTACATCACGGCTTCGGCAATCCACGAATTTTTCCACGCGGGAGGTCATATCGTTACCTGATTGAAGCGTCTTTTTTATATTTATTCTTGTACTTTCGGCTTTTATTCTTGAACGCATATTTATAAGAATCTGGTTTGCGATTTTATCTGCGTCAAGCTTATTCTCAATAAAATACACTTCAAGCTGATGACGGAAGAATTCAGTCATAGCCTCCTGTATAAACTTATTTGTAATCGCCTTTTTGGTCTGGTTTTCATATGAGGTTTGAGTTGAAAAGGACGATACAACAAGTATTAAGCAATCCTCAATATCCTGATAATTGATTTTTGCGTCGGTTTTAAGGTATTTACCGTTTTGTTTGAGATAACTGTCGATTTGCGAAACGAAAGCGCTTCTGAAAGCCTTTTCGGGCGCTCCGCCGTGTTCAAGAAAGCTTGAATTATGATAATACTCTTTAAGCTGAATTTTATTGGAAAAACAGAGAGAAGCCGTTATTTTTACTCTGTAATCCTTCATATCCTCACGGTCTCTGCCCACCTTTTCGGTTGACCAGAACTGAACTGATGACATTTCAGTATCTGCGGCAATTTCCTTTACATAGTCCGTAATACCGTTTTCATACACATATTCAAAGGTTTCAAAGGAACTGCCCGAAATCTGATTTTTAAGTATAAACTTTATGCCTGCATTTACAACAGACTGTCTTTTAATCGTTTCCTGATAATATTCAAGAGGTATGTTTATATCGGTAAAGACCTTTAAATCGGGCTTCCAGCGGATACGGGAGCCTGTGTCGCGCTTATTATAAGGCTCTTTCTGCATTTCTCCCGCGATTTCACCGTGTTCAAAATGGAGATTGTATTTATATCCCCCTGTATGAATTTCCGCGTCCATATATTCCGATGCATACTGTGTGGCGCAAAGTCCCAAGCCGTTGAGTCCCAAGGAATACTCGTAGTTTCCGCCGTCGTTAGTATCATACTTGCCGCCTGCATAAAGCTCGCAGAAAACAAGCTCCCAGTTATAGCAATTTTCATTTTTATTAAAGTCAACGGGAATACCGCGGCCGAAGTCCTGCACCTCAATTGAGCCATCGAGAAAACGGGTAACAACAATTTTATCGCCGTAGCCCTCTCTTGCCTCGTCAATGGAGTTGGAAAGTATTTCAAATACGGCGTGCTCACAGCCCTCAATACCGTCCGAGCCGAAAATAACAGCGGGGCGCTTTCTTACTCTGTCCGCACCTTTAAGTTGAGAAATGCTTTCGTTACCGTATGATGCCTTTTTTGCCATAAGTTACATCCTTTACCGAAAAATTAACCGCTAAATATTATACACTACATTTAGCGGTTTAGTCAAGTTTTGAGGCGTTTTTATCCCCTATATATTCAAATCGTTTAAAGGCTTTTCCGTCACGGGTTACGGTTTCGTTCCACATTGACATGGGGCGCACCCATATGCCCCGTTCACCGTAAAGAGCACGGTAAACCACCATTTTTTCCAAGGTTTCGCTGTGAGTGGCTATATACAAGACTTCATATTCATTACCCTTGAAATGACGGTATCTTCCGATTTTAACCTCATCGCTCATTTTTCTTTTCCACCTTAGTTTTATTACCTTTTTCATCTACAATATACATATTGTCAAGCTGTGAAGTAAGGCTTAATTTAAAGCTGTCAATGTATTCCCGGCGCAGAGCAGTTTGCTCCTCCCGTTCCGCATCATTCAGCCCTACGGATTTTGACTTATGATAAAGCTCGTTTATTCTGTCAATTTTTTTCTGTTCCATACTGATTTCCTTTATACCGTATTTTTCAGTTAAAACGGCGGCAAAGCCTTTTCTGCCCCGAACCACATTATAATGCATTTTTAAGTTTCAGTCAACAAAAAAACTCCCCTATCCGAGGACAGGGGAGTTTTTGTATTATGGTAAATTAGCCGTTAACCTTTGTAACAACGCCTGAACCAACTGTTCTGCCGCCCTCACGGATAGCAAAACGAAGGCCCTCTTCAATAGCGATAGGAGTAATGAGTTCAACATCCATTACAACGTTATCGCCGGGCATGCACATCTCTGTGCCTGCGGGAAGAGAAATTGTACCTGTAACGTCAGTTGTTCTGAAATAGAACTGGGGACGATAGTTGTTGAAGAAAGGAGTATGACGGCCACCCTCGTCCTTAGTCAGAACATAAACCTGACCTGAGAACTTGGTGTGAGGATTGATTGTGCCGGGCTTTGCAAGAACCTGACCACGCTCAATGCCTTTTCTGTCGATACCACGAAGAAGAGCACCGATGTTGTCGCCTGCCTCTGCATAGTCAAGAATCTTTCTGAACATTTCGATACCGGTAACAACTGTCTTCTTTGTTTCCTCTGTAAGACCAACGATTTCAACTTCTTCGCCTGTCTTGAGCTGACCTCTTTCAACTCTACCAGTAGCAACTGTACCACGGCCTGTGATTGTGAATACGTCCTCAACGGGCATAAGGAAGGGCTGATCAGCCTTTCTGTCGGGTGTGGGAATGTACTCGTCAACAGCGTCCATGAGCTCCCAGATGCACTTAACATCGTCAGAGTTAGGATCGTCTGCTTCAAGAGCTTTAAGAGCAGAACCCTTGATGATGGGGCACTCGTCGTCAAACTCATACTCAGCAAGAGTCTCACGGATTTCCATCTCAACGAGCTCAAGAAGCTCGGGATCGTCAACCTGGTCAACCTTGTTCATGAATACGATGATTGCGGGAACGCCAACCTGACGGGCAAGAAGAAGGTGCTCTTTTGTCTGAGCCATGGGGCCGTCGGTAGAAGCGATAACAAGGATAGCACCATCCATCTGTGCAGCACCTGTGATCATGTTCTTGATGTAGTCAGCGTGGCCGGGGCAGTCAACATGAGCATAGTGTCTCTTCTCAGTCTCATACTCAACGTGAGCTGTGTTGATTGTGATACCGCGCTCTCTCTCTTCGGGAGCCTTATCGATGTTTGCATAATCAACGAAGTCAGCCTGACCCTTTGATGCGAGTGTCTTTGTGATAGCAGCTGTTAATGTTGTTTTACCGTGGTCGACGTGACCGATGGTACCAATATTAACATGGGGTTTTGTTCTTTCAAATTTTGCCTTTGCCATTGGAATAATCCTCCTTTATTTTGGGAAAATATTTTATTAAATATTGGTTGATACTTATTGTACCAATTATCTTGAAAAATTTCAAGAGTTTTATAAGAAATTATCAGTCCTTTTTGCTTCTGTCGCTGATAATTGTCTCGGAAATTGATTTGGGAACCTCTTTGTAGCCGTCGGGCTCCATTACATACTGACCGCGTCCCTGTGTCTTGGAACGAAGGTCGGTAGCGTAACCGAACATTTCAGCCAACGGTACTCTTGCGTTAATCTGCTTAACGCCTGTACGGTCCTCAAAGCCCTGAATTTCGCCGCGGCGAGAGTTAAGGTCACCGATAACATCGCCCATATACTCTTCGGGTGTGATAACAACAACCTTCATGATGGGCTCCAAGAGAACGGGATTTGCCTTCTTTGCAGCATCCTTGAATGCCATTGAACCGGCAATCTTAAACGCCATTTCAGAAGAGTCAACCTCGTGATAGCTACCGTCATAAAGAGTAACCTTAACATCAACCATGCTGTAGCCTGCAAGAACACCGGACTGCATAGCACCCTGGATACCTGCGTCAACAGGAGCGATATATTCCTTGGGGATTGCACCGCCCACGATGTTGTTTATGAACTCATAGCCCTTATCGGGATTGGGCTCAATGTTAATCTTAACATGACCGTACTGACCTTTACCGCCTGACTGACGGGCATACTTTGTATCAGAAGAAGACGCGCTGCGGATTGTTTCGCGGTATGCAACCTGAGGCTTACCAACATTTGCTTCAACCTTGAACTCACGCATAAGTCTGTCAACGATAATTTCCAGGTGCAATTCACCCATACCTGCGATAATCGTCTGACCTGTTTCTTCATCTGTATAGCAACGGAATGTGGGGTCTTCTTCAGCAAGCTTTTGAAGACCGATACCCATCTTTTCCTGACCTGCCTTTGTTTTAGGCTCAATTGCAACGCGGATAACCGGCTCCGGGAAGTTCATTGATTCAAGAATAATCGGGTGCTTTTCATCGCAGAGAGTATCACCTGTTGTGGTGTTTTTAAGACCTACTGCTGCGGCGATGTCACCTGAATAAACTGTTTCAAGGTCTTCACGGTGGTTAGCGTGCATTTGCAGAATGCGTCCCATTCTTTCTCTGTTATCCTTAACAGAGTTATAAACGGTAGTACCTGCGTTAACTGTTCCTGAATATACACGGAAGAAGCAAAGCTTACCAACGAACGGGTCTGTTGCAATCTTGAAAGCAAGAGCTGCAAAAGGCTCTTCGTCGGAAGAATGGCGAACTTCTTCTTCGTCGGTATCAGGATTTACGCCCTTGATTGACTCAACATCCGTGGGAGCGGGCATATAGTCAACAATTGCGTCGAGGAGAGGCTGAACGCCCTTGTTGCGGTAAGAGGTTCCGCAGCAAACGGGAACCATTTCATTATCAATGGTAGCCTTGCGGATAACTCTCTTCATTTCCTCAACAGTAGGCTCTTCACCCTCAAAGTATTTCTCCATAAGTCCTTCATCAAGCTCAACGACTGATTCGATAAGAGCTGTGCGGTATTTCTCTGCAAGCTCCTTCATGTCGTCGGGAATAGGCTCATGTCTTACATCTTTACCGAGGTCATCGTAATAAACCTCAGCATCGTTGTTAAGCAGATCTACAATGCCCTTGAAGGTGCTTTCTGCACCGATGGGAAGCTGAATCGGAACTGCATTGCAGTTGAAGCGCTCCTTAATCATATCGAGAACACGGTAGAAATCGGCGCCCATAATATCCATCTTGTTAACATAGATCATTCTGGGTACCTTGTATTCGTCAGCCTGACGCCAAACTGTTTCAGACTGAGGCTCAACGCCGCCCTTTGCGCAGAGAACGGTTACGGAACCGTCAAGAACACGCAGAGAACGCTGAACTTCAACTGTAAAGTCAACGTGGCCGGGAGTGTCGATAATATTGATACGATGGTCTTTCCAGAAACATGTTGTAGCGGCAGAGGTGATTGTAATACCTCTCTCCTGCTCCTGCTCCATCCAGTCCATTGTAGCGGAGCCGTCATGAGTCTCACCTATCTTATGGTTAACGCCGGTATAGAACAAAATACGCTCTGTGGTAGTTGTTTTACCTGCGTCGATATGAGCCATAATACCAATATTTCTTGTTTTTTCAAGAGATACCTTTCTTGGCATAATATCCTCCGTTTTAAACTAACTGTTTCTAAAAAATTACCATCTGAAATGTGCGAAAGCCTTGTTGGCTTCTGCCATCTTGTGAGTATCCTCACGCTTTTTGAATGCTGCACCCTGTGAGTTAACAGCGTCCATAATCTCGTTAGCAAGTCTCTCCTTCATGGTTCTCTCTGAACGCTGACGAGCATAGAGAGTGATCCAACGAAGACCTAAGGTCTGGCGTCTTTCGGGACGAACTTCCATAGGAACCTGGTAAGTTGCACCACCTACACGACGAGCTTTAACCTCAAGAACCGGCATAACGTTTTCCATTGCGGCATCGAAAACCTCTAAGGGTTCCTTACCTGTTTTTTCAGCGATGATGTCGAACGCATCGTAAACGATTTTCTGGGCAACACCCTTTTTACCGTCATACATAACGCTGTTGATAAGCCTTGTTACAAGCTTTGAATTGTAAAGCGGATCGGGCAAAACATCGCGTTTTGCTATCTGGCCTCTTCTTGGCACTGCGCTTCCCTCCTTCATAATAATGATATCATAGGTACTCGAGTGACAAAACCCCGTGGCGCCAACGAAAAGGCATACATAATATATATACACTCTCGTTGGACAAATATTCATTACGAATACAGCCTTTTTGAGAAGATTCTGTCTGTTTCTTCAAAAAAACCTATTATTTTTTAGCTGCCTTAGGACGCTTTGCGCCGTATTTTGAACGGCTCTGCATTCTTCCGTTAACACCCTGAGTATCAAGTGTACCGCGGATGATGTGGTAACGAACACCGGGAAGGTCCTTAACACGGCCGCCTCTGATAAGAACAACTGAGTGTTCCTGCAGGTTGTGTCCGACGCCGGGAATGTAAGCTGAAACTTCGATTCCGTTTGTCAAACGAACTCTGGCGAGTTTACGAAGAGCTGAGTTAGGCTTTTTAGGTGTATCTGTTTTAACAACAGTACAAACGCCTCTCTTCTGGGGAGAATTATTGTCAGTAACAACATTCTTCTTGGAGTTAAGTCCTTTACCGAGAGCGGGAGCCTTTGACTTCTTCACTTGCGTTTCTCTGCCATTGCGAACGAGCTGGTTAAAGGTTGGCATATATTCACCTCCATACATATAGTATATATGAAAAGAGACATTTTATCTCTTTGCACACCAAATCAACGGACACAAGTCCGCATGCTCGAATAGTTTATCACGAATGCACAATAATTGTCAAGCATTTTTTGTGAAATTAACGAAATTTTATGAGAGTTGGTTTCGGGTACTTGTCTCCCCTGAAAGGGGTACTCCCCGCAGTGCGGGGAGATGTCACGAAGTGACAGAGGGGTTATTGTGGGCATCGTCCCCTACTGCAATGACCATAAAAAAGGGGCTGTTTTTTACAGCCCCAATAGTATTTATTATATGTTGTGTAAAATTGATTCAGCGTCATCGCGCTTTTTTCCTGTCAAAACAAGTGCTACACCTGCAATAAATGCTGCACCTGCAATAAGTGCCGCAGTTGCAATTGAAATGCTTGATATGTTACCTGTGTCAGGAATAATAACAGGGTTATCAACTGATGCGTCGGGAGTTTCAGTGCTACCCGGTTCTTCGTCAAGTGTAGAATCTTCACCAGCATCATTACCATAATTGTAATGAATATTTACATTTTCAAAAGTACTGTCAGTTTCAATAATCACTTCATTCCACTGTTCTTCGGTGCCTTTGTAATATACATCTTTAAGTGCTGTGCAATTTTTAAATGCATTTTCACCAATATATGTTAAGCTGTCACTTATTACTATACTTTCAAGTGATTCGCTGAAATCGAATGCACGATAACCTATTGTTGTAACACTGTCGGGAATTGTATATGTTGTATTTGGACTTCCGGCAGGATATTGGATAAGTTCGGTTTTGTCTTTATTAAACAGAACTCCGTCAACTGATGTAAACGATGAATTTTTATCCGACACTTCTATGCTTTTTAGGGATTTACAGCTGCGGAAGGCACCTTCTCCGATGTATGATACACCGGCACCTATTACCGCTTTTTCAAGCGATGTGCAATAACCGAATGCGCGTTCGTCAACTGTTGTTACGCTATCGGGAATTGTGATATTTTTAAGTGATGTGCACTTATAAAATCCGAGTTTGCCAACCGTTACTGCACTTTCGGGGATTGTAACACTTTCAAGCGATTCGCAATTTGAAAAAGCACTGTATGCAATTGTTATTACTCCGTCTTTTATTACATAATCACCGCTGATTGCGTATTTTGCTTGAATTAAATGATTATCAACATATAAAACATTATTTTCCCAATTAGTTTCATCATTATAGTATGCAGTACCCCAAATTGCATTCTGACCAATTGATGTTACACTGTCGGGGAATGTTATGCTTTCGAGTGATGTGCAACTATCAAATGCAGAGTCGTCGATTGTTGTTACGCCATAGGGAATTTTAACAGAGGTTAACGCTTTGCACCAGGCGAAAGCATATTCACCGATTGTTTTCAAACCGCCTCCCATTGCAACACTTTTAAGTGATGGACAAGCGGCAAATGCTAATTCGCCAATTGATGTTACACTGTCCGGGATCGTTATGCTCTCAATTGAAGCACACTCGGGGAAGGAATACCCTGAAATACTTGTTACACCGTTCGGAATACTGTATGCCGTTCTCGTGCTGCCGACAGGATATTGAAGAAGTTCGGTTTTGTCTTTATTAAACAAAACTCCGTCAACTGATGAATATGCTGTATTATCACCCGAAACATTTATGCTTTCGAGTGACATACAACGCCATAAGGCATTCTCGCCGATTGAAGTTACACTGTAAGGGATTGTTAGGTTTTTAAGTGTTGTGCAGCCCCAAAGCAAATAATCCGTAATATTTATTACGCCGTTTGGAATAACATATGCTGTTCTTGCATTACCGATAGGATATTGAATTAGGTCAGTCATATCCTTGTTAAACAAAACTCCGTCAACTGATGTATATGCTGTATTATCAGCTGATACATTTATGGTTGTAAGCGATGTGCAGCCCCAGAACAAATCTTCACCGATGGAGGTTACACTGTCAGGGATTGTAACACTTTCAAGTGATTCGCAATCCTCAAATACAAAGTCATCAATTGCCGTTACAACATACCCATCCATTTCTCGGGGAATTTCAAGTTCAGCGGCAGTTCCTGTGTAGCCGATAATTGCACAAGTTTTATCTTCTTCTGAAATTACTTCATACTCGAAGTCTCCGCTTGTTGCCGCAAAAGATGAGATTACAGTCAATAAAAATGAAAATATTACCATTAAAACTGCTAAAAAGATTGCTAATAGTTTTTTCATAATATCATCTCCAAATTTTACAGATAAGTTATTATATCATATATTTGAAAGCCTTGGTATAGTTGTAACATATAAATTATTATTTGTTTTTTTGTTTAGACTGACAAAAAAATAACGGTGAGAATTCACTCACCGTTATTGTTGTTTAGTATTAAATGTTTATGCTTCGGCAGCAACTACATCTGAAATTGTTTTTTTGAGTTCAACTTCTGAGTAACACTTCATACCTGTACCTGAGGGAAGAAGCTTACCGATGATAACATTCTCTTTAAGTCCCATAAGCGGGTCAACCTTGCCCTTAATAGCCGCATCTGTAAGAACTCTTGTTGTTTCCTGGAATGATGCCGCAGAAAGGAAGGAGTCTGTTGCAAGAGAAGCCTTTGTAATACCGAGAAGTACGGGGGCGCAGGTTGCCGCAACAAACAGCTCGCCGTTTTCCTCCGCTTCTCTCTTGGCCTTTTCATTTGCGAGAGCGAACTCGCGCTTATCGGTAGTAGCTCCGGGAAGAAGGTCGGTAGTACCTGCCTCAACGACCTTGAGCTTTCTCATCATCTGACGGACGATAACCTCAATATGCTTATCGTTGATATCAACACCCTGCATACGGTATGTTCTCTGTACCTCTTTGATAAGGTAATCATGAACAGCGTTAACACCGTTGATTGCAAGTATATCGTGGGGATTTGGAGAGCCCTCTGTAAGAGCTGTACCCTTTTTAATCATAATGGGATTGCCGTTTTCGTCAACCTCTGTATTGAACTTCTTGCGGAAGCCGTAAGGAATCATATAAGAACGCTCATCGCCGTTTTCATGGTCGGTGATAACGATATGCTCGTTGCCCTTAATCTCACGGAAGGAAAGCTGACCGTCAATCTCGGCAAGGATTGCAAAGGTTTTGGGCTTTCTTGCCTCAAACAGTTCTTCAACACGGGGAAGACCCTGTGTAATATCCTGGCTTGATGCGATACCGCCCGTATGGAAGGTTCTCATCGTAAGCTGTGTACCGGGCTCACCGATTGACTGTGCGGCGATAATGCCGACTGCCTCGCCTACGGTTACAGGGTCGCCTGTTGCGAGGTTGGAGCCGTAGCACTTAATGCATACGCCGTGTTCGGATTCACAAGTAAGGAGTGAACGGATTTTAATTCTTCTGTCTGCCTCATTTTCTCTTGCGTTAACAATATCAGCGATAACAGAAGCCTTATCCTCTTTAATCATCTCGTCCTTAGAAGCGATAAGATTGCCCTTTTCATCATAGAAATCTTCAAGCAAATATCTGCCGGTAAGTCTTTCGCTCAACGGCTCGATAAGCTCCTTGCCGTCACGGATATCATAAACCTCAATACCCTCGTGGCAATGGCAATCCTCTTCACGGATAATAACATCCTGAGAAACATCAACAAGTCGTCTTGTAAGATAACCTGAGTCCGCAGTACGAAGAGCCGTATCGGCAAGTCCTTTACGGGCACCGCGGGAGGAGATGAAGTATTCCAGAACATTAAGTCCCTCACGGTAGTTAGCACGAATGGGAACTTCGATTGTTTTACCTGCTGTATTGGCGATAAGACCGCGCATACCGGCAAGCTGACGAAGCTGTGATTCAGAACCACGGGCACCGGAATCAACCATCATATAAATGGGATTGTATTTACCGAGGTTATCTTTAAGGCCCTTGGCAACGGTGTTTGTGCACTCTTCCCAAATTCTGATAACAGCCTTGGAGCGCTCCTCGTTGCTGTAAAGACCCATTCTGTAATAATCGTTGATAACATCAATTCTTGATTCGGCGTCTTTAAGAAGCTCTGCCTTCTGAGGAGGAATAATAGCATCGCAAACAGCAACGGTGATGCCGCTCTTTGTTGAATACTTATAACCCTGAGCCTTGATTTTATCAAGCATTTCAGCCGCAACGGTAACGCCGTGAACCTTAATGCACTTATCAATAATTTTACCGAGAGTCTTTTTGTTTACAAGGAATTCAACCTCAAGCTTAAAGGCATTTTCGGGGTCGGTTCTGTCAACAAAGCCCAAGTCCTGAGGAATGGGGTTGTTAAAGATAACTTTACCCAATGTTGTTTCAACAAGCTTTGTTACCTGCTCGCCGTTGATTTCCTTTGTCATACGGATTTTAATGGGAGTATGAAGCCCGATATCGCCCTCATCGTATGCCATTGTGGCTTCGTCAACACTGCGATATACATTGTATACCAAATGCTCGTTGCCGTTTTCGTCCTTTTCAACACGGGGTGCACCCGGCTCGCCCTCTTTATCCATTGTAAGATAATAGGAGCCGAGAATCATATCCTGTGTGGGAACTGCAACGGGCTTTCCGTCAGACGGTTTTAAAAGGTTGTTGGCGGCAAGCATAAGAAGTCTTGCTTCTGCCTGAGCCTCTGCGGAAAGGGGTACGTGAACAGCCATCTGGTCACCGTCGAAGTCGGCGTTAAATGCGGTACAAACAAGGGGGTGAAGCTTAATTGCTCTGCCCTCAACAAGTACCGGCTCAAAAGCCTGAATACCGAGGCGGTGAAGAGTAGGCGCACGGTTAAGCATTACAGGATGGTCCTTGATAACCTTTTCAAGTGCGTCCCAAACCTCTGTTTTTGCACGCTCTACCATCTTCTTGGCGGATTTCATATTGCCTGCTGTTCCTGTTTCAACAAGGCTCTTCATTACAAAGGGCTTGAACAGCTCAAGAGCCATCTCCTTAGGCAAACCGCACTGATAAAGCTTCAATTCGGGTCCTACAACGATAACGGAACGGCCTGAATAGTCAACACGCTTACCGAGAAGGTTCTGACGGAAGCGTCCCTGCTTACCTTTAA
>JBJEPX010000016.1:0-14923 GCA_051881455.1 Candidatus Fimenecus sp. | reverse complement strand
CGGCTCCCCTGAAAGGGGAGCTGTCATTTTCTGCGAAAATGACTGAGGGGTTATTTCGTAGGGGCTGGCGACCTCGACAGCCCGCAAAAATTTCATGAAACTTACGGTGCGCCGAGTCGTCGCACCCTACAAAACTATTTTATATAATTTTGTTTCTCCGAGATTGCCTAAGGAAAAATTAAACAGTTTATGTGTATAAAACAACAACAACCGGGACAGTGCCCCGGTTGTTGTTCATAAAATCCAACCTATTTCTTTTCATTTATAAACGCTCGGAACATGGGGAGGCAGGATGAAAAGAATTTTTTATACGCCTCGCAGTAATCTCTGTCCTCACGGGTGCGCTTGCAGCCCCCTGCACGGCAAACGGGATAGTATTTACATTTTTTGCATTTTTCGGGAACGGTAAGGCTCTCACGCAAAAACTCAATAGCCTTCGCGCAGTGGGCGAGGGTATCGAAATTCTCGTTTTCATCGTCAATATTGCCCAAAAGCCATTCGTCCGTGCAATAAAAGTCGCAGGGGTAAATATTTCCGTTGCCCTCTGCCACAAACTGATGCATACAATGTCCGCACATTCCGCATTGTTCCGTAGGATTGCCCAAGTAAAGGTGCATAAGATTGTCAAAGTATCTCACGCTTGTGTATTGACCTCGCACATAATCCTTAACATAGTGGTTAAAGCAGTGAATAAGGAAATTCGCATACTGCTCGTTGGTCATATAAAGCTCACTTTCACTTGTGTCCCCGAAAGGACGCAGGCAGGGTATAAATTGCAGATACCGAAAGCCTTTACTACGGAAAAACTTGTAAATATCGTCAATATTGTCGGCACAGTGCCCCGTAAGAACGGTGAGGATATTGAAATCCACATTAAACCGCTTGAATTTTTCGGCGGCGGTAAGAATTTTATAAAAGGCGTTCTCTCTGTTCTCATCAACACGGAATTTATTGTTTTTAAAGTCGCCGTCAAGGCTTAATCCTACGAGAAAGCCGTTATCGTGGAAAAACTCTGCCCATTCATCGGTTACAAGTGTGCCGTTTGTTTGAATACTTAAATAAATCTGACTGTTAAGGCGATTTTCCTCTTTAACCTTCTCTACAAAATGCTTGAAGTATGAAAGACCTGCAATCAGCGGCTCACCGCCCTGAAAGGCAAATGCCACGCTTTCACCGTTTGCAAAGCTCAACGCCTTTTTTATTATATTGTCGGCTGTTTCTTCCGTCATAACGCCGAAAGAGGAAACCTCACGGATTTCGGAAACATTGTGATAAAAGCAATATCTGCACCTTAAATTACAAAGGCTGGAGGCAGGCTTTATCATTATTGAAAGCGGCGGCATAGCATTTACTCCTTTAAATATACCCCACAGCGAATACTGTGGGGCGATTTTTGCTTTTGGTTTTTATTACTTGTTTTTGTAATATTCTTCGTTGATACCTCTGCGGTTTTCTTTGAGATTTTTCATTATCTCATTCATCTTTTCGTTCATTTCTTCCGCAACGGTGGGATATGTAACGGCACGGTTGTAGTTTTCGCCGATGTCGTCACTTAAAATATGAAGCCAATTCTTGCGGAACTTGTCAAAGAACGCGGAGTTATCGTTCTGTATCTTCTGGAAATACTTGAAGGTGATAAATTCGTTATCGGTAAGTACAGGATATTCATAGTCCGCATATTCTTCCCTTGAGAGAATACTGTCGGTGGAAACGGTGTACTGAATAGCTTTGAGCTTCTCACGCTTCATATGAAGAATGGGATGCTCGGGTGTGTGAATAACCGTGTCATTTGTGAGAAGCGGAAGCATTGAAACACCGTCAATATCACGGTCAAAGGGCAGATAGTTTTCCTTGCCGCCGTCGCCTGTAATTCCGCAAAGTTCAATGAGAGTGGGGAACATATCAACAAGCGTTGCGCTGTTTTTAATAGTTGAGCCTGCTTTCCAAAGGCCGTTGTTATTGCCCCAGCGAATCATACAGGGAACCTTCTGACCGCCCTCGTAAGCAAGATATTTACCGCCGCGAAGTTCGTTAACGGAGCCTTCAAGAGCAGGACCGTTATCACTTGTAAATACAATAATTGTATCGTCCATTACGCCCAACTCTTCAAGAGTGTTAAAGAGCTGACCGAGATAATAGTCAACCTCTGTAAGGCAGTCAACATATGTACCCATACCGCTTTCACCGTCAAACTCATCGCCTGCGAAAACAGGAGCGTGAGGCCACGGAGAAGCATAGTATGCAAAGAAAGGCTCATCGGAATTCTGTACCTTATCGGTAATCCAATCGGTCATTTCCTTATTTATCCACTCTGTCAGCTTGCTCTGGTCTTTCTTGCCGTTAACAAACATCTCGTCTGTTCCGTGAACGATTTCATACTCGCCGTTCTCCTCGGAAACATGATAGAATGGAGTCATATCGTTAACATGGTGGCTTCCGTAGAAATAATCAAAGCCCTGATTTGTGGGAAGATACTCGCCGTAGTCGCCCAAATGCCACTTGCCGAAAGCGCCTGTGTTGTAGCCTGCATTCTGGAATACCTCGGCAATAGTGATTTCGTCGCCAAGCATACCGTCGCAGTTAGCGCCCATTTCAATTGAGTTGAAAAGTCTTGTGGCGGCAAAGGGAGAGAGTGTGTCGATAGTGGGATACATAACATTATCGGCATATCCTCTGAAAGGATAACGGCCTGTCATAAGCGAGAAACGGGCGGGAGAGCAAACTGAATAGCTTGAATAGAAATTATCAAAGTTCAAGCCCTCTTCGCCGATTCTGTCCATATTGGGTGTATCGTAAATTGCGCCGTTCAATGAGGTGTCGCCCCAGCCCATATCGTCCATAAGGATAAAAAGCACATTGGGACTGCCCTCTTTTGCCTTGTCAACACCGTCAAGGTAGTCGTCATGACCTTCCCAAAGACGGTCAACATTGGGCTGTGAGCGAAGGTTCATTGTAAGCACATAAAAGATTGTTGTTCCTGCAAGAACAAGGCTCAAAAGGCTTGTAACCGCAAAGTGAACACCTTTCTTTGAAAACTGCTTTTTACCCACAAAGAAAAGAGCGAGAATTGCGAGCACGCAGGGGAGAATAAGCAACAGGTTGCCGCCTAATCTTACAAAGAAATTATAGTCCTTTGCGCCGGCAAAAAGAGCGTTTGCCGCCGAACTCCAGCCTGCCTTGCCTGAGGAAAACGCGCCGAAGCCTGCGTCTGCGCCCCATATAGCGTAATAGAGCACAATAGCAAGACCCGAAATGCCGTAGCCTATAAAATTCCACAGATAAAGCTTTTTGAAAAAGAGTATTCCTAAAATCGTAAGGGCAACAACGATGCACATATATGCAACATTTACAACTGCCACAAGGTTAAGTCTCATGATAAACAGCGCAAGTGCAAGCGCAATGCCGATTGCCATAACAATAATCGGGAATATCTTTTTGGATTTGTCAAAGATTATTCCTTTTTTCATTCATTTATCCTCCTTGAAAAATAATCAATTTATTATACAATTTTTTTATTTAAACTGCAATGCATTTATTACATAAAAAAAGGCAATCTTTTTTTACAGACTGCCTAAACTTTTTGCTTAATCGGGAAAATTGCGTGAATATTCGAGTATCAGGTTAAAAACCTTTTTGTTGAGTTCTTTTACCTCTGCCCGTGACATTTTATCCGTTTCAATGGGGTCGAGAACATTTACGGAAATATCCGCGGGAGCTATGCGGCGGCCGTTTCCCTCGTAAGTGAGGTGAATGTTGTGAATATATATGGGAACAACCGTAACTCCTGTTTTTTGTGCCACCTTAAATGCGCCGTTTTTAAATTCGTCGGGCGTGTTTGAAAAACTGCGTCTGCCCTCGGGAAAAATAAGCATTGATTTGCCGCTTTTAATAAAATCCGCCGCTTCGTTTATGGCAGAAGCCGCACGGCGAATATCGGTTTGGTCAACGGTTACGCAAAACATATATTCAAGATAATTTTTGATGAGGGGAATATCGGCAATGGTGCTTTTCAGCATGAATCCGAAATTAAAATCACGCAGAGCATATATGAGCATGGGAATATCCGCATAGCTTTCGTGATTTGATACGAACAGCACGGGACGGTCCGTCGGGATTTTTTCAAGACCGTTTACAGTTACTCTCGATTTGCCGATTTTTACTGTGTAATCAGCCCACTTTTGAACGGTTTGAAATGCTTTTTCCGTTCTTTCTTCAATTCTGCATTTTTTTGTAAGGTAGTTGAAATACGGTATTTTCGGTATAAGAATAACAAAAATATAAAGATAAAACCGCAGTAAAAACCAATAACTTTTAACTATTTTCTTAATCTTTTTCATAATCATGATTCCAAATATGCAATATATTCTTCAAGGCACATATCAAGCTCGTTGATTTTCTTTGCGTGCTCTACGCCTACATACCGAAAATGCCAAGGCTCATACATAATCCCTGTTTGTGAGATTTTATCCTTGCGGTATCTTAAAATAAAGCCGTATTCTTCGGCATGTTCAGAGAGCCATTTGAACTGCGCTGTGTTCTCAAAGGACTCGCTCAATGTGAAATTTCCCTGTTGGAGAATATCAAAGCCTAAGCCTGTATTGTGCTCACTTGTGCCCGAAAAGGTGCGTGCATAGTTGGCTTTTTTTATTGCCTCTTGCTTTGAATACCCTTGATTCATATATGAGTTAACGGAACGGGTAAACAGCCTGTCCTGCAAATCGGGACTTCTGTATGCCGATACAAGCTGCAACGGAACACCTGCGTCGCTTGCCGCTTTAAAAAGATTTTTTAAAGGCTCGTATGCGGCTCTGTCAACAGCCTTAAGAGAGTCGTACTTACTTGAATTCAGGCTCATTGCGTCAACGCTTTGTCCGTTTGACCAATAAACCAAATCCCATTTAAAATCTTCGGGCAACTCATAGTCGTTATTAAGAAGCATAAGCTCTCTGCCGTGCTTGAAAATATCGGCGGGCTGAGCCGTGGGGGAACGGTAGGTAATTCCGTCATAAAATGAGCCTGTCAGCGGTTTGGACGTAGTAGTTACCGTAGGATTGACGGAATCAGCCTTTTTTGAAGTCGTGTCTTTATCACTTTCCGAAACTGACGGCGTTGTATCTTTTTCTGGTTGCTGAACGGATATTTCAGATGAAGAGGACGCCATATCAGAAGGCTTATATTCAATTTGCTTGTTCCGCGATTTTTTAACGGCATAAGCACCGCATATAATCACGGCGAAAATGAAGAAAACACTTAAAACTGCAAGAATTCTCCTGCGGCGTATAAGCTGCTTTTTCTTTTTTGCTCTCGCGCGCCTTGCGGCGGCTGCCCTTTGCGCGTCAGTTGACCTTTGCGGTGAAGCAGTGCGGCCTGTTCGGTTTTGTGATGTGCTACGGTTGCTTCTGTTGTCAGGCATTTTTCTCAAATCCTTTCCTAAAATAATTATAGCAGAAAAAGCCGCGTATGTACAACATTATTTTATTTTTTCTACCGTAAAACAGTGAGGGTAACTACGTATGCATAAGAAATATTTTATAATAATATTGACTTTTTGACAGTTTTGTTGTAAATTTGTATGGTAGTTAGTATTGAAAGGAGAAGGAATATGGCAAAAAAAACATATACTCCCGAAGAATATAAGGCAAAAATTGAAAAGAAAAAAGCAAAACACAAGAATTTCTTTGATACACTTATCAAATCCACCGCGTTGTTTGTAGGTTGTGCATTGGTTTTCAGCGCAACTGTTATTGCACAGAAAAGACTCGATAATACAGCGGTTGCGGCTCCCGTAGGAACAACTTCCGGTGAAAAAGAGAGCGAAAAAGCGATGAATTTTGGCACGCCTGACAACGGCAGTTCAACCGATACTCCGGCAAACGGTGATAATGCGGGTAATAACGAGGGAAGCCAAGGCAGTGAGAGTAATTCTCCGGATGCCCAAAGCTCGCCTGTTGCAACTCCCAAAGCACAGTATGAGTATTTTATGAAATCTTTTACAAATGTTAAAAAGACTGCAAAGTCTGCAACCGTTTATAAAAAAGAGGGTTCAAACTATCAGGGCATTGCAGAAGCAGGAGCTTTTTCAAGCGTTCTTTCAGGTCTTATGAATAGTCTCCTTAAATCAGAGGAGCCTAACGAAACATATACAGGCGACGATATTATGGCGAATTTCCCGCCTTCCGGCACAACCTGCGACCTTAAAACAAGCAATATAAAGAGTATTCAGTGCAAGGAAGAGGGCGATTATTACATAATCACAATCACTTGCGTTAAAGAAACTAATCCCACCGCCGGTAAGGGCGTTGGCGCAATCGGCTCAATTATTACAAGACAGCAGATTATGGATCCTATCTCCGGAATTCCCGGTCTTAAAAACCTTGACCCCACCTGCTCATATGAAAATGTTAACTGCGAGGCGAAGATCGAAAAGGCAACAGGCAATATGGTTCATTACTATATTGACCTTCCCCTTATTCTTTCCTTTGAAAAGCAGGGCTTCAGAGTAGGTCTTGAATTCAAAGAATGGTGGAACATCGAATATTAAGTTTATAAAAGCAAAAGGACTTGTTCAGCTGAACAAGTCCTTTTTGTTATTCCTCCGTTTGCTTGCCTAAGAATGACGCGGCAACCGAAACGAGCTTTATTTCGGTTTGGGATGGCATTGAGCCGTTCTGATTCAGCATCAGCACAACTGCGCCCGCAACATCGCCGCCGCCGATTATGGGATAGGCGATTCCCGCCTCACGGTCGCTGTCCGCCAAGGGATAAAGCGCCTTTGTGTCAGGGGATGCAACATAACTCTCTCTGCCCTCGATTAAATCTTCAAGGTCTGCGGAAATACGCTTGTCCATAGCATCTTTTTTACCGATTCCCGAAACCGCAATCACATGGTCGCGGTCGGTTATGATTACGGGAAGATTGGTGGCTCTGTTGAGCACATCGGTATATTGACTTGCAAACTCCGAAAGTTCCCCAATGGGGGAATATTTTTTAAAAATAACTTCGCCGTCCGACGCCGTGTAAATTTCCAGCGGGTCGCCCTCACGGATACGCATTGTTCGGCGTATTTCTTTCGGAATGACCACCCTCCCCAAATCGTCAATTCTTCTCACTATTCCTGTGGCTTTCATAGTATATAAATCTCCTTTTGCAAATACATCGTAGGGCGGGGGCTTGCTCCCGCCGTTAGTTTGTGCGGGTAATGTCGGCGGCACCAAGGCACCGCCCTACACAAAAATTCAAATTGTGATCCTATTATTTGTGATTTAAGGGAATTTATACTGCGAGAATTGACTTTTGAAAAGAAATATGTCATAATAAATTAAAGGTGGTGATTTTGTGAAAAATGCAAAAACCACAAAAGAATTATATGAAAAACTTCTTGAAATGCCCTATTTACATTCTAAACCTGAATTAGATGGTGAAATTCTAATTTGGAATCTTTATAAAAACGCCTATGTACTAGCATACTGCGATAGTTATGATACTTGCATTGATATAATCAGCAATTCTATGTTAGTTGGTTCTTTAACTCATTGGCATCCCGACGAAGACGATATGTTTGATGAATTATATTCTCTTGGCAAAAGAGGAAATGTTCTTGTGTTAAAAAAATACTTCTTTGGTTTGCTTGGTGACGGTGTCTTTTATATGGGCAAACCTGAAAAATATCGTTTTGATAAAAACAAAAAATGGCATTGGGGTAAATTGATTTATTTAGAGCAGAAATAAGGATAAGAGCGAGGTGGATTTCACCTCGCTATTTCTTTGTTTCTATTAACCACACTATGTATTCCCCAACAAAACTTGTCGAATAGTGTCAATGTTGTCAGTTGGGGTTTCGTGTAATCTTATTGCGGGTCATTCGTGAATGACCCCTACACAAAATTTCAAATCGTGTTGTTATTATCTGTTAAAAGCATATTTTTATACAGTGTTTAATAATAAAATTCAACACATATTTGACATTTACAAGATGTCATATTTGACAAAGTTATAACATATAATTTTTTAATGACAAGCACTGAATGTCACTAAGGAGAGATTTTATGTTCATAAATAAAGCCGACAGCGGGCGTAATAATATTTGCGGTAAAAATATAGCGTCTTTCCGCGCAGATTTGAAAATTTCACAAAGAGAGCTTGCCGACAGAATGCAGCTTGTAGGGTTGGATATAGATAAAAACGCAATTCAGCGAATAGAGTGCGGCAAACGCTTTGTAACTGACATTGAAATAGTCGCTTTTGCAAAAGTGTTTGATGTTACGCTTGAAAAACTTTTAGAATTTTAAGATTGTCCGCAAAATCACAGAAAAACCCCGTAGGGGCGATTCACGAATCGCCCGATAAATTATGTGTAATCTAACGGCGGGGGCAAGCCCGCCCTACCTGTTTATTTCAATTTTATGTAATTTCACGGTGCAACCGTGTCGTCGCACCCTACGAAAAACCAACGGTAATGCTCAGATGCCCCCTCGTCAGAGGGAGCTTTTTTGAACAACGCCTTTTTCACAAATCATAATTATGTAAAAACTATTTTATTAAAATAAGTTACAAATTATCTCACTTTTTTAATAATTATTGAAACACTTTTGCGTTTTTGGTACTCTTATGTTATGAAAGGGATTTCAAGGTGCGGATTCAGAACCTTATGAGGTTGGCATCCGCGCATATGAACGAGGTATGAAAATGAAAACAGATTTGAGAGCTTTCGTTATTTCTGCAATAAACGGGGATAAAGACGCATACGGTGCTCTGTATGAGGCGTATGCGGTGGATATGTACCGTTTTGCATTAAGTATTTGTAAAAATTCATACGATGCGCAGGACGCCGTTCAGGAAACGGCACTGTCTGTTTACAAAAGCATTGCCTCGATTAAGAATCCCGAAAAATTCAAATCATATCTCTTTTTATCTCTTTCAAACACTTGTAAAAAGCATCTTTCCCAAAGAAACGATTATTCGGAATTTGAGGATACGGGCTATACCGACAGCGAAATTGAATTTTCTCTGCCTGTGCGCGAGGCACTTGGTAAGCTTGATGAGGTCTCACGGGAAGTACTTATGCTGTCCGTTGCAGGTGGATTTAAGTCGCGGGAAATCGGCAAAATGCTGAAAATTCCTGCCGCAACGGTGCGCACAAAGCAAAAACGGGCTTTGGAAAAAATGAGAGAGGAGCTGGAATTATGAATAAAAATATAAAGAAATCTCTTGACGAAAAAATGCAGGTGAAACTGCCTGAAAATCTTGAAAGGGAAGCAATAATTGAGCAGTTGGATTCAACCGTACAGGTTGTTACTCCCAAAAAGGAAAAGCGTTCATATGCCAAAATAATAGTACCCATTGCCGCCTCTCTTGCCCTTGTGGTGGGGATTGCGGGAATGTTCCCCGGTGTGAGGGCAAAGCTTAATAATGCTGCCGAGAAGCCTGATAATACGACAACAGTACAAAATCAGGTTGTGGACTTTTCCGATTACGAGGAAATATACAAGAAATTCAGCAAAATGAAAAGAAGTATTTATGTTGATGATATGATGACCGGTGCGGTTCTTTTCGGAAAAGAAGAGTTTGCCGTAGCCGGAGATACGGCTAACGGAGCTTCCACGGTAAACGAATCCGCTGGAGGCATAGGTATCGACGATACGGCAGATTCATTAAGGGACTACGGCGAAACAAATAACCAGGAAAACGGCGTTGACGAAGGCGATATAATAAAAACCGACGGCAAATATCTTTATGTGATCAGCAGAAATTATGTGACTGAAAAAGCCGAAAACAGTTTTGCCGTTATTGACTGCGCTGACGGTAAAATGACAAAAACAGCCTCTCTAAATATCAAAGACGGCGTATCTCCGTCGGAACTTTATATCTGCGGCGACTATGCGGTTGTTTTGGGTATGGAATATAACGATAATTACGGACAAGGCGCGGCTGAAAGCGAAGAAATATTTGCCGTTTATGACTGTATAGCAATGAGCGGAGATACCTTTGTGGGCGTTTATGATATAAGCGATAAAGCATCACCTAAAACGGTAAAAGAGTTTACACAGCAGGGTATATACAATTCTTCAAGAATGATAGGCTCAAAGCTTTATTGCGTAAGCACCTACGATGTTAATTTGTACGCGAAGGATTTAAAAGACTCGTGTATCCCTGAGGTTACGGTTAACGGAGCAAACAAAAAGCTTCCCGCAGACTGTATATCAATGATAAGCGAAACAAATTCGCCCTCATATGCGATTATATCCGCACTTGATGTCACCGCGGGCGCAGAGCCGCAGACAAATGCGGTTCTGGGCAGAGTGAACGAGCTTTATGTAACAGCCGACAACTTCTTTTTAAGCGAGCTTTCCTATGAAAATTCATCGGAAATCACAAAAATATATAAGTTCGGTTATACCGATAACGGAGTAGAATTTGAGGTATGCGGTCAAGTGCCCGGATACTTGAATAATCAGTTCTCTTTAAGCTATGACGGCGCATATCTGCGAGTTGCAGCTACAAGGACCGTTGTTGAAGAAAGTCAGGACGGCGATACGGTATCGGTGAGCATGGGCAATACGATAAACGCTTTGTATGTGCTTGACAGCAATTTAAAGCAGGTGAGCAAGGTGGATAATCTTGCTCCGGGTGAGAGGATAAAATCCGCAAGATTTATGGGAAATATGGCATATATCGTCACATTCCGCCAAACAGACCCGCTGTTTGCCGTGGATTTGAGCGACCCTGCCAATCCGAAGGTTATGGGACAGCTTAAAATAACGGGATTTTCAGAGTATCTTCACCCCTTTGCGGAAAACTTGCTCATAGGCATCGGGTGGGACGGAACTGAAAGCGGAACCAACGGCGACTGCAAGGTATCTCTCTTTGATGTGAGCGACAGCGCAAATCCCACCGAAATTTCAAAGCTTACCGTTATGAACGGCGGGGGTTACTGCTATTCATATACGGCAAACAATCATAAGGCGTATGTAAAGCTTTCCGATACGGACTTTGCGGTACCCTATAACACTGAAAAATATATTTCCAGCGGATATTACGACGGACATTACAGAAATGAATGTGTTTATATCCGTTACAGAGTGGAAAACGGTCAGCTTAAAGAGATTGCAAGATATTATCTCGGAGAAAATTATCAATGCAACGGCGGAACATTCGTGGGAAACACTTTCTATGCCGTAGCGGTTTCCTATAATTCCGGCTTCTCGCAGGTAGTGTCTTTCAGCCTTGATACAAATGAAGAAACAGGCAGAATTTCAATTTAAAAACAGGAGGATATGAATATGGCGGAAAAAACAGCAAAAACTGTATTGGCGGCTGCATCTGCAATAATTTGCTGGTTGCTTTTAAGTTATTTGTTCTTTCCCGTAAAGCTTTCGGCACCGCCTGAGGTGTACTTTGCGGAAACAATGTCGCATATGATTCCTCTCAAAGCGGTTATAACTTCTGTTTTTGTTCTTCTTGCCGTATTCATTTATGAGCAAAGAGCAAAAAAGAAGAAAAAAAGTAAAAAATAGACACCGTGTTAAAAAACAGTTGACAAATAGCCCGTAAAGTGGTAGAATATTGGAAACAACCTTAGGGGAGTAGCTAAATTTCGGTAATCAACAAATTCACGCCTTAAAAGGGCTGGTTACCGTTCCTGTTTTAACGGGCAGCAAGACCTTCGGCAGTAATCCGCTGCTGAAGGTCTTTTTAAAATACAGATAAGGCTCACAGCCTTAAAAATAAAGAGGTGTCTTTTATGAAACATTATCTTCAAACGGTTGAGGAGGTTTTCAGCGAGGTTAACAGCACTGAAAACGGACTGTCAGCCGCCGAGGCGGAAAAAAGACTTGAAGCCAACGGCAAAAATAAGCTGGCAGAGGGGAAAAAGGTTTCAACACTGGCGCGGTTTTTTGACCAGATGAAGGACCCCATGATAATTATTCTTCTCGTTGCGGCGGTTATTTCTGCTGTAACGGAGGTTATTGAAGCAGGGCACTTTGTTGCTCCTACCGATTCAATAATTATCCTGGTGGTTGTTCTTATCAACGCGGTGCTGGGCGTTATTCAGGAGAACAAGGCGGAAAAAGCGGTAGAGGCGCTCCAAAAAATGTCAGCGGCCACAACAAAAACCCTGCGTGACGGTAAGGTGGAAACCGTCAAGAGCGAGGATCTTGTTGTGGGTGATGTGATTTTGCTTGATGCAGGTGACGCAATTCCCGCGGACTGCCGTATTTTTGAGTGCGCAAGCATGAAAATCGAGGAGGCGGCGCTGACAGGCGAGTCAGTCCCCGTAACGAAGCTTGTAAACGCGCTTATGGGTACAAAGGACGGCGACGATATCCCCTTGGGCGACCGCAAAAATATGGCTTATATGGGCTCAACGCTGGTTTACGGCAGGGGTAAGGCTGTTGTTACGGCAACGGGTATGGATACGGAAATGGGTAAAATTGCCAACGCTATCACCCTTGCCGAAGACGGTAAAACTCCCCTTGAAATCAAGCTTGAACAGCTTTCAAAGGTGCTTACAAAGCTCGTATTGGGCGTGTGCGTATTCATTTTCGCATTCGATATCTTAACAAAGGTAATTTTGGGCGACAGCGCTTTCTTTGATATTGCTCTTGATTCATTTATAACCGCTATTGCTCTTGCGGTTGCGGCAATTCCCGAGGGACTTGTTGCAGTTATGACGATTGTGCTTTCCATTGGCGTTACCAATATGTCAAAGAAAAACGCAATAATCCGTAAAATGACAGCAGTTGAAACTCTCGGCTGTACGCAGATTATCTGCTCGGACAAAACGGGTACGCTTACACAGAATGTAATGACTGTTGTTGATCACTATGCCGAAGACGAGAAAAAGCTTGCCGTTGCCATGGCGCTTTGCACAAACGCCAATGTTGAGGAGAACGGCAAAAGCACAGGCGAGCCTGATGAGGTTGCCCTTATAAACTATGCAAAAGCTCTTGAACTTCCCAAAGAGATGCTTTGCGAGAAATACCCCAGAATAGGTGAGGTCCCCTTTGATTCGGGCAGAAAGATGATGTCCACCGTTCATAAGGCGGGCGATGAATTTGTTCAGTTCACAAAGGGAGCTCCCGACGAAATTCTGAAAAAATGTACTCACGCTGTTGTGGGCGGTCAGGTTGTACCCATGACCGATGAAATAAGAGAGAAAATTGCGGCTGAAAACACACGCATGGGCAACAAGGCGCTCCGTGTTTTTGCGGCGGCATATAAGGAGTATGACAGCGCTCCGGCGGAATACACCTCCGAGGCATTGGAGTTCGATATGACCTTCATAGGGCTGACGGGTATGATTGATCCCATTCGCCCTGAGGTTAAGGACGCTATCACAGAGTGCCGCGAAGCGGGTATCAAACCTATTATGATTACAGGCGACCATATCAACACCGCAAAGGCGATTGCCCGCGAACTCGGTATTCTTACCGATGACAGTCAGGCTATGATGGGCGCTGATATTGATAAGTATTCGGATGAAGAATTTGAACAAATCGTTGAGAACATCTGCGTTTATGCCCGTGTTCAGCCCGAGCACAAAACAAGAATTGTCAACGCGTGGAGAAACAAAGGCTATGTTACGGCAATGACAGGCGACGGCGTTAACGACGCACCGTCCATCAAGAGCGCCGATATAGGCGTAGGTATGGGCATTACGGGTACTGATGTTACAAAGAATGTTGCCGATATGGTGCTTGCCGACGATAACTTTGCAACCATTGTTTCGGCAGTGGGCGAGGGCAGAAGAATTTACGACAATATCCGCAAGGCTATTCAGTTCCTTCTCGGCTCAAACCTTTCGGAAGTTCTTTCGATTTTCTTTGCGTCCATTATGAATTTCACAATTCTTATGCCCAAGCATTTGTTATTCATTAACCTTGTAACAGACTGCTTCCCCGCACTTGCCCTCGGTCTTGAAAAGCCCGAAGAGAATATTATGAGAAGAAAGCCCAGAAACAAGAACGACGGCATTTTTGCAGGCGGTCTCGGAATTGACGCCGCATATCAGGGTATTCTTACAACAATTCTCACAGTTCTTGCTTTCTATATCGGTGAATACCTTGAAACAGGCGCATTTGTGCTTCGCAATATTGCCGACTCCTCCGAGGGTATGACAATGGCATTCTTCACAATGTCAATGGCAGAAATATTCCATTCCTTTAATATGCGTTCACAACGCGGTTCTGCGGTGTCACTCGTGTTCAAGGGCAGACACAATGTTGCACTTTACGGTGCTATGGCGGCCTCTCTTGTTCTTACAACAGCACTTGTTGAAGTGCCGTTCCTTGCAAATCTTTTCAGCTTTGCACAGCTTGACGGCGTTGCCTATGCAATTTCATTAGCTCTTGCATTCTCAATAATCCCCATTGTTGAAATAGTTAAGGCTTTCCAGAGATTGGCATCAAAGAAAAAGGCATAAAATTATTTGTAAAATGAATTACGGCGGAGAACCAAACGATTCTCTGCCGTATTTTTTTGTTTAATTTCAACGATGGTATTGTAGGGGACGATGCCCACATCGTCCCGAAAAAATTCCACAAAAACCAACCTCAACCGGGTAGGGCGGGGGCTTGCTCCCGCCGTAAAATTACAGTAAAATTATCGGGCGGGCATGGAAACCCGCCCCTACAAGTATGATGAAAATTATAGATGACTTGTAGGGGACGATGCCCACATCGTCCCGAAAAAATTCCACAAAAACCAACCTCAATCGGGTAGGGCGGGGGCTTGCTCCCGCCGTGAAATTACAGTAAAATTATCGGGCGGGCATGGAAACCCGCCCCTACAAGTACGCTGAAAATTTTAGTTAGCTCGTAGGGGACGATGCCTTTCACCGTCCCGCAAAAAAACCCCTCTGTCACTTCGTGACATCTCCCCTTTCAGGGGAGACAAGGGGGTGCGGTGTGCCGGTAGGGGCGAT
>JBJEPX010000015.1:0-2743 GCA_051881455.1 Candidatus Fimenecus sp. | reverse complement strand
ATACGCCGTAATATCAAATTTTCGGCATATTGTGTTCGACTCCCCTCACCTTAACCATAGTTATTAACGCAAGAGTTTTTATTTTCGCACCGATACTTGAAAGAATAACTAAATTATTGTTGTCTTCCGACTTATTTTCCAAAGTAATTGCATTGTCGGCAACATCATTACTGTCAGCAATAGTGTGGCCGCATTTTTCGCATACATTATTAGCCATATAATCACATCCTTTAATATTTTCCTTAATTATAGTAAAAATATTTACTAAAATCAATAGTAAATATTTGTACTTGATATAATAAGTTCGGTGGTTATATGAAATATGTAAAGATTATGCGTGACTTGCGTGAGGATAACGATTTTACGCAGTCTCAGGTTGCAATATATTTGGGCACATCTCAAACTATGTATGCACGGTATGAGCGGGGAGAAAATGAACTGCCTATCCGTCATTTAATTAAACTATGCGATTTATACAAAGTTTCGGCAGACTTTATATTGGGAAGAACAAATAAAAAATAAAACGGAAAGTAACAGGATTTTACCTTACTTTCCGTTTTTTCTTTTTACATATTTATTAAAGAATACTGAAATTCACTACCAACGCCGCAAAGACGATTGATACCATTGAAAGAAGCTTAATAAGAATATTGATCGCGGGGCCCGATGTATCCTTAAAGGGGTCGCCTACTGTGTCGCCCACAACAGCCGCCTTATGCTGTTCACTGCCCTTGCCGCCGTGAGTACCGCTTTCAATATACTTTTTCGCATTGTCCCATGCGCCGCCTGAGTTAGACATAAATATTGCCATAAGGAAGCCGCTGACGGTAGCACCTGCCAGCATTCCTACAACGCCCTTGTAGCCCAAAACAAGTCCTACAACAATGGGAACGAGAACTGCTACGATTGTGGGCAGTACCATTTCACGAAGGCTTGCCTTTGTGCAAAGGTCAACGCAGGAAGCGTAGTCAGGCTCTGCCTTACCGTCCATAAGTCCTGCAATTTCCTTGAACTGACGGCGAACCTCTTTAACAACGCTCTGTGCCGCCTTGCCTACGGAATCCATAGTAAGAGCCGCAAAAACAAAGGGTAAGCAGCCGCCGATGAAAAGTCCTATCAGAACAACGGGATTAACAATATCAAAGCTTAAATCAGCCGAAGGATTTATGCTTTTAACCTTATCAACATATGACGCAATAAGAGCAAGCGCTGTAAGTGCCGCAGAGCCGATAGCAAAGCCCTTACCTGTTGCGGCTGTGGTGTTGCCAAGCGAGTCAAGCGCGTCTGTACGCTCTCTAACCTCGGGGGGAAGTCCTGCCATCTCCGCAATACCGCCTGCGTTATCAGCAACAGGGCCGTATGCGTCTGTTGCCAGAGTAATTCCCAATGTTGAAAGCATGCCTACCGCAGAAAGAGCGATACCGTAAAGTCCCATAGAAGCACTGTTCCCGCCGCCTGATACAAAGTAAGAAATAAGCACGCTGATTGCAACAATAACAATGGGAACTGCCGTAGATTTCATTCCCAAGCCCAATCCGCCGATTATAATTGTTGCCGAGCCTGTCTCTGATGTTGCGGCCAGCTTTTTGGTGGGTTTATATGTGTCCGAGGTGAAATACTCTGTTGAAAGCCCGATGAGCACACCCGCAATAAGTCCCGAAAGAATTGCAAAATACAGTCCCAAGCTTGCTTTGCCAAGCACAAACCATACAACGGGGAGTGCGATTATTGCAATGCCCACAGCGCTTAAATTCGTACCTCTGCGCAAAGCCTTCAAGAGAAGCTTTTGCTCTATATTTTCGCCTGTACGGACAAAGAAAGTGCCCACAATAGACATAAGTATACCGATAGCCGCCAAAAGCATGGGAACAGCCATTGCCTTAATCTCGCCGCCGAAAGCAGAAACGCCCAAAGCAGAAGCAGAGATAACAGAGCTTACATAAGATTCGTAAAGGTCGGCGCCCATACCTGCCACATCGCCCACATTATCGCCTACATTATCGGCAATAACAGCAGGATTTCTGGGGTCGTCTTCGGGAATACCCGCTTCAACCTTACCAACAAGGTCGGCGCCTACATCGGCAGCCTTTGTGAATATACCGCCGCCCACACGGGCAAAAAGAGCCATTGAGGAAGCGCCCATACCGAAGGTAAGCATTGCGCCCGTTATATCGGAGGGGCTTAAATGGAACACGAATTTCAAAAGGAAGAACCATACCGAAATATCTAAAAGTCCCAAGCCTACAACGGTAAATCCCATAACCGAACCTGCCGAAAAAGCCACGCGAAGTCCTCTATTCAGCCCCTCGCGGCAGGCGTTAGCGGTTCTCGCATTGGAGAGTGTTGCAATTTTCATACCGATAAAGCCTGAAAGTCCCGAGAAAAATCCGCCCGTGACAAAAGCAAACGGTACAAACCATGTAAGTAACTTCGTTGCCGCCATAACGCAAAGCACAACAAACATTCCCGCAAAAAATACCGAAACAACGGAATACTGCCTTTTCAGGTATGCATTTGCGCCCTTGCGGATTGATTTTGAAATTTTTTGCATTTTTTCGTTGCCCTCAGAAAATTTAAGCACCCTTTTTGCCGTAAACAGCGCAAAAAGAAGTGCAGTAACAGATCCCAAGAACGTGAGCAAAACTAATATTTTCTCCACATTATCGATCCCTTCAAATGATTTAACTGTAAGGTGAGGGGAGTCGAACCCGATATGGTTTAAAACGGCATATTTTCGCCTGAA
>JBJEPX010000014.1:0-15852 GCA_051881455.1 Candidatus Fimenecus sp. | reverse complement strand
GCAATGTTTTAAGCATTACAGGCTCTCTCGCCAACACTCTCGGTCAGGATAATCCTTTTAGGTATCGTGGATATTACTTTGATAGTGATACGGGGTTGTATTATTTGAATTCAAGGTATTACGATGCTAATACGGGTAGGTTTATCAATGCGGACTCGCAGTTAAATCAGCAAAGTGGTGTACTTGGATACAATCTGTTTGCATATTGTGGGAATAATCCTGTTAATTGTGTCGATCCTACAGGACACGCTTTTATGTTTGTGACAGCGGCTATTGGTGCGGTAGTTGGGGCTGTCGTTGGGGGAGTAATTGCCCATAAAAAAGGTAAAAATGTTTGGGCTGGAATAGGAATTGGTGCGGCTACCGGAGGTTTAATAGGATTGGGTGCTGGGGCAGCAGCAAGTGTTTTATTAACTAACACTGCTACTGCAAGTACGGCTGCTGTGTTAGGTGCTGCAAGCGCAAAATTTGCAGCAAGTGGAACAGCATTAGGAATTGCTGCTTCTAAAGCAATAGATAAAGTCGCAAATGGTTATCAAAAATTAAAAAGTGTTGTGACTGGTTCTACCGATATTTTCCGATCTGTAAGTAATGCTGAATTGGCTGATATTAAGAATACGGGTCAATTTAATTTACAGGTTGGTGGAATGGAATCAAAGCAGTTTGCCTTCTCATATGCTGAAGCAATGAGATTTGGTAATCAGCCATTTATTAATCAAACAAGTATTATCAGAGCCTCGGTACCGAATTCTATGATTAATCAATTTTGCTGTGTAGAGGTCGATACTACTATTTTTACAAGCGGAACAATGACAGTTTATAGCGATATGATGGATCCGTTTAATCAGGCAGTATCCGGCACTATTCAGATTATGCCTTAACTGAGGGAATCAAATATGATACAACCAGATGTAGAAGTAATTTTCACTTTCAATAATGTAAGAAATCATCCAGCATATGATGGATATCGACCGGCTCATTTGATAATGGATGGATACTTAGCAACAGGTGTGCATCATTATTACGATGTTGATGAAGTTGCTCCAAATGGAGTGACCAAAGGGACCATTACTTTCTTAACGCCAAAAGATTATCCCCATTGCTTGTGGGTTGGAAAAAGAATCAGCATTCAAGAAGGCGAGAAAATTGTTGGATACGCCAAGATTGTTAAGATTTTTAATCCAATACTAGAAAGAAAGACAGGGGACGGTTAGCGTGAAGGAAGACAGGGGACGGTTCTCTAAAACACAGGGGACGGTTCTCTGTGTTGACACGAAAATAGATTCGCACAAAGAACCGTCCCCTGTGTTACGCGGATTAATACTCCTAGTGGAATGAAACCATATCGATACGCTGATTTTTCGGTAACTAACAATACTACTGGTGAAGTGTGGTATGGAAATGTTGGAAGACAACTAAATTCTGGAATACCTTGTGCGAGAGAACGATATGCAATTGCAGATATTCAAAGTGCTGGCGGGAAAATAGAATTTTTTCCATATAATTAGAGGTAGGCAAATGGGTTCACAAATTTGTTTTTTCATTACTCCAAACGACTTTGCTTATTTATTAGATAAAACCTTATCGTATGATATTATCATATTGGATAAATATGGTGAAGAAATAACGCCAGGAGAATTATATTCGAAAATAGAATATGGCTATGAGAGGAAAATATGTCATTCAGATAATTACTACTTTACAAAAAATGGATTTAACATCTCATATTTTTCTGATAGCGGTTTATTAGACTTCCAGAAATCAGAGGTAATTCAGTTTAGTTTTTGCAAAAATTCTCCGCCAAAGATTTTAGATAAGTCGACTATTGACCAAAGATTTTTAAAGAATGGTTTCATCGTAATAGACGATTCAGCGGAATACTCAAAATTGCTGGATGATATTATTAAAAATCCAGTATATAAAGATAATCCTAATTATATTGAAAATGGATATGAGCACGGACGCTTATGGTTTGCTAATAGTTATTATGACGAATATGGTATAAAAATAACAAAATCGGATGAACTGAAAAAGTTTTACTCTTCCATGCAACGATTTATAAAAAAGAATTGGAAGCTTTCAAATGATAAATTTGGATACATAGGTATAGATGCATATCGATTATACCTGCAAAATCAATTTATTCCATGTTCTGGGAAAAGTCGTATAAAGTTTGACGAAAAGACAGCGGACGGTTCTGTGTCATGATTGAAAATCATGTCAAAATGCGTCAATAGCGCTTTTGATAGGCTTGTCCTGTGCTCACCGCTTTCTATGCACAGGACAAGCTGAATTTCACATTACAGCGCATATTCCGCAAACGGCGACAGGCTTTTGAGCACAACTGACAGCCTGCGGAATACTACCACCTACGGTTACAGCAGTACAAACAGCAACGATTTGCGAGTGCACAACACAATCAGGGGACGGTTCTCAACACAATCAGGGGACGGTTCTCTGATTGACAGAAATTAGTCATTGTGAAATACTCGTTTTGGGTGATGAATATGCCAAGACAAGCACGCAAAAAAAGCGAAAACGGTATACAGAACCGTCCCCTGATTGCACTCGGCGGGAGCAAGCATTACTCGCCTGCCGGCTCAGACAGCGCTTCTGCTCGTTTCATTCGCAGAGGTGTCCGCCGGACACCCGCGCCCCCGCCCTACCTCCGTTTTAATAAAACAATATAATAATAGGACGGTTCCGCGGACTTTAACAGTCAGGAACCGTCCTTTAATTCTAATCAAATTCTTTTAAAACGGAAGATATCCGAAATTGGCATTAGTTACCAGAACAGCCACATAACCGATATATATGCAAACCATCAATGCACCCTGCCACCGGCTGAGTTTTTTGAAAATCAGCGTTGGGATAATTGCAATACAGATAACTAAAAGGCAAATGGGCATATCGAGGAAAGCCGACTGTTTGCCCACAGGAAGCGCACTTCCCGAAATGAAAGCGCAAATCGGCAAAATCATAGTAAGGTCAATAATATTTGCACCGATTATGTTACCGATAGACAAATCTGACTGTTTCTTTACAATAGCTGTAATTGTTGTAACAAGTTCCGGCAAAGATGTGCCAACAGCGATAATCGTTACGCCGATAATCGCCTCGGAAACACCAAGCTGTCTTGCGATAACCGTACCGTCGTCAACAAGAAGGTCGGCGCCCACAACGATACCCAATGCGCCTATGATAAATTTAACAACATTTTTCAAAAGCTCCTTACCGTTTACATCCGGCTTACCGTCGCCGTCCTCATCAATAATGGAAGCTTTACCCGTAATGATATTCTCAATCATAAATACAGCGAAAATTGCCATCAGAATAATGCCCTGCCAGATTGACAGTCTCAAATTATATGAAAACACGCAAAGACCTGCAACAGCAAGAATCATCAAGGTTCCTTTGAAGGCAATTTCTTTACGCTTAACAAAGGCGGGCATACACAAAACGGATATACTCATTATTAAGCCCACATTTGCCGTAACCGAACCAACGGCGTTTCCCACAGCCATATCGTTTTGCCCTTTTGTAGCGGCAATGGCAGAAACGAGCAGTTCGGGGAGCGTTGTTGCAAAGCTTACAACCGTTGCACCGATAACGAACTTTGGAATACCCGTTGCCTCAGCAATCCAAGTGGCGGCATCTACAAAAATATCTCCGCCCTTTACGATGAAAAACAAGCCGAGCACAAACATAATGACAACATATATCATATTGTCGCTCGCAATTCCCAAAAGGCCTGCAAGTGAGGATGAAATTTCCATTTTGTAATTCCCCTTTTGTTGAAAAAATTTATTCGCAAATTACTGAAAATTTTAACATATTGCAGTGAGAAAGTCAATACGTAAGGTAATGAGAGTCTTGGATTGAACATAAACATGAAAAACGGTAAAAAAGGGACTGTCCCCTTTTTACCGTTTCATATTGTTTTGAATTACAGTATTCCCATAAAATATTCAACTGCGATTGCTACAACAACCACAAGCGCGGAGATAATAAATCCGTGAAGCATGGGCGCAAAGCCTGACTTTTTCATATCCTTAAAGCTCGTGTTAAGACCGATCGCCGCAAGTGCGGATACCATTAGAAATTTGCTCACATCCTTCATTCCCGAAGAAACTGCCTGCGGAATTACGCCGAAGCTGTTGATTACCGCCAGAGCGAGAAATCCGAGAATGAACCAAGGTATTATTTTTGTGAGTCCTATTTTTGTCTTAACCGCTTCTCCGCCTGCCTCTTTGCGCTTAATGCGGGCGTTTATGAGTGCAAATGCTATTACTGTGGGAATAATAGAAAGTGTACGGGTGAGTTTTACCATTGTTGCGAAGTCGCCTGCCGCCTCTGAAAATGCATAGCCTGCCGCTACAACGCTGGAAGTATCGTTTACCGCCGTACCTGCCCAAAGACCGTATGCCATATCAGAAAGTCCCATAGCCTGTCCCATTATGGGGAAAAGCACTATCATTGCCATATCAAAAAGAAATGTGGCGGACATTGCATAGGCAATATCGCTGTCGTCCGCATCAATTACGGGTGCGATTGCGGCAATTGCCGAGCCGCCGCAGATACCTGTTCCCGCTGAAATAAGATTTGAAAGCTTCCAATTTATTTTCAGCGCTCTGCCTACAAAATAACCTACTCCGAAGCAGGTCAGTAAAGTAAACGCCATTACGCACAGTGACATTTTACCGACTTCAAGTACAATTTTAATATTAAGGCTTGCGCCCAGCAGGATAATTGCAAATTTTAATATTTTTTTCGAGGTGAATTTCAAGCCTGCCGCAAAGGTATCGTTGGGCTTCCAAAAATGATTGATAATCATACCGATAAAAAGCGCAATTACCGACGCGCCTATAAGATGAATAGGCAAAACGCTTTCAATAAACTTCGCAACAGCAGCTATTATCAGCGCCGCGGCAAAGCCGGGTATAAGTTTTCCTGTTTTTTTAATTGCTTCCATAATAATCTCCTCGTTTCTCAACTTCCTCTTGATTTTACTACACTTTTATTATAAAATCTAATTATTGTTTACTATTAAATGATAAAAAATATTTATCAAGGAGCACTTTATGATTGACACACGACTGAAAACCTTTTTAACGCTGTGTGATATGATGAACTACCGTCAAACCGCAGAAAAACTTAATATGACTCAGCCTGCGGTTACCCAGCACATACATTATCTTGAAAACTTATACGGATGCAAGCTGTTTATTTATGACAGGAGAAGCCTTAAAATGACGCCGGAAGCAGAAATTCTGAAAAAGTATGCGGAAAATGTGCTGTATCAAGAAAACAAACTTAAAGCCGAGCTTGCAGAAAAAGACGGAGTCAGCCTTACCGTGGGGGCAACAAAAACCGTTGGTGAATATGTTATTGCAGAGCATGTATCACGGTTTTTGGAAGAACCCAAAAACAGCATTTATGTAAAAATCGAAAATACGGAAAATCTTATCATCGCATTATCCGAGGGGAAGATAGATTTTGCGCTTATTGAAGGCTTTTTTGACCGAAGCAGGTATTCCTCCCATCTTTACCGCGAGGAGCCGTTTGTGGGGCTTTGCGGTAAAGGTCACCCCTTTGCAAACCGCACCGTGTCTCTTGACAATATTCGGAATGAGAACCTCATTTTGCGGGAAGAGGGCAGCGGAACAAGAAAAATCCTCGAACAGCTCCTTTACGAGCACAATCACTCCTTTGCCGATTTTAAACGCATAACAACCGTAAGCAGCTTCGGGCTTATTACAAAACTTTTGGAAAAGAACAACTGCATTACCTTTGCTTACCGTGCCGTTAAAGGTGACAATAACGCTCTCGCTGAATTCCGAGTTGACGGATTTTCGGTATCCCGCGAATTCAATTATGTTTATCTTGACACGCCTTTTTCACAATATGCCGTGGAATATTTTGACAGCTGTAAATAATATTCAACGCCCCTCCCCTTTCATTGACAAAAGGTATGTAATATGATAAAATTTTTTGGAAATAATTGCATTAAACTGTGTTTTTAGAGGTGCGGCAAAATGTCTGACTACAAGTTTTCCGAACAAAAGGATTTGGATTTATTTAACGGTTTTTCCGAAAAGAACGGCGGTTCAATATATCAAACATCATACTGGGCTCAGGTAAAAAGTGCCTGGAAACCCTCGTTTTATATGGGATTTAAAGACGACACGCCAGTGCTCAGCGCATTATGCCTTGAGCGTGATGTAAAGGTGGGTAAGCTGTGGTATTGTCCCGACGGGTTCGTCTGCGATTTGAAAAATGAAAAGCTTGTGGCAGAGTTTTGTGCTTTTATGAAAGCGGAGATGAAAAAGCACGGCATTTGTGCTCTTGTCTGCGACCCGCTTGTATGTGAAAAGATTGACGGTGAAAAATGCGACACATCAACAATCGACTCCATGCTCAAAGGCGGTTTTGTGCTTAATGATGACAAGGATTTTTACATTGTTCAGCCCGCCTTAACCATAAATGCCCCGCTGAAAGGTTACACTGCCGACACATTTTTAAAGAAATGTGAAAAAGGTGTGCGCCACGGCTTAAAAGCGGCGGCAGACGGGCTTTTATTTCACGAAACTTATGACAACATTACTCTGCCCGCACATCCCGAAAAGCTTGACGAATTTTTCTCGGTTATGACGGAAACATCTGACAGAACGATGTTTATACAGCGTGATAAAAACTATTATAAAACGATTATTACTGCATTAAACGGCAAGGCGGTTATGGATTTTGTGTATTGCGACCAAAAACTGCGCCGTGAACACTGCGACAAGCTTAGAGAGGAAAAAGCCGGCCTCCTCCCCCGTCTTTCGGAGCTTGAAAGTGCCGAACCGAAAAACAAAAAGGAAATTGCGGCAGTAAAAAAACAGCTCGACTCCATTGACACCACACTTTCAAGAAATGAAAAAGCAGACAAAGAATTACAAGAAAAATTCGGCGACGATGTTCCCGAAAAGCTTTGTCTTGCTGTGGGAATAACCTCCCGTTTCGGGAAAACGGCAATCTGCCTTTACGGCGGCACAAGAAATGTACTGCGCAACACTCTGCGTCCTACTCATTATCTTAACTGGGTGCGAATTTGCAAGAGCATTGACGAAGGCATTGAAATTCACGATTTGGGAAGAATTACAGGCGACCCCGACGATGAAAGCAATCCCCTTTACGGTCTTGCAAAGTATAAAAAAAGTTATAACGGCGAGGTAACGGAATATGTGGGCGATATGTATTTAATTGCCGATAAATTCAGATTTATGCTGTTCAGAACTTTGCTCCCGAAGGTTAAAAAGATAAAAAATACGGTTTTGAAAAAACATATTAAAGAACAGACAGTTAACAGAAGCAGGTCAGAATAAGGCGGGTTATTATGTATAGTTTTAAGACTGATATTCCAATTAAAGAATTTACAGAATTTGTTGAAGGCGCATCTTTTGCGACTATACAGCAAACAGAAGCTTGGAGCCGTCTTAAAGGCAACTGGAAAAGCAGTTTTTGCGGAGTTTACAAGGACGATGAGCTGAAAGGCGTTGCTTTGATACTCATGCGCACGCTTATGCCCGGGTTTGTATATGCATACTGTCCCCGCGGTCCGATTATGGATTTTTGTGATACTGATGCTGTGCGCGCATTTACTGACGGAGCAAGGGAATTTTGCAAAAAGAACGGCGTTTATCTTTTAAAAATCGACCCTGCAATAGTTGTGGGGAAAACGCTTCCCGATATGCCCGAAGAAAGATATTTTGACCCCTTTGATTTGGAAAAGGGCAAAGAAGAATTTGACAATCTTGTAAAATGCGGATTTACTCACAAGGGCTTTGGTAAGAGCCTTGACGCGGCTACACAACCCCGTTTTAATGCACTTATTCCCTTAAAGGACGCTGACGGAAATCCTCTTGACGCCGCAAAACTTAAAAAGAACTACAAAACAAAAATCAGAAAGTACCTTGGAACATTTCAGTCGGCGAGAGGGCTGTTTTATGAGGAAGCGGAGCACACAAACGAAAATATTGCTCTGTTCAAAAAAATACTGAGCTCCACAGAGGCGAGGCAGAACATCTCACTTCGCAATGAGGAATATTTTTCACTTCTTTCAGAAGCTTTCGGCGACAAAGCGTTCTTTGCTTTTGAAAAATGCAATGTTAATGCATATATAGAAAATCTTAATGCAAGGCTCCACAAAGAGCCCGAAAATCAGCAAAAGTTGACGGAGCAGAAAAATGACGCTCTTAGTGTTATGGAAGAACGGGGCGAAACCGTTCCCCTTTCGGCTCTTTTGACGGTTTATCCCCCGAACAAAGAGGGCGTTAAAATAGCCGAATACCTCTATGCAGGCTCGGACTTATCTGTTTTTTCATCGTTTTGCGCCACGCTCTGCGGTCTTTGCACACAATGCACCCTCTGCATTGAAAATGGCTGTGATTTTCTTGATTTGGGCGGCGTTTCAGGATATTTTGACGACGGCTTGTATGAGTTCAAAAGTCCGTTTAACCCTATTATCCTTGAATACGCCGGTGAATTTGACTTGCCTATAAGCAATGTGAAATACGGCATAATGGAAAAAGGACTTCCTGTATTGAAAAAGGGATATTCAAAATTAAGAAAATTTTTCAGAAAATAAAAAGCGGCAGGAACTTCCTGCCGCTTTTGCAATTCTTTTACTGTTCGGTTGATTGTGCTTGTGTTTCGTTATTATTTAGTTTTTTAAACAGGAAATACATGCCTGCAAATATGAGCAGTAATATTACTCCTGCAACAAAGGCTTTTACCGCTGACGGTGAATAAGCGTCGGCAAGTGGCTTTAAGAACACATAGCCCACTAAATCAGTTGCGCCCTCGTTTGCTGTTTCAAATTTGCTCTGAGCAACTTTTATTGCAATTCCGCACGCAAAGGATACTGCGCCGCCGTAAATCAGTGTATTAAATATATTCGAAAAATTCACGGCAATCAGCGCCACAGACAGTAAAACCGAAATAAGAATAAAGTTCTTTACCGTTTTTTCAGAGAACAGAACTATAATTCTGTCGCTGCTTATACCCGTTGTGCTTTCAATGTTTTGTATCACGAAAGAACGGACATACCGTTTTACTGCCTCTTCGGGCGTTTTTGCCCCGCTCGGGTCAAGCTCCGGATTATCTTTTGAACTAATGTTATTTTCCATTCTTTGCTTTGCCTCATCAAGGTCGCTGTTGAGAAAATAGTCCACAAGCTCAAACACTTCATCTTTTATTGCTTTTTCAACAATCTCGTTTGACAATACAGCTTCTATTGCGACATTTGTGAACATAGACGCAAAGGAATACTTGTTTTTAAGCGCTTGCTCCACAAATTTTGTTGCCGACTGACGAACATAATCGTTAACCGTTACGGTTTGACCGTTCACCTTGAATTTCAGTTCGTTCAAATCAGCCGTTTGCACCTGCTCGTGAAAACTGTCGGACTCCAAATAGTCTCTTGCTCCGCCGATTGCAACAGCGCCCAGAACAGAAGCCGTTAAAAGAGTGGAAAGGATTAAAGAAACAATGATTTTTACAGCCGTTATAACTTTTTTCTTAACATTTTCATTCATATAACTGCTCCTAAATCAGTACCCCGTACAAAATGCACGGGGTACTTTAAATTTCAATTTGCAATTATGCGTTTGCCTCTTCTTTTTCTTCTGCCTTTTCTTCTTTTTTCTTATGGAAAAGAATTTTATCCACAGGGAAGTAAAGGAAGAATTGAAGTGCAGAGCAAACTGCTGTTGCAATGTTTCTTGCGGCGGCGTCGCCCCAGCCTATATCGTTGAGAATCCAACCGTAAATTGTGGGATTAAGCCACTGGCTGAAACAAATAAGCGCAACAGTAAAGATAATGTAAATGGGCAAAACGACCTTTGTATTTGCGCCTGAATTAAAGGTTTTTTCCTTGTTTATAAAGAAAGCTACAATCTGTGCTGTGATGTTTGAAATAGCAAACACCCAGAAATATCCCCATCCGCCGTCCTCAGCGGGATAATGGAAAACAAAGAAATCACAGGGATTATCGTAAAGCGGTTTAAAAACAAGAGGTAATATATTTACCAAACCGAACTGAACGATGCAGGCGCCCAAGCTTACCACAATAAACTTCACAAACTGCCAAAGGGTGTTAAGACCTGAGCCCTTTGACTCTGCGGCCTTATCAATATCTTTTAATTTTGCCATAAATCATTCTCCTTGAATTGAAATTTATGGATAAATCATACCACGCACCCGTAAATAAGTCAATAAATAGGAAAAAAATGTGATTTTTCACAACTTGTCGGTCAGTTTTTTGTATAAAGACTTGCATAAGGCCGTGAACTTGAAGGCGAAAGCTTATAAAATTTTTCCCTTAAAATATATTCCTCGTCCTCTTTAAATAGACTGCAATATTTCTTAACACATTTTAAAAGCTCTTCATTCTCCTCTTCGCTCAGTTTCGAAACGGTAATATTAGGACTTATGTGATGCTCGGGCACCTCCCCGCGCACATAAATTTTACCGCCGTGCATACCCGTTGCACAATGGGCGCCCACAATATCCTGATTTTTTTCGCGGCTAAGACCGAGAACTATCAGCGTACCGCCCGCCATATATTCAGCAAGAAAGGCGCCTGCAATTCCGCCTATTACCACCGTGGGGTGCATATTTTCAAATTCCTTCATATGAATTCCTGCACGGCTCCCCGCACGGTTTCTCACATAAATCTCACCGTCACGCATAGCATAGCCCAAAGTGTCGCCTGTATGGCCGTGTATTATAATCTCACCGCCGCCCATGGTATTGCCCACAGCCTCCTGAGCGTTGCCGAAAACCTCTATCTTTCCGCCGTTAAGATATGCGCCCATATCATTGCCCGGAGTGCCGTAGAGATTCAAGGTTTTTCCCTTATCCATAGCTGCGCCGATATAACGCTGACCGTTCACATCGTCAATTAGGATTTCATCGTTTTCAGAGAGCAATTCTCTTACCTGTTCATTAAGGCTCTGGAAGCCTTGTTTTCCTGCGATTATTTTCATACCGTTACACCTCCTTATTCGCCTGCGTGTGCAATTCCGAGAATTTCAAGCTCTTTTTCCGTAAGTCCGATACCTCGGAGCATCAGCCTGTTGCCGCGAAGAGAGTCAATGGAGTTAAGTCCCATTCCGCCCAGCATTTCTTTGATTTCGTGATTCCAAGCGTCAATAAGATTTACAACACGCTTATACATTATCTCGGGATTAAGGCGTTTTACAAGGTCGGGACGCTGAGTTGCAATGCCCCAATTACATTTGCCCGAATGGCACTGCTGGCACATATGACAACCCATTGCAATAAGCGGAGCAGAGGCAACATACACGGCGTCTGCACCGAGGGCTATCGCCTTGACAATATCCGCCGAATTCCTGAAAGAGCCTGCCGCTACAAGAGAAACGGAATTACGTATACTCTCGTCGCGAAGCCGCTTATCCACCGCCGCCAAAGCCAGTTCAATAGGGATACCCACATTATCTCTTATTCTTGTGGGAGCCGCACCCGTTCCGCCGCGGAAACCGTCCATTACGATAATATCGGCGCCTGCTCTTGCGACACCCGAAACGATTGCGGAGCAGTTATGTACTGCGGCAATTTTAACTGCGACGGGCTTTTTATACTGTGTTGCTTCTTTCAGCGACCATATAAGCTGACGCAAATCCTCGATGGAATAAATATCGTGGTGAGGAGCAGGAGAAATAGCGTCGCTTCCCACGGGAATCATACGGGCGTTGCTTACCTCAACGGTGACCTTTTCACCGGGAAGATGTCCTCCTATGCCCGGCTTTGCGCCCTGACCGATTTTTATTTCAATGAACTTTCCGCTTTCAAGATATTCTTTATGAACTCCGAAGCGTCCCGACGCCACCTGAACTACGGCATAATCCTTAAATTCGTCAAGTTTAGGATGCAGTCCGCCCTCGCCTGTATTAAAGAGTGTTCCCAATTCCTTTGCCGCCATTGCAAGGGATTTTTGAGCATTAAATGATATGGAGCCGAAGCTCATTGCGGAAAACATAATGGGGGTTTCAAGCTGAATTTGCGGCGGAAGCTTTGTTTTAAGCTCACCGCTTTCATTAAATTCAAGTTTTTCAGGCTTTCTGCCCAAAAATGTGCGTATTTCCATAGGCTCACGCAAAGGGTCGATAGAAGGGTTTGTAACCTGACTTGCATTAAGCAGAATTTTATCCCAATAAATCGGGTACGGTTTATTGTTTGACATACCCGACAAAAGCACGCCGCCTGTTGCCGCCTGCAAATTTATCTCTTTCTGCATTACGGGAGTCCAGTTTGAATGCTCTTTATACGCCATATCGTATTTTTTGATTTTTATTGCTCTTGTGGGGCAAATTGCCGCACATCTGTGGCACGCAACACATTTTGATTCGTCGGCAAGAACTGTTTTACCGTCGTCATCAAAATAGTGCACCTCATAAGAACACTGACGAACGCAAGCGCCGCAGGAAATACATCTGTTTATGTTACGCTCAATTTCAAATTCGGGAGCTGTATAATTCATTAGTCCTTCACCTCCGCAAAAGGTATAAACACCGGCACTCCGCCCTCAACCGCTTTAATTTTCTCGGGTTCGGGGCATATTATGCGGATTGCCGATTCCTCGGAAGCAAAGTAAATTTTACTTCCCTTTTTCGCGGTTATAAGCGAGCGAAGTTTCAATCTGTCGTTAAGAGCTAAAAGCCCGTGCTTTGAACCCACAAGAATTGAAAAAGGCCCGTTTATAAGACAGCTTGAATACACTGTGCGAAGCGCTGTATAAAGCTCTTTTTCCTTTTCGGGCATTTTATCAATTACCGTCCATTCAGGTGCGGCGAGAATTGCAGCCGCCATATCAAGCTTTAAGCCCTGACGGCGGACAAGCAAATCAAAGAGGTATGTAATAACCTCGGTATCGGTTTGCAGATTACAGCGGTAACCGAACTGTTCAACAAAACGGCGGTTGGCATCGTAGCTTGAAATTTCACCGTTGTGAACGATTGACCAATCAAGAAGCGTAAAGGGATGTGCACCGCCCCACCAGCCGGGTGTATTTGTGGGGAATCTTCCGTGAGCCGTCCAGGTGTGAGCCTTATAGCCGTCAAGCATATAATACTCTCCCACATCCTCAGGGTAGCCTACCGCCTTGAACGCACCCATATTTTTGCCGCTGGAAAAAATATATGCGCCCTTGATTTCGTTATTCACCCTGATAACGCACTTTGCAGTGTATTCATCGTCATCATAATCGTTCTTTTTCATTTTACTGTTAGGGACCGCGCCGAAATAACGCCAAATGAGCGGTGCTTTTCCGATTGATTTAGTCTTTCTTGTAGGAATCTGCTCGAAATATTCTATATCGTAATGCTTAAACAAAAACTCCTCTGTTTTTACACGGGCATCATTATCGTCATAAAAAATATGAAAAGCGTATAAATCCTTAAAGTCAGGATAAATTCCGTATGCCGCAAAGCCGCCGCCCAAGCCGTTTGAACGGTCATGCATAAGCGCAATACTCTCGATTATATCCGTTCCCGAAAAGCGTTCGCCCGAGGTATCGGTAATGGCAGAAATGGCGCATCCCGACGGGATTCTGACTTCTCCTTCTCTTAATAGCACTAAAATCACCTCCGAATTGACTTTTACAGTCAAAATGAATTTTAATTCGCCTAAACTTTCATTTTGTGAAATAAATTACGATTATTTTATTACTTTTTTATTAAATTTGCAAGAAATATTGAATAGAAATTTCATTTTTTCTGTTTTTAACAAAGCGAAAATTTCTTTTACTTTTATATATATGCAATTTAACGAATTAAATTGGTAAATAATGAAAAAGCAAAAAAATTATCAGCTCCGAGAACTCCCGGAGCTGACATAAGCTTGTTAAAATTATCAATATTTAGTGAGATACTCGCCGATTTCCCACTGTGAAACCTTTGTGCGGTAATCGTCCCATTCCTTGCGCTTTCCTTCAAGGTATTTTTCGTAAACATGCTCGCCGAGAGCCTCCTTGATGAAAGGATCTGCCTCGTAAGCGTCGAGAGCTTCTGCAAGTGAACCGGGAAGGCTGTCAATGCCGTCCGCTTTAAGTTCATCGGGAGTCATAGCAAAGATATTCTTTGTGATACCCTCGGGCGCCTTCATACCCTTCTTAATACCGTCAAGACCTGCGGCAAGGCAAAGAGCCATTTCAAGATAGGGGTTGCAGGCGGGGTCGGGGCAGCGAAGCTCAACACGGGTTCCCATTCCTCTTGCGGCGGGAACACGGATAAGTGCTGAACGGTTTGAAGCAGACCATGAGATATAAACGGGAGCCTCATAACCGGGAACAAGCCTCTTGTAAGAGTTTACAAGCGGATTAGAAACAGCCGCAATACCCTTAACATGGGACAAAAGTCCTGCGATAAACTGATACGCTGTTTCGCTGAGTCCGTATTTATCGTCGGGATCATAGAAAGCGTTTTTACCGTCCTTCATAAGGGACATATTTGTGTGCATACCTGAACCGTTAATACCGAATACGGGCTTGGGCATAAATGTTGCGTGAAGTCCGTGGCGGCGCGCATATGTTTTAACAACATGCTTAAAGGTTACAACCTTATCTGCCGCGTCAAGAGCCTCTGCAAAACGGAAGTCGATTTCGTGCTGTCCCTCTGCAACCTCGTGGTGGGAAGCCTCAATCTCATAACCCATTTCCTGTAAAGCAAGGCAAACATCGCGTCTGCACTGCTCGCCCTGGTCGGCAGGTCCCATATCGAAATAACCTGCAACATCGGCTGTTTTTGTGGTAGCCTCACCTTTTTCATCAAGCTCGAAAAGGAAGAACTCGCACTCGGGACCTACATTAAAGGTATAACCCATATCGGCGGCTTCTTTTATTGCCTTTCTGAAAATATATCTGGGATCGCCCGCAAAAGGAGTAACCTTATCGGCAGAATAAACATCACAGATAAGGCGTGCAACGCCGTCCTTCCAGGGAAGAAGAGTAAATGTATCATAATCGGGCTTTAAATACATATCGGATTCATTGATACGGACAAAGCCTTCGATTGAAGAACCGTCAAACATAGCGCCCTCGTCAAGCACCTTTGCAAGCTGCTTATCGGTAATGGCAACATTTTTCATCTGACCGAAAATATCGGTAAATTGAAGTCGGATAAATTTTACATCGTTTTCTTTTGCAATGCGGAGTATGTCTTCTTTTGTGTAGCTCATAACTGAAGCTCCTTTCAAAAAATAAAAAAAGGCAAGGAAATCTTTCACCAAGACTTCCTTGCCCTCGTTATGGTATCATTATATCAAAAAATCACATATTGTCAACTGATTTTCAGAAGTTTGTATCTTTTAACAAAATACTGCCGTATCCTGCAAATTTCGATTATGCAGATTACATAAGTGAGAGATAAAGCTCCTTGATTTCAGCAACAGATGTATCTCTGGGATTACCGGGACGGCAAGCGTCATCAAATGCGGACTGTGAAAGGAAATCAACATCCTCGGGTTTAACAATCTCTTTAAGGTCGGCAGGAATTCCGACATCCTTTGAAAGCTGCTTAACTGCGTCGATTGCCGCTTTTCTTGCATCGTCAAGGCTCATTTCGTCAACGCCGTCAACGCCCATTGCCTTTGCAATATCTCTGTACTTCTCGCCTGTTGCGGGAGCGTTATACTCCATAACGGTGGGAAGAATAATAGCGTTTGCAACGCCGTGAGGTGTATCGTAAAGAGCACCGAGGGGGTGAGCCATTGAATGAACTATACCGAGGCCCACATTTGAGAAGCCCATACCTGCGATATACTGACCGAGAGCCATACCCTCTCTGCCCTCAT
>JBJEPX010000013.1:0-16396 GCA_051881455.1 Candidatus Fimenecus sp. | reverse complement strand
TCGCCCCCTACAATCATGCCGTTGGTTTACATTTAATTTCACGGGACGGTGTGGGCACCCCCCTACAAATCACCGCATTACTTGTCTCCCCTGAAAGGGGAGATGTCACGGAGTGACAGAGGGGTTATTTTTCGGTGCGCCGAGTCGTCGCCCCCTACAATCATGCCGTTGGTTTACATTTAATTTCACGGGACGGTGTGGGCACCCCCCTACAAATCACCGCATTACTTGTCTCCCCTGAAAGGGGAGATGTCACGGAGTGACAGAGGGGTTATTTTTCGGTGCGCCGGGTCGTCGCACCCTACAATACCGCCGTCTTTTTATATAATTATGCGGGCGATTCGTGAATCGCCCCTACAAGTCACCGCATTACTTGTCTCCCCTGAAAGGGGAGATGTCACGGAGTGACAGAGGGGTTATTTTTCGGTGCGCCGAGTCGTCGCACCCTACAATACCGCCGTCTTTTTATATAATTATGTAGGCGATTCGTGAATCGCCCGCATAATCACGGGAAAATCACATACACTCCAATATCTTACTTGACATCGTGCCTGTTTTTGTGTAAAATAATAAAGATAGTATGGGGTAGTTTTATATCCCTGCGAATCAATCTAATTTCAATTACATATTTTCCATATATTTTTTGAAATTAAATATTATTATTTAGGAGGAACGACAATGCCTAATATTTTGGTTACTGTGGTTATTGCCGTTGTCTCTGCCGTTGTGTTCGGAGCACTGGGATTTGTGCTCGGCGGTATTCACCGCAAAAGAGTTGCGGAAGCTGAAATAGGCTCTGCCAACGAAGAAGCGTTAAGAATTGTTAATCAGGCGGTTCAGACTGCCGAAAACAAGAAAAAAGAAGCTATTCTTGAAGCTAAGGACGAAATACACAAGTTAAGAAACGAAGCCGACAGAGAGCTTCGTGAAAGACGGGCAGAGGTTCAAAGGCAGGAAAGACGCCTCATTCAAAAAGAGGAGTCTCTCGACAAAAAAACCGAAAACATTGAGAAAAAAGAAGAGCTTTTGGCTGAAAAAATCAAAGCGGCAGATGACCGTATGGAAGAGGTTGAAAGACTCAAACGCAGTGAGCTTGAAATGCTGGAAAAAGTCAGCGGTTACACTAAGGAGCAGGCAAAGGCTCTGCTTATGGAACAGCTTGACGAATCTCTCACTCACGAAAAGGCTGTTAAAATCCTTGATTACGAACAGCGCACCCGTGACGAGAGCGAGGAGCTTGCCCGTGAGATTATTTCAACGGCTATTCAACGCTGTGCCGCCGACCATGCCGCCGAGGCAACGGTTTCCGTTGTAAATCTTCCCAACGATGAAATGAAGGGCAGAATTATCGGCAGAGAGGGCAGAAACATCAGAACTCTTGAAACAATTACAGGCGTTGACCTTATTATTGACGACACGCCTGAGGCGATTACCGTTTCAAGCTTTGACCCCGTTCGCCGTGAGGTTGCACGCCTTACTCTTGAAAAGCTTATTCAGGACGGCAGAATTCACCCTGCACGCATTGAGGAAATGTTTGAAAAGTCAAAGCGTGAGGTTGAGCATACAATTAAACAAACAGGTGAAAGAGCCGTTATTGACGCAGGCGTCAACGGTGTTCATCCCGAGCTTGTTAAGCTTCTCGGTAAATTAAGATACCGTACAAGCTACGGTCAGAATGTACTTAACCATTCTTTGGAGGTTTCTTATATCGCGGGTCTTATGGCGGCAGAACTCGGCGCCGATGTTAAGGCGGCAAAGCGCGCAGGCCTTCTCCACGATATAGGCAAGGCTCTTGACCGTGAGTTTGAAGGCTCTCACATTGAACTTGGCGTTGAGGCCGCTAAAAAGTACAAGGAGCACGACAATATTGTTCATGCTATTGCCGCTCATCACGGCGAGATAGAGGCAAAAACAGTTGTTGCTGTTCTCGTTCAGGCTGCCGACGCTGTTTCCGCCGCACGCCCCGGCGCAAGGCGCGAAAATGTTCAGAACTACATCAAGCGTCTTGAAAAGCTTGAAGAAATCGCAACATCATTTGAGGGTGTTGAAAAGTCCTTTGCAATTCAGGCGGGCAGGGAAATCAGAATTATGGTTAATCCCGACCAGGTTTCCGATGAAAAGATGGTACTTGTTGCAAGGCAGGTTGCTCAAAAAATCGAGGAAGAGCTTGAATATCCCGGTCAGATTAAGGTTAATATTGTAAGAGAGAACCGTGCGATTGATTTTGCAAAGTAGTTTTTACAAATTAAAATAAGAAAAACTATGCCCCGATGTCAGTAAAGGCTTCGGGGCAAAATAAATAAAAAAGCGGTGTTCCCATGTCACGGAAAATCAATGTGCTTTGTGTGGGCGATGTGGTCGGCACAAGCGGCTGTGAGTTTTTGCGCAGTCATCTTTCACAGTTCAAAACCGAAAACAAAATAGATGTGTGCCTTGTCAACGGCGAAAACAGCGCCGTCGGCAACGGTATGCTGCCCAATTCCTGCGGACATATCTTCACAAGCGGAGCCGATTTGATTACAGGGGGCAACCACGCCTTAAAACGCCGCGAAATTTTTGAATATCTTGACCGTGCCGATAATGTTATCCGTCCTGCAAACTACGGCGACGGCGTTTGGGGCAAGGGCTTTGGCGTTATTGACAAGGGCGCTTATAAGGTGGGCGTTATAAATCTTATGGGCAGAGTGTGGCTGGACGGATTTGCCGACCCCTTTGAAACTGCCGAAAAATGCATAGAAGAGCTTAAAAAAGAGACAAATATTATTTTTGTGGATTTTCACGCAGAGTCCACCTCCGAAAAAAAGGCTTTGGGATATTTTCTTGACGGAAAAGTTACCGCAGTTTTCGGTACGCACACCCATATACAAACCTCCGACGCTCAAATTATGGCGTCGGGCACGGGGTATATTACGGATTTGGGTATGACAGGTCCCGAGGAATCCGTGCTGGGCGTAAAAAAAGAGATAATCATTGAAAAATTCAGAAAAGGCTTTACCACAATGTTTGAAACGGCGGATACGCCCCCGTTTATGCAGGGCTGTGTGTTCACCGTTGACCGTGACAGCGGAAAAACCGTTGAGGTAAAAGCCGTAACGGTGAGGTGACGGCATGAAAAAGTCTGTAAGGCTCATTTCGCTGTTGCTTTGCTTTGTTTTATTCTTTTCCGCTTGCAAAAACGGCGGGGAAACCCCCGAAGACCAATCTACAACCGTTCCCACAAGTGAAAATAATGTGCAAAACAACGCTTCGAAGGCAGGGCAGATAACTTTGCCCTATAATTCTGCGGACGGGCTTAATCCATACTTTGCAAAAAGCTACGAGAACTTGTATATATGCAAATATTTGTTTAAACCGCTGTATGGCGTTGACGGCGCTTACAACGCAAACCCTGTAATTGCAGAAAGCGTTTCGGTTAACGGTACATCTGCCGTTGTTAAAATAAAAAGCGGCGTCAGTTGCCGCGGCTCTTCGCCCATAACTGCCGCTGATGTGGTATATTCCTTTAATATGGCGAAAGCCTCGTATGCGTACGGCGGATATTTGACAAATGTTATTTCGGCGTCGGTAAAATCCTCTAACACGGTGGAGTTTACCTTGGAATTTGCGGATATTTATACCGCAGGCAAGCTTACCTTCCCCATTGTAAAAGAGGGTACTGCCGATATTCAAACGGCTGTCCCCACGGGAAGCGGCGATTACTTTTACAGTGAAAAAAAGCTTATAAGCGTTTCTGACAGTGAAAAAACAATCGGTCTGTATGAAATCGGCACAAACGAGAGCGCCGAAAGCGTTTTCAAAATAGGTACAACCGATTTCTATTTCAGCGATTTGTCCGACTGCAACTATTCCGCCACCGCAGGCAAAACGGAAAATGTTTTGCTTAACAATATGGTGTATTTAGGCATGAACAGTGCAAACGGCGCCCTGAACAAATACATTCGCAGTGCTATTGCGGTGAAATTGGACTGTGAGGACATTGCTTTGTCCTCATATCAGGGTCACGCTGCCGCTGTTAAACTGCCCATAAATCCCGAAAGCACGGTAGCGGGTCAGGTAAACGCAGTTGAAACCGCAGGGGATAAGGCTCTCGCGGACAGGATTATTGATAACTGCGGATATACAAGATATTCAGGCAGTGCAAAAGCAAACGGCGCATATTTACTCTCATTTTCGCTGATTGTGAATAAGGATAACCGATACAGAGTTGCGGCGGCTTACGGCATTGCCGACAGCTTAAAGGAATCGGGTATAAATGTGAGAGTGGAGTTGCTTTCCTTTGAGGATTACAGCCAGCGTATTGCGGCGGGAAACTATGAACTGTATTTAGGCGAGATTAAGCTGGACAGCTCCATGGATATTTCCTCATTTTTCAAGGACGGTACGCCTTTCGGAACGGGCATTGACAAAACAGGCCGCTCGGCGACGGAGTATTTCCGTTACCGTGCAGGAGAAATAACGCCCGCCGAGTATTTTGCTGTTTTTGCAGAGGAATTCCCATTTATTCCCATTTGTTTCCGTCAGGGCTATGCAGTTCGTTCTTCGGATTTTGCCGCGGAACAGAGCGGATATATTTTATGAGGTTGAATTTATGAAGTTCTCCGACGATGTAAAGTACATCAAGGGTGTCGGCGAAGCCCGTGCTGAGGGTTTTCGCTCTCTCGGTGTGTCCAGCGTCGGGGAGCTTTTGCGTTTTTACCCCAGAGCATACGAGGATTGGAGCAAAATTCTGCCTATTTCCCGCTGCCCCATAGGGGAGAATGTGTGCATAAAAGCTACCGTTATGTTCCCGCTTAAAAATGAACGGGTGCGGGGCGGTATGCTTATAGCAAAAGGCACGGTTACCGACGGCGATGACGTTGTGGCAGTAACCTTTTTCAACAACAAATATATTTCTTCAATGCTAAAAGCAGGCGAGGAATATCTTTTTTACGGTAAAATTACATTGGGTAAATTCTCGGCACGGGAAATGATATCTCCCATGTTTATAAAGACCTCAAAAAGTGTTGAAATTCGCCCGATTTACCCCCAGAACAAGAAAATCACATCAAGAATAATTCAGTCTGCGGTGCAAAATGCTTTGGAGAATGTGGGCGAAATCCCCGACTATCTGCCTGATTATATAATGGAGCGCTTTAATCTTGTATCCCTTGACAAGGCTATTCGCAGTATTCATTTCCCCGGAAATGATGAAGAACTGCAAAAGGCAAGAGACAGGCTGATTTTTGACGAGCTGTTTATTTTGCAGTTGAGTCTTTTAACCTTAAAAAACACCAATTCAGTTGCCCGAACAAAAAATACGGTAACAACGGATTTTACAGAGGAGTTTTTCTCACTCCTCCCCTTTGAGCCAACAAATGCGCAGAAAAGAGCGGTTTTTGAGGCTGTGGGCGATATGAAAAGCGGCAAACAGATGAACAGGTTGCTTCAAGGCGATGTGGGCAGCGGTAAAACTGCCGTTGCGGCGGCAATTGTATATACTGCGGCGAAAAACGGTATGCAGTCGGCGCTGATGGCTCCAACAGAAGTGCTTGCCGCCCAGCATTTTGAAACCTTTTCCGCCCTTTTTGAAAATACGGGCATTCGCTGTGAGCTGCTCACAGGCAGTACAAAAGCGGCAGAAAAAAGGGGTATTAAGGAAAGGCTTAAAAACGGCGAAATTGATTTGATAATCGGTACTCACGCTCTTATTCAGGATGATGTTGAATTTTCGCGGCTTGGGCTTGTTATAACGGACGAACAGCACCGTTTCGGGGTGCGCCAAAGAACAGGACTTTGCTCAAAAGGTGAAAATCCCCATATATATGTTATGTCCGCAACGCCTATTCCACGAACTCTTGCGTTGATACTTTTCGGGGATTTGAATGTGTCCGTGCTTGACGAACTCCCCCCCGGCAGACAGAAAATCGAAACATATTCCGTAAATTCCGGCAAGCGGGGCGCAATGTTTGAATATATACGAAAACACCTTGATATGGGTTATCAGGCATATATCGTTTGTCCCCTTGTGGAGGAGAGCGAGGAGCTTGCCGGCGTTATGTCTGCCGAGGAATACTACAAAAAAGCACAGCCTTTGTTCCGTGGATACCGTCTTGACTTGCTCCACGGTAAAATGACGCCCAAGAAAAAAGACGAAGTGATGATGAAATTCAAAAACGGCGAAACGCAGCTTCTTATTTCAACGGTGGTTATTGAGGTGGGAGTGGATGTTCCAAACGCCGTAATAATGGTTGTGGAAAACGCCGAGCGGTTCGGGCTTTCACAGCTCCATCAGTTGCGGGGCAGAGTGGGCAGAGGCAAGGCAAAATCCACCTGTATTCTTGTAACGGACGCCACGGGTGAAGAGGCAGAGGCAAGAATGAAAATAATGTGCGAAACAACCGACGGCTTTAAAATTGCCGATGAGGATTTAAAACTTCGAGGTCCCGGCGACTTTTTCGGCACACGCCAGCACGGACTGCCCAAGCTCCGCATTGCGGATATAATGACGGATACAAAAATCCTTATGGAAACTCAGAGCCTTGCGGCGGAGATTATGGAAAGCGACCGCGGTTTTTCAAAGGAAGAGCATAAAAACATCGGCAGGCAGGTTTCCAAAAAAATCCACAGTTTACAGGTTGTTAACACCGCTAACACAATTTAGAAAGAAAAAAGGAATAAAATCCCATTGGAATATAAAATAAAGGAAAGAGAAAATATGAACGAGATTAAGGGATATTTAAGGGATTTTCGCATTGATGTGCCCGAGGCTGTTTACGAGTGCAAAGGAATAAAGCTTTTCGGCAGAAGAATTAAGTCCATAGTTTTTTCAACAGATGTGAGCATTATCCGCAACTGTAATGCAGATGCGGTTATTGCCGTTTACCCCTTTACACCCCAGCCTGTTATTACGCAGGCTGTAATGCTTGCGGCGGACTGCCCTGTTTTTGTGGGCGTGGGCGGCGGACTTACAAAGGGCGAAAGAGTTATAAATCTTGCCCGCCATGCCGAATATCAAGGCGCTATGGGCGTTGTTGTAAATGCGCCCACCTCCGATGAGACAATCCGTGAGGCGGTTAAGGTTATAGATATACCAGTTGTTGTAACCGTTGTTAAGGACGATGACGATATTGGGGCAAGACTTAAAGCAGGCGCGCAGATACTTAATGTTTCAGCGGCATCACACACGCCCGAGCTTATAAGGAAAATACGCAAGGATTTTCCCGATGTGCCTATAATGGCAACAGGCGGACCGAGTGAAGCCACAATTCGGGAAACAATAGCGGCGGGCGCCGATGCAATAACCTGGACGCCGCCTTCAAACGGCGAGGTTTTCCGTGATATTATGGAGGCATACCGCAAGGGTAATCCTCATCCGTAAAATAGATTTTGGGGGAAAATGGAATGTATATTTTAAAGCCGATTTTAGATTATAATTGGAAAAAATGCGGGGAAGCGGACCAAAAGAGAATAGCCTCTCAAACGCCCACACCGGGAATAGAGCAAATAGTGGATATTCCTTATATCGACGACGGCGAAAGAGGCCATCTGCTTGATATTTATTATCCCGAGGGGACAAAAAAACCTCTGCCCGTGATAATTGATATTCACGGCGGCGGCTGGATGTACGGCTATAAGGAAATAAATAAGTATTTTTGCTTAAAGCTGGCGTCAAAAGGCTTTTGCGTTGCTTCAATAAACTACCGCCTTGCGGGCGATGTTTTGTTTGCCGACCAGATAAGGGATATTTTTGCCGCACTTTGCTGGCTTTCCCAAAACCTTAAAAATTATCCTGCCGATACAAACAATGTTTTTCTTGCGGGAGATTCGGCAGGCGGTCATTTTGCCTGTGTTACGGCGGCGGTGAATTTGGCTGCGGAGTTGCAGAGCGATTTCGGCGTTTCATATACAGGGCTTGATTTTAAAGGGGTTGCCGCAATTTCTCCCGCGGTGCAGTTAACAGGCTTTAACCCCGTAATGAATGTTAATCTGCCTGTCCTTTTGGGTAAAAATTGCAGAAAAAGCAGGTATTATAAATATATGGATGTAAGAAATATTGCGTCGGAGAGTCTGCCGCCTTTTTATATTCTTACTTCAACGGGCGATTTCATAAGAAACAACTCATATAAGCTTGCGGATATTTTGAAAAGCCACGGTGTGCCTTACCGTATGCACGATTTTAAAGATAAGCTTGACGGCAAACCCCTTAACCATGTTTTCAGCGTGGTTAATCCATATTCCGAGCCCGGAGAGAGGGCAAACACGGAAATTACGGATTTCTTTAAAAGCTTAATATAATAAAAACCCCTCATACAGTGTAAAAACTGCGTGAGGGGAATTTTTATGAAACAATAATTATTCCATATTTCCGGGGAATCTGGGGATTCCGTCAAAGCCTTTCTTCAAATCGGCGTCGGTGGGAAGATAGTCTGTCATTTCACCGTTGTGGAATTTCTCGTAAGCCACCATATCAAAGTAACCTGTGCCTGTAAGGCCGAATACGATAGTTTTTTCCTCGCCTGTTTCCTTGCATTTTAGAGCCTCGTCAATGGCAACCTTAATTGCGTGGCTGCTTTCGGGAGCGGGAAGAATACCCTCAATGCGGGCAAACTGCTCTGCCGCCTTGAAAACCTCTGTCTGCTCAACGCTGACAGCTTCCATATACCCGTCATGATAAAGCTGTGAAAGAATAGAGCTCATACCGTGGTAGCGAAGTCCGCCTGCGTGGTTTGCAGAGGGGATAAATGAGCTTCCCAAGGTATACATCTTTGCAAGAGGACAAACCATACCCGTGTCGCAGAAATCGTATGCAAACACACCTCTTGTAAAGCTGGGGCATGAAGCGGGCTCAACAGCGATAAATTTATAATCCTTTTCGCCGCGGAGCTTTTCGCCCATAAAGGGAGAAATAAGTCCTCCCAGGTTTGAGCCGCCGCCTGCACAGCCGATGATAATATCGGGAGTAATGTTATATTTATCAAGTGCCGCTTTCGTTTCAAGGCCGATAACGGACTGATGCAGAAGAACCTGTGAAAGCACGGAGCCGAGAACATAACGGTAACCCTCATTTGTTACAGCCGCCTCAACAGCCTCGGAAATAGCACAGCCTAAACTTCCCGTTGTTCCGGGGAACTTTTCAAGAATTTTTCTGCCAACCTCGGTGGTGTTTGAGGGAGAGGGCGTAATATTTGCCCCGTAAGTTCTCATAACCTCGCGGCGGAAAGGCTTCTGCTCGTAAGAAACCTTAACCATATAAACGCGGCAGTCGAGGTCAAAGTATGAGCACGCCATTGAAAGAGCCGTACCCCATTGACCTGCACCCGTTTCGGTGGTAACGCCTTTAAGGCCCTGTTTTTTGGCATAATATGCCTGTGCAATGGCGGAATTAAGCTTGTGACTGCCCGAGGTATTGTTGCCCTCAAATTTATAGTAAATTTTTGCGGGAGTTTGAAGTTTTTCTTCAAGACAGTATGCGCGCACAAGGGGCGAGGGGCGGTACATCTTGTAGAAATCCTGAATTTCTTTGGGAATATCAATGTATGCGTTGTCGTTATCAAGCTCCTGCTCCACAAGCTCCTTGCAGAACACGCCCTCCAATTCCTCAGGCTTCATAGGCTCCAAAGTGCCGGGATTAAGAAGCGGAGCGGGTTTGGTCGCCATATCCGCACGGACATTGTACCATTGTGTGGGCATCTCGTTTTCGCTGAGATAGATTTTGTAAGGGATTTTGTTTTCTGACATTGTTTTTCTCTCCTTTTGGAAAAATTTTTTCGGGAAAGAGCAATAAAAAACGCTCCTGTCCCATTGCCGGGACAAGAGCGATAAAATCGTTCCTGCGGTGCCACCCTGCTTGATAACAAAATGTTACCCTCTTTAACCTACTGACATAGGCTTCACTTTATAACGGTGTGTGCCGTCGCCCCTACTTGAAAAATCGTTCGGTTTGCCCTCGAAAGTCCATTCCCAAAAGGGTTTTCTGCCGCCTTTCACCAAACGGCGGCTCTCTGAAAGAAAAATCCTTTAAGTACTATTCTTTCTCATCGGTTTGGACACATTTTAGCACGGTAAAGTGATAATGTCAAGAAGTTTTTTAAATTTTTATAATTTTTATAATTTTTCATTTTTAAGAATTGCTTTGGCATTTTTATCCATACAGTCAAGCAGTATTCTTTCACTGATAATTTCAGGTAGCTTTGCAAATTTCTCACGAAGTCTTGTGTGACGGTGTTTTGTGTCGTGGGCATCGCTTCCGATAAGGCGGGCGATTTTACGCATAACCATATCAATTGCCATTTTCTGGGGCTCTCTGCCGTTTTTCCCCGTAAGGCTGTCAATATTGACCTGAAAAGCCACCTGTCTGTCAAGGAGCTCGTCGATTACATATAAATTTCTGTGAAATTCGATGTACCTTTCGGGGTGAGCGACAATGGGCGTGTAACCCCGCGAAATCAGCTCGTCAATCCAAAGGGGCGCGCGGTCAATGTCAAATGGGCCCAAGGGAAATTCGCAAAGCATATATCTCGAACCGTTTATTGTCAGCGCGTCCAGATCCCCGGCAGTAAAGATTTTATCGTTTAAAAACAACTCTGCGCCTGCCGCAACGGAAATGGGAATGGCCTCTTCGTCCAAACGCGCCCGCAATTCGGAAATTTTATAGTCTCTTTCATCAATAAAACCCATGATATGGGGATAATCAAAGAAATGGGGCGTTGCTGTAATAAGTTTAACGCCGTTGTCATATGCGTCGCGGCAAAGATCCACTGACTCTTCAAGCGTTTCGGCACCGTCGTCAATATCAAAAAGTATGTGACTGTGTATATCTATCATTTGTTTTCGCCTGCCTCATCGCCGCTTTTGTCTGCACTTTCCGGCTGAATTTCAGGTTCTGCCTCTGCCACCGGTTCACAGTGGTGGAACACATGGATTATTCCTTCGTCGTTAAGCATTTTCACCATAACAAGAGTAATGGGAAGCAGGAAAAGTCCGATAAAGCCGAAAATCTTTGAGCCGATATACATAGCAATAATTGTTGCAAAGGGAGGAATTCCTAATTGCGAAGCCACAAGCTTAGGCTCGATTATCTGTCGTATAACAGTTATGCATATATACATAATGATAATTCCGATTGCAAGGGGATAATCACCTATGAGCAGGCAGTACAGCGCCCAAGGAACAAGAATTGTACCTGTTCCCAATACGGGAACAATATCAATAAGCGCTGTAATGAGAGCGATAATGAAAATGTATCCGCCGTTATATATTTTCAAAAGTTTGAGCAGGAATAACCCTGCGGAAAGTTCACAGAATGTAATTGTCATGATAATGCCGTAAGCCTTGCACATTTTGCCAAGAGCAGGGAAAAGAAGCTTTTTTGTTCTGACAACCTTTTCCCGTGTTTCGTCGCGGAAAAGGCTTAAAATGCATTTTTTAACCGTGGCAAAATCCGCAGTCATAAAGCAGCAGGCAACAACCGAAACAACGAAAGCGATAAGAGTTACGGGGATTTGTTTTGCCGTGTTCCAAACGCTTGAAATGGGACCTGAAAGCATTGAAAAATCAAAGCCTGAGTCCGAAGCCTGCGGACGGTCGGGAGAATTGAGCAAAAGGGATAGCTTTTCGCTGATAAATCCTGTTACCGTGGTTTCAAGCTTATCGGGTAAAAAGGCAAGCCCTTTGCCGAGAACACTCTCAATTTTATCTATAAATGACGGAATATCCTCAAACTGAATCATAAGGTAGTGGAAAAAGTCACGAAGCTCTGCGCCGAGGCTGAAAACGGCAAATCCGATTAAACTCATAAATACCAGGAAACAGAGGAAAACCATCACCACTGATACGATTCCCCGTTTAAGAGGTGTTTTTCTGCAAATATAGTTTAACGGGCGCTGTAAAATCATAGCGATTAAAAGCGCCGCAAAAAACGGGAAAAGAAGCCCGAAAACATATTTAAAGAAGGCGTAAAACAGCAAAATAACTATTGCCGCATAAACCGTACTTATAATAAAGTTTTTCTTTTTTTCAATTCTGTTCATGTGTTTTCTCCGTACAAAATTTATAGTATCATATATATAATAAACCTTTTTGCGGCAATATACAATTATAAAGTTATAAAAATATGTAAACTTTTCTAAAAAAACCTTAAAAATTGTTCTAAATATATGGTATATTACCCCTTTATTATGTAAGAAATTTATGTTAAAATAACAAAAAGTATTTTATAATGCATTATCAGCAGTTAAAATCGCTGATAAAGCAATGAATATACCTGTAACAGGAAGTGAACGGAAATGAATGTGGCGGTAATGGGTTACGGTACTGTCGGCTCGGGTGTAGTCGAGGTGCTTACGAAAAACCATGATAGTATTGTTAAAAGAAGCACGCAAAGCGAGCTTGAGGTAAAATATATTCTCGATTTGAGAGATTTCCCCGGCGACCCTAACGAGGATAAAATGATTAAGGATTTCAACATTATTCTTAACGATGACGATGTTAAGGTTGTTGTTGAAACCATGGGCGGGCTTCATCCCGCATATGAATTTGTTTCCTCCTGCCTTAAAGCGGGAAAAAGCGTTGTAACATCAAATAAAGAGCTTGTTGCCGCTAAGGGGTGTGAGCTTCTGTCCTTTGCGGCAGAAAATAATGTGAATTTTTTGTTTGAGGCGAGCGTGGGCGGCGGAATTCCCATTATCCGCCCCATTTCACAGTGCCTTGCCGCAAATGAGATAGATGAAATCGCAGGAATTTTAAACGGCACAACAAACTTTATTCTTACTATGATGATAGAGAAGAATATGAGTTTTGAGGACGCGTTAAAGCTTGCCCAGGATAACGGCTATGCGGAAAAGGACCCCACAGCCGATGTTGAGGGCTTTGACGCTTGCAGAAAGATTTGTATTCTTGCTTCTCTCTGCTTCGGAAAGCATGTTTATCCCGACTCTGTTTATACAGAGGGTATTACAAAAATCACTCTCGACGATGTGGCTTATGTAAACGCTTACGGCGGAGTGATAAAGCTTCTCGGCAGAGCAAAAAGAATGGAAAACGGCAAGATTTTTGCAGTTGTAACTCCCGCAATCGTAATGCAGGGCAGTCAGCTGGCGTCCGTTAACGATGTGTTTAATGCAATTCTTGTTCGCGGCGACGCAACGGGTGATGTTGTGTTCTACGGCAAGGGCGCAGGCAAGTTGCCCACCGCTTCCGCAGTGGTGGCTGATGTTATTGACTGCGCACGCAATATGGGCAGAAAAAAGCCTATCGGCTGGGGCGAGGCAGAGGAAAATTATGTAGTGGATTACAAAACCGCAGAAAATCCTCTCTATATCCGTGCCGCGGTTGAGGATTACGATAAAGCCCTTGCAGAGATAACGGAAAAGATGGGAAATGTTAAGGTTCTTGCCTTTGACGGCTGTAAAAAAACGGAAATTGCTTTTGTTACGGAGTGCGGCAAAGAAAGCGAGCTATGCGAAAAGCTTGATTCCGTTAACGGCATAAAAATCGAATCTCTTATCAGAGTAACTGATTATTGATACCCACAGGAGGATATGTATGGGACTTATTGTTCAGAAATTCGGCGGGTCAAGCGTTCGTGACGCCGAAAGAGTAATGAATGTCGCCAAAATTGTTACCGATACTTACCGTGACGGCAACGATGTTGTGGTAGTAGTTTCGGCCCAGGGCGACACTACGGATGATTTGATTGAAAAGGCTTATGAAATAAATGAAAAGCCGTCTAAAAGAGAAATGGATATGCTCCTTACATCAGGCGAGCAGATTTCAATTGCGCTTCTTGCAATGGCAATTGAAAAGTTAGGCTGCCCCGTAGTATCCCTTCTCGGCTGGCAGGCAGGTTTCAACACAAGCTCCGCTTACGGTCAGGCGCGTATAAAGTCAATTAAGACCGACAGGCTCCGTTCCGAGATTGACCGTCATAACATTGTGGTTGTTGCAGGCTTTCAGGGCATCAATAAATATGATGACCTTACAACTCTGGGCAGAGGCGGCTCGGATACCAGCGCCGTTGCAATAGCCGCGGCAATGCACGCAGACCGCTGTCAGATTTTCACCGATGTTGAGGGTGTGTTTACAGCGGACCCAAGAAAGGTTGACAATGCTAAAAAGCTTAAAGAAATCACATACGATGAAATGCTTGAATTAGCCACCTTGGGCGCACAGGTGCTCAATAACCGTTCGGTTGAAATGGCTAAAAAATATAATGTTGAGGTAGAGGTTCTCTCAAGTCTTAAAAGAGTTCCCGGCACGATTGTTAAGGAGGTTGCCAAAATGGAAAAAATGCTCGTCAGAGGTGTTACAAAGGATACGGATGTTGCCCGTATTTCAGTTACAAAAATCCCCAACACTCCCGGTGTTGCGTTCAGAATGTTTGCGGCTCTCGCAAAGCATAAAATAAATGTTGACATAATTCTTCAATCCGTTGGCAGAGACGGCACAAAGGACATTACTTTTACCGTTTCCAAGGGCAATGCGGACGAGGCTGTGGAGTGCATTAAAAAGACTTTTGACATTGAGGATAACGATGTTGTGTGCGATACCTCGGTTGCGAAGATTTCAATAGTAGGTGCAGGTATGGAATCTCACCCCGGAACTGCGTCAAAAATGTTTGAGGCTCTTTATGAGAGAGATATCAACATTGAAATGATTGCCACAAGTGAAATTAAGATTTCAGTGCTTATCGCCCTTGAGGATGCCGACCGTGCAGTCAGCGCAATCCATAAGGCGTTTTTCCCTGCGGAGTAATTGCGATTAAAAAAAGAGAAACTTACGGTTTCTCTTTTTTATATATGAGGATTTATTTGGAATTTTTAAGTAAAGGAGATAAAACAATGACAGACAAGTTCCAAAAAGAAGGACTTACCTTTGACGATGTGTTGCTTATTCCCGCCGAAAGCGATGTGCTCCCAAGCGATGTGGATATTTCAACACGCCTTACAAAGAACATAACTCTTAATACTCCCGTACTTACAGCCGCTATGGACACGGTAACGGAGTGCAGAATGGCCATTGCCATTGCCCGTGAAGGCGGCATCGGCGTTATTCATAAAAATATGCCTATCGAAGTTCAGAAAGCCGAGGTTGACAAGGTTAAGAGAAGTGAAAACGGCGTTATTACAAATCCCTTTTTCCTCTCTCCCGAAAACACGGTAACAGAAGCGGACGCCCTAATGCACAAGTATAAGATTTCAGGCGTTCCCGTTTGCGATGAAAACGGCAGACTTGTGGGTATTCTTACAAACCGTGATATGCGTTTTATCACCGATTACAGCGTAAAAATCAAAGAGGTTATGACAAAGGACGGTCTTGTTACCTCTCATGTGGGAACAACTCTTGACGAAGCAAAGCAGATTCTTATGAAGCATAAGATTGAAAAGCTTCCCATAGTTGACGATAACGGCTACCTTAAAGGTCTTATCACCATAAAGGATATTGAAAAGACAGTAAAATATCCCAATTCAGCCCGTGACTCAATGGGCAGACTTCTCTGCGGTGCCGCAATCGGCGCTACTGCCGATGTGCTTGACCGTGCCTCCGCTCTTGTTGAGGCAGGCGCTGATTTGCTTGTTCTCGACTCTGCTCACGGACACAGCAAGAATATTCTTAAATCAGTTTCAAAGGTTAAGGCGGCCTTCCCCAATGTATCTCTTGTTGCGGGTAATGTGGCAACAGCAGAGGCTACAAAGGCTCTTATCGACGCAGGCGCTGATTGCGTAAAGGTTGGTATAGGCCCCGGCTCAATCTGCACAACACGAGTTGTTGCAGGTATCGGCGTGCCCCAGATTACAGCAGTTTATGACTCCGCAAACGAAGCCGCAAAGCACGGAATTACCGTTATTGCAGACGGCGGAATTAAATATTCGGGTGAAATCGTAAAAGCAATCGCCGCAGGAGCAGGCGCAATCATGGTCGGCTCACTTGTTGCAGGCTGTGAGGAGTCGCCCGGAGACAGCGAGATTTATCAGGGCAGACAGTTCAAGGTTTACCGCGGAATGGGAAGCATTGCCGCAATGAACAACGGCTCGAAGGACAGATATTTCCAGGCAAACAACAAAAAGCTCGTTCCCGAAGGTGTTGAGGGCCGTGTTCCTTATAAGGGACTTTTGTCCGACACGATTTATCAGCTTATGGGCGGTCTTAAAGCAGGTATGGGCTATTGCGGATGCTCAACAATCCCCGAATTGCAGACAAAGACAAAGTTCATAAGAATTACAAATGCCGGTCTTAAAGAAAGCCATCCTCACGATGTTTATATCACAAAAGAGGCGCCCAACTATTCAGGCAATATGTAATGACTGATTCAATAGTTCCAAAAAGAAAAGGTTTAAGATTAAAGGATTACGATTACAGCAGTAGCGGAATGTATTTTCTCACAATATGTACAGACAATCGCAAGAACTTACTTTCAAAG
>JBJEPX010000012.1:0-17162 GCA_051881455.1 Candidatus Fimenecus sp. | reverse complement strand
CTGCCTTTTCTGCTGAAATATTCATTATTCGACATAAACATACCCGAGGCGAAAATATCGCCGGTGGCGTTAATATCAATATCCGAGAAATAATCGCCGAAGCCGCCGAAGCCCGCCTGCGCAAGCACCTTTCCGCTACCGTCAAACTTTACCACAACGGCCTTTGACTTGCCGTGGGGAATTGCGAGGCTTTCACAGTCGCCGTCCTGCGAATAAGCAAAGCCCACCGCGTATATATTTCCGTCCGGTCCTACATCCACGCCGTAAAAAGACTCATTTGATTTTCCACCCCAGACTTTTGTAAATATCAAATCGCCCGAGGCTGAATATTTTTGAATAAACGCATCATATTCCGTACCGTGAAGTGATACAAAATCGGAAGCTCTTGTTTCGCCCGCAACTATAATGCTGCCGTCCGCCATTACGGCAATATCGGTTATACCGATTACGCCGTTGCCGGTGATAATCTTCATCCATTCCTGCTTGCCGGACTTATTGTACTTGCAAATTGCGCCCGAGCCCACGCCTGCTTTTGTTCCTGCAAAAGAACCGTCGCTCGAAACGGTATTATAACCTATGACAAAGCCGCCATCGGGAGTTCCTGCCGACGCTTTTGCCGTATCGTTTCCGCTGCCCGACATAGTTTTTGACAGTAAAAGGTTGTTTGATGGCGTATTATCAGGCAAAGAGGGACGGGAGGTTTCAGTCACAACATTGCCGTTGTTATCCGTTTGGGTTTCGCCCTTATCGTTTGTAACGGGAACGGTAACCACAATTCCTGTCGTTGTTTCAATGGGCGACGGCACTACTATTACAGTGGTCAACACATTTCCGTTTTCATCCTTAACTGCATTTCCTTTTTCATCGGTTACGGGTATAGCGACCTCCTGCGGGATATATCGTATTGTGGTAACCTCTTTTCCGTTCTCGTCCGTTACGGGAACACCGTTATCATCGGTAACCACAACTATTTCTGTTTCGGGAACAACTTCAATCTGTTTGCCGTTTTCATCCGTTACCGGAACACCGTTTGCATCGGTAACCACAATGGGGTCAACTCCGCCCTTTTTACATGCGGCAAAAATAACGGCAATAAGAACAATAAGTATTGCCGGTATCAATATCAGTTTTTTGCTTTTCATCTGCGTTCCCTCCGAAAAGTATATTATTTATGATTTTATCATAAAACTGCAAATAATACAAGTTATTTTGCCAAGATTGTGAATGAACAGCCGTCAATAAAAACCTCGCCGTCCTTAACATCGCCGCGCATAAGAGAAACGGGATTTTTGAAATAATCGGGCAGACGGTATGTTATAGGGTGCTCATTTCGGTTGACAATCACCATAATATCGCCGTTTTCATCGTGTCGTCTGAAAGCAACACAGCCCATAATTGACGATACGGGGATAAAAACACCCTTTTTGAATACGGGATTTTCACGCCTGATTTTACCAAGAGCTCTGTAAAAATCTACCAGCTCCGTATTTTCGTCCCCCCACGGATAACAGCCTCTGTTGAAGGGGTCCTTATAGCCCTGCATACCCGCCTCGTCGCCGTAGTAAACCGACGGAACACCGGGGAGCGTATATTGAAGCACGGCGGCACATTTTAAAAGGCGCACGCCCTTTTCGTATGCTTCGTCGTTTAAAAAATGTGTTGACTGCCATTGCCTGTCACGGTATTCACAGCTCTCCCCCGCAATTTTTGTTATTGCCCGCTCCGTATCGTGGGTGCCGATGTGATTCATCATAACATCAAGGCACTCTTTCGGATAATTTTCAACTATCTGCATAACCGAGGACATAAAACGCTCTGCAACACCGCTTCGGCAAAAGTCAAGCACGGCATTTGCAAAGGGATAATTCATTACAGAATCAAACTGTCTGCCTAAAAGATACCGCCTGCGACTGCCGTAGCTGTGCTTTGTTGTTGCGTCCTCCCAAACCTCGCCCATAAGAAGCGCATCAGGCTTGGTTTTCTTCAATCTGTCACGCAGTTCGTCAATAAACACATCGGGCAGTTCATCTGCCACATCAAGGCGGAAGCCCTCTGCCCCCGCTTTAAGCCATTTTTCGATTATACCGCCCTCTCCGTTTATAAACCGGCGGTAATCCTCGCTCTCCTCGGTGACCTCCGGCAGGGTTTTAAAGCCCCACCAGCTTTGGTAATCATCGGGATATTTTTTAAATTTATACCAACTGTAATAGGGGCTTTCCTTTGAATTATAAGCCCCCACAGCATCATATCTGCGCTTTTTGTTAAAATACACGCTGTCATCGCCTGTATGGGAAAAAACACCGTCCAGAATTATGTGTATATCTTGCTTTTCTGCCTCACGGCAAAGATTTTCAAAATCCTTTTGCGTACCCAATACAGGGTCGATTTTACTGTAATCCGCCGTATCATAGCGGTGATTTGAATGAGACTCAAATATGGGATTAAGATAAATGCAGTTTACGCCCAGCGACTTTAAATAGGGCAGTTTTTGTGAAATTCCCTTTAAATCTCCGCCGAAGAAATCGTTATTGAGAACCTTACCGTCGGGAGTAGGTCGCCATTCGGGCTCGCCGCCCCAATCCTCACGCATTACGCGGTCGTCGGGTACATTTTCCTTTTTCTCACCTGAAGAATAAAAGCGGTCGGGAAAAATCTGATATATAATTCCGCCTTTGAGCCAATCCGGAGTTTTAAAATCTTTTTCGGTAACGGTGAGCTGCCAATCGTTTCGGGCCCCGTAAGCCCCTGCAAAAGAGCCCACACCGTCCTCCGATTCAAGAACACTGCTTCTGCCGTAAGAGGAAACATAATCAAAATGATACCAATACAGCCCCTCACGCTCCACGGAGGTATGAATATCCCATATTTCGCAGTCCTCGCCGCACATTCCCGCCCAATACATAGGGCGTTCTTCAAAGCTTTCGTCGTCACGGCGAAGCATAAGATAAGCGCCGCTGCAACAAAATGAGCGCGGCAGACAAAGGCGAAAACAAATTTCCTCACCCTGCGATATACTGCCGAATTTACTTTTAAAAAAAGAATCTCTTGAATTATAAGGGATAAAGCTCATTGCGCCCTCCGTAGGGTTACCCTAGTCAGAAAAACCGTAAAAAGGGGACTGTCCCCTTTTTACGGAAATAAAGTTAATTATTGAAGTTCATTTAAAAGTTTAAAATTGTCCTTGTTTGATTTATAGAGTTGTTTGAAAACCTCATAGTTTTTATCGTAAACAGATTTGTTTTTCATATCGGGAGTGAAGGTCTTTTCAGCGGGGATAAGCCTTTTTGCCTCGGCAATACTGCCTACAAGCCCTGCACTAACCGCAATAAGCACCGCGGCACCCACGGAGCCTGCATTCTGCGGACTTGCAACGGTCTCAACAACTCTGCCCGTAACATCGGAAAGTATCTGACTTGTTACCGCGGACAGTGCGCCGCCGCCTACAAAACGGATTGTATTTGAGGTTTTCACTTTCTTGTCCTGAGCTTCAAGCATCCAGCGAAGGTGGAAACAAACACCCTCCACAACGGCTCTGATAAGCTCGGTTTTACCCGTTTCAAGGCTTATGTTAAAGAACATACCTCTTGCGTTTGAATCCTCAAAGGGACAGCGGTTGCCGTGAAGCCACGGTGTGAAAATTACTCCGCCGCTTCCTGCGGGAATTGAATCAACAACAGCCATCATATAGTCGTAAAGGTTTGTATAAACAACCTCCATTTCAGCCTTTTTATGCTTGAAATCGTGCTGTTTATTGAGGTAAACATCAATTTCGTCAAGGGCAAGGTGGTCTTTTACCCACTCAACGCACTTACCTGCCGTTTCAAGCTCTGCAAAGTAGTTATATCTGCCGTCCTCTGCGCCCACGGTTGCGGCAATCATCGCATTTGCGTCGACAACGCTCTTGTCAACAACTGTTGAAACCCAACCTGAGGTACCCTGATAAACATGAGTGTCGCCCATATTAACAGCACCTGCACCCACACCGATAAGGGTTGCGTCACCGCCGCCGCCGAAAACGGGAATACCGGGAACAAGCCCCAATTCCTCAGCCTGCTGAGGACGAAGTGTGCCCGCTTTTTCGGTGCAGTCGATAATTCTTGCCAGATGTTCCGGTTTAACGCCGAACATTTTGCATATTTCAGGACTCCAGCAATGCTTGCCGTTTCTTATATCATAAAGCATTGTTGCAAAGGCGGAATCTCTTGTCATTACACATTCGCCTGTCATACGGCACACAAGATATTCCTTAACATCAAGCCATTTATGTACCTTTGCAAAGTTTTCGGGCTCGTTTGCCTCTACCCACTTATATTTCCACACGGGGTCCTTAACGCTTGCGGGAACAGCACCTGTAATTTGCAGGCAACGGAGCAGTTTGGGAACATTCGCACCTGCAATCTGCGGTCCGTAAGCAAGACTTTTTTTAAGCTCTGCACCTGCTCTTTGGTCCATATAACTGAACGCACGGCGAACATGGTTTCCGTCCTTATCAACAAGCACAAGCCCCTGCATTTGCGAACAGAAGGAAATACCGTAAATCTTTGCGGGGTCTATCTTTGACTTTTTGATAACGGTTTTTGAGGTGGAGCACATTGCCGCCCACCACTCGTCGGGATCCTGCTCTGCGCCGCCGTTGGGCATAACATAAAGCTTATATCCCTCGCTGGCGGCCTCAATAAGCTCGATTTTATCGGAAATTTTGAAAAGGCAGGTCTTAACGCCCGTTGTTCCGATGTCAAAAGCAAGAGCATAAATTTCTTTTTCCATTGTTCATTCTCCCCTGTTCTTGAGTGCAGATTTAATAAATTTCAAAACCTGCTCAATTATAAATTCATCTCTTTGGTGAGCGTCCTCACCGCAGAAAATTTTAAACCGTTCCTCATAATAATCGCCTGCATATGAAAATTGCAGGGACATAAACAAATCGTCTATCAAAAACGCCGCAACTCTCGGGTCAATATCCTTACGGATTTCGCCGCTTTTCTGCCCCTCTTTTATAGCCTCAATATAAATTTCAGCCGTCATGGACTCCATTTCAACGGCAAATTGCCTTGCAAGCTTTTTATCGTTAACGGCGGTCATACTGTTATAAAGTTTAATGAGTATTCCATCCTCACGGGAAGCGGAGATAATCTCACGCAGAATTTTCTCCACCTTGATTATTACATCTTCATCTGCCTTTGCCAGCCCCAGAAGAAGCTTTTCCATACGGCTTATGCTGTGGTCAACGATTGTCAGAAACAAATCCTGCTTATTATCAAAATACTTATATATAGCGCCCACGCTGACGCCTGATTTTGACGCAATATTGCTGATGCTTGCGTCATGATAGCCTTTTTTGGCAAACTCCATAGTCGCCGTTTCGATAATGCGGCGGCGTTTTTCGGGCGGAATATTATCAAAGGTTGGTTTGTGATGCTTTTTTAAATCCATTCTCAATCATCCTGCGCTCTTGTATAATATAGTATTTTAACATATCAGAATAAAAAAGTACAGTATTTTTTATTGGTGGGGGCGATTCACGAATCGCACAATAAATTAAGGAAAAACCAAATTCAACCGTGTAGGGCGGGGGCTTGCCCCCGCCGTTGGTTTTACCATAAACTGATTGCGGCGGGGGCAAGCCCCCGCCCTACCTCAGTCATTTTTTCAAAATGACGACTCCCTCCGAGAGGGAGCGGAATGGGTTTTGCGGGAATTTTTACGATATTTTTCCGTTTTTCGTTTCAAGCTGTTTCATTTCCTTGCCGAAAACGAAAAGGAACACTACCGAAGCCGTTACAATTGAAATTGCGTCGGAAACAGGCTCTGCGAGGAACACCGCAAGCACCTTGTTCTCAAAGAAACAGGGCAGAATGTATATCAGCGGGACAAGCAAAATTACCTTTCTTAAACAGGCGATAAAAAGTGACGCCTTGGCTTTGCCGATTGCCATAAAGGTTTGCTGAACCGCCATTTGTATGCCGAAAAACATCATAGCAGAGGAATAAACGCGGATTGCCCACACGGCGGTATCCATAAGCTTCGGGTCGCTATTGAATATGTTGATAAATACTTTCGGGAAAAGTTCAATCATTCCTCCGCAAATGAAAACATAGAGAAAGCTGATAACAGCCAACACTCTTACCGCTTCTTTTACGCGTTTTGCGTTGCCTGCACCGTAATTATAGCTGATTATAGGCTGTGCGCCCTGACCTAAGCCTTGGGCGGGAACCCACACCATCTGAATTACGGTGGCGCACACCGTCATAGCGCCCACGGCTATATCTCCGCCGTATTTTTGGAGAGACGAGTTAAACGAAATATTTATAACCGCTTCTGTCGCGTTCATAATAAAGGGCGAAACGCCTAGAGCCAGAACGGGGCCCAGCACCTTAAAGGAGGGTATGAGATTTTCGCGCCTGATTTTTATTTTAGTAGTTTTGCCGAAAAGGAAGGAAATAACCCACACGGCGGAAACGGCTTGTGAAATCACCGTTGCGAGAGCCGCACCCCTAACACCCATTTTAAAGCCGAAAATGAATATGGGATCGAGAATAATATTGCATACGGCGCCGATAAGCACCGTTGCCATACTGATTTTCGTAAAGCCCTGCGTTGTGATAAACATATTAAGTCCTAACGAGAGCATAACACACACCGAACCCGCGGAATAAATACGCATATAAGGTAGGGCGTATTTAATTGTTTCGCCGCTTGCGCCGAAAAGCATTAAAAGCTTTTCGCCTGTTATCAGGAACACCGCCGTCAGGACAACCGACATAAGGATCAGAAGCGTAAAGCAGTTGCCCATAATTTTTTCGGCTTTTCGGTAATCGCCCTTTCCCATTTCTATTGCCGCGCGGGGCGCTCCCCCTTGTGCGGCGAGCATGGTAAACGCCATTACAAGAGTTATTACGGGAAAGCAAAGCCCCACTCCCGTAAGGGCAAGGGTTCCCACATCTGCCATATGGCCTATATAAATTCTGTCCACCACATTATAAAGCAAATTCACAACCTGCGCCGCTATTGCAGGTATGCTCAGCTTTAAAATCAGCCTACGAACAGGTGCTGTGGCAAGCTGCTGTGAAATATCGGTTTTTTCACTCATAAAATATCGTCCCTTATATTGCTTTTGCCTGTCATTATATTGAATTTAAGGCATTTGCGAACGCCGTCCTCGGAAAAGTCAAGACTTATCACATCACGGCTTACATATTCCGCCATATGTATTTTATAATCCTTTTTCTTAAAGAAATTCTTTAAATACCCCATGGTTTTTTCACTGAAATCCCCTGCATTATCGGAAACGAAAAGCACATTTCCGCAAACGGCGTTAACCTTGCCCAAAAGGAGCTTCTGTTCTAAATTATACTTAATATTTATATCACGCAAAAAGAACACATCGGGGTCGTTACAAAAAGCTCTGCCATCGAGATGACTGCGGAAAATAGTATTGTTTATGGCATTTTGCGAGGAGGGAATTTCGCAGTTTACCCCCACCTTATTCATAAGCTGACCGCCGAAGACCTTGTTTGCGTCACAGCTTATGCGGCAGGCGTCGAAAATACCCATACACGCACCCAGCGGCACGCCGCAGCCCAAAATCAGCTTATCGCCGCAGACCTCACGGAGCAGGTCAACACCGTCGCACATAATTTCGCCTCTTGTTTTACCGTTTCTCGGCTGCATACACTGGCTGTAAAGGAAATCCAATTTCACCATATCGTAGCCCCATTTATTGAGCACGGTATCAAAAACTCTTTTTAAATACGCGCGGAATTCCTCGTTGTAAATATCAAAGGTATATGCACCGCCCCAGCCCACACAGCCCAAAAGGGGCTTGCCTGTGGCGTTATCGCGGATAAGCCATTCGGGGTGCTTTTTAAGAATTGCCGAACCTCTCTGTGCATTGAAGGGAGCCAGCCATATGCCCGCCTTATAGCCTTTTTCGTGAATTTTATCCGCAATATATTTCATACCGTGGGGAAATTTTTTACTGTCGGGGAAAAGCCAGTCGCCCACGGCGGACTCATATCCGTCGTCCACCTGAAAAATGTTGACTTCTTCCTTTGCGCGGTCAAGGCCGTCAAGGTCACGCAGAATTATATCCTCGTTGATTTTCTGAAAATAATTGTACCATGAGGTATATCCTGCAAGGTGGTCGATTTTCGGCTTTTGAACGCCCATAAAATCAAAGAAATACTCGTCAAATGCCTTGTCAAAATCGCCGCTGATTACGGCAATATCAAACATTTCATACTCCTGCCCCGCGGAGAGAGCGAGCCCCTCAACATCTTTTTTAATCCGGAAATTTCCGCCGTTCATATCGGCTTCAAATACCGTAAAGCCCTGTCTTTCGCTTTTTGAACCGTAAAGGGTAATTTCACGGCTCCCTTTTTTCCTGAAATAGCAATATGTATATGAGTGAAAAGCACCCGTTTTACCGTATTCTGCAAAGGAATAGTCCCCCGAAATGCCCGTTAAATCCTTGGTAAACTTTGAAATATTGCTGATTTTCATTATGCCGTTAAGACAATCGGAACGGGAAAACTCCCTCGATGTTGTCCACGCCTGATAGCCGTTTGCATAGAACAAATCGTCGCTTTCAAAGCTCTTTTCACAGGAAAGAGTGAAATTGAGCATTTTTATATCCTTTTTTGCCGTTAAAACGCCTTTGATTTTGCCATTTTCCTCTTTGAAATCAAAGGTATAGCAATCATTTTCAAGGCTTGAATACGCCGCAACAGCTCCGCCTGTTTTCATTTCTGCATACAGTTTAAACATAAAAATCCCTCACAAATTTTTAAATATAATAATTTTATCACAGGGCAATATCAAAATCAATGGCGCACCGAAAAATATTGACATACCACTGCCTTTGATTTACAATGAAATTACCGAAGAAAAAGGAGGAGTTTTTGTGGATTATAAAATTATCGGTCAAACGGTCCCCGTTGTGGAAATCGGACTTCAAAGAGGCGAATCGGTTTATACCCAATCGGGCGCCATGGCGTATCAGACGGCATATGTGGAAATGAAAACAAACGCCCGCGGCGGCATTATGAAAAGCATCGGCAGGGCGTTCAGCGGCGAATCGCTTTTTATGGTTAATTACACAGCCATGAGCGATTACCAGACCGTTGCCTTTGCAACAACCGTTCCCGGTACGATTATCCCCGTTGACCTTTCTATGATGCCCGCGGGGCTGATTTTACAAAAGGGAGCGTTCCTTTGCGCACAGCAGACGGTCAACACAAGCGTTGCATTTTCAAAACGGTTCAGCGCAGGACTCTTCGGCGGCGAAGGATTTATTCTTCAAAGAGCCGCAGGAAACGGTATGATGTTTTTGGAAATTGACGGCGATATGATTGAAAAACAGCTTGCCCCCGGCGAGGTTTTAAAGGTTGATACGGGCAATGTGGTTGCCTTTGAGCCAAGTGTGGCGTATGAAATTGAAACCGTTAAGGGCTTGGGCAACATATTCTTAGGCGGTGAGGGCTTGTTCCTGACAAGACTTACGGGACCGGGCAAAGTAATTTTGCAGTCGCAGAACTTTGTGGATTTTGCAAGCCGTATTGCCGCATTTGTACCCACATCTAAATAAAATTACAAAATAAAATTAAGGGGCAGGAATTTTCCTGTCCCTTTTTTCGATTTGTCAACGCAGAAACCAATGGCGGTTTTTGTAGGGTGATTCGCCCTCGGAAACACCTATCTCTACAAAGAGTAAATTACCCTTTTTTCTTCCGCAGATTGCTCGTGATCACATACAATAGCAATATGACAGCCGACGAGCCGAACAAAACGCCGTACTGTGCCGCAACGCTTACCTCATTATCGAAAAAGAAAATGGTGTTATCAAAGGCTTTGCGGAGCTCTTCCGTCATTTCGGCGGGCAAATCTTTTGTAATCTCTGTGATTGCGCCGTGCATAAAGTGATTGCGCAAAAGCACCGTGCCGTAAGTCCCCGGCACAAAGCTTACAAATTTTTGTATGCCGTCTGCAAATTGGGAAATGGGCATATACGCGCCGCAAATAAAACCGTACATTGAAGAAACGGCGGTGGAAACGGCGCTGATACCGCCCTGCGTGCTGACAAACTGCTCAACAAAAGCCGCAAGAGAGGTGCCGAAAAATACACAGCCTAAAACATCTAAAAGAATATACGGTATATCCTGTAAGGTCAAATACCAGCCTGTTTTGCCCAAAAACAAAAGGGAAACAGCCAAAGCAATGAGGCACACGAGCAAGGTGGTAAAAAAGTTTGCAAGATAATAGGCAACCGCCATTTGTCCCCGTTTAACGGGCGTTACATAGAAATCATTGATACGCTTACTGACTTTATCCATCGCCATAATGTTGTTGGAACAAAACGCAACCGTTACGGCAGATACGCCTAGAATTGAGGACACAAGCCAACCGCCCGTAAAGCCGTTTATGAGCTTTTCGGGTATTTCTAACCCATCGGGCATTCCTGCGAGCAAAGACTCCACATAGACGCTCCGCAAAAAGGTTACATACAAAATCAACAGAATAACAGGGGTAATCAGGGAGGTGAAAAAGGTCACCTTATCCTTAAAATAGATGCGGATATTACGCCCTGTCAGCAAAAATACCGTTTTCATTCGTTCTCCCCCTTTAACTGCTTGCCTGTGGCGGCTAAAAATACATCGTCCATTTTGCCCTTGATAATCTCGAAATCGTCGAACAATTCGGGATTTTGCAAAATCAGTTCCTTTGCCGTGCGTGTATTTTCCGCTTCAATCTGCAAATAACCGTTTTCCTCCGTGAAAGCAATTCCTTTTGCTAAAAGAGCTGCTTTGTCGCCGTTATACAATCGGATAAAGTCCCCCGTATAGCGGTTTTTCAAATCATTCGGCGTACCCTCGGCGGCGATTTTTCCGCTGTCAAGAATAACCACATAGTCTGCCTCCGCCGCCTCCTCCATATAGTGAGTGGTGAGGAAAACGGTCAAGCCCTTTTCACAGCGATAGCGGTCAATAACCTCCCAGACCGTTTTGCGTGAGCGCGGGTCAAGCCCTGTTGTGGGCTCGTCTAATATAAGAATTTTCGGGTCGTTAATAAGGGCGCGGGCAACATCAATCCGCCTGCGCTGACCGCCCGAAAGCTTGCCCACAGGGCGTTTTATAAACTCATGCAAATCCAGCAAATCGCTTAATTTCTTTATGCGCTCATCACAGTCCCTGCCGTAAATGCCGTAAAGTCCTGCACGGGTTTTCAGGTTATCTTTGCCGCTTAAAACGCTGTCCAGCGCGGAATCTTGAAACACTATGCCGATTTCGCTTTTAATTTTTGCGCTGTCACGGTCAATATCCAGCCCGTCTATGGTTACCTTGCCGCCGTCGCGGGCAAGGGTAGAGGTCATAATGGATATGGTGGTGCTTTTGCCTGCACCGTTCAATCCCAAAAAGGCGAACAGACTGCCTTTTTCCACGGAAAAAGAAATACCGTCAACGGCGTGCACCTGTCCAAAGGATTTATGTAAATTTTCAACTTCTATGATATGCAAAGCACTCACTCCTTCATATGTTTTATAAGACTTAACCCCACCTCGGTGAGCATTGCGTCTGTTTCTTCATCGGTAAATTTGCAAACTCCTGTTGCCTGCAAAACGGCGATACCGTGGGAGTAAATCCACAAATGGTGGTGCAGTTTTTGCGCCGTTTTACGGTCAATTTCAAAACTGTCCTTTGCCGCATCGGTCACGGTTGTGCTGATTTTATCCACATAACGCATTAAATCGTCTAAATTAGGTGCTTGCGGCGTGCCGGTCATAAAGAGCAATCGAAATAAATTCGGTTCTTCACGCGCCATACGGACATACGCCTTGCCTGTGCCCTTAAAGGGATGCTTTTCTTTGAGCCCCTCACGGATATACTGATTGTAAATTTCATATGCGGCTTTTTCCACCTCATCACGAACTTGTGCCATATTTTCAAATACGGTAAAAATCGGTCGGGCGGAGCTTTGAAGCGCGTCGCCCAAAGAACGGGCGGTCAAAGCGTCTGCCCCCTCTTTACGCACAAGGTTTAAAGCGGCGGTAATGATTTCTTCTTTCGTAAATTTCTGTTTCGGCGGCAAAATTTACACTCCTTTTTATCTAAAACATATGTTTTAAAACCTATGTTTTATTATACATTTTTTCCAAGCATTGTCAAGACAAAATTTTCAAAAAAATATTTAAATGTGTAAACAATCATCCCGAACATTTTGTAAATAGTACGAACTGTCGAGGTCGCCAGCCCCTACGATGCCGCCGTTAAATTACATATGATTTTTCGGGCGGGCACATAAGCCCCGCCCCTACAATCACGCAGCATTACTTGTCTCCCCTGAAAGGGGAGATGTGTAGGGTGTGACGCCTGGTTTCACCGTTGAATTTTAACGAGATTTTTTGCGGGCTGCCGAGGTCGCCAGCCCCTACGATGCCGCCATTGGTTTATATATGATTTTGCGGGACAATGGAAAACACCGTCCCCTACAAAATGTCAAAAAACTATAAAAACAATAAGCACAAAGCAAAAGCGCACGAAAATCTCAAACTTCCGTGCGCTTTTAATAATTGTATTAAATATTATGAAATTTTGTTGCCGTTAATATCTGTTAAACCATTTAAATATAAGTCAAGCTGAATTACATCATATGCGTCAACCGCACCGTCACAGTTAAGGTCTGCCGCTAAAAACTCCCGTCTTGCCAAGGTTTTCTCACAAAGCACATAAGCCTTCATCAAATCGTAGTCGCTTTGCTCCCACACTCCGTTTCTGTCAACATCGCCTTTGGTGCAGTTTATTATCGACACGCCGCCGCTGCAAGGTGACAGAGAAATCGCATTATGATGTTCATCGTATGCCTCTTGAATTGTGGGAGTTAATGCAGTGTTACAGCCGCTTTCTGCCGCAACTCTGAATTCAAGTATAAATATTCCGTTGGAAACATATGAATTGCTGTTTGCGGAAATACTTAACTGATTTTCCGCCGATTTTGTTACCTGCAACGAATCAAACATTGTGTTTATGCAACCTACATATTCAAGTTTTGTACTGTCGTATGCTATTGTGGCAACGAGAGCAGAAATATCGGCATTTTGAATTCTCACGGGAACTCTTACAATACTGCCCACAGCGGCATCGGCTACACCGATTGCAAGCGAGGCGTTCGTATTGTCCTGAACCTGGATATAAAATGAATCCGAATAGGTTTTATACGATACAACTATCTCTTTTGCGCCGGGTGTTGTCATGTTTGGTGCATTAAGCGAGTAATCGCTGATTGTTTCAACGGTGCCGTCAGCATACTTTCCTTTAACAACAAGACCTTTAAGACTGAATTTGCCGTTTAAATTATATGTTGTTTTTGCAGGAAGATTTTCAACATAAAATTCAACTATTCCGGGCGCGTCCGTAAAGGTTATTTCTCGGATTTTTGCCTCCGAATTCATAATAACACTTACTGTGTAACCGGAGTCTTTACAGGTACAGGAATAAAGATATTGACCGTTTTCATAAGAGAAAGAGGACTCATCAGCGAAACCGTCGCCCATACTGTAAGCGTCAGTCAGTACAATACTGTTATTCTCAGCGGAATAATAAGATGATTTTGTAATATCAACGCTTGAAACATCAAACAAATTCAATATTGCTGTTTCAACCTCACTTATATCAAAACTGAAATTTTCCGCTGTTGTTTGTGCAGGCTCAATATCGCAAAGATTGATTGAAAGCTTTATCATCAAATCAAGGCTTTTCGCATCGGAAACATTTATATTTTCTTTGTTTTCGAAGCCTGTTACTATCGTTGCGGCATCGGAAGACATATAAGACGCTTTAAGCCAATACAAATTATCCACGGTATTGCTTGTAAATGCGCCGAGTTTTAATGTTACATTTGATAATGACAACTTATTGTCAAATGTAAAATCAACATCAAAGACACCTTTGTCGGTAATCAATTCTCCGCCTATGGTTTGGTAGGTTTCGCCGAAAATTTCAAAAGAAATAAAGTTGGCAATTTCGGTTTCGCCGCCCGCTTTTGTGAATTTAATATACGGTATTGCCGTATTATATAGTTCAATGCCTGTGTAGGGACATTCCTTTATGACAATTTCACCGTTAACTGTCTGCTTTGCAAGGGTTAATGTGTATTCGTGAGTGCCCACGCCCCATTGTGCCCCTTCCTGATTATCGGAGGTTGAAACATGGCGGTACAAACCGTTTAGCAGAACGCTTCCGTCCGCCTCAGACTGAATTGTTTTTCCGTTTGATAAATAAACCTTATAAACAGGTGTATAGTAATAATGCTTTGAAACAGTTCCGTCTTCTTTTTCATAGGACGAGCAATCAAGATTTTCGGTTAACTCGATTGTTTGAACCTCTATGCTCTTGATTAAGGTATCTTTTACCTCAACATTGAATTCGTCGGTTTTTCCTCCGATGCTTGCCGATACTGTTCTGGTTCCCAAATCCCAACATTCGTTGTCATCAAAAATATGCAAAGCAAAATAATCACCGTTAATACTTACGGAAGAATAGCCCCAAGCATCTGTTTTACCGGGGAGAATTCTGCCGTCGGTAAGCAAAACAGAGAAAGTAATGGGAACGGTGTGCTTATAGCCATTACCGTTTAAGCTTTCGTCAATTTGTTTGTAAACAACGGCGTCGTCAACGGACAATCCTGCAATTACAGAGGGCATCACGGTAACATTGAAAGTACCCGAACAGCCCATAAACGAAATTGTTACAGGATAGGTGTTGCCCACAGTCCATTGGTTTTCATAGCCTTGATTGCCGGAATATGAAACACTTTCGCCGTATTGCTTATAAAGTTCATACTCCGTGCCGGTAAAGGAAGAGCCGTCTGCAAAATTAACGGTTATTTCATCGGGCATGAAATCGTTGTAACGGTAGTAGAATACTTCCTCGTGTGTACCTGTTTCTTCGTTATATACCCAATCGTTGCTCCAATAGCCGTTGGCCCCCTCTGTAACGGAAACATCGGCTGCTTCAACACTTACAACAGCGCTTTCTGTAATTGAAACATTGAAAGTACCCGAACAACCCAAATATGAAACGGTAACAGGATAGGTGTTGCCCGCAGTCCATTGATTTTCATAGCTTTGATTATTGGAGTATGAAAGGCTTCCGCCGTATTGATTATAAAGCTCATAGACAGTGCCTGTAAAGGAAGAGCCATCCTTAAAGTTTACGGTTATTTCATCGGGTGTGAAATCGTTGTAACAATAGTAACTTACTTCATCGCTTGTGCCTGTTTCCTCATTATATATCCAATCGTTTCTCCAATAACCGTGGGTATTTTCCGTAACGGAAATGTCAGCAATTTCAATGCTTTCAACGGGGCTTTCCGTAATTGAAACATTAAAAACGCAGGAACAACCCATAAATGAAGCAGTTACTGGATATGTATTTCCCACAGTCCATTGGTTTTCATAACTTTGATTGTCGGAGTAGGAAACCCATTCGCTGTATTGCTCCTGAAGCTCATAGGGAGCACCTGTAAAGGAAGAGCCGTCCTTAAAATTAACGGTTATTTTATTAGGTGTGTAATCGTTGTAACGGTAGTAGCTGACTTCTTCATAGTTATCTGTTTCTTCATTGTATATCCAATCGGTGCTCCAATAGCCGTGGGTGTTTTCAATGACGGAAATATCGGAAATTTCAATGCTTTCAACGGGACTTTGTGTAATTGTTACATTAAAAGATGATGAAATTCCCATAAAGGAAACTGTTGCGGAATATGTATTTCCCGCAGTCCATTGGTTTTCATAGCTTTGATTATCGGAATATGAAACGCTTTCGCCATATTGCTCCTGAAGCTCATAGGTGGCGCCCGTAAAGGAAGAACCGTCCTTAAAGTTTACGGTTATTTCATTAGGTGTGTAATCGTTGTAAAAAAAGTAGCTTACTTCCTCCTCTGTGCCGGTTTCCTCGTTGTATATCCACTCATTGCTCCAATAGCCGTGGGTACCCTCCATAACGGAATTGTCCGCAACTTCAAGACTTTCAACGGGACTTTGTGTAATTGTTACATTGAAAGATGATGAAATTCCCATAAAGGAAACTGTTACAGGATAAGTATTTCCCACAGTCCATTGATTTTCATAGCTTTGATTGTCGGAGTAGGAAACCCATTCGCCGTATTGCTCCTGAAGCTCATAGGGAGCACCTGTATAGGAAGAGCCGTCCTTAAAATTAACGGTTATTTCATTAGGTGTGTACTCGCTGTAACGGTAATAACCGACTTTCTCCTCTGTGCCGGTTTCCTCGTTGTATATCCACTCATTGCTCCAATTGCCGTGGGTGTTTTCAATGACGGAAATATCGGAAATTTCAATGCTTTCAACGGGACTTTGTGTAATTGTTACATTGAAAGATGATGAAATTCCCATAAAGGAAACTGTTACAGAGTAAGTATTTCCCACAGTCCATCGGTTTGAATAGCATTGGCCATACGAACAGTTCATAGATTCGCCGTATTGCTCATAGAGCTCACTGTCAGTTCCCGTAAAGGAAGAACCGTCCGCAAAGTTAACGGTTATTACATTTTGTGTAAAATCGTTGTAATAGTAATATTCTTTTTCCTCGTATGTATCTGTTTCTGCGTTATACACGGATTCGCTCGTCAGATAGCCGTGAGTGTTCTCAATAACTGAAACATCGGGAACCGATATGCTTTCAACAGAAACATCGGTAACGGCAAATAATTCCAATTTTGCCAACGGCATAGAGGTTATAATCATCATTGTACATAATAAAATTGAAAGGACTTTTTTACTCTTTTTCATAAAACTCCTCCTTTTTAAATCATTTTCATTATATTACTTATAAATTGTTTTTGCAATAGCATAGTTTGAGAGGTGAAATTTGAAAATAATATTAACGGAATTGTTTGTAGGGGCGGGTTTCCCCATCTGCCCGTAAAATTATATGTAAACCAACGGCATGGTTGTAGGGTGCGGCGACTCGGCGCACCGCAAAATAACCCCTCTGTCACTTCGTGACATCTCCCCTTTCAGGGGAGACAAGAGGTACAGTATTCTTGCATGGGCGGGTTTCCTGTCAAGAGTCCCGCCCCTACGGGTTACATATAATGAAACTTGTCAAGAATTTCGGACAGATAGAAGAGTGAAAAATTGATTTGGT
>JBJEPX010000011.1:0-17246 GCA_051881455.1 Candidatus Fimenecus sp. | reverse complement strand
ATCCTCTTCATTACCAATCATAACATCAATATATTTGGCAATTTCCTTATTTACTTCCTGAGCCTTTGCCTTGCCGCCGATGTCGTTCCAAAGTGACGGACGGTAGTTAAGGTCATAAGAAACTATTGTGCCGTATTTTTTAGCGGCTTTAACAGCGTCAATGGCAACCTGTGCTGTTGTTTCGGAAAGAGCGGCAAAGATTCCGCCTGTATGAAGCCAGCGAACGCCGAGAGTTCCAAAAATATAATCCCAATCAATATCGCCTGATTTAAGCTGTGAAACGGCAGTATTTCCACGGTCGGAAACACCCACTGCGCCGCGAATACCGTATCCTCTCTCGGTAAAGTTCAGACCGTTACGCACTGTTCTGCCGATACCGTCATACTTAACCCATTTTATAAGAGAGGTATCAACACCGCCCTGCAAAATGAAATCTTCAATAAGTCTGCCTACCTCGTTATCGGCAAAAGCGGTTACAACCGCAGTTTTAAGACCGAAGCAACGGCGAAGTCCGCGTGCTACATTATATTCGCCGCCGCCCTCCCAAGCACGGAAATTACGGGCAGTTTTAATTCTGCCCTCGCCCGGGTCAAGGCGAAGCATTATTTCACCGAGAGATATCATATCAAAGGTGCAATCCTCGGGTTTTCTCAAATTCAGTTCCATTGTAATTACCTCCGACTATCTATTTAAAAACAGTAAAATCTGTGCCGCAACAAAGAGCGCAAACACAACTGCAATTCTTATTACATAAGACATATTATTAAATTCTGCGCCCTCATCATCGGCTTTTCTTTTAGCCTTTGAATACTTAACAGCTGTTATAACGGCAAGAATAATGCCCACAACAAACATTATTATCGCAGGGATAAGCAGTTTCATAGCTTATACCCCCGAATATGCGGAAAATCCGCCGTCAACACAAATGCTCGTACCTGTAATAAAGCTTGAATACTCTTCATCACAAAGGAACAGCAATGCACCTGCAAGCTCATGTGCCTCGCCGAAGCGTTTCATGGGAGTTGCGGCGAGAATTTTGCCTGTTCTTGCGGTAGGAGTACCGTCCTCATTCCAGAGCAATGTTTTGTTCTGATTTGTTGAGAAAAATCCGGGTGCAATAGCGTTAACACGGATTCCAACATCGGCAAAATGAACCGCCATAAACTCTGTAAAGTTTTTAACCGCCGCCTTTGCCGCCGAATATGCGGGGATTTTTGTAAGAGGACGGTATGCGTTCATTGATGTTACCATAACAATACATGTATTTTCTTTTTCCGCCATATCACGGGCAAAAACCTGCGTAGGGATAAGAGTTCCCAAAAAATTCAAGTTGAATACAAAGGAAATTCCGTTTGCATCAAGGTCAAAGAAGGTTTTTATATCCTCGTCCTTGTTTACAAGGTCGATTTTTTCAAGTGTTTCCTTGGTGGTTGTGCCCTTGGGATTGTTTCCGCCTGCACCGTTTAAGAGAATATCGCAGGTGCCGAGTTTACTGTTTACAATTTCACGGGCTTTTTCCATGCTCTCTTTTTCAAGAACATTACAGCCGACGGCAATAGCCACACCGCCGTCCGCATTTATTTCATCGGCAACCTTTTGAGCCGCAGGCTCGTTCAAATCCAGAACAGCAACCTTAACGCCCTGTTTTGCAAGGGTTTTGGCAAAATCGGCGCAAAGAACTCCGCCGCCGCCTGTTACAACAGCCACTCTGCCTTTAAGATTTTCGTGTACCATAATTATTCCTCCGATTTTTCAACGGCCTCAAAAAGTCCGTTGAGATAAGCGGCTCCCAGCGCTCTGTCAAAAAGGCCGTAGCCCGGTCGCGCCACCTCACCCCAAATCATTCTGCCGTGGTCGGGACGGACGTAACCGTCAAATCCCACATCGTTAAGCGCTTTGACAATCTCATACATATCAAGAGAGCCCTCGGCTGACTCGTGAGCGGTTTCATTAAAATGCCTGCCCTCCACCTTAACATTGCGGAGATGGGCGAAATATATTCTATCGCCGAATTCGCGAATCATTGACGGCAAATCGTTATCGAGATTTGCACCCAAAGAGCCTGTGCAGAAGGTTAAGCCGTTATATTTATTATCAACCATTGTCAAAAGCTTTTTAAGGGCATCACGGTTTGTGATAATTCTCGGCAGACCGAAAATATCCCATGGCGGATCATCGGGGTGGATAGCCATTTTAACATCACATTCCTCGCAAACGGGCATAATTGCTTCGAGGAAATATTTGAGGTTATTCCACAAATCCTCTTTTGTAACGCCTTTGTACTTCTCAAAAAGCTCTTTAATCTCGGGCATTCTTTCCGTTTCCCAACCGGGCATTGCGTAGCCGTTTGAGTTATCGTCAATATCCTTAAACATCTGCTCGGGGCTTTTGCCCTCTATCTGAACGCCGTCATAGGAAAGGCATGTTGCGCCGTCGCCCATATCCATTGAGAGGTCGGTTCTTGTCCAGTCAAAAACAGGCATAAAGTTATAGCAAATCACCTTTACTCCCGCCTTTGCAAGGTTACGGATACAGGTTTTATAGTTTTCAATGTATTTATCTCTTGTGGGAAGTCCTATTTTAATATCTTCGTGGATATTTACGCTTTCAATGCACTCCATTGTAAGCCCTGCCGCCTCGATTTCGGACTTCATTTTCAGAATATCCTCCATGGGCCAAACTTCTCCTGCCGGCAGATAATGAAGCGCGGGAACAACGCCTGTTACGCCCGGTATCTGCTTTATCTGCGAAAGAGTGACAGTATCTTTTTCACCGCCGAACCAGCGAATTGTCATTTGCATAAGCTTATCCTCCTGTTATTTTTATTTTCATTATTTTATCACCGTATTATTATCAATTCAAGGTAATATTTATTGTTCTTCTGGGAAATTTTTATCATTTTCCCAATACTCAACATCATATTCATCCTTTTCGGGGTCATAAATATCCCAAAGTTCCCTTTCCTCGTCCTCGGTTACACTCTCGGCGGGGCACTCTGCGATAGCCTCCACCTTCATACCTCTTGACCAGATTGACGGAGTAATTCTGATTGTATATCCGCAGCAGTTGGGTGTAAGCCATTCGTGCATGGGCGCCTCGGGCAGAGCATATGCCGCCATTATGGACATTATCACACCGCCGTGGGTTATTACCGCCGTGTTTTTTACACCCGAACGGATTACTCCGTCAACAATTTTTTCAAAACAGGAGCAGACGCGGTAATTAAAACGAACCTGACTGTCGCCGAAAGGCGCGGCTTTATTTGGATTTGTGCCGCTGAGCCACTCTGCGAAATCCTCGTCCTTTTGAAGCTCCTCGGCTGTTTTTCCCTCAAACTCGCCGAAGTCGTATTCTATAAGGTCGTCAAGCACAATGGGGTTCTTATCGGGATAAATGGCTTTTGCGGTTTCAAGGCATCTTTTGAGAGGACTTGAAAATACGGCGTCCACCTCAGGGTAACTGCCGTAATTTTCAATAATATCGTGCAGCTGTGCCATTCCCTCTTTGCAAACGGGCACATCGGTATGACCTATGTATCTGCCCTCTAAATTTCCCGAAGTCATTGCGTGACGGATTAAATGAATTTGGTAAGTTTTCATATTTGCTCTCCTGCTTTTTTGTAAATAAAAACGATATACAAAATGTTTAATTTATTATATAATAATATAACTCTTTGTATAGAGTAACGGTTATAAAGGAAGTTTTAAAATGAGTACATCAATATCTTCAAGGCTTGTGTCATTGAGAAAAGATAAAAATTTAAGTCAGAAAGAAGCGGCGCAGGCGCTTGGCATTTCACAGGCCTTGCTCTCTCACTATGAAAAGGGCATAAGAGAATGCGGGCTTGATTTTCTTTGCCGCGCTTCGGCGTTTTATGATGTAAGCTCCGATTATCTTTTAGGAATTTCCGAAACAAAAATCGTTTCCGACGCTCTTTTTGAGCTTAACGATATTCCCCAAGACGGTGAGCTGAGAATGAGCACAATATTCCGTGCCTCTGTATTTCTAACGGAAAAAATGAGCGGCTCGGGCAACAATTATTCCCAACAGATAAGGGATATTTATATTCTCACACTTTATAAAATCTACATAAGTGCCTTAAACAAAGGATTATTGCCTGCCAACGGCAAAATCGCCCCCGATGTGGCTCCGTTTTTATCTTCAAGTATGCTTGATTATCTTCTTTCAACGCTTTTTACCGCGTCTTCCGACGCTAAACCGAAGAAAAGCGAAAATCTGCCCCTTTGTGTTGAAACGGTTGTAACAGAAGCGTTAAGGCTGATTGAAAGCCAAATTGACTCAATATACAGCGCCGCTAATCAAAGTAAATGCTTGTAAATAAGGCTCTTTTTTATTCCTGTTTCATTAGCAACGGTTTTTGCCGCCTCGTTTACGCTGATTCCTTTTTTTACAAGCTCCGAAGCACTTAAAACAGCCTGCTCTAATGTGACGGGCTGTTCTTTTTCTGCCTTATCGGCGCCTTTTATTATCAAAACATACTCACCCTTTGGGTTTTCTGTTTCAAAATATTCAAGCGCCGCCGAAAGGCTTGTCCGCATTACGGTTTCGTGAATTTTTGTAAGCTCCTTGACAATGCATATCTCACGGTCGCCGAAATAAGAGAGCATATCTTTAAGGGTTGCTTTAAGCTTGTGGGGCGCTTCATAAAATACCATTGTTCTCGTTTCGGTTCTCAGTTCTTCAAGGTGCTCCTTGCGGCTGGGCTTATTCACACTTAAAAAGCCCTCAAATGTAAAGCGTCCGCACTCCATTCCGCTGACTGCAAGGGCAGTTGCAAAGGCGGTGGGACCTGGAACGGACTCCACCTCAATTCCTCTTTCACGGCAAAGATATACGAGGTCTTGCCCGGGGTCGGAAATGCAGGGCATACCTGCGTCTGTAACAACGGCGCAGTTTTCGCCCTTTAAAATCCTTTCAACTATAATTTCTCCCCGCTCGCGGCGATTATGCTCATAATAGCTTACAAGGGGCTTTTTAATTTCAAAGTGGTTTAATATTTTAGCCGTTACTCTTGTATCCTCGGCGGCAATAAAGTCCACCTCGGACAAGGTTTTTATTCCTCGGGGAGAAAAATCGGATAAATTTCCGATAGGCGTTCCCACTACATAAAGCTTTCCGTTCATTTTAAATTCTCCCGATATTTTTCGGTTATTCCGAGCATTTCATCGCTCAGTGTACCGTCTGTTTTTTCTACTATCAGGGGCTTTTCCACTTTAAGCCCGTTTTTGCCGCCTCTCCTGCCCTCAATCAGCACCAGCCACGGCTGAGTGTCTCCTCTTTTGCTGACAAAACGAAGTTTTTTAGGCTCAATTCCACTTTCCCTCATGGCAATCATTGCATCAAACACTCTTTCGGGACGGTGACAAATACAAAAACGCCCACCAAAACGCAAAAGCCTTGCGGCGCACTTCGCTATATCGCCTATATTGCAGGCAATTTCGTGGCGGGCAAGGGTTGCACATTCATCATCGTTTTTTATTCCGCCGTTGCAAATTTTATACGGAGGATTCATTGTAACCAAATCAAAAGCACCCGCAGGAAGCACATCAAGCTTCTTTAAATCCTCATTTATTACGGCGATTTTATCCGTACCGTTCATTTTAAGAGAACGGTGCATCTGATTACAGGCATTCTCCTGAATTTCAACTGCGGTTATGCTTTTGCACGCACCGTCACGAAGCCATACAAAGGGAATTATACCGCATCCGCTGCCTAAATCGCAGGCAATATCGTTTCTTTTCGGCGATGCGAAGGAGGCAAGGATGAGCGCATCCGTACCGAAGGTGTGCAGTTTTGAAACAACAAGAGTTACTCCGCCGCCTAAATTCTCAATATGCTCGCCCTCAAAAAGCTCAGTATTATCAGTCAACATAAATGTCCTCAACATCTTCCATACTTCTTATTGTACTTACCATAAGTGACAATGAGTCGTCGTTTTTCGGGAAAACAAGCACCTTGATAACGGAGGTATCCTTGCGGCGCTTGAATTTCAAATCCTTTGTTTCGGTATATACAACCTCCATTGAATGAACGGTTCCGCCGCACTGCTTGATTGTTTTTGTAATAGCAGGTACCTGCTGGCCAACATCCTTTATCTCGATAAACAAAAGTTTGCCTGCCGAGCCCTTAACGATAAATCTTTTTAAGGAATTAAGAGTTAAATAAATAACAACGGTGGCAACAAGTGCGCCCGAAATAAATCCTGAGCCCACCGCAATACCGATACAGGATACCGCCCAAAGGCTTGCCGCCGTTGTAAGTCCTTTAACAGAAAAACCTTCACGCAGAATTGTTCCCGCACCGAGGAAGCCTATACCGCTGATAACCTGCGCGCTCATTCGCGTTACATCAGCCTGCAAGCCTCTGTCGTCGGCAATATACACGGAGGTAAGCATAACAAGCGCCGAGCCTACTGCAACAAGAATATGAGTTCTGAAGCCCGCGGGGCGGTGGGAATGTTCACGCTCATAGCCTATAATTCCGCTGAGCAACGCCGCAAGCCCGAGTTTTACAAAGGCGTCTATAACGAACCTAATCTGATCTATGCTCCAAATCCACAGCAATACATCTTTTACGGAATTGAAAAAGTCTTCCAATATATTTCATCTCTTTCTTTACTTTTTTCTTAAAGCCGGCAACAAGGACAGTATAATTGTCCACAATGCCTGATATATAATAATCTGCCAAACGTCGACCTGTGCAAGTCCTGACAAAAATGCAAGCAAAACAACAACGGCGGCACCTATAAGAGCTTCTGCAAGCTGAACAATCCGTGTGATATTTACGAAATTATTTATTCCAAAGGCGGCATGAAGGGCGCTGAGCATAGTCTTTACCGTACCGTCGTGAATAATATTGGCGTTTGTACGCTCGCTTACTCTGTTTTTAACCTTTTGGAACATTTCTCCCGCAACGGGGTTTATTATCTTGACCACATCCGACGGAAGTCCGAATTCGTTTTCAATAAACTCCTCGGTTATATTTGCATCGGAGGTTCTGAAAAATATTGTGAGTCCGTCCTTTTCAAGCTCACGCATATATTTTGCGGTCACCTCATTCGCTTTATAAACCACAACAAACATTGCTGAAATTTTACCCTCAATGGCAAGGTAAATAACATTTCTGCCATCTTTTTTGAATTTTTCTTCCAGCTCTGCGTCGGGTGTTTCAACATTATGGTGAACAAGAAGCTCACGGTTGCCAACAAGGACGCGGTGATTATGTATCCAGCAGGAACAACCCAGCTTTTCCTCATAGGACAGCGACTCAACGGGGAAAAGCAACTCTTTTTTACCGACTATAACACCGTCGAACACATCGGCGAGCACACCACCCGAGGCAATAATCACAGACGCGGTATATTGAATAGCCTCGTCAATGCGCATTTTATGGTAAAGCTTTATACCCTCAATATTACAGCCGCCGCTGACGAATGCATCGCAGGCGTCAATCACAACGCCGTTGGAATTAACTGCATCCTCAACTGCACTGTAACCGTTTATTAAAGTACCGTCGGCATTGAGCTTTTTATTTGCCGCGCGGAGATTAACCGCTGACAAAAATCCTGCCGCCGCAGGCAATCCCATAAGAATTACTCCCGCGAAGGTGCTTACTGCGGCAAAAAGATTTTTAGATACAATGCCGTATGCCGCTCCTGCCAAAACCGCCGCCGCGCAAATTGCAGGCACGGCAATCCTGATAAGCCTCCCCGTTACCTCGGAGGAGCGTGAAATCGCAACGAAATTTGCGGGGAAATCGGTCTTTGCTGAATATTTTATATCGGGGTCGCCCAGCATCAGACCTCTTGCAATCTCGTTTGCCGTTTCCTCATCGTCTATATTCTCAACGCTGTAACAAAGCTTTTCATCGTCTGAAACAATAAGGAAATTACCGTAATCGTTTTTACATCTTACAAGCTCGCCCGCTGTTTTCAAAATCATGGGAATTATCGCCGCGCCCGCAAGAATATGGGCAGTTGCCTCTACATTATCCGTAAAGGCAAAGCCGGCGGCGCACTGGATAAATCCCGCCAAAGCCGCTATGCAAACGACTGTGTCCATATCCACGGTTTTGTTTTTCAAGCCCTTAAAGGTGTTAATAAAGCTCTTGAAATTTATAACACACGCCGCAAGCAGTAACACCGCCTGAACCGCAACATATATATACTCATTATTGTTATAAAGTTCAAAATTGCCGTTATCTGCACCTGCCACTGCCGCAAGCAGAGCCATAATCCCGCATATAACGGATAAAACAACCGTTTTTACTACAAGTCCTCTTTTTTCGCTCGCGTATATTCTTTCAATTGCAGGTCTGTCCTTGGGTCCGAAATACTCACGTGCAACAGAAACACTCTGCCGCTCAAAGTGATTTTTCTGGTCGGGTTCCTCAACCTCCTGCTTAAAAAGCAAGCCGTTATTTACAAACTCATCAACAACATTTTTTCGGTTTCTCTTAAGCTCTGCCTCCGCCTGCTCCTCCGACTGCTGCAAAACAGGCTCTTCATCGTTAAAGCCTTCCAGCACTATCTGGTTATCGGCAATATCTTCCGAACCTGATGCTTTCGGCAAATCAAGGCGGGTTTTCTCCTGCTCCAGCTCATATTCGGCGGGAACAAGAGTAGGCAAGGGCTGTATTCCGTCCGTGCTTGTTTTTAACTCTTTATTTTTCTTAATTACAACACCGGGGGTTTCGATTGTTTTTTCAGGCATTGAAGCAATAACCTTGCGGTGCTCCTGTGTTTTTTCAATGTTCTGCACAGGCTTGTTCATAAAATGCTTTCTGTATTTTTCCTCACTCATTCCGGGGCTTGAGAGAGGCTCGGCTTCGCCGGTAGTTGTTCTTGTCACCTTATTTCCTAAATTATGAGGTATGGCAGGATTATATTCCCCGTGAATTTTAACCTCATTGAAAAGCCTTGTTTTTTCAATGGAAATCTGACCGCTGACAGACTTTAACTCCTCCGCCGCAGGCTGTTCGGGCGTATTTTCCGTTTTTTCCTCGCCGCCGATTTCCACACCGTCCGCTGCAAGGCCTATCTGACCGTCGTCATCAACAAGAAGGCTCACATCGGCGTCATTCACCGTATCCTCGGCCATTTTCTCTTCGGCAGTATCAAGAGAACCGAGTTTTGACAAATCAAGAGAAAATCTCTCCTTCTTATCCCTGGCCGTATCCGTAAAACTAGGCTTCTCCGCTTCCTCTTTCACAAAAACAGGCTCCGGCTTTGCGTTTGTTCCCGCGCCGGTCTCACTTTTTCCGTCCGATGAAATTTCCGCAATGAGTTTGTCAATTTCATCAGCACCGTAGTCCGCAACAGTCTGCTCTGCTCCCTCATATGATTTTGCCGACGCAAGTATTTCATCAATAAGCGAATCAGGTATTCTCTCTGCCATAATAAAATTCCCCCGAAAATTTATTACACTTTGAATTATCTCTTATATGCAAACTCGTACATCAGTATTCCGCCTGCAACCGATGCGTTCAACGAGTTTATCTGCCCTTTCATTTTAAGCGATATGATAAAATCGCACTTTTCACGGACAATTCTGCTCATTCCGTCACCCTCGGAGCCGATTACAAGTACCGCCGCACCGTCAAGGTTAACTGAGCGCACATCTTCGCCGTCCATATCCGCGCCGTAAATCCACATACCCTTTTCTTTCAGTTCATCAAGAGTTGAAGCAAGGTTTGAAACACGGGCCACTTTCATATATTCAAGAGCCCCTGCACTCGTCTTGCCCACCGTGTAATTAAGAGACGCACTTCTGCGCTTGGGAATGATTATACCGTGAACTCCTGCCGCCTCGGCTGTACGGATAATTGCGCCTAGATTATGAGGGTCCTCAATGCCGTCACACACCACAATAAAGGGCGGCTCTCCTCTTTTTTCAGCCTCATTGAGAATTTCCTCAACTGTTGCGTAGCTATGCGCCGCACAAATTGCGGCGACGCCCTGATGATTGCCGTGGCCGCACATAAAGTCCAGCTTTTTACGGTCAACCTCTTTTACGACTGCGCCTTTTTCACGGCACTCGCCGATGATTTTACCCACAGAACCGCTTTTTTCACCTCTGACGACAAAGAGGGTGTCAATCTCTCTGCCCGACTTTACAAGCTCCGTTACGGCGTTTCTGCCAATAATCAAATCCTTTTGTTTTTCCTCGTTAAACTTATCCATTTTTTCTCCGTTCAAGGCATAATTACAGATGATATTTTTAATAATTTATTATAACAGATAATGCACAATATTACAAGATTTTTTTACAACATCTTGTGCCGAAACACTGTGTTTTTAAATGTTTTCCGTAACATTTTGTGCTGTAAAAGAAATAAGGGGCATTTAGGGCGATTGTATTGCCCTTTCACCCTCAACTTGCCAATAAAAAACACTATGGCATTTTCAAATTTGAAATGTCATAGTGGGTTATATGTGTTAATTGGGAATTGTATTTGCACACCGCCCCCTTGTCTCCCCTGAAAGGGGTGATTCCCCACAGTGTGGGGAAATGTCTGCGAAGCAGACAAAGGGGACGGCCGCCGTCAGCGGATGTCAACGAAGTTGACAAAGGGGTTATTTTGCGGGACGATGTGGGGCTCTGTCCCCTACAAGTTATATAGAATATTATAAGTTTGTTTGTAGGGGCGGGTCTCTGTGCCCGCCCGAGAAATTAAAAGAAAGACAGAGAACCGCCCCCTGTCTTTTTTTCGCTCCAGTGATTTCAATTGCTTACTATGTTTTCGCTTCAACAATTTTCCAAACAATATTTTCCCCAGATACAGTTCCATAGTAGAATTCAACTTCAGGATTTTTATTAATTCTATCAACAAGACACAGTACCGTCCCCTGTATTATTTTTGTGACAGAATTACACCGTTTTTGGTATTATAGTATGTGGTAACGCCGTTTACAGTCTTGCTCGTTCTTATGCCGTTTTCATCATATTTGTATGAATATGTGTTACTTCCGTCAGTAATACTTGCAAGATTTCTGCCGCTATTCCATGTAAACGCCCTTGAACCGAAAGATAAAACATTGCCTATTTCATCATAGGTAAGTTCTACATCATCTACTGCCACAAGCAAATCTTTCCAACCAAAGTTTGCGTAGGTAAAGGTTGTTGTTTCAGTCGGAGATGCAGTAATATTTTCATCACGGGTAAAGGGATATACATTTTTCGCTGTGATATTGCCTCGGCTGTCGTAAGAATAGACTGTTGTAGAACTGTTGGTGTAATCATCATCAACCCTTGCAAGCTGTCCGTTACTGTCATAAGTGTAATAAACATCGTAACTATCATAACCTATGGCGGTGATTCTGTCTTTATCATCGTATTGATTGATAAAGCCAACAGTTGATTCTTCTCCGCTGATGTTATAGGTGTACAGCTTATTCGTTATATTGTCTTTATCATCATAGGTGTATGAAGCTGAAAGAACCTGTGTACCGTTGTATTTGACGGTATCAGAGGTCATTTTTTCACTTTCTCCTGTACCATCGGTTTGATAGCTGTGTTGAACAGTTTGTCAGCATGTCCTGTGCAATAGAAAGCGGTGAGCACAGGACAAGCCTATCAAAAGCGTCATCGACGCATTTTGACTTGATTTTTAATCAAGACACAGTACCGTCCCCGTCCTATAAAAAAAGAACTATGCTCTCTCGGTGGCGGGTGGTACTTGTCATGATGGCAGGTGAAGTGAACAACCCAACTGAAAATATATTACAGCAGAAAAGAAAGATTAATAAAGCATACTATTGATTTTGCTAAGTAAATCAGAACGACCTGGATAATTAGAAGGTACATTTTCGAGAACATTTTTAGCTTGTGTTAAATAATATTGTCGAGTGCTTCCTTCTGCATCTACTGCTTTGTAAAAAAGAGTATATGCATATTTAAAATTAGATTCAGCAGACATTTTCTCACCTCCTTGCAAATCCATTTATTTTTTCTACATGTAATATTATGTGATCAATCAGGGGACGGTTCATCAATCAGGGGACGGTTCTATGATTGACTATATTTTTTGTATAATATAGTAATTTACACCCTTCAATCTGCTGATTTGCCTGATTGTCCCCGGAGGGAGCAAGCCCCCCGCCATACTGTTTGATTTCAGCTTGTCCTGTGCATAGAAAGCGGGGGCACAGGACAAGCCTATCAAAAGCGTCATCGACGCATTTTGACTTGATTTTCAATCAAGACACAGTCCCGTCCCCTGTCTTCCCTTTGACATTTAAAAGTCAATTAGTTTTGTTCCCTTAATGTTCGAGACAAGTTCAACCGAATCGTAATTAGATTGAATATTTTCAAAATCGCTCTTTAAAAGTAGTACTTTAACTTCAATCGGATATGATTGATCTTTTTCTAGAGTTGTTTCTAGCGGAAAACCTTTGTTTATAAGCCAATTGCAGTCGCTCCAAAACGCTATATCTGAATCAAGTACCTTAAAACTGTTGATTTTGTTAAACTTTAAATAAGTAACCTTGAAATCATATGGATTAGTTACTGTCAGGTTTAAATTGGCTACCACATATTTATCGCTTTGATTTTTAATATTCTTTTCATCTTCTTTTGATAATGTATCGAAAAAATCACTGATGTCTCCGTTTCCATTTTCAAAATCGCTTATTGAAATCGCCTCTGTAATGCTTTGGAAATTCGTAGAAAGTGAATGTTTGCCAAATGGGGATATGGCGTATAATTCAGGGATATTGCTTAAAAACAAGCCTATTAAAATAAGGCAGATAAATATTATCAAAAATATTTTGGCCACATTGGGTATTCTATTCATAATAACCTTCCTATACTGCACTATTTTTTAGTGATATAACATAGATATTTTCAATAGATTTGCTTGAAACTTTTTCCGATAGTTTAGCATCAAGTCTATTCTTCGAATGAGCGGTATAATAAATTTCATTATTTGTTATTTTTGTAATAATAGTAGCATGATTATAGGCTTCTTTTCCATCAATATGCGTATCCATCAGCATAATGTCACCTACTTGAATTTTATCAGAAAAAGAAATGAAATCTTTTATCATTGTATTTGCATTTCCATTTCTATTTAAAAAATAACAAGCTGAAATTTGTGCGCAATATTTTTGGAAATTCACAAAATAGTTCATTAATCCTCGAACTGTAGACCAATTATTTGTTACATCATAAACTAATTCGCCTCTATTAAACATTCCAGCACCAACATACAACAGTTCATTGTGCCACATATTATTAGTTTTAATTCCTCCGGCGGCAAGACATTGTGACACAAAGTTTGCACAGTCTTGACCATATGTCCTATATAGCGGATTTCTAAAATAAGCCCATCGTTTTGCATAGCTTACGGCTTTTTTACGATTGTAATAACCATCGTAATCAACATGATTTATCGGCTCATTATTGCAATAAGCAAAAAGATTTGACCCTGCTGAATTATTCTTCGACATCTGAGCAATTTCCGGAATATCCGCATTTATAAACCTGCAAATGTCTGGGTCATAGTAACGGCTTTGGAGATAATAATATCCTGTTTCAATGTCGTAATAATACCCACGGTAACGGAGAGGATTGGCGGTTGCAACAGCGATTTGCTGCGCGTTGTTTTCATCAACATAATTAATGGCGATGACTTTTCCCCACTCATCATAGACGTACTCGCAGAATATGTTTCCGTTAGCTTCTGTTATACAAATAACATCGCCCATTTGGTTTGTCATATAGAAATACTGTGTACCGTTCAGTATAAATCCAAGAGGGGTACCAGATGTATCATACAGGAAATACATGGTATTCGTTCCGTCGCTCTGTGACAGAATTACACCGTTTTTGGTATTGTAGTATGTGGTAACGCCATTTACAGTCTTACTTGTTCTTATGCCGTTTTCATCATATTTGTATGAATATGTGTTACTTCCGTCAGTAATACTTGCAAGATTTCTGCCGCTATTCCATGTAAACGCCCTTGAACCGAAAGATAAAACATTGCCTATTTCATCATAGGTAAGTTCTACATCATCTACTGCCACAAGCAAATCTTTCCAACCAAAGTTTGCGTAGGTAAAGGTTTTAGTTTCTGTGGGTGAAGAGGTGATTGTTTCATTACGAGTAAAGGGATATACATTTTTCGCTGTGATATTGCCTCGGCTGTCGTAAGTATATGTCGATGTACCGTTCCCAACAAATTGGTCGTCCACTCTCATAAGACAGAGGACGGTACCCCGTCTTTCCCGTATCTGCTTTTACCTCTTTATAGTATCATTTTGAATATGTTTTTTCAATGTGAATATTCAACGATTATTTATGCGGTTATATAACTATTTTGACATATCGTGATTGTTGCAATATAAAGGGCGATTCGTGAATCGCCCCTACGATGCCGCCATTGGTTTTTATATGATTTTGCGGGCGGGCATGGAAACCCGCCCCTACAACCACGCCGTGGGTTCCATATAATTCCGCGGGACGATGAAAGGCATCGTCCCCTACAAAATGTTATTGGTTTTGTTATTATCTACGGGCGATTCGTGAATCGTCCCTACCGTCCTTTTTTTCAACCGACTATTTTGTCAGTTCTTTTATTCTGCTTTCGTATGCTTTTTGTTCAAATTCAAGGGGAATATCATTGTACTCCGCATCTACAAGCTTTATAAGATACTCCGTAAATTGGGGATTAAGGGGCAAAATCGGGCCTGTGTGATATGTGGCGAACAGATTATTTTTGTGTATGCCTTCAAGGTTCGTTTCCTTATTCATTCCGCAGCCCTTTTTCATTTTCAGAAAGGGATAAGGCAACTCACCGTAACTGTGGCTCAAAAGATTTTTAAAGCCCGTTATCTCCATACCTTCCAAATCGCCCACACTGCAATCGTTATAGCGAAGACGGGAAAACTGCTTTGCATAATAGGGGAAAAATCCCAAGCACTCGGTCTTTTCGCCCTTGGGGCTTTCAATATACTCGCCGAAAAGCTCAAAGGCGTTTCCTGTTGCAAGTATTACTCCGCCCTTTTCAATGCGCTCGTTCAAAGCATCACGGTACTTTTTCAACTGTTCAAGTTCAATAAGCTGATGCTTTTCCTGACAGGGGGCGATAAGCAGAATGTCCGTATTTCCGTTTACGAAATTCGGCTCGTCAAACAGTCCTGTTTTTATAATTTCAACCTCATACCCTGCCGCTTTCAGCTTTTTTTCAAGATAAAGGGCGTTGCCTCTGTCACCGTAAAGATTGTTAAACTCGGGATAAAGCTCTTCTATGACAATTTTTTTCATATTATTTATCCCCCTTTTCTTTTAATGCGGTTTTAATTTTATTCACAACGCCTGTGGCGTAAAGTTCAAAATATATTACCGTTTCACGGCTCTTTAAAATATTCTCGCAAACATCTTTTGTAAGTTCTTCATAGCTTTCAAAAATACGGAGTTTATCCGTTGGAACGCCTTTAATATCAAGGCATTGAGCCAAATCGTAACACCTTGTCCCTCCGATATAAACGGTCTTAATATTTTCGGACAAAAGGGGTGAAAAATCCGTATCGTAAAGCCATGAAATATCCTCATGACCGTGGATTTTATCATTGGAATCGGTAATAAGCAATACAACATCTTTTTCAGTTTCAGTACTGCCTAAATATTTAAGGCTTTGTGAGCAGGAAATTGGGTTTTGGTTTTTGGAAAGCATTGATGTTACCTTACAGCCGCCGAAAACCGTTTCGTCAAAACGGCCTGTTTTTGCGGACAAATCCTCTATACTGCCGCTGATTGTTTCAATATCAATGCCCATCAGTCTGCAAACGGCGCAAGCACCCGTAATATTAAAAACATTGAAAAAGTTACCCTTGGGGAAGGGCAAAACAGCGCTTTCACCCTTATCGCCGTTAAACACGAATGTGCCTTTATCGAAATCCACATCGGTGGCATAAAAGGTGCTTTGAGGCATCTTAAAGCCGCACTCGGGGCACACGGGAACGCCTATATGGTTATAGTGATAATACTCATATTCAAGGGTATGACTGCATTTTGGGCAGGCAATAAGGTCGCAAACCGTATCTTCACATTTTTCGGTGCTTCTGCTTGTCCTGTCAACGGAGAAAAACACACGGTTGCATTTATTCTCGCCTAAAAGTCCCGAAATTCCGTCATTACCGTTGAGAACAAGGGTAGTTTTTTCGTCTAAATAATCGTTGATTTTATCAAAAATAAATCCGCTGTGGCCGTTTCGCATAATGGAGTCACGGAAAAGATTTGTGCAAAGAATATAGTCTGGAACGAATTTTGTGTAAATAAACTGTGAGGAGCGCTCGTCAACTTCAAGCACAGCGACATCGGCGGTAACTTTACCCGAAAGTGTGCATTGAGTAACAAGGGCAGATGCAAGCCCGGGCGCCATATTTGAGCCCTTTGAGTTATTAACAACGGTTTTTCCGCTGTTTCGTATAATATGCGTCAGCAGATTTGATGTGCCTGTTTTTCCGTTTGTACCCGTTACGCAAACGGTGGTTTCGGGCATTGTAAATCTTGCCAGCGCATCGGGGCAGATTTTAAGCATTATTATACCCGGAGTGTTTGTGCCCCTTTTAAAAATTTTATCCAGCAAAAATGCCGACACTTTACCAACAATCACGGCAATTAAAAATCTCAATTTACCCATTTCGCACCTCTGAAAGAAATTATATGATAATTATAGTTTTAGCAGGGGTGAAAGTCAATAATAATCGCAAAAATACCCACGCGTGACGGTAGGGCGGTGGTATATCTCTCGCCGTAAAAATCGTGGTGAAATCTCGGGCGGGCACAGAGACCCGCCCCTACAAGCAATACTATGAAAGTTTATGAGAATTTGTAGGGGACGATGCCTTCATCGTCCCGCAACAACAATAAACTAACGGCATGGCGGTAGGGCGGACGCCCTACAAAACCAACCGTAAAATACGGAAAATTCACGGGACTATGCGAATACCGTTCCCTATTTGTTGCTTTTCACTTCTTTTAAAATCTCTTTTAAATAATGCGCACTCCTTTGCTGACATTGAATCAAATCTCCAAATCCAAAAAGCAGAAAACTGTAAAAAAGTGAAATCAGAATTACAATCGCCCCGGCCAAAACACCTGTTAACACTAACTTTTCATCAATCACCGCAATATCAGTGGCAATATCTATTCCTAAAACCATTCCGATAAGGTGAGGGGAGTCGAACCCGATATGGTTTAAAACGGCATATTTTCGCCTGA
>JBJEPX010000010.1:0-3192 GCA_051881455.1 Candidatus Fimenecus sp. | reverse complement strand
ATGTGTGCAACACAACATGGAACAGAAAGGATGATCCAACCGGTAAAGACCGTGAATATCTCACAGACCAGCGTTTGTCCGAGATAACATACGGAACAGACAGAGATAACAGAGGTATGGTTGCTATTATGAATTCTGACGAACAGTCAGTAAGTGACCATCTTAACACTTTTTTCACTCCGTTTAATAATGAACAGGGAGCAACTCTTGAAAGCAACATCGCAAAGACACAGGAACTTGGCGGTATCTGCCATATAAATCATCCGGGCAGATATACAGGCGGCAGAAATACTTCCGGTACAGCAGGCGAAGAAGCTTCCAATAACCCTGAAACAATTAAAAAGTATACAGATCTTTTTATGAAGTATGATGCTGTAGTAGGTATGGAAATTATCAACAAGCTTGACGGCGATTCATACTCAGACCGTATTCTTTGGGATAACATCCTTAAAGAAACAATGCCGGAAGGTCGTTTTGTATGGGGATTTTCAAATGATGATACTCATTCTACTGCTGCTACAGGTCACAGCTACAATATGATGCTTCTCCCTTCAAATAATCCTGAAAATGTAAGGGAATCCATGGAGAACGGTACATTCTATGCAAGCGCAAAGGTTGCAAAGAGAGAAGGATATACAATAACAGATCTTTCTGTTATCAATGATTATCAGCCTCCTATCATCACAAATATTCAGGTTGACAACGATGAGGATACAATTACAATTGATGGCGAGCATTATAACCAGGTTGAATGGATTGCAGATGGTAAGGTTATAGCTACAGGCAATACAATTGATCTTAATGACCATGAAGGTGAAATCAACTCCTATGTGCGTGCTCAGCTCAAGGGAGATGAGGGTATAAGTTTTACACAGCCTTTCGGTGTTACAACTGCAAATTCCGGTAATGCTGCTGTTGAAACAGACAAGGAACTTGCTGTTATAGAAAACGGTGATACAGTTACCTGCACAGTAAAGCTTGACGGTATCGGAGAACTCAATTCATTTGACGCAAAGGTTTCATATGACTCAAGTGTATTTGAGATTGCTGAAATAAAGCCGCTTGTTGATAATGTGGTTGTTGCATCAGACAAGAGCACTGAGGGAATGGCAAGAATGATTATAGCAACAAGCCAGCCGATATCTGGTTCTGCAGATATCATGCAGGTGGTACTCAAGGTAAAAGAGGGTGCAGCTGTCGGTAATACAACGGTTGTTCTTGAAAGCGTGAACACGGCAATAACAAACGATGACGGTACATTTGAGGGTGAACTTGCAATAACAGACAGAGAAAAAACCGTAGAAATAGTTTCATATCTCAGCGCTTCTGATATCAACGGCGACGGAAATGTAACACTTTCAGACTTATCAATGGCGGTTAAGAATTATCAGTCAGACAATGCACAGTGTGATGTTGACAGAAACGGAGTTGTTGATGCTTCTGACCTTATTATAATTACAGGATTTATTGCCTGATAAATATTAAACCCTGCATAAACAGGAATTGCGGAATATATACTTCCGCAATTCCTGTAAATTTACACTTTTTAAAACGATGAAAGGATGTTTCCATTTGAAAAGAATTGCGTCTTTAACTGTTTGTTGTCTTATGGTTTGCCTCATGACAATTACAGCGTTTGCAGAAAACTCTTCTGTATCTGTTTCTGATGATGTTATCTCAATAGAGGAAGGAAAGACATCACTTGAAACAGTAATAGAAGTAAAAACAGAAAATCCATATGCCGGAGTTGAAATAGGCATAGAATGTCCGGAAAGTATGGTGGTTTCGGAAGCTTCCGGCAGCTGCGGAAGTATGTCGGCAGGTCCTGTACTTGCAAGAGGACTGTATTGGGTAACATTTTTCGAATCCGATAACAAACTTAATGAGCCTATGGATATAACATTGAAAGTTAACTGTGATGAAAGCTTTACTGAGGGGGATATTACAGTAAAAGAGGTCAATGTTTTGACAAAAGAGGGATACGGAGTGACAAAGGAAACACTGTATCCGGATTTAAAGATACATGTGACAAAAGAAAATGTTCAGAACACTTCCGAAACAGGAAACACTGAAAATACAGATTCTACCTCAAATTCTACAGAAAACACAGATGTTACAGACAGTACAAAGGAAACATCTAATTCTGATGAAACCGAAATCACTTCCTCATCAAATACAGACGGCACACAAGGAAGCTCAAATACTACAGATTCGTCTGATAAAAACGATGTTCCAAACACAGGAGAGGATACGCCGATTTTTACATTGTTACTGTTAAGCGCAGCTGTAATAACATTCGGAATCGGATTTGGGATTAAAAGAATGAAAAAAATGTGATATTATTCGGACTTTTAGTTTTTGAGTCTGCGAAATTAAATAAGAAATTAAAAAGAACCATGAATTTTCGTTTAATTCATGGTTCTTAATATTTTAAAATAAATTTATTAGCTTTCTATTATTTTTGCTCTGTACAAGCCCTGCTTTTTTAACTGTTCGGCTACATCGTAAACATCAAACCCGTTGATTGAAACACGTCTGCATTCACCGGGAGTTTCCTGTGAAAAAGTGTTCCATACAGTGATAAGATTATCGGTTTCCGTAAGACCGTAACGCTGTAAAAAAGGAATAAAGCGGCGGGGAGAAGAGGAATAGAAAGCTGTGAGCTTGTACTTTTGAATAAATATTTCTTCGTTATTTACATGGGAAGCCACCGCAAATTGAGACATACCGTCTTCAAGTAAAATTTGTCCGTATTTCTCAATAATATCGTCAATCTGACTTTTTGTCTGTCCGTCAAGATAGCATACCTCTTGATGAAAGGTGTTGCTGTCTCCCATCTTTCGTTCTTCATGCATGAGAAGAGGAAGCTGAAGTACAAAAAATAAAGGTTCGGGCAGGCTGTGATAAAACTCGGTGAGTATAGGTTTTAATTTTTCAAAGCTGATATTTGCATAAATGGACTTTCCTTCGTACACCTGAAATTGTTCCTGAATTTTATCCGGAAAGGGTATTGTTACTCCGGGTGCAGTTTGAAACATTTATTTTTCTCCTTTCTTTTTTGATTTTATGATATTGCTTGCGCAAAAATTATTTTAAGTAAACTAAAAAAGTCCGAACGCATTGTGCATTCGGACTTTTTGGTGCCGGTGGCCGGACTCGAACCGGCACGGTATCGCTACCGGTGGATTTTGA
>JBJEPX010000009.1:3894-18107 GCA_051881455.1 Candidatus Fimenecus sp. | reverse complement strand
TCCTTTAATTGTACCGTTTGTATCAAGAGAAACGGATATCAGGGTGTCGCCCTCCTCGTAAAGCATATATTTTTCTCCGTCCGAATCCGTCCCCAAAACGAAATCGGTTGTGTTGTAATCAGTGCCGAATTGGCTGTTCATTCTCTCTGCAAATTGTTCAATACCGAATTTACTCTCCTTGGAGCAGGCTGAAAATATACAAATTAAGGTTAAAATTAAAATCAGAAATTGTTTTTTCAACACTAAACCTCCTTTACTTGAATTTAATAATAAAATATATGTTTAAAGCGGTATAAAATTTACAAATATTTAACAAAAGACTATTGGAAAATGAAAGATAATATAGTAAAATTATAATTAATATTAACAGAAGGCCGTGATTTCCTTGTTAAAGAATTTTAAGAAAAAAAGTCTTAAAGCAAAAATCGCCATAATTGCGTTTATCGTATTTATGCTTGCGTTGGTGGCTTATGTGCTGTATTCCAATTTCAAGCCCGAACCTCCCGCAGAGTATGAACTGGCGCAGGTTGCGTACGGTACTGTAGTTGATACCCTTGATGTCAGCGGTACGGTTGAATCGAGAGTAACAGAAAATTTTGTTGCCATAGAGGGTGTAACCGTCGAAGAGGTTTTTGTTAAAGTGGGCGACAGAGTTCAGAAAGGCGATAAGCTGGCATCCTTTAATGTGTCCGGCGCGGCGCAGTATCTTACAGCGGCGGAAAAGGATTACAAGCAAGCCTTGGCAGAATATAACAATATGAAAAATTCCTCCGACAGCAACACAAAGAAAAAGTCGGAGCTTAACTCAAAAATCAATAATTTAAACGCACAGATTACCGTTAAGAAAAACGAAATTACCGCTCTGGAAGCGGAAATAGAAAACAGCGAGCCTTCAACCGAGCAGGTGAGAATTCCGCAGGAACAGATAAACGCTATTGCCGCCCAGATGGCGCAAAACGGCGCGACAGCTGAGCAGATAGAGGCGTTTATTTCTGCCGCTTCTCAGGTGGAGATTCCCGATGTATCAACGGTAAATACCGAAAAGCAACAAGCTCTTATGCAAAAAAATCTTGAATTGGCACAGCTCAATTCAGAACTTTCGGCTCTTCAAGCTGAAAACGCAGTAACCGTTTCAACCGACAACACTACGATGCTTGACGCACTTAAATCCGTTGCCGATATGAAAAAGGAAAGCTATGAAAGCTTAAAAGCCACATACAATAAAATGTCAAAGGGCTGGTATGCCGAAAATGACGGTATTGTAACCGTTGTTAATGTAACAGCAGGCGAAAAATTCGTGCCTGTTGTTGAGGAAAATTCTTCGTCAATCGACCTTTCTTCGCTTTTGGGCGGTCAATCGGTTGACAGCAGTACCGCCGCTGTAATTTCTTCGCTTTTGGGAAGCTCCGATGCGGCTCCCTCGGGAGTTGGAATAACGGTTGAAAGCTATGAGGATATGATTGTAAGCGTAACTGTGGGAAAAGCAGACCTTCTTAAAATCAAAACAGGTATGGAAGCAACTGTTATGAGCCTTGATAAGGAATATGAGGGCGAGGTAATATATGTAGGCGCAACGGCGGCGGAATCCAACGGTATGGATTTAGGCTCAATCACAAGCTCTCTGATGGGCGGCAGCTCGTCAGGCGGTGCAGTTGTAAAGGTTAAGATAAAATCTCCCGATGAAAATGTTGTAATCGGATTTGATGTTGATATAAAAATCAAGCTTTCTCAGATTGATGGTGTTTTGAAGATTCCCGTTGAATCTGTTATATATAATAACGGCGAATATTCCGTTTATGTGTATGATTCCGAAAAGGGCACCGCAGTTAAACGCGTTATTACAAAGGGCGCACTTGACGATACAAGCTATCAGATTACAGACGGTCTTTCCGAGGGCGAAAAGGTAGTTAAAAGTCCCGACCCCAATATGGAAGACGGCACAAGAATCAAAGAAAAAACTGCATGATTGGGGTGTAGGTATTGAACATTAAAGAAAATATCCGCATCGCCATATTCAGCATAAAAACAAATCTTATGCGTTCATTGCTTACCATGCTGGGAATAATAATCGGCGTGGCGTCGGTTATTGCGGTTATCACGGTGGGCAACGGCGGCAGAGATTATATTGTGGGTATGATAAGAGATATGGGCAACAGCGCAATTTCCCTTACCGTTAATACCCGTACCGCAGATGATGAAGATTATTTTACAAATCAGGATATTGAAGCTGTAAAAAAGCTTGACGGCGTACAGTATGCCTCAATGCAGTCTATGACCATGTGTCAGGTAACCGCTAATGATGAAAACGGCTTTTTAATGGGCGTGGGCTGTAATACCGATATGCAGATGATTATAAAATCACCCTGCCTTTACGGACGCTTTTTCACCGAGGAAGAATATGACAACGGCAAATATGTAGGCGTTATTGATGTGGGAAGCGCAATGCAGGTGTTCGGCAGAAAGAATGTTGTGGGTGAGTATTTGCACTGCACCGCAAACGATATTACCGTTTCAATTAAGATTATCGGCGTAATTGACATAATGGCAAGTATGAATCTTGATACGGAAGAAATGATGAACAGCATGTCCTCCATGGGCGGTATGCAGATGATGAGCTGTATGATGCTTATGCCTGCTCCTGTTGCATCAATGCTGAACGGCGGTTCGGTTAACCGTTACGATACAATCAATATCACCGCGGTTGACGAATCAATGCTTGACGGTATCGGAACGGCGGCGATAAACTATATCCGCTCAATTCACGATAATTATGAGAAGGATTGCTATACCGTAACAAATATGGCAACATATATTGATTTGCTTGATACCGTTATAAATGTGTTTACAGTATTTATAGCCGCCGTCAGCGCCATTTCCCTTGTGGTGGGCGGTATCGGCGTTATGAATATAATGCTTGTATCTATAACGGAGCGCACCCGTGAAATAGGCATAAGAAAAGCCTTGGGTGCAAAAACAGGAACAATTCTGTTTCAGTTTTTAACAGAGTCTGTTATCCTTTGCCTTATAGGCGGCGTAATAGGCTTACTGCTTGGCGTTGCAGGCGCGGCGCTTGTGTCGTACATTATGGATGTTCCATTGGCGGTCAAGCCGTCAACAGTTGCTTTGGCTGTGGGCTTTTCCTCTGCCATCGGAATTTTGTTCGGTGTGTATCCTGCACGAAGAGCCGCAAAGCTTCCGCCTATTGAAGCCTTGCGCAGAGATTAGTAAATTACCGGAGAGCAATAAATACTCTCCGGTTTTTTATTGTAAAATTCTAAATTTTATTTTTGCATTTTTCCCTTCAAAATTTTCAGTGTATATGCATTTGTATATACACTGATTTTTTTTGCGCATATTTGTTCTGTAAAGCAATTTTCTTTACAAAAAAAGTGTTTATTAAAAAAATAATGCCTTGAAAATGCGAGTTTTAAACAGTTTCAACAGAGTTTTCAACAATTTCAAAGTTTATATTTATGTTAAAAAATGTCCATTGAGAAAAAAGAATAGTCGAAAACAAACTGAATACAAGGAAGTTTTATTCATCAAAATTTGCAGGATTTAATATATTTCCGTCATTTATTTTCACTCTTTGACTGCCTTCGTCTTATGTCGAAAAGTTTTTATAAAAATATTGATTTTTTCTATTGCCATATTTTCCCATTTATGGTAAAATATGGCAGAAATAAGAAATCACAAGATGATTTTAGAAATTAAAACGGAGGTCTCAAAAATGGGAAACAATCTTAAAGTGCTATTAACAGGTGAGGGGAGTGAATTCGGCAAAAACTGTGCAAACACCTTACGCACATACGGATGTGATGTATTTTTATTGCCAAAGGACGGAAATGTTTTGCTCTCAAAAATTGAAAGCGCACGGGCAGATGTAGTGGTTATGGATGCTTTTATGTCAAACCTTGACGCACTGGGCGTTATAAATAAACTAAAAGAGAAAAATACAAAGCCGTTGATAATGGTAATGTCAAGCACGGATAATCAGCGTTTTGAGCAGGAAATTCTCTCTGCCGGTGCAGATTACTATTTTTTAAAGCCCTTTGATATAAATATGATGGCGCAAAGAATAACACAGCTTACAGACTGGTCAAAGGAAAAAGGCGATGTTACAAAGCTTCACGATACTAATGATTTGCAGGTAACCGTAAGTGAAATAATGCATCAAATCGGCGTGCCGGCACATATAAAAGGATATCAGTATCTTCGCGAAGCCATCGTGCTTTCCGTCAATGATAAAGAAATGATGAATTCCGTTACAAAGGTGCTTTATCCCACTGTTGCAAAAATGTATTCCACCACTGCGTCAAGAGTAGAAAGAGCAATCCGTCACGCTATTGAGGTTGCTTGGGACAGAGGCGATATTGATGTTTTGAGCTCATATTTCGGCTATACCATACAGAATACAAGGGGAAAGCCAACAAATTCAGAGTTTATTGCAATGATAAGCGACAAGCTGCGTCTTAGAATGAAGATATCCTGAACGCCGTATGTTTCTTGACAAATACGCATAATATTGGTATCATATCACTGTTTCGTGATGGAGTAGTCGGCACAAATTGTGCGTTAAGTCAGATATATGGGCTTAAATGACAAGACTCATGTATGGCTTTTGCCGTACACGAGTCTTTTTATATACATTACGGAGATGAATTATATGGGAATCGGCGAGCTTATAATAATTTCGTTGGGGCTTTCAATGGATGCCTTTGCCGTAGCGGTTTGTAAGGGCTTGAATATGCGTAAAATTGATTACGGTCAAACTGCTCTGATTGCATTTTTCTTCGGAGGATTTCAGGCGCTGATGCCCTTTATCGGCTGGCTTTTGGGCAAGCAGTTTGAAAGTTATATTATAAGTATTGACCATTGGATTGCCTTTGCTTTGTTGGGTTTTATCGGCGGTAAGATGATATACGAAGCCTTTAAAGATGAAGACGCATTAGCGGGTGTTGAAAAGCTTGATTTAAAGGAACTGACCGTGCTTGCCATTGCCACAAGCATTGACGCCCTCGCCGTAGGAATTACCTTTGCTTTTTTAAAGGCAGATATTAAAATATCCGTTTTGCTTATAGGAACAATAACCTTTTTGCTGTCAGGCGCGGGAGTGTTCATAGGGCATAAATTCGGAGAAAAGTATAAAAATAAGGCGGAGCTTGCAGGCGGCGTAATTCTTGTGCTTATAGGCTTAAAAATTCTTGTGGAGCATTTAAGGTGAGTGTATAATAATGATAACAACACTTTTGTGGGATATTGACGGAACACTGCTGAATTTTCAAAAATCCGAAAGCTACGCAATAAAAAAATGCTTTGAGGCTTTTAATTTGGGCGAATGTACCGACGAAATGATAAAACGGTATTCACAAATCAACAGAAGGTATTGGGAAAGGCTTGAACGGGGCGAAATAACGAAGCCGCAGGTGTTAAAAGAGCGGTTTGAGGAGTTTTTCGCTTCGGAGGGTATATTATTTGACCGTATTGACGCTTTTAACGACGAATATCAGGTGCGTCTGGGGGATAAGGTGTTTTTCTGCGACAATGCCCTTGAAACCGTGAAAGCGCTTGCGGGAATTGTGCGTCAGTATGCCGTTACCAACGGCACAATCGTCGCTCAAAGCCGAAAGCTCAGGCTTTCGGGGCTTATTGATATTTTTGACGGCGCGTTTATTTCGGATAAAATAGGCTTTGAAAAACCCTCTGCCGAATTTTTTGACTGTGTGAGGGAAAATATCGGCGGATTCGAGAAAGACAGCGTGATGATTGTAGGGGATTCACTCACAAGCGATATGCAGGGCGGCAATAACGCAGGAATTATCTGCTGTTGGTATAACCCCGACCGAAAAATAAATTCAACCGATGTTACAGTTGACTATGAAATAAATGATTTAGCAGAAATAAAAAATATAATAGAATAAAAATCCGCCGGTCAGATTTTATGTCTGCCGACGGATTTTCTATTATTTGAGTTTCCACTCAACTGTGTCTTCAACGCCGTTACTGCCCTTTGCAATGACGGTGTTTTTTCCTTTTGCAAGGGAAATGTTGCGGAAAATGAAAATGTGTTTTTGTTTGTTTAATTTGTTCCTTTTCGTTTTTATTTCTTTGCCGTTTAAGAAAAGCGTCACGCTTTCGGCGTTGGAGTAAATCTTAATGTTGGTTTTTGGATTTTCTCTCTCTGCAAAACGCCTTGATGTTATGTAAACTACCGGTTCACGGCTCCAATAGGCTTTGTAAATATAGAATTGGTCTTTTTTAACCTGCCTATCATGGGTAACAAGCCCTTTGTCGTTAATGCCGGGCATTCCGCCTTCTTTTCTTATATCAACGGCAAAGTCAAACATATTCCAAACAAAGGTTCCCCAGATTTTCTTTGCGGCAGGCGACATAAAGTATTTTAATGCGTGCTCATGCACGATTGCCGCCCATTCCTCGGAGTGAAATTCACAAACCGTATCCTTAGGCTGTGAGGGCTTGTCGGTATGGTGGAGTATATTTGCTCCTGCGCCGTATTCCGAAACCGCCATACACTTGTTTTTGTCCGCACGGCGGTAGTAGGTGTACTGTGAGCGGAACATTTTTTCACTGCCCCAATACCAACCGGGATAAATATTACAGCCCTTTATATCGGATTTCCAGCGGCAGCCATAGGTGTGGTTAACAGCCATTGCAGAGTACCTTGTGCTGTCAAGACGGTGTATGAGTGCGTCCAGCTCGTCCATCATATGTGCCGCAGTGTCGCCGTACTTTTGCATTACCTCGTTTGACATACTCCAGCAGAAAATTGAGGGGCGGTGGCATTGCTGTAAAATAAGCTCCGTCATTTGCTGTTTTGCATTTTCAAGCTGACTCTCGGTAATGGCAGAGTCTTTTTTATCTGTGAGCAGGGGAGATTCCTTTAATCCGCCGATATGGTCAACAAAGGGAATTTCCGCCCAAACAAGCAAGCCGTATTTGTCGCACAGCTCGTAAAAATGGGGATGATGAGGATAGTGCGCCAATCTGATTGCGTTTGCCCCTATTTCATAAATCAAACCGAAATCTTCGTCGTGCTCACGGTAAGTTATGGCGTTTCCCATATCTTTGCGGTCCTGATGGCGGTTTACGCCGCGCAATGGATATTGCCTTCCGTTGAGCATAAATCCCTTTTTTGAGTCAATTGAAAAATACCGAAAGCCTACATATTTTGTAACAGTATCGGCAATTTCACCGTTTTCGCCCAAAAGAGTGCAAATAAGCTTGTACCTGAACGGCATACTGCGCCCGTCCCAAAGGCGGGGATTTTTAATTTCAAGACAACATTCTGCCGTATTGTCGGCAAGATTAACGGTTTTTTCCGCTACGCATCCGCCATCGGGCTCATACAGCGAGGAAATATCACAATCGGTATTCTGTATATACGGGCACTCTTCAAATCTGTCGGGAATATTAAGGGAAAATCTTACAGAGCAGTTTTCGGATTTTCCCGAAATTTCAGCTTTTATATGAAGCTTTGCGGCTTCTTTTAAGGAGTAATTGTTATTGTATGAAACGGTTACGCCGTCGCTTCCGAAATTATCAAGGGCAAAATGCAGTTCATCGGTTAGAATTAGATTTACCTCTCTGTAAATTCCGCCGAAAAATGTGAAATCAGCCTCCAAGGGAATGACATCGGGGAAGGGCGAGTTGTCGGCGCATACAACGATAGTGTTTTCCCCGTCTTTTACGGCGTCGGTAATATCAAACCTGAAAAGTGTATAGCCTCCGCGGTGTTCACCTATATGAACTCCGTTTACAAACACATTTGCAACGGCGTTAACTCCGTAAAATTCAAGAAAACATCGGCGGTTTTCCTTTTGAATATTTACTTTCTTCATATACCAACCGGTACCGCGGGCATAATCGTCTCCGCCGTCCTGACCGTCAAGGTTGTTCCATGTGTGGGGCAGGTCGATTTTTGCGCAGCTTATGCTTTCAAAATTCGTATCCTTGTCGGCTTTGCCGTAGTAAAACAGCCAGTCTTTGTTAAGAGATATAGTGTTTTTCATTTTTCCCTATTCCTTTTTTGTATTCGGCAAAGATTTTTTGCGTTTGCCAACATAATTCTACCACAATAAATTCGTTTTGCATATACGAATTACACAGCATTTTTCTGCTACCTCAGGCAAAGCATGAAAAAGAAAAAGAGAATTCAATGATTTAAAAAGCACCGTTATAAACGACCTTATCATAAGGATAAGGCCGTTTTTTTGTTTGGATTTTAACATAATGTAAAAAAAATATATTTTTTTATTGTCATTTTTAGATATTTATGCTAAAATATCCGCATATTATTTGATAATAGAAATAAAGAAAGAGGGGATTGTAAAAAATGAGTGACGAAAAAGGCGGAGCCTTAACAAAAGTTAAATCACTTTTTACGGAAATCAAAACACATTGGAAAACACCTGCCGAGGGCAAATATGTCCCGTATAGGGAATATCTTGACATTTGGCTTGGCGTCGGAAGTAACTATTCGGGTATTAAAACCCTTGAATACATAAGTTTCTTTGCAGGCTGCTATTTGATAATGTATCATTATCATCTTCCTTATGTTGCATTTTCCGCAATAGCGCTTATCAATATGCCGCTGCAGAAGATGTGGGATTTGGTTGCGTGGATGATAAACGATAACCTGGGCTTTTTGCCGAAGAAAAAAGAACGAAATATTTATACCTTTTATTTTGCGGCTGCCGTAATCGGGTTGTTCCTGTTATTGTTCCCCTTTGAGCCGTATCTGAATCCGGCAAACAAGGTTGTGGCAATGTTTAACTCAATTAGAGGCGTATCCGCGGCATCGGCAATTAAGATGTTCGGTACTCATATTCTATGGAACGGATGGAACGGTTCTAGAAACATTTTCTGGAGAAAGAAGCTTGTTCCGAAATTCGGCAGATATAAGTATTCGCTTTACTGTGATGTTGTACCCAAAGTTATTATGGTTATTCTCATAGGCTGGCTTCCCGTTTACAAAATTGCGGACGAAGTTACACGCGTTTGGGTAGCCAATCTTTTGTTTGCGGGATACGGTATGTTCGGATTTGCAAATATGGAATCCTGCACAATGAATATCAGCCCCAATATGCAGGAGAGAATTCTTGTAAGGTCTTATCCCATTAAGTTCTCACATATTCTCAATTCCGTAATGGTTCTCGTTATTCCTATGGCAATCGGATTCTTAAAAGACGACTGGGCGGATATCAATGTTTACAGATATGTTATCCCCATCATTTTTACGGTTTTTGCATTTTTAACTCTTATTTTTGCGAACAGAATTCAAGAGAGAATACCGCAGCCCCCCATTGAAGAAAAAGTCCAAATCAATTTCTGGGACGGTATTTTCGGCGTTATGCGAAATAAGTATAAATGGGTGCAGACGATTGTATGGATGCTTGACTCTTTCGGCAACGGTATTTTGCCTCTTGCCACAATTCTGTATCTTTACACATTCCGTCTTTCCGGTCTTGCATACGGTTTGATAGTTTCTCTCGTATCTTTTGCAGGTACACCGCCGGATTTGCTTACACCGTATTTTATCAAGCGCTTCTCCTACAAGCAGATAATGATTTTCTATCTCATTTCCCGTGCGGTAGGTTACAGCATGATTGTCTGCACTATGTTCTTCTGCAAGAATGTTACACTTTGTGGTGTAATATGCGTTGTGATTCTTATTATTATGGAAGCGACACACACCGTTCCCACATCTGTCGGACACGATATGGATGTTCGTATTACCGACTATCAAATGTATCTTTCAGGTGAAAGACTTGAAAGCTTTGCAGGTATTTTCGGTTGGTTTACAGGCCCTGTAACTTCTTTCATAAGCCTTATTATTCCCATCTTGCTTCTTAAATACGGCTTTAACAGTAACTGGGATGTTCTGTTTGTTGACGCTTCAAGATCCAAGATTATCATAATACCGATGCTGTTTGATATAGCGGGCTTCTTGCTTATGATAATCCCGTATCTTTTCTGGGATTATGACGATGCTAAGCAAGATAAAGTTATTCAGGTTCTTAAACGGCGCGCTGAGGTAACAGAAAAACAGGCCATTGAAAAAGGCGAGTCTGTTGCCGGTAGCTTTAAAGGTTAACGGAGGTGAACGGTTTGAGCAAGAAAACAAAGAAAACAAGAGAATTTGTCCCGGAAGTTCTTGATATTCCCGAAGACGAAATATGGGATTATAAAATCGAAGGCCTTGCGGCACCTCACATTAACAAGCCGTTTAAAAATGCTACATGGAAAAAGATTGGCTTTGTCATATTTATGATAGTTGCAATTCTTATTTCGATGTATTTCAGCGTTAGGGTTCTTCTTAATACAGGTAAACTTGTATATGAGAGCGGTGAACTGACACAGTTTAGCAATAACGGCGCTATTAAAACTTTTGATATTGACTATGTTTCAACAATCGAATACAACGATTCAAGCCTTCAACTTGCAGGAACAGAAAGTGAAGATGCAAAGTTTACAATTCAAAAAGATAAATCACAGCCGGTAACAAAAATCCGCGAGTATGCTTTTAACTGTGACGGAACATTAGAGGTAATAAATATTGCCGCAACCGTTACACAAATTGATGAACGTGCATTTTATTCCTGCTGGAATTTGCAGTGTATTTATGTTGATGAAAACAACCCCAACTATTGCGATGTTGACGGCGTTCTTTACAACAAGGATATGACGGAAATTATCTGTTATCCCATCGACCATGACAGATATTTGCGCCTTCAAAACGGATACGCCCATCTTGATGAAAAGGGTACTCAGGTTTCCGACCTCGTTGATGATGACGGAAAGCCCATGGAGGAGCTTTGGGGCACAACAGAGAAATATGATGAAGCATATTTTAACGAATATAACCTGAAAGTCCGCACATATGTGCTTCCGTCAACGGTTACAAAAATCGGTGCAAACTGCTTTAACTATGCAAACTTGACCGATGTATATTTACCCGAGGGATTAAAAGAAATTGATACGCTTGCATTTTACGATGCAGGAAATATCCGCAATATTTATTCTTATGTTGCCGGTGCAGAGCCTGTCCTTACTACAACTTACGAAACAGTGGGAAAATTGCAGAATGTTTACTATTCTCTTCCCGAAGGGTTGGAAAAAATCGGTTCCGACTGTTTCACAAAGGACAGAGGACTTTCATATATGTATATTCCCGCAAGCGTAAAGGAAATCGGTCACCACGCGTTCTGGGATACGGTTTACAAAGAGGGCAAAGAACTTCGTGCTGTTACCGAAATGAATATAGGCGCAGATGAAACTACTTTCAAGAATATGAATGTGGGAAGTCAATGGTTGCCTAAGTACGACCATTTGCTCTTCCACAAAACGGTAAATGTCAATTATTCGGCACAGAGAATGGCGGTTCCGAAATAAGTACAAATTAAATTTTAACTCCCTTTCAGTAACTTACCGAAAGGGAGTTTTAATAATGTTGTTTCAGTCCGAGGTGAACAGTGACAGCTTGTTTTGTTTATCGCAAAGACCGAGATATATTTCTTTTGCATTTTTATATCCCTGCTGTTCCAATTGCTTTTTCAGCCATTCGGCGTTAAGCCCGAGACTTTTGAGATTTTCGTCTAAAACCCGTCCGTCTATAATAACTTCCGTGTAAATATATTCAGCGGGCGGCGCAATTTGCATATCGTCGGGTATTACAGGGCGCTGACCGCTGACAGGGAGAATGGTCAAAGTGCCGTTATATTCAAAAATTGCCGTTTGAATTGCGTCTAAATTAAAAAATCCCGCATTTCTGCACAGCATCATAAATTCACTTAAATCCATTTTTGCTTTTTTCATATTTTTTCTGTTGATTTTACCGTTATCCATAATTACAATGGGCGCACCGTTGATGTATTTTCTTGCTTTCGGCGCTTTATTGATAATTAGGCTCAAAAGAACGGAAATACCGCCGTAAATAATCATGGCAATCAGGGGCTTCCAAGGCTTTTCAAGCTCTGTGGCCAGTTCTGCCGCGATTGAGCCTATGGTAATTCCCGTAATATAGTCAAAAAAGTCAAGCTGTGCCATCTGCTTGTGCCCCATAATTTTTGTAATGATAAACAGTGCGGCGACAGAAAGCAACGATGTGAGAATCACTTTGACGAAATCCATATTATCCCTCCTGAAATTCTTTTTATAGTATTTCAGGATTTTTTTAAATTATGTGTAGGGTATAAAAAATCCAACCGAAAACCGTCAAAGCTTTCGGTCGGATATATGCGTTGAATTATTTTATAACATAAGTTCTGCCCATTTCGTTAGTGGGAAGCGCCGTGAAATTACCGTTATCCGCAACGGCACCGCTGTAATCGCCGTTATAACCAAACAGGTATCAGCCCTAATACAATGCTCCTTACAGGCGGCGGTGGTTCAAGTGCCTTCTGGCGGCAGATGCTTTGCGATTTGTTTGACCTTCCCGTACAAACGGCAGCGTCCGCCGAGGGTGCGGCGCTGGGCGCGGCGGTGCTTGCCGCTGTTGGCGCAGGTATTTACAACGATGTGCCCTCTGCCTGCAAAACAATGGTAAAATATAACCCCGAAACCCAAAGCCCCAATGCACAGCGCACAGCGGAATATAGACATTTCCACGCATTTTACGATTCCCTGTACGGCGCATTAAAAGACCGTTTCAGTGCATTAGCATCACTCTAAAATCTATAAAAATAACAACAAAAAGGACTTTCCCGATAAGTATTCGGAAAAGTCCTTTGTTGTTCTATTTTCTGTCTTCATAATGTAGGGGCGGGTTTCCATGCCCGCCCCGTTATCTTAAACCACGGTCGCAAAATGTTATTCCACCGTTTTTACCGTAAATGTGTATGAAAGCGGTCTTGTGTACCCAAACGGAATTAAATATTCCTTTGCAGGTGCAGGGCCGCAGCTTGCAGAGCCTGTGCCGCGCACAAAGCCGTCAACAGCCGTAAAGGTTGTGTCAGTGTCGGGCAAATCCTCAATATGTGCAGATTTGATTAACTGATTTAATGTAAAGTGGTTTGCATTAAAGTTAAGAGCCTTGTCTGCCGCTGTAAAGCAAAGCGCCTTGCCATCCTCGTTTTTAAGAACGCCGTATCTTACCTCACCGCGGTTACCCGAATCCTGGGGCTTAATGTATTTGTGAGGCATATCGGTAACGGTTGTCTCGTAAATGCCGATTGGTGCGTGCTCCTTAAAGTCAGCGTAGTTTTCCAAAGGTCCTCTGCCGTAATAGGTAACTTTTTCAAAGTCTTTCGGCATTTCAAGATGAACACCGAAGCGGGGGAGCTGTAATGGCATGGGGCAAACTGCGGAAAGTTTGGGAGTTACGGTCATTTCGCCGTTCTTTGAGAAGCGGTAATCAACTGTTGCAGTTGCCAAAAGGAAGATGCCTCGGGTGATAAATTTATACGATGTGCGTACAAATTTGCCCTTGTTATCCGATTTAACCTTACAGCCTGTAAAGTGTACCTTTGCGGTTTCCAAACCGATAACATCCCAATAACCTTTTAAGTATTGGTCGTTGTCAAGGCGTCCGCGGTAAATGTGGGGTACAAAGCCGTAAAGACCGTCCAAGGGTTTCTTGTTAATATACTGAACACCGTCTTTTTTGTAGCTTACAAGTCCTTTTTTGCAGTCAAATTTTGCCTTACCGCCCTTGAACTCAACCTCAATTTCACCGTCGTCCTTTTCGATTTTTGCATATTCCTTGATTATTGCGGCGGGGATTGCGGCGGTTGAGCAAATCAGCTGTTCTGTGGCAATTTCTCTGCCGTCTTCTTTGCTTGTGTAAATAAGGTCGAGGAAAATATCATTTTTAACGGACTTAAATACATCGGATTTAATGGCGATTTCCTTAACTTCCTGTGGTGCTAAAACAACATCTAAAACGCCGTTATCAGTTTCTTTGCCGTCCTTTAAAATGCGGTAGGCAATGGAAATTTCATCAGTAGATTTGAAATAACGTGTATTTTTAAGTTCAATTTTGCCGTTACCCAAATACTTTGCACGGATAGGACGGTAGCAGACCTTCATTTCCAAAGCACCGCTTGATGGCTCACGGTTGGGATAGAAAAGACCGTCAACACAGAAATTGCCGTCGTGGATAGGCTCGTTGTGGTCGCCGCCGTATGTCCACTTGTACTTGGCGTTTTCATCGTAAACGCTGTGGTCAGCCCACTCCCAAATGCAACCGCCCATAA
>JBJEPX010000009.1:0-3794 GCA_051881455.1 Candidatus Fimenecus sp. | reverse complement strand
GCGTTTTCATCGTAAACGCTGTGGTCAGCCCACTCCCAAATGCAACCGCCCATAAATTGCTCAGATGCATAGAAAAGCTCCATATATTCTTCCAATCCGCCGGGGCCGTTACCCATGGCGTGAGCATATTCGCACTGGAAGAAGGGCTTACCCTTGTACTTTTTGCCTGCCGTACCATTCAAAATTTTACGCATAAGTCGGGGTCTGCCGTACATTCTTGATACAACGTCATAAGCCCAGCGCTTACTGCGGTTAACGCCCTCGTAATGAACGGGAACTTCGGGGTTTTCCTTATGTAAAAAGTCATAGCAAACGTCCTGGCACTTGTATCCGCCCGATTCGTTGCCGAGACTCCACATTGTTACGCAAATGTGGTTCTTATCACGCTCATACATACGGACAACGCGGTCAAGGTAATGGGATGCCCATTTCATATCGTTACTTAAACGGTTGGGATTGTATGTGCTGTGAGGGATGGCGTAAAAACCGTGAGTTTCAATATCTGCCTCGTCAACGGTGTAAAGACCGTAAACATCACACATGGTCAAAAATACCGGATCGGGGGGATAGTGGGAGGTACGCACGGCGTTGCAGTTGTATTCTTTCATCAACTGAACGTCTTTCTCTAAATCGTCAAGGGACATAGCATATCCCTTTGTCATATGAGTATCGTGGTGATTGGCGCCGAACATTTTAATGGGCTGACCGTTCAAGTAGAACACTTCGCCCTTAATGCGCACATCCTTAAAGCCTAAATAGGTGCGTACAGCCTCTGCTTCTGCGCCGTTTTCCGTAAGAGTGAGCATAACTTCATATATGTTGGGAATTTCTGCCGACCACTCTTTAACCGTCAGTGCTGAAACGGTTGCTTCCGTCTGAGGAAAAAGGTCGGTTTCAAACAGTATGCCGTCTGCATTTTTTGCGGCAATGTGCAGTTTGGTGCCGTCTGCGAATACGCCGTCAACACGGATATGTAAATCATATGTACCGTCTGTATTTTTCTTCGGGCGCAGGGAATAATCCGAAATGTAGCTTGTACCCTGTGAAATGATATAAGCATCACGGAAAATTCCGTTTTCACGGAACATATCCTGACATTCAAGGTATGTGCCGTTGCTCCATTTGTAGTTAACGACGACAATTTCGTTTTCTCCATCCGTCACAAAGGTTGTGATGTCAAACTCCGCTGTGTTGTGTGAGCCCTCGGAATATCCAACATATTTGCTGTTGATATAGAGAGCCATTGCACCGGCAACGCCCAAAAAGGTGATGACCTTGCGTGCACTTTTTTCTAAAACAACGGCTTTTCTGTAAATGCCCACAGCCACATCTTCGGGGATATGCGGCGGCTTTTTCGGGAACGGATACCGTGTGTTGATATAAGCAATCTGGTCATAACCCGTTCTCTGCCAAGTGGAGGGAACATTTACTTTGTCAAACTGTGCCGACGCGGTGTCAAACGGCTCGGGAATTTTACTCAAACGGTCAAAATATGCAAACTCCCATTCGCCGCTGAGCATAAGCACTCTGTCAGAGGTATAGCGTTCGTTTTTATAGTCGCTTGCATTGACCTTTTCTACCGTGGAAAAGGGAATAAAGTAACTGCGCGCCGGCAGTTTGTTTTCTTCAAATACGCTGAAATCGGTGTGTAATTTGCGGTGAACGGAGTATTGCACAATAAGCCCTCACTTTTCATTTATTTCTATACTCATATCATACCAAAACGAAATAAGCTTTGTCAATTGAAACCCAAGTATTACGGCAAAATTTGAACAATCTATAAATATAACGCCGTATTTCTTGACGAAAGCGCCCGAATTGCATATAATACTATATATTTATTGACCGAACGGTCAATAATAGTGTAATACAGAAGCACCGCACAAGTCAAGTGCGGAGCGATTTCTTTCTGAAATTCAGGTGAACACAATGCAAATTCTTCGGTGGCTTGCCGTATCCGCTTTGCAAGGCTCTGCTCCCGAATGTGCTGAGGTTGTGCAGGGTACGATTGCCGCGGCGGCAATACTCAATGAAATTATAGCCGTCATTGTTGCCAAAAAGGGCTTTGAATGGGCATGCGAGTGCAACACCAAACAAGTATAATTAGGCTCGCAAAAAGATAACCCGCAGTCTCTTATGAAACTGCGGGTTTTTGCTGTTATAAACTCTCAAATATGCGCCAGGAAACAACCTGTATGCCTTTCTCCTCTGCCTTCTCTAAAAGGTCTCCGCTTTTAAGAAGTTCTAATTCCCAAACACGCTTTTGCCATTCGCGTTCGCCGTTCTCCACGGGGTAGGCGGGGTGTAAAAACATTTCCGTCACGCCGTCTATGCAGGTATCAATCGCGTCGAGATAATAACGGCGCAAGACTTCGTAATTTCCGATTTTTTCTACGGAATACGGATTGGAAACCACATCATCGGGCATTTTCACGCCTTGCTTTTCGCCGAGGCGTACCAAATGCTTTTGAAACGCGAGCACCGTGCGGGGGAGCTTGCGCCCCAACTGCCGCTCTAAAAAATAAGGAGTTTTCGGAAAACGGTAGGGAAGGTTGTGACGACTGCAAAAGGCGTAAGCGTCACGGTAAAACCGCCGCCCGTTAATGCCGTACAGTGTGGCGCAATGGTTGTCGGCGTGGTCAACCGCACAGCCGTTTTTTACGGCAAAATCGTATTGTGCCTCCAATTCGGCGGCAATGTCACGGTGCTTTGCGTGCATGGCGAGCCCCGATTGGTTAGAATATAACCCCGCACCGTCCGAAAGGGATTTCGCGCCGCTGACACTCTGCCAGCGGTGTTCGGCGTTGTCGGAATTTACGGTCAAATGTATGCCGACAGTAATATTTTCGTTTGCCGCCAAGGCCGCCGCCTCGCTGGCACTGTCCGCCACTGCCATCAGCGAGGTTGAGGTAATCAAACCTGCTTTGTATAACTCGCGTATGGCTTTTGTCTGTTCTTCATTATAGCCGAAATCATCGGCGTTGATAATTAAATATTTATTCTTGTTCATTGCTGTTTTCATCATTAAAATGCAGGAACAGGGAAATAATCGCAGAAATCAGCACCGCCACACCGGGGAATACAATCAAAAGCATTCTGGAAGCTAGGTCGGGATTGGGGCCGGGATTATCTCCGCTTTCAAAGCCGAATACGGTTGCGGCTATGTAAAAGGCGAGGGAGGTAAACAGTCCGTTTAAGCGGTTCATAACGCCCATGCAGCTTGAAATAATCGCTTCACGCTTTACGCCGTATTTTTTATAATCCTCGTCCATAAATTTTGCTCCGATGCAGTCCATTGTGGTCAAACATCCTGCAACGCCGAAGCCGACCGCACCTGCAATGCACATTGCGGGTACTAAACTGTTTACAAAGAACAGCGGCGCAACGCCCACAGCCATAATAAAGAAAGAGGCACGCCAAATCTTCATAATGGAAATACGCTTTGTAAGTTTACTCCATATCAAGACGCCTACCAGTGCAACTGCAAAAACCGCCGCCATTAAAAGCGTGGTTTTACTGCTGTCAAGTTTCAGCGAATACTGCACATAAAACGGTATGGCTTGCGAAATAAGAGAAAATGCCGCAGAATAGAATGCGCCTGTCAGACCGAAAATCCAAAACTTTTTGTTGGTTATAAGAGCCTTTATGCTGCCCCAAATCTTCGGTGTTTCCGTGGACCAGCTCTCGGGGTCTTCGTGACAGCCGAAGGTGCAGTACATAATGACTGCCAGTGCCAGAATACCGTAAATAACTGCTGTTAAGCGGTATCCGATTTTTTCCGTAATCATGGGCGT
>JBJEPX010000008.1:0-18325 GCA_051881455.1 Candidatus Fimenecus sp. | reverse complement strand
CGGATGACCGATGGGGTTTCGTCATAACTATTTTTGATCAATTGCTGACCTGATGGCTTGTCTATCTTTTATAAATCAAAGGCAGACAAACGATTGCTACCGACAAAGCAACAAGTGGGAAGAAGTAACGCATATCAATAAAGCTACCGTCAAGATAAACATATCTTGACGAATATATGTATGTGCCGAATACAGTATTTATTGGCATTACCTCAAGAAATTGTGAAACGTATTGATTGTCGATGTAAATTACAAACTGTGTCAGAAATGGCAGAAGACAAATCAGTGATGAAACTGCTATGGATGTAATCTGCTTTTTACAGAAAGCAGACACAGCAAGTGTAATAAAGCAGAGTGAAACACATCCAACAAGAATAAAGGGGATAACTGTTAAAAGTCTTGTTAAGTGACTTTCCCCCTGACCTGCACTCATACCTTCTGCACCAAGGAAAATAAAGCTGATGAGAAGAGCCAATAAAACATAAACTACAAAGCAGAGGACTGTATATATAAGAGCTGCAATTATTTTTCCGCTTGCAAGAGTTCCTCGTCCCTTTTTACTTGAAAGCAGAAATACATCAACGGAAAGTGAATATTCAGAGGTAAACACATTACAAAGACCGAAGATTATTATAATAGCAAGAAAAATACCTATGTCCTGAGAAAGGATAGAGTAGAAATTTTCCCAACCGTAATCATATCCGGAAACGAAGCCTTTTTCAAGCGTTTCTCTGTCCTGCTTTGCTAAAAATGCATTGTAATCTCTGTAATACTGTGTTTCGTCAGTGCTGTTTGCATAATATTCTTCACGTTCAATGTTTTTTTCAAGATTTTCGTAGTCCTTTACACTCCAACAAAGTTTTATATATTCTGGAATGTACTGCTTTTTTATTGAGACTTTAGGTGCATTTGACATAAGAGAATCAAACTCTGCTTCAGTTATTTCTCCCGTTTCTAATTTAAAAAATAAATCTGAAGCATTTATATCATACTTTCCCCAAAAGACCGTACCACCGTCAACATAGTCCTTAAGCTGTTCCTCATGACTTTCATAATAAATGTCATCACGGTTTTCAAAATCCTCAACAGCTTTTTTCAGTTCGTCAATATTGTCTTTTGATACAAACACTTCAGGTGCCTTTTCTCCCTTCATAAGAGTCATATCAAAATGACCTCTTGTTCCTGTGTTGTACTGATAAACCGCGACTGCTGACATTGAAATCATAGCCACAAGGCAGACAATAAAAGCGCCTATAAAAAGCTTGTTCTGAAAAATCTTTTTAAGCTCATACTGAATAATGGTTTTCATCTGCCGACACCTCCCCGAAAAAATTCAGATAAACATCACTCAAATCAGGCTCGCAGGGTTCAGCGTTTTCGCAAGGCTTTTCAGCAGAAAGAAGTCGCAAAGATATAACACCGCCACTTTCTGTAACGGCTTCACCGATAATGAAACGCTTCTGTATGACAGGCAAAGCCTCTCTTTCAGCTTTTATTTGCCAAACCTTACCTTTTACACTTTCTATGAGGCTATGAACCGTTCCGTCTGCAGCAATTCTGCCTTCCTTCATAATAAAAACTCTGTCCGCAATGAAAGATATATCCGATACGATATGTGTAGCATAAATTACAATTCTATCCTTTGACATTTCTGTCATAAGGTTACGAAAACGGATTCTCTCTTTCGGATCAAGTCCTGCTGTCGGCTCGTCGAGTATAAGAATGGCAGGATTATTGAGAAGAGCCTGAGCTATCCCTAATCTCTGCCGCATACCACCCGAAAATGTTTTGATTTTCTTTTTCCGTTCGCTGTATAAATCTACATATTTCAGAAGCTCTTGCGTGCGACTTTTTCTGAATGAGCCGTTGATACCCTTAAGAGCACAGAAATAATAGAGAAAATCCTCTGCTGTAAAATCTTTATAGTAGCCAAAGTTCTGTGGCAGATAACCTATGATGTTGCGGTATTCTGCATCAAGCTTTTTTATTGATTCACCATCGAGACGAATTTCACCTTGAGTAGGCTTCAGAACATCAGCTATCATTCTCATAAGCGTTGTTTTTCCTGAACCGTTTGCGCCCAAAAGAGCATAAACTCCGTTCGTGAGAGTAATGCTCAGATTATCGACAGCTTTTTTATCTCCGTATTTTTTTGTGACATTAATAATTTCAAGCTTCATATTTTTTCACCAACCTATCGAAATTAAAGTTTTTGACTGCAATAAAACCGATAAACAAAACGAAAAGAAGAAGTACAAATAAAGTTGCAGTAATCTTACCAAGGGACAGACTCCACAAAAAACTTTGTATTCGGCTTGTTGCTTCGCCTTGTGAAACAATCAAACCGACTAATATGCACATCATTCCTGCTGATAATCCTATAACGGATTTGATATTGAAAATAATGCACATTGAAAGCACCGCAATTGCTGAAAGCAAAAAGGCAATAAGTGAAAGAGTGATCGTGTAGAAAAAAGTTTCCGATAATATACTACCGATACATACTACAATAAGGTCATATAGTCCGCACAAAACTAATCTTCCGGCAAAAACGCTTTCAGGCTTATACAGACACGCACTTTCCATTTCAAAAAGCTGTAACGAAGAGGAAAAATAAACGCAGCCTAAACCGCCTACCGCAAGAAATGGAGTCAAAATGCAGGAAACAAGAGGAGAAATAGTTGATTGTGAGTTTAAGCTTATAGCAAATACAGCTATCAGATATATAAGAGACAGTACAAAAAACCAAGGGGTAAGACCTTTTATTACTCCCGACAAGAATCCTGTTAATGAGAATTCAGGCACATGTCTTATACTTATAGTTGAAACCTGAGCTTTAAGATTATCTTTAGCTTCTTTGCTGTATTGTTCAGCTTCGTATAACGAGAGAACATCCGATATTTCTTTTTTGTTTACCATAATTCACACTCCTTCAATGCCTTCAGAGCTCTTCTTAAACGGGTTTTCACCGTTGGAACGGGAACCTCCTGTACAGATGCAATTTCTTTGATTTTTAAATCGTGATAAAACCTGAGAATAATTACATCCCGCTGTATATCAGGCAGAGACAGCACAGCTTCCCGCACGATTAAAGCATCTTCTTTTTGCAAGGTTTTGTCTTCTGTGATTTCTTCGCCAATATTATCAAGAGTAAGGAAGAAAATTTCTTGCTTATATCTGCGAAAATAATCGTTTGAAGTGTTTATTGCAATAGTAAAAAGAAAGCTTTTGAGTTTGTTCTTTTCTTTGTAATAAGGAAGGTTTTTAATGAATTTTATAAAAGTATCCTGAGTAACATCCTCTGCAGCGGCTTTGTTACCCATACGACGATAAAGAAATCTGTAAATTTCATCATAGTACATATCTACGATTTCATTTAACGCTTCTTTATCTCCAAGCTTTGCTCGACAGACAAGCTCTTTTTCATCCATTTCATCACTTCCTTACACTTATATAACGGTTGTCGAATCAAAAAGGTTTCAAATATTTTAACATGTTTTTTAAATTAGTCATGCATTACTTGCAGATTACAAAATCTAACAAATAAAGTTATTCCCGTCGTCGCAGTACTCCTGCCTCAACGGGGATTTTTTATTCTCCCTTAAAATACTCCGTATCCTTCAACCACTCTCGCATTTTAACGTAAGCCCGGTTGACGGTCTGATATGCGGTATCAGGTGAAGATTTTTCAAAGGCGTATGCGAGGTCGATATATGGCGTTTTCTTGAATTTCACCTTACGCGGATTTCCGTATTTATCAGTTACAGACTTGTCAATATAGTAACTTGAAAAGCAGTTCATACAAAATCCCAATCTGCCGGCAACCATATACTGTTCCTCATAATTCAGCTTACTAAAAACCTCGTGTACGGCTTCTTTTCGCATAGCGCTCAGCAGCATTGTCAATGGGTCAGAGTACGAATCGGCAATATATTCTTCCTCTCGCACTTCACTTTCATCATCGGCAAGATTTTTGTAAAACTCGGTATAGTTCATATTGCGAATACCGGCGGAAATTATCTCTGAAACGGTTTTCGGTTTCAGGTGAAGCTCTGATGCAATCTTTGCAATAGTTTCATTGTCATTTCTATAATTGTTTTCTCGGTACAGTACCATAATTTTGCGAAGCCGTGCATCTTCATCCTCTGTGGGCACAGTGTAGCCTGTTCGCATAGTACGAACATATTCGTGAACTGCCCGTTTGATATAAAAATCCGTATAGTAGCTTTCAAAAGACTTGCTCTTTGTGATGTCATAGTTTTGTAAGGCCTTGATAAGTGCAAACACACAAGCAGATTTCAAATCTGCAAAATGACCGGGTATTGCATATTCCTGAACATAGCCTTTAACAGCATTGTTTAGTATCGGTTCATAATAGTGTAAAAACCATGTCAGATATTTGCCGTCCTTTTCTTCAAGATAAAGGCGGATGTATTCTTGCAACTGCATTTTCGGTGGTGCCGGTTTTTGTTTGTAAATGTACAGTTCTTTTTCCCAATCCTTCACGGCACTCACCGTCCTTTCACTTTAACATTCTTTCCGTGTCAGAATACAACTTTTTTCGTGTCATATCCTTTGCGTATTGAGTAGTAAGATATTCATGATTCTCCTGCGCTCGGAGCGTATTGTTTTTTGCTATGAATGTAGCCATCTTTGCAAACTCTGCTGTTATAGTGCCTCTGCTTTTCTCTGCTCGGATTGCAGAGGCTCTTTTTTCATATATAGCCACAACGGGATTATCCTGCTCCCGTTCTTTGCGTTTGATTGATGCCGCATACTTACGGCAGGTCGTTCTCTTGCCTCGGAGCATATACGGTGCAAAACCGTTACAGTATTTCTGTTTTCGGGCAGAGGTCATAAGAAAATATCTGTTACATATACCGCATTGTTTGGGGTAGTGTCCGTAATGTAATCCCTCAAAGAAATCCGTAACAATAAAAGAGTAATAATCTTCAAAGGTCAGCCGTTTTGCAACTGCCATTTCCTTTTTCTTGGTAACGGAAACATACTCTGTTCTGACATTGCAATCCGTTTTACTAAATATATCCATAGCGATCGGTAAAAGATGTGCTTCATCAAAGCGTTCTGCCTCATCAAGACGGAAAACAAACTTTAATAGACTTCTATGTGCCTTCTCCATATCTTCGGGTAGCTTATCATAAAAGTTTATGGTTTCATTTACTGTTTTCAGTAAATCATCTGCCATAGTAAAAAAGACTTTATCATATTCGGGCGGTAGAATATCCAAAACAGCCTGAGCCGTATCAATACTTTGTACTTTTGCTTTTCGGTGGAAATATTGTGTAATCAAATCCGCATTTGCCTTTGTAAAAAGATAAGATATTCTTTCACATTCAACCTTAATATCACAGGTATTGAAAGGCTTGATGTTAGGCAGTGTTTTTAACATCATCTGTATTTCTTCCTCGGCTTTTATAAAGTAAGTATCATTCAGATAACCGAGTGCAAGTGTTTCTTGGACGTGCCACAGGTATTCACGAGAAACTGCGATACGGGCGGCATTGTCGTTTTTGTAATACTGATTGAGTAAGCTCATAGCATAAAAGCCTGCATAATGCTTATTATCAATCGTTACTATACCGTCTCTGTAATCTGCACTGAAAAGCATTGTTTCACCACCAATTCAAAATTCGACTACATATATTATAATAGAACAAATGTTCGCTTGTCAATAGTGATATTGTCGTTTTGCTTCCAAAAAGCAAGAAAAGTCCGAAATAACGGACTGTTTTGATAAAAAGATTTATTTCTCAAAAATCTGTATATTTTTTGTTGCAAACGGTGTTTATTAAAAAGTTGAAATACTTGCATAGGCATATATATAGGGCATTGAAGCTTTGTTGCGTTTATCATTTTATGGTTGTTGCGGTATTCCGTTAGAAATCGCACTTTTTCCGTATTAAGTATAGTAGAGAGGCAAAAGACAAAGAAAAACTGCCCTCGCTGGAGAGCAGTTAGTTTGAAATTATCCTATCAAAGAGTTATCCAAAACCTTTTTAATTTGCATCTTTCTTTCCATTCATACACTGTAGATTCGTAAACGCCACCATTGTTAAGTATAGTCTTTTCACTTCCTATGTTGTCATGAATACAAGTTACGAGAATTTCATTAAGACCAATTTCTTTACAATAAGGAAGAACAGCTTTCAGCATTGATGTCGCATAGCCTTTTCTTCTTTCGCCTGGCTTTATCGAATATCCTATATGTCCGCCATATTTAGAAAGAAACTTATTAAAATAATGTCTAACTTGTATCATTCCTACAAGACGGTTATCAACCTTGCGAATATAGAGAAATTGTGTTGCAATAACCGTTCCTTCCGGCAATGTTTCCGGCACCGTGTATTTTCTACATTCTAAAATATATGCTGTTGGATTTTCACATCTGCGAAGAGGACCACAACCATCCATTGAGGATTTTGTATCTAAAAAATCCTGTCTATATTCGGCAATTTGTACTGCATAATCTTCACTTGGCTCGACTAAGAAGAAATCGCCTGCATCTATTTTAATCATATTTCGTCACCTATCATTTCGACATAAAATCCAAAAAATACTTAAAATCTTTATCGTTTAAATTTTCTTTTAGCTTTTTAGTGACAGAAAAGGAATGGAGCAACTTTGCTAATGCTAAAATAAATTGCTCGTTAAAATCAACTAATGTTTGTCCTGGATATCTAGCTTTTATATTAGGGAGGATTCTACCTGATGCAAAAGAATTTAAATAGTCTGTGAGTGGAATTGGATATTCATCAGAGTATTCTTCGCTATAATTATCAGCACATCCTACTGGTGGCGATAATATGAATGCATCAAATTTAGAAAAATCCATTATGTAATCAAGTGGTATTGATTCTATTAGATTTTTGTCGGTTTCATTTAATGCATTATAACAATCTAAAAGATTATGTCCAAGCCCTTTTAACTCACCCCAATTTTTGCCATTTTCAACTAAAATAGCTTTACAGTATAACTCACAAGTTTCCGTTGCCATTTTAATAACTTTTGCTCTTATACAATAATTTTTTACACATTCAATTTCATTTTCAAATTCTCGAACAAAAATCTTACTGTAGTCAAAAGATGTTCCAAAGTCAGTTTTATTTTCTGCTATAAAAGCACTTACAAATCCTCGTAAATCATTGAAGGATGCTTTGGCTGTCCAATAATTTATATAGTTTTGATAAGTATTAATTAACGAGTCACTAATTTGCATAAACACCATCCTTTTTATGTTACTTCATTATACCACACCCACACTACAACTTTCAATCCGTTTACATACACTTGTTACCTCAAAAAGTCGCAGGTGTTTTTATAACCAAATTTAAAATTCCGGTAAAAATACTGCATTACATTTTTGGTGAAGGGTCATTTTGGCCCTTTACGCTGACATGCTTCCCCAAGTGATACTTTTTGCCATTTGGAACATTTTAATTAATTCTTGTGACGGCTTCTTCCAAGTTCCCATTTTGGGAACTTGGAACTTTGAATATGAATGGCTTGGGTAGGTTATCGTTTTGACAACCCACCACTTAGAAAATATTCGTTATGCTTTTTCTAATAGGCACAAATTGCTCATTGTAAATATTGTTCGGGTAATTTTGGTAGGTTCCCATTTTGGGAACCTACCAAAAATATATATCAAAAATTTTATCAGAAAGGAGAATGTCATCTTCAACATTCGTGACAGCCCTATTTTCTCACTGCGCCCTAAGGGGCGTTTTTTATTGCCTAAATTAAATTCACAAGTCAAAAAAGAATATTTTAAGGAGGAATAACAATTGAAAAAATTCAATGATGTAATCATCATTGGTGTTGACCATGGCTACGGCAACATCAAAACTGCTAACCACTGCTTCAGAACAGGCATTACGTCTTACGATTCAGAGCCGCTTTTCACAAAGGATATGCTTGTTTACGGTGGTAAGTTCTATCTTGTCGGCGAAGGACACAAGGAGTTTCTTCCCGACAAAATCAAAGACGAGGACTATTATGCCCTCACTCTTGTAGCAATTGCAAAGGAATTAAACGCAGAAAACCTGACCGAAGCCACAGTTCACATTGCGGCAGGTCTGCCCCTCACTTGGGCCGCAGGTCAGAAAGAAAGCTTCAAAGCATATCTCACAAAGAACGAAGAAGTAACCTTCACTTGGCAGCATACCGAGTACAAAATAAAAATCGCAGGTGCAAGCATCTATCCGCAGGGATATGCGGCGGTTTCACAGTTTGCAGCCAAAATGGACGGTGTAAATCTCGTTGCTGACATTGGCAACGGTACAATGAATGTCCTGTATGTCATTAACGGCAGACCGCAATCGGAGAGAATGTACACCGAAAAGTTCGGTACACATTTTTGTACCGTAGATATCCGTGAAGCGTTCCTCAGAAAAACGCAGAGGGAAATCAATGAGCATATTATTGATGAAGTACTTTGCAAAGGTACAGCAAATATTGCGCAGTCAGATCTGAAGATTATTAAGGCGGAGGTACAGAAATATGTAGGTGAAATCTACCACAGACTCCGTGACCACGGGTACGACGAAAACACAATGATGCTGTATATCACCGGCGGTGGCGGTTGCCTTGTCAAGAATTTCTATAAGTTCAATGCAGACCGCATTCAGTTCGTTGATGATATCTGTGCGGCGGCAAAGGGCTATGAGTACCTTGCCGAAACCATGATGAAAAGTGGCAGGATATGAACGAGTACCGCATAAATGTGCGCTTTAATTTGAGCGATACAGAGCACACGACAATCATTGATTATCTGAACAGCCTTGATAAAGAAAAGTACAGGTCAAGAAATCAGTTTATCATTGATGCGATTAAGTCGGCTATTGCCTATGAAGAGAAGCAGACAGCAGATGATGAACTGCTCCAAAAGTTCCGTGAAATTCTGAAGGAAGAGCTGTGTAGCATTTCAGTTGCCGTAACAGCTCCTTCTTCAGCGGGTATTGATATGGAATTGACCGAGGAGCAGAAGCGGAAAAACGATGCAGAGGCATTGGCTTTTCTTGATATGTTTTAACGGTGCCAAAACATTCAGATTCCGGAGCCACAGAGGAAAACACAATAAAAAACGGCACCGCTTACGGTGCCACCGGATTGGAGGTGATGATTTTTGACCCAAGACGAAAAAAAGCTCATACAAGCCAAGCACAGACTTGAGCAGGCTGAAAACCGCAACCGCAAAAAAGAACGCACAGAGTGAAACCACAGACTTATTGTTGAGGGTGCGATTTTAGAAAAGGTATTACCTGAAATCAAGACGATGAAACTTACAGAAATTGAGGGTTATCTGCTCGAAAAGCTGAATTAAAGGCTTATATATTCCCTTAAGGGCGCACTTACTCACCACCGTAAAGGCGGTGCAGTGCGCTCTACGAGAGAAAGAATAAACGGCATATAAAATGCCGTTTGCATCAAAGCTTTAAAGGTGTAGAGGGGCGAACTTGTGCTCCTGTAGGATTATAACGGTCCTCTTTTAAAAATGTAATTGAGTCGTAATAATCATCTAGTGCAACAAATTTACCATTTTCTTCAGCATAACTTTTTAAATATCTGTTGCAGGAATTTTCCCAAGAATAAACTTCTATTTCCCAACCTAATGATTTGATTCTTTTTAAATCACTGAGAAATCCTTCGCCAAGTTGCTTCCCAGCTCCGTCGCCTGTTAAAACGGCAATTGTAGATGGAGCGGAGATATAATCAACAGCAGTTCTTAACATCATAGTTTGTAATGACATATCAACGCTTTCTTGTTCTAAACCATCAGCAGTTCTATTCAACAATTGAACATTAATACCTAGGCTTTTAATATGGTCCCACAATTGATTGCTTGGCGGAGGAATACTTCCTGATAAATATGCAGCATCAACTTTTCTGTTGTTTCTTACCAAATCAAACAAATTGTTAAAATTAGTTCTAAACAATTCATGTGGTTGTTCGGGTTCTCTAATTTTCATGACCTCTAAACCTGAAATATGAATATTTGAATTATCCCAAAATATAAACATAAAATCACCTCATATTAATTATACAGCAAATTATAAAAAAAGCAATAACTTGCGCAAAGAAAGGACGTGATCCCCGCAATTTATCACCTTGAAGCCAAAGTCATAACCCGCGGTATTGGTCGCTCAGCGGTAGCCGCAAGTGCATATATGAGTTGTAGCGAAATCACGAACGAGTATGACGGCGTAAAACACGATTACACCAGGAAAGGCGGTCTTGTCTATGAGAGAATCTTCCTCCCGTCGCACGCTCCGCCTGAATGGTGTGACAGAAGTAAGCTGTGGAATGCAGTTGAAGAAGCGGAGAAAACAAGAGATAGCCGTTTGGCAAGAGAGTTCATTGTTGCTCTGCCTGTTGAAGTCAGCCGTGAAAGGCAGATTGCAGAGGCAGAAGAATTTGCAAAGGCTCTTGTTGAGGACGGAATGTGTGTTGATGTCTGTATTCACGATACGGGCGAAGGTAATCCACACGCTCACATTATGGCAACTGTCAGACCGTTAAACCCTGACGGCACATGGCAAAGAAAAACCGAAAAAGAATATTTATGTATCAGAGACGGTAAGGAGCAAGGCTTTACCGCCTCTGAATTTTTATCTGCCAAAAATGAGGGTTGGGAAAAGCAGTATCAATTCTTTGTTGACGGTAAGAAAGTATATCTGCCACCGTCAGCGGCTCTCGGATATGAGAGAGTGAACAAATACCCCAAAAGCACCAAGTACGGCAGACAGAATCCCATAAGCGAGCGTTGGAACAGTGACGAACAGCTTTGTGAATGGCGAAAGCTGTGGGCTGATATTGTAAACAGAGATTTAGCGGAAAAGAACATTGAGCCTATTGATCACCGAAGCTTTGTTGCAAGAGGAATACTTCTGCAGCCGACTATTCACGAGGGTGTTTCAAGTAAGAAAATGAAGAAGAAAGGCAAAGTCACAGAGAGGATGAGAATCAACATTCTTATCCGTAAAGATAACAGCTTAATTCTAAGTCTTCGCAAAACAGTCAAAGCACTTACCGAACTTGTTGTCACGGCGGCAAAGCTACTCTTACCTGCACTTGCAGATGCTCTTGAAGGAATCCGTGTCAGTATGATTATCCTTGAATGTGAAAGAAAAAGTATTATGCGAACTAAAAACGAAGCCATAAATGCAGTCCGTGATGCTGATGAATTTTATGTAGCCTTTCAAAAGCTACAAGAGGATATCAAAACAACAGAAACAAAGCTGAAAGAAGCAAAGAAAAAACTGAAGATTTCTCCCAAAGTTATGAAGCAGAAGTACAACGAAGCAAAATGCGATGTTAACCATTATGAGTTTGAATTGAAAGAGCTGACGTTTAAAATGCAGAACATTCTTGCTCAAAACGATTGCAAAACCGAGCAGGAAATCTTCGATACCAAACCTTACTTTGAGAAAAAGCGCAAGTTTGAAATACCAAAGCTTGAAGCCGAAGAAAAGAGAATGGAAGCAGAAATTCAAAAGATACTTACTCAGTACCAAGAAACCGAGAAACAGGCTGATGAAGCAGATGCAGAAGAACTGAAAACCGAAAGGATGAAAATCCGCCCCGAAAAAGAAACCGAAGCGAGACTGACGGTTGAAACAAAACTATGTGACATCAGCGAATATGACTTTAACCGAAGCGTTGATACTGTTTCAGATCTCATAGGTGAACCGCCGCCACATTATCTGACCAAGTCAGAAATCGCACAGCAGGAAGAATATGACCGTCTTGTCAAACAGCAGGAAGAAAGACGGCGGCAAATGGAAGAACGGCGTAAAGCCCGTAATAATCAAAATATTAAGAATAAAAATGAAAGGAGCCGATAAAATGGCTAACAAAAAGTTAAAAGCACCGGTAAACATCCCGGTAGAAAAAATTCATCCCTTTGAGGGACATCCGTATAAGGTTTTAGATAATGATGAAATGAATAATCTCATCGAAAGTATACAGATGAAAGGTGTTATCTCACCCATTGTCGTAAGACCTATAGAAAATACAGAGGACGAATATGAAATCATCTCAGGTCACAGAAGACTTAGAGCATCAGTAAAAGCAGGGCTGGAAACAGTACCTGCTTTAATTTATGCCGTAAGCAGAGATGAAGCGGCAATTATGCTCGTTGACAGTAATCTGCACCGAGAGCATATTCTTCCGTCGGAGAAGGCGTTTGCTTACAAGCTGAAGCTTGAGGCTTTAAATCATCAGGGACAAAGAACAGATTTAACTTCGTCGCAAGTTGCGACAAAGTTCGACTCTGCAACTGAAATCGGCAATATTACAGGTGAAAGCCGAGATAAAGTTTACAGATATATCCGTCTGACTTATCTCATTCCCGAACTGCTTGAAATGATGGACGAAGATAAAATCGCTTTCTCCGTCGGTGTTGAGCTTTCGTTCCTTGATGAACAGATGCAGTATGACTTGCTCCGTGTAATTGAAGAGCAGGAGTGTACACCGTCATATTCTCAGGCTTGGCACATGCACAAGGATTTCGTTTCGGGCATGCTTACTGCCGAAAGCATTGAAACCACATTGACCACAGAGAAACCTAATCAAAAAGCAATGCTTAAACTTCCGCTTGAACGAGTGCAGAAATTCTTGCCCAATGCCGATAAAAAACAGCTTGAGGATTATGTGGTGAAAGCCTGTGAGTATTACAACAAGGCTTTGCAGAGACAGAAATACAGAATTAGCAGGGATGCGAGATAAGGGGGATTGCCTATGGCTGATGATGTAAAAATTGAATATATCGAAAACAAGGTTAATCCTGATAATCTCGGCGGTGTTCTCATTTCAGAGGATGCCGCCGAATCTCTTATCAGGTGTGTTCTTCCCGATATTGTATCTTTCTTCCAAAGTGAAAAAGGCAGAAAAGAGTTTGAAAAATGGGACAAGGATTGGAATCAATTAAAGAAAATCAAATAGAAAACAGCGGGTGCGATGCAAAAGTCGCATCCGTACATTTAACAAAATTAAGTGTATGAATTAAAATGTTTTCAGAAATTAAAGGAGGTAAAATTCTTATGATAGGAGTTATCTACGCAAGATACTCATCGGACAGTCAGAAAGAAGAAAGTATTGACGGTCAGCTTCGTGAATGCAAAGCCTATGCCGAAAAGAACGGTATTCAAATTATGGATACCTATATCGACCGAGCTTTATCCGCTAAAACCGACAACAGACCGAGATTTCAACAGATGATAAAAGACAGTTCTTCTAAAAATTTTGAAGTTATCCTCGTTTGGAAACTCGACCGTTTTGCCCGTAACCGTTATGACTCAGCTCATTACAAAAATATGCTGAGAAAGAATGGCGTCAAGGTTGTATCTATCACCGAAACCATATCTCAGGGCGCGGAAGGTATCTTGCTCGAAAGTTTGCTTGAGGGTATGGCTGAATACTATTCGGTAGAACTTGCAGAAAAAGTAACGAGAGGGATGATGGAAAATGCGCTTAAATGCAAATACAACGGCGGAACTTTACCGATCGGATACAAAGTTGATGAAGCGCAGAATTATGAAATTGACGAGGTTACTGCACCTGCAGTGGTTTTAGCTTTCAAGAGCTATGCCGATGGTATGTCTATGCAACAAATTGCAAATATGCTCAATAACCAAGGTGTCCGTACTCACAAGAAAACCATGTTAGATGTTGATATTGTTGCCCGTATGCTGCACAACCGAAAATATATCGGTAAATACAAATTTAAGGATGTTATTACACCGGGAGGAATTCCCGCAATAGTTGATAAGGAGTTGTTTGAATTGGTACAGGAAAAAATGAAGCAGAATAAGAAAGCCCCTGCAAAGCACAAAGCGGAAGATGAATATCTTTTAACCACAAAACTCTATTGCGGCAAATGTCAATGTCTTATGGTTGGCGAAAGCGGTACAAGCAGAACAAAACTTGTGCATCGTTATTACAAATGTGTAAGTGTAAAGAATCACAAGGGCTGTGATAAAAAGACAGTCAAAAAGGCTTGGATAGAGGACCTTGTTATTGACAGCGTCCGCAAGCTCATCATGAATGATGAAACGATTGAGTATCTGACAGATCTGGCGCTTGAAACCTTTAACCAAGAAAGCACCGTTCCCCCGATACTGCAAAAGCAATATGCACAGACTCTTACAGCAATAAACAACCTTATTACCGCTATGGAACAAGGTATCATAACACCAACAACCAAAGCGAGAATGGAAGAGCTTGAAGCGGAAAAGAGCGAGCTTTCAATCAGGATTATGAAAGAGGAAATGTCAAGACCAAAACTGACCCGTGAGGAGATTTTATATTGGTTTTACAAGTTCCGTAAGCTTAATCCGAAGAAACTCGACCATAGAAGAATCTTAATAAACAACTTTGTAAACTCGGTATTCTTATATGAAGACAGAATGGTAATTACCTTCAACTTCAAAGACAGTACCGAAACCATAACCTTTGCCGACCTTGAAAAGTCGGCATTAGGTTCGGATTTGAAAGCGTCAGGTGCACCAGAAAAAGACGATTGCGAGAGCAATCGTCTTTTTCAATGAAATTCGTTCCTTGCGGAACGAGTGAAATATTACTTCGTAATGTGAAATACGCTTCGCGTATGAAATATGCCTGCGGCATATGAAAGAACGAATTTTATTTCACATTTTGCCGAAAGGCAAAATATTTTATAATCCGTAAGGATTATTTCATATCGCATCAGCGATATTTCATTAGCTATATGCTCCTGTCGGTTCAAGTCCACATCAGAATTTTGCGGTAGCGTCTTTTTTGCCACCTCTTTACTAAACAAAAAACCTTGATTTTACTTACCTTGCGGGAGTAGTCAAGGCTTTTTACTTTTGCTTAAAAACTAATGCAATTTGCATTTTCTAACACTTTTTCTAACACGGTTAGATTAAACTTGACATTGAGGTTGCTATACTGTTTTTACCCTCAACATCTAAATGTGAATATATATTTGCAGTCATATGCCATATTTCAAAAAACAGCCCCCTCTTATGAGGGGGCATAAATTTTTGCGGTTATTTAGTTATACTACCGTTTTTTGTGCAAGCTCCATATAGCCGTTTAAGAAAAGGTCAAGAGCAATGGCGTCGTAGGCGTCATAAGCACCGTCACGGGTTATATCTGCCGCCATAACAAACCATTGATTATCAAGCTTTGCATTTGCGTTTGCCGCATCTTTCAAAATAGTGTAGTCCGTAGTATTGCAAAGACCGTCGCCGTTGACATCGCCGTAAAGGACAACCGTTACGGTTTTGACCGCCTCGTTTGTAGTGCTGTCATAGTATGTGATTGTTGCGCCCGTGCCTACAAGGTCGGTATTGGCAAGTGTATCACCGTTGATATTTTTGATTTCCACATACATTTCTGCCGTGTTGAGCTCCGCTTTGCAATCGGAAACCGTATTTGCACCTACAACGAAGCCTTCGGCGTGCATATCGTCTTCAATAATTACAATACTCTTTTCGGCACCGCAAATGTCACAAACGCCGTCTGTGTAACTATGACCGGGTCTTGTTTCGAAAAGAAGAGGCGCATTTGCGTAAAGGCGTTCACTGCTGCCGCAATAAGCGTAACCGCCATATACTGTGCCGCATGTGTTATCAAGAGTAGGTGTGCTGTCTTCACCGAGCGTCTGATACCAAATTTGCGTGCCGTCGCTGACACCGCTGTTCAAAAGGTAAGCCACCTCGCCGCTTGCAAACCCCTCTGTGGTTTTGCCCTCGGTTTTTTCTACTGTACCGTTGTTTATGCCCACAGCGTTTTTATCGTATTTACTGCTGTCAAAGTAGCAGTTGGAGATTGTTCCACCATTATATCCGCACACGCCGCCGACAGAAGCATCGGAAGAACCGCCGACTGTACCGGTGCTGTAACAATTCTGAATTGTACCGCTATTCACAATTCCGCACACGCCGCCGATATACCATCTCGTACCGATGACTGCGCCTGTATTATAACAGTTAAGCAATTTACCGTTGTAATTGTTTCCGCACACGCCGCCGACACTGGAAAAACCGCTGACCGCGCTTGCGCTATAACAGTTTTCAACTGTGCCGTATTTTGAGCCGCACACGCCGCCAACCCATTTATTACCGCAGAAATAAGAATCAACAACGCCCACATTGGAAATCTTACCGCTTGTGCCTATTGCTCCGAATAAGCCTACAAAATCTACGCTTGAATCATTGAAATATAAGCCGCTTACCGTATGGTCTTGTCCGTCAAAGGTGCCTGCGTATTCTGTTGAAGAATTTCCTATGGGAGTCCATGCTTTGAAACCGCTTGTATCATCTGCAAGGGAACCGTCCGCTTTCAAAACGCCTGTATTTACGGTGATATCGTTTACAAGAACTGCATTGGCAGAAAGGTTTTGCCCCATGCCGTCGGTCAGCGTACCGTTTACGAGAGCGGCAAACCAATAAAGGTTGCCTGCGTTCTTGATTTGATATACGCCGTCTAACAGTTCGGCAGGTTCATATTCGCCGCACATCGTGCAGAATCCGTTTACAACGCTATGACCTATTGTATCAGACAGAGGAACATTTGCGTATGTGTATGCACTGCCGGCGCAATCACTGTAACCGTAATATACCGTGCCGTGGGTGTTATTAAGGACAGGTGCGCTGTCTGTACCGAGAGTCTGATACCACTTTTGTGTGCCGTCTGTTGCTCCGCCGGTCAAAAGGTAAGCAACCTCGCCGCTTGCAAACTGTTCTGTGGTTTTGCCCTCGGTGCTTATATAGGTAGCGTTGTTTGAGCCCACAGCGTATTTATCGCATTTACTGCTGTCAAAGTAGCAGTTGGAGATTGTGCGGAAATTTATTCCGCACACGCCGCCGACAGAAGAAGAGGAAGAACCGCCGACTGTACCGGTGCTGTAACAATTCTGAATTGTACCTATATTCAGAATGCCGCAGATACCGCCGATATAATTGCCCGTGCCGATGACTGCGCCTGTATTATAACAGTTAAGCAAATTACCGTTGTAATTGTTTCCGCACACGCCGCCGACAGCGGTCGTACCGCTGACCGTGCTTGTGCTATAACAGTTTTCCATTGTGCCGTATTTTGCGCCGCATACGCCGCCGACACGGTTAGAACCGCAGAAATAAGAATCAACAACACCCAAATTGGAAATCTTACCGCTTGTGCCCATATATCCGATTAAACCTACATTATTTGCGCTTGAAGCATTGAAATACAAGCCGCTTACCGTATGGTTTTGTCCGTCAAAGGTGCCTGCATAATTATTGGGATAAGAATCCCCGACAATAGGCGTCCAGGCTTTGAAACCGCTTGTATCATCTGCAAGGGTACCGTCCGCTTTCAAAACGCCTGTGTTTACGGTGATATCGTTTACAAGAACTGCATTGGCAGAAAGGTTTTGCTCTGTGCCGTCGGTCAGCGTACCGTTGACGAGGGCGGCAAACCAATAAAGGTTGCCTGCGTTCTTTATCTGATACACGCCGTCAATCAATTCGGCAGGCTCATAACCGCCGCATATCGTGCAGAATCCGTCATTTTCATAAACATGGTCGGCATAAACATTCTCTTTTTCCGTGTTTGAATACTCCGCATTTTCAGGCTCGCCGGGATTACCGATACAACCGGGATATGTTGCATTGCAATATACGGTACCGTGGGTGTTATCAAGTACAGGGGAAGCGTCAGTACCGATGGTCTGATACCATTTTTGTGTGCCGTCTGTTGCTCCGCCTGCCAAGAGGTAAGCCACCTCGCCGCTTGCAAATTGCTCTGCGGTTTTGCCCTCGGTTTTTTCTAGTGTCTTGTTGTTTGTGCCCACAGCATTTTTGTCGCAATTACTGCTGTCAAAGTAGCAGTTGGAGATTGTGTCGTGATTCACTCCACACACGCCGCCGACAGTAGAATTGGAAGAACCGCCGACTGTACCGGTGCTGTAACAATTCTCCATTTTACCGTTATTCAAAATTCCACACACGCCGCCGATATAATAGCTCGTACCGATAACTGCGCCTTTGTTGTAACAATTTATAAGATTTGAAGAGCCGGAATTGTCTCCGCACACACCGCCGACAAGGTTAGAACCGCTGACCGTGCTTGCGCTGTAACAGTTTTCAACTGTGCCGTCTTTTCTGCCGCATATTCCGCCGATACGGAGAGAACCGCGGAAATAAGAATCAACAACACCCACATTGGAAATCTTACCGCTTGGGTCTATATATCCGAATAAGCCTACAAAATCTCCTCTTGAATCATTGAAATACAAGCCGCTTACCGTATGGTTTTGTCCGTCAAAGGTGCCTGCGTA
>JBJEPX010000007.1:0-18409 GCA_051881455.1 Candidatus Fimenecus sp. | reverse complement strand
CAGCGAAAGCGACAAATATCGCTTTAATACTGCATTTTTGACGGGTTCGGATTATCGCCGTTACCCTATATCAATATTTATCGGAAAACCTTCTGTTTACCGCCCTTATCAGAACATACCATATAGGCGTAAGCACCAAGGAATATGCCGCCATAGGCAGATAATAGCGCAAGAGCATTGCAAGAGCGCCGTCAATCCCTCTTGCCGTGATAAAAAACAGTGCGTAAGTGCCGTAATAAAACAGCGTTATGCATGTGTTCATAATAATATATGTTATTATGTTGTTACGCAGAAAAACGCGCATCAGCACACCGCATACAGCGCACATAATCATAAGAAAAAGAGCGTTGTAGCCATCGGCTGTTACCGTAACGGTATCCCATAAAGCGCCCGCCGCGAGTCCCGCCGCCGCACCTATAAGCTCGCCCTCAAACACGGCAATGCACACCGCGGCAGAAATGAGCAGTTCCGGACGAACTGACGCAATTTCAGGAAAAATCTGCAGTGTGTTTTGAAAAATATGTGCGGCAAAAAGTATTAAAGCATATACAAGATACCGCTTGGCTTTTGTTTTTGTTTGAACGGTCATAGAAAATATTATTCCTCAAAAGCAGTAATAACAAAACAATCGTGAATATCCTTTGAATCCACTGCAAGATTGAGCGTTGCATACGAGGTCAAATCCGTACTGCTCTGCTCAACTGCTGAAACTGTGCCGATAATCAAATCCTTGGGGAAGATTCCGCCTGTACCCGAGGTGCAGACAATTCCGCCCTTTGATACGCCCGTGGTTTTATCAAGCCCCGAAAGGCGGCAACCACCGTTTACGGCAGTATCGTAAGACGAGGATACATATCCCAGCTCGCCTGTTCTGATTTCATAGGCGGCAACATTAACCGAGGGGTCCGAAATTGAGCGCACCACCGCCGAGGTGGGATTAACCTCTGTAACAACGCCAACAAGGTACTCGCTGTAAATTACGGCGTCGTTTACTTTTATGCCGTCAAGAGAACCCTTATTTATTGTGAACGAGCCGAACATATCCGCCGAATCTCTGCCGATAACGGTGGAATAAACCCATGTGAAATCGGGATTCTTTTCGCGGACATCAAGGAACTCCTCATATGAGCTCAACTGTTTCTTCGTTTTTTCGTAATCTACAAGCTGTTTTTGATAATCAGCCACCTGCTGTTCCAGCTCCGATATTCTTTCCTGATATGCTTTTGACGAGATAAATCCGCCCGTTACGCCGTCAAATTTGGAATATATAAACGATGTTGCCTCTTGAAGCGGCGATGTTAAAAAGCTTAGCGCATTTGTAAGCGGCGAGGTCGCCCTGCTTGTAACGGTTGCAAGAACCGTTGCGCACAAAAGCAAAACTGCAACTGCCAGAAGCACCCTGAAGGTTGTACTTTTAAAAAATCTGTTCATTATACCGCCCTTTACATATTTCCTTTTTCAAGGCAATAGCCCATACCGTTTGCAACGCAGTCCATAGGCTCCGCCGCAACATGAACGGGAATTTTCATCTCTTTTGAAATAAGCTTGTCCAGTTCCCTAAGCAACGCTCCGCCGCCTGTGAGCATCATTCCGTTATCCACAATATCCGCCAAAAGCTCCGGCGGAGTTTTTTCAAGGGTTGAGCGTATTGTTTCAAGAATTTGCGCCAAAGGCTCGGAAAGCGCTTCACGCACATCCTCCGATGTAATTTCAATGTTTTTGGGAAGTCCGTCAACAAGATTGCGCCCTCTTATGTCCATAGCGCCCTCGCCGTCATAGCCCATGGCGGAGCCGATTTTGATTTTTACATCCTCCGCTGTTCTTTCCCCTATCAGCATATTGTGCTTTTTGCGTATGTACTCGATTATTGCTTCGTCAAAATTATCGCCTGCAACACGCACGGATTTTGAGGTTACTATGTCACGGTATGAAATAACGGCAACCTCGGTAGTACCGCCGCCGATATTTATTATCATACTGCCAACAGCCTCGGTTATGGGAAGTCCCGCCCCCATTGCCGCCGCCAAAGGCTCCTGAATAAGAGATGCGTATTTTGCACCTGCGTTTCTTGCCGCGTCGTGAACTGCCTTTCTCTCAACCTCGGTTATACCCGACGGCACGCAGATAAGCACTCTGGCACGGCTGAAAGGTGAACGCTTTATTGCTTTTTTAATAAACTCCTTTAACATTTCGGAGGTGATTTCAAAATCGGCGATAACTCCGTCTTTAAGCGGTCTTACCGCCGTAATGGAACCGGGGGTTCTGCCTATCATTTCCTTTGCCTCGTTGCCCACGGCAACAACTGTGGGTGTGTCCGTTTTTTCATTTACCGCCACAACGGAGGGTTCGCGCAGTACAATCCCCTTGCCTTTAAGATAAACCACCGTATTGGCAGTTCCCAAATCTATTCCTATATCCTGCGAAAAAAGCATTTCAACATCTCCTGTCACAATTTATACGCCAAAAAAATCACACAAATAATCTATTTTATTATAACAAAAATGCGGATATTATACAATACCCGCAACAAAAAATTAACCTTGTTATTAAAGATTTTTAAAATCCTTTCAAAAAACACCCGCATATTCAAAAATAAAAAACGCCCGCCCTATTGGGCAGACGCTTTGGTTTGTGTCGGCATTACCTATTTTCCCGGGCCGCTTCCAGCCAAGTATCTTCGGCACGAATGAGCTTAACTACCGTGTTCGGGATGGGAACGGGTGGACCCTCACCGTAATCAACACCGACTTCACGAAATACCGTTTCCGTGAGTGCAAGAGGTATTTTATCACCAATCGTTTAAAAATGCAAGTGTTTTTTTTAATTTTTTTAATAAAAATCCAACTTCTTGCATTTTTACCAGTTTGATTGTCGCATTTTCCCGCTAAACCGTAGAAAATATACAAAACCGTCCTGCAAGATGTAACTTTTCACCTTGCAGGACGCCCTTTATTTCGCTTTTGACACATCCATCACAACATATTCCTTGCCCTGATTGGGGTCAACAACGGTATAAACAACAGTTGTATTGTTGATAAATGTCAGATCCGCGTGCACCGAGGGGTTTTTATCAACATATTTCGCATAATCCCCTGTTTCAAGGTTGAATATATGCACCTGATAATCGAGCAGGCTCTTAACCGTACCCAGCATTACAAGATACTTTCCGTCGGGGCTTATCTCCATCATCTCGGCGCTCATTCTGTATCCCACCAGCGTTTTTTCCTCGCCGGTACGCATATTGTAGAGCTTTCCGTTATCCTTGTTGAGAATATAGTCGTCGGAATAAAGATATTCGGACATTGTGCCGTAAAATGACTTTTGGATTTCTTCCGTCTCTCCCGTTTTGCGAATCAAATCAAAGCCTGTGTTGGTCTTTTTCATAAATATTACGGAATCACCGTCGGTCAAAAAGAATTTTCCGTAAATATCGCTTGCAAAAAGCTCTTCCTTATTTCCGTTTTTAATGAAAATATCCTGCTTTCCGCTGTCGGGACCGTATTCCCTTGATGAAAAGAACGGAATCTGCATGGTTTTCGAGCTGTATCCCTGCGTAGGCAGCATGCAGAAATCGGCAACGCCCGCACCGCTCATATCCATTGTACGGTTTACTATGCTTAAAAAGCGCTCTGTTTTGCCGCTCTGCATATCTACCGTAAAGCTTTCGGGCCAAAGAATTTCCTTTTGAGAGAGCGCATTTTCGCTTGTAGTTGCAAGCAGCAGCGCTTTACCGTCCTGACTGTACGCCTGGGGAAGATTTGTAAGCTTAAAAATCATTTTGTTATAGAAATAAACGCCCTCGTGCTCGTCCGCACGGAAAAGACCGATCCCGAAAATCTTATCGCCCAGCTCAACATAATTGATTGTTACAGGCAACACCTCGTTACCGAAATCAATTTCGGTTTCAATTGTCCCCGTGTGTGACACCTGCACCATTTTATTGTCACGATACTGATAATAGCAAAGCTTCAAATTTGCCGTAAAGCCGTAAAACACATCGGGAATATCCGACTGGATAAGGTTTACCACTCCCACACCCTCACGGGCAATCTGTATATCGGCGATTTTCGATTCGTCGGTATTCTGATTGGGGGGCGCTGCTTCGGGAGTTTTAGAAAGATAGTATTTACAGCCGAAATATCCCGCAATAAGAAGCACGGCAAGCAGAGCTATACCGATTGTTGCAAAATCCTTTTTGGTCAAGGGTTCGCGCTGTTTTTTCACTTTCGGCGCTTTTTCTTTTTTCTCTTTGGGCTGTTTTGGCTCTTTAACTTTCTTTTCTTTGGGCGGCTTCTGCTGTTTCTCTTTTTTCGCCACTGATTTTTTTGCTTTTTTTGTGCCTTTTTCCGAGGTGAACACTATTTCCTCGGTTACGCGTCTTTTTTCGGCGTGAGCCTCTTCCACGATGTACGAAATCTCCTGAACCGGCGGCACAAAATTTTCCTGCAAAAGCTCCTCGCTTTTTTTAGATTCTTTCGCCTTTTTTTCTTTCGGAGGTTTGGGTTCTTTAACTCTCTTCTCCTTGGGAGGCTTAGGTTCTTTCACCTTTTTCTCTTTGGATGGCTTAGGTTCTTTCACCTTTTTCTCCTTGGGAGGCTTAGGTTCTTTCACCTTTTTCTCCTTGGGAGGTTTAGGCTCTTTCACCTTTTTCTCCTTGGGAGGTTTGGGTTCTTTAACCTTTTTCTCCTTGGGAGGTTTGGGCTCTTTAACCTTTTTCTCCTTTGTTTCTTCAAGGGGAGTTTCAACCGTTTCCGCATCAATTTTCTGATATTTGTTGTTGAGAGATTTTTCCTTATCCAAAACTATACCTCCCGAGTTTCACTGAGCATTTAATACATTATACATTTTTTGCTCTCATATTGCAATATGAAAAACTTTGCAAATCGCCGCAGACGCCAAATTATTAGCCGTTGTTGTTGATTTTTATAATAATCTGTGGTAACATATATTCCAATAACATACTGTACGGAGCGATAAAATGAGTCTTGTTCGTGATATTTCACTTTTCCCCTCGGGTCAGCAAAAAATCGATTGGGTAAAGGCGCATATGCCTGTTCTTTCAAGCATTGAAATGGATTTCAGCCTTTCTAAGCCTTTTAAGGGGCTTCGTGTTGCACTTTCAATCCATCTTGAAGCAAAAACCGCATATCTCTGCACGGTGCTTGCCGCAGGCGGAGCAGAGATGTATGTTACAGGCTCAAATCCCCTTTCAACTCAGGACGATGTTGCCGCGGCTCTCTCCCACAACGGGCTTAATGTTTTTGCCTGGTACAACGCAACAGCAGAAGAATATAAAAATCATTTAAGATGTGTTATTGAGGCAGAGCCCCATATCATTATTGATGACGGCGGCGACCTTGTTAACCTTATACACAACGAATATCCGCAGTTTTTGCCTAATGTTCTGGGTGGCTGTGAGGAAACCACAACGGGAATTATCCGCCTTATGTCTATGGCGAAGGACGGCGAGCTTAAATTCCCCATGATTGCCGTTAACAACGCAAAATGCAAATATCTTTTTGATAACAGATACGGCACGGGGCAGTCTGTGTGGGACGGTATTAACAGAACAACCAATCTTATAGTCGCGGGTAAAACGGTAGTTGTTGCGGGCTACGGCTGGTGCGGCAAGGGCGTTGCAATGCGCGCAAAGGCTTTGGGCGCACAGGTTGTTATTACTGAAATCGACCCCATAAAGGCGATGGAGGCGAGAATGGACGGCTTCTCCGTTGCAAAAATGGAGGAGGCGGCAAAAACAGGTGATTTCTTCGTTACCGTTACGGGTTGTAAAGATGTTATTACCGAAAAAGCCTTCAACAATATGAAGGACGGAGCAATTCTTTGCAACGCAGGTCATTTTAATGTAGAAATTAACCTGACAGAGCTTGAAAAGCTTGCGGTTAAAACAATACCGCAGAGGAAAAATATAACGGGGTATGTTCTTCCCGACGGCAGAACAATAAGCGTTATTGCCGAGGGCAGGCTTGTGAATCTTGCGGCGGGCGACGGTCATCCGGCAGAGATTATGGATATGAGCTTTTCTATTCAGGCTCTCTGTGCGGAATACATTGTCAAAAACCGCAGTTCTCTCAAAATTTCGGTGAACGATGTTCCCGAAGAAATTGACAGAAAGGTAGCGTTGAGAAAGCTTCAGAGCTGGGGAACGCAGATTGACACTCTTACTCCGGAGCAGGAAAAGTACATCAACAGTTGGAATGTGTAGTATGGAGAACAATTATTTCAGATATGTAAATCAAAAATGTCCCGTTTGCGATAAGCCTTTTGCAGGTGACGATGATATTGTGGTGTGTCCCGTTTGCGGAACGCCTCACCACCGTGACTGCTATAAGAAAAACGGCGAATGTGCAAACAGTGACCGTCACCGTGACGGTTACCGTTGGTCGCCCGAAGCTGTGAACAGCACCGCAGGGGAAGGCGGAAATCCTGTTCCGCCCTTCGCAAACGAAACGAACAGCCGTCAGGCTCCCCCGCCATTTGCAGAGGGCGCGCCTTACAATTCACAGCAGGCGTCATCTACCGTATTTTTCGGGAATCAGCCCGACCCGTTTGCACTTTTCCCAAAAGAGATTGCCGACGGTGTTTTAACTGAGGAAGCCGCTGAATTTGTTCAGGTCAGCAGTTTTAAATATGTTCAGAAATTCTTTTATAATAAATCGGGAAAGAAAACATGGAACTGGGCGGCATTTTTCTTTGCACCTTATTGGTTCTTCTACCGCAAGCTTCATAAACTGGGTGCAATTTTCACGGTGGTTCTGCTTTTGATTTCCATCTGTCTTTCTCTGCCGCAGTCTGCTGTTGATTTTTCAAGGGATTGGGGCGCTTATTTAAATAAATACAGCCGCCAGAACGCAGCAAGCTATGAAGATGCCGAGGCTTATATGAACAGCATGAGAACAGACGCCGCGGATATTATTACAGGCAACCCCACCGGCTCTGCCATATATGCAGTTCAGGGGCTTCTCATAATCGGTGTTCATGTTGCCGCTGCCTTGATTGCAGACAAGCAATATTACAAGTTTACAGTTAAGAAAATCCGCAAAATCAAAGAGGAAACGGCAGACGAAAATCAACGCAAGCTCTTGTTTTTCAGGAGCGGCGGACTTGCTGTTGCAATAACAATTGCAGTTTTGCTGGGAGTAGAGCTATTCACAACCGCCCTCAGCTTGCTGCTTTAATTAAAAATTCAGTACGGAGAGCTTACTATGAAAATTACAAAAGCAATTATCCCCGCTGCGGGGCTCGGCACAAGAGTTTTGCCGGCTTCCAAGGCTGTACCGAAGGAAATGCTCAACATCGTTGACAAGCCCGCAATTCAATATCTTGTTGAAGAAGCCGCAAAATCGGGTATCACCGATGTGCTTATTATTACAAATCGCGGTAAAGGAGTTATTGAGGACCACTTTGACCACGCTTATGAGCTTGAAGACAAATTAAGCAAAAATCCCGATAAAAAGGACCTTTACGATTCCGTTGTTGAATGTTCCCGTCTTTGCAACACTTATTTCCTTCGTCAAAAAGAAACGGGGGGCTTAGGTCACGCCGTTCTTTGTGCAAAGAATTTTGTGGGCGATGAGCCTTTCGCAATTCTTTACGGCGACGATGTGTTTATTTCCGACGGTGAGCCTGTTACAAAACAGCTTATTGACGCTTACGAAAAATACGGCAAGGGCGTTGTGGGCGTTAAGGAGGTTCCCGCAAAAGATGTTACAAAATACTGTTCACTTGCAGTTGAACCTATTGAAGACAAAGTTTTTAACTGCACGGATATGATTGAAAAGCCGAAGCCGGAAGAGATTTTATCAAACTATTCTATTCTCGGCCGTGTTGTAATGCCGCCTAAGATCTTTGAGATTCTTGAAAACACGCCGAAAGGCGCAGGTAATGAGCTTCAGCTGACTGACGCTATGAAAACGCTTGCACAAACCGACGGTGTTATAGCCCTTGATTATTACGGCACCCGTTACGATATGGGCAATAAAATGGGAATTATGAAAGCAAACTGCGAGGTGGCTCTTAATCATCCCGAAATCGGCGAAGATTTCAAAGCATATATTAAAGAATTGGCAAAGACATTATAAGTTTAAATAATTTTAAACGCAGAACAGGAAAATCTGTTCTGCGTTTTGTTTTGTGTTGATAAAATTTTACACCTTGTCTCCCCTGAAAGGGAAGCTGTCACGAAGTTGACAGAGTGGTTGTAACTTTTCCTCCCTCTGACGAGGGAGGTGGCAAAACCGCAGGTTTTGACGGAGGGAGAGAAAACATCCGGGAAAATCAAATTTTTCTCTCCCCCAGTCATTTTCCACAAAATGCCTGCCCCCTCATCAGAGGGGGCAATAATCGGTTTTCGCCGTAGGGATTACCGTAATTTTTGCAACGGGTTTGTAGGGGCGGGTTTCCATGCCCGCCCGTTGATTTTTATTGTAATTTTACGGCGGGAGCAAGCCCCCGCCCTACACGGTTGAGTTTGGTTATTTCCGCAATTTTGCGGGCGATTCGTGAATCGCCCCTATGGGTTACATAAAATTTTACGTGATTTTTCGGGACGATGAAGGCATCGTCCCCTACAAGTGAACTTTGATTTTTGGCGTTTGTAGGGTGCGACGACCTCGGCGCACCGTTGAAATTTAACGCGGCTTTTTGCGGGCTGTCGAGGTCGCCAGCCCCTACGATACCGCCATAGGTGTATGTGCCTTTTTCGGGGCGATGAAGGTAGCGAAGCGGCGGCGAGGTAGCGAATGGCAATCCGATGGATTGTCAGAGCCGAGCCGTGACCGAACCGCAGTGAGACTCATCGTCCCCTGCGAGTTAACTATAATTTCAGGAAGTTTTTGAAATCATTGTGTTTAATGCATTTTGAGCCTGCTCCACATCAGTTAAATTTTGCAGAGAACACACGCAACTATAATGACTGCCGTTATGGGTACGATAAGTGCTTTCAAAAAAAATCGTCCCTGTTCCGTTTTTATTCATGCGAATTCTCATAGGCGGCAGCATATCAGCGGTAAACATACTGACATCCTCACCTTCTATGATTAACAATCGTTGATCTGTTACGGCATAAAAGATTTTCCCCTTTAATTTAGCATTTTTAATCGGTCCGCCGAATGCAATTGACAACCCAACCAGCACGAAAGGGATACCGAACAAAATCATAAATAATATTCCGCTCCATATAGCTACAACTTCCCACATTAGTGAAAATCCTAGCCAAAATACAGAAAATAATATGGGCACCCGTCCATAAGAATTCAACTTTCCGGGGCCGGGTGCACCATGCCACAGTACAGTTTCATTCGGTTGTAAAAATGATCGTATAAAGTTATATTGTTCATTGTAGTCCATAGTGTTTTTTGTTCCACCGTTTTGATAGTTAAGGTTAGGCAGGGGACGTTTCTCTGTCTTTCCTTTTGTTTTTGCGGCGATTCGCGAATCGCCCCTACGATACCGCCATTGATGTGTATGTAATTTTTCGGGTGGGCACGGAGACCCACCCCTACAAGTCACCGCACCCCTTGTCTCCCCTGAAAGGGGTGACTCCCCGCAGTGCGGGGAGATGTCACGAAGTGACAGAGGGGACGGCCGCCGTCAGCGGATGTCACGAAGTTGACAGAGGGGTTATTTTGCGGCAATCACTCTTTCTTCGCCAATTCGGTTATTGAGGTTGCAAGGCCTGCAAGTCCCTGGATTTCCGAGGGAATGATTATCTTTGTTGCTTTGCCGTCGGCGGCTTTCTCGAAGGCTTCAAGAGCCTTGATGCTGATAACCTCTTTACTGGGGTTAACCTTGTTAATCATCTCAATACCTGCGGCTGTTGCCTGCTGGATTTTGAGGATTGCCTCAGCTTCACCCTCTGCCTCGCGGATTTTTGACTCTCTTACAGCCTCGGCACGGAGAATTGCAGACTCCTTTTCACCCTCGGCTACAAGGATTGCGGACTTCTTTTCGCCCTCTGCCTGCAAAATCTTTTCACGGCGCTCACGCTCCGCCTTCATCTGCTTCTCCATGGAGTCCTGAATTTCTTTCGGAGGCATAATGTTTTTAAGCTCGACGCGGTTGATTTTGATTCCCCATGCGTCCGTTGCCACATCAAGAACATTTGTAATCTGTGAGTTGATTGTATCTCTTGAAGTAAGAGTTGAGTCAAGCTCCATATCACCGATAATGTTACGGAGTGTTGTAGCGGTGAGGTTTTCAATAGCCATCATGGGGCGCTCAACGCCGTAGGTATAGAGCTTGGGGTCAACAATGCGATAGAATACAACCGTATCAATCTGCATTGTAACATTATCCTTTGTGATAACGGGCTGGGGCGGGAAGTCCACAACAGCCTCTTTCAAGCTTACCTTTTTTGCCACTCTGTCGATAATCGGGATTTTTACATGCAAGCCTGTTTCCCATGTGGTGTGGTATGAGCCGAGACGCTCAATAACAAAGGCATTTGCCTGGGGTACTATGCGTACATTCGCTACGATAATTGCAATAAGTATTACTGCGATGATGATTGGGATAATTAAGAATTCCATAAATCTTTCTCCTTTTTTAAATTAGCTTTCTCTTTTTATAATAAGGGTTGTGCCCTGCACTCCCGTTATTATTACTGTTTCGTCTTTTTCGATTTTTTCACCGTTTTCGGTTACGGCGCGCCAATAGACGTCGCCTGCCAAAACTCTGCCGCCGTGGGAATCTGTAAAGTCGGCTGTGACTGCGCTTTTGCCTATCAGGTGCTCCTCCTGTTTTACTTCGTCCTTATCTTTTTTGATATATTTGTTGTAAATCGTGCGGAACACCGCCATAAACACTGCGCTCAGCGCAACGAACAGGGCAATTTGCCACACGAGGCTATGGACAACAAGAGAAAACAGGCAGGTTATGATTGCCGCAGGTACAAACCAGATTGACACCAGCGCCGTTGTGAGCAACTCAACTATAAGGAAGAAAACGCCCACTGCTACCCACGCAAGCCATAAATTTTCCATTAAATATTCCATAATTCTTTCCTCCTTTACTGTATTATATATTGATACAAAGCATCTCTTATACAGTTTTCAAAACTTCCTGAGGCTCCCCAGTCAAAACGGAGCAAGCCCTGACCGCCGCCTCCGCCGACGGCGTGAATGTGCGTTCTGCCGTAAAAGTTATCAATTACAACCGTAAGCGTTAAACGGTTGCCTGCTCTGTAATAATGCTTGTCAAAAACAAGCACCGTTACGCCGTTATTGTTGTATTCATCGTTAAGCACACCCGTAATTGATCCGTTTATCACATAGTGCTTAATGAGCTTCACCGCTTCATCGGAACCAATCGTTACGCAAAAATCAATCAATTAAATCCCCTCCTAAACTAACTGTGAAAATGCTTTTTGCGCCAACTCCCTCATTTGTGTTGAAAGTATGGCAAGCACCATTACCCGCAAGGCTGTCCGCAATTTCTTTTGCGATATTGTGTCGCTTATTTTTGCTTTTTCAAGCTGTGCGTCAATCACCTTATCAAGATACTTCTCATCGGAAACCGAATTTTGCTCGCATATATATATTATGCTGCACAGTATATTGAACAACTCTCTGTCGGGTAAAATATCGTCGGAGCGATCCTCCACCGAGCCGTTGATATAACTCATAAGAAACGCTATTTGTTCCATTTGCATTGAACCGCGCATCATATTTATAAGTACAATACGCATCAACTGTTCTTCGCCGTAGCGTTTACCTTCGGGATTTTTCACCCAGCCACGCTTTACCCAATTTTGAATTGTTGATGATTCAAGGCCTGTCAGCGACCTTACCTGCGCCAAGGTAAGCCCTTTTGTCACAGTCAGCAGCGGCGCAATAACGGAGTAGCAATCCTCTGCCGCCGCGCTGTTAAATTTCAATACTGTTCCGGGTATATATTCCGGCATCAACACCCCTCCTCTCTTGACTGTACTGTGATTATATCACAGGTTCATATGAACCTCAAATATGATTTTATGACTTTTAAAGTCAATTCCAGCCGATTTTTTAACAAAACATATGTTTTTCTCATTTTTTCATAATTTTTCGCTTGTTTTTATATGTTTTTTGATATAAAAAATCCCCCAAAAAGGGGGCTTATAAATAACTGCTATTTTTCCTGCGGTGAAAAAATCATATCGCGGTAAGAAACGCAGTTCTTCCCGCTGTTTTTAGCATTGTAAAGCTGACTGTCGGCCTTTGCAATGCGCTCTTTTATATCGCTGTTATCGTATTTTGACGAAAAAACGCCCATACTGACCGTTACGCTTTCATCAATATCTTCAATTTTCAGCTTGCTTATCTTGAATAAGACATTTTGTAAATGCTCTATCAGCCTTCCCATATCTCTTTGCGCCGTTACAATCAAAAATTCCTCGCCGCCGTAACGCACGCACAAATCCGTAGGGCGTGAAAAATCCCTTTTTAAGCACGCCGCCACATCTCTCAGGCACGAATCGCCCTTTAAATGACCGTAAGTATCGTTAAATCTTTTGAAATTGTCAATGTCTATCATAATCACACACAAATCATAGCCGTTATTGTTACAGAAATCCGTGAGCGGCAAAAAGCGGCTTAAAAAGCCCCGTCTGTTCATAAAGCCCGTGAGCAAATCACCGTTGGCAGAAAATTCCAGTTTTTTTGTTGTGAGCTTATCGGAAATATAAAAGAAAAACCGTATAAAAGAGAAAAATACTCCCGCCGCGGTAATTGCACAGCATACGGCGATATTCCCTGCTGCGGTGCCGACAAAATACATTGTCCAAACTTCAGCCGCCAAAGCTGTAACAAAAACAAGGGTTTTCGGTAGAGGCTCCAATATGGGCAAAACAGTGAACACAATTATAAAGGTGATATAGTTATTAACCGTTCCTCTGTCAAAAAGCTCCATTAAGGAGAAGGACATTGCCTCAGCTGTGTAAAACAGCCAATACAAGGTGTATATAAAACGCTGTTTCTTTGCGGGAGTGCTTTTTTTCAGCCCCGCATTTATATAGAATATAAAGAAAATCGAAATAACGCAGAAAACCATACAGGAAATCAGGAATTTAACGCCGTAATCAAACTTTATCCTTGCCCAAAGCGCCCAGAGCATACCGCACACTTCAACCAAAAACAAAAGCAGGGAGGCAGGTATAATTCTGATAAAATTAGTATGTACTCTGTCTGCTTCTATTTCGCGGAAAATAATATCGTCTCCGTTTCTTCCTTTTCTTGCGGCAATAAAATCCCGAGCCTTTCTTATATATTTAATTCGTGTTTCATTTATTTCTTTTGAAATATTATTAAGCACAGGGGCGCTCCTTTCAAGAAAACATTCTGTTCTCTAATATTTTACCACGGTACGGCTTTTTTCGCAACCGCACAAAATATCTTTTCCTCTTTTTGTAACAAACACCTTCCGTATTCATACAATGGTACTGTCAGTTGATAATTTTTAACGGGAGGAATAACAATGTCAGAAACAAGAAACTGCATTACCCATGAAAAAATGCCGTCTAAAATAAAAGAAGCCGTGTGCATTGATACAAACCGTGTTTACGATTCCTGCGCCGACAAGGACTGCCTTGAAGACCTGCGCGTGTATTTTACCGATTCGGCACAGTGTATCATTGACAGAGCAACGAATGTACGGTGCAGAGGAAGCGAAGTACTTAACGCATTTATCGAGGTGGAAAGAGTCCCCTTTAACAGAGGCTTTTACTCCGTCGATATTACCTACTTTTTCAAGGTTTGCCTTGATGTCTTCTGCGGTCCTGCAAATCCCCCCACAACGGTAGAGGGGCTTGCTACATTCTCAAAGAAATGTATCCTCTACGGCTCGGAGGGCAATGTTAAGGTATTTTCATCGGAATTTTCATGCGATGAAATCGACCGCCAGCTTGATATGGTCAGCACAAATCCCAAGGCAAAGGTGCAAACCGTTGACCCCATTTGCCTTGAAGCAAAGCTTTGCCGCCCGCAGGACTGCTGCAATATGTGCGACCCCTGCTGCAAGCCGTCACGAATTCCCCGCTCTGTATGCCGCTGCTTTGACGGAGATTTTGACTGCTGTGAGCATGAGCCCGAAAAAGCGGTTACAGTAACGCTGGGAATTTTCACAATTGTTCAGCTGGAGCGCGATGTTCAGATGCTCATTCCTGCATACGATTTCTGCATACCCAGCAAAGAGTGCAAATGCGAAACGGATAATCCCTGCGACGCTTTCCGCAAAATACAGTTCCCGGTGGATGAATTTTTCCCACCCAAGGAGGGCTGTCTTAAAGATTGCTTCCCCATGAACAACACCTGCGGTTGCGGTGAATAACAGCATAAAATTAAGCCGCTCCGAGGGATTTTCCCCTTGGGGCGGCTTTTCTGAATTTATATTACTTTTCAAACACAGATTTTGTATGCCAGATGTTCTCTGCATACTCATTTATTGCGCGGTCGGCGGCAAAGCGGCCTGCACCTGAAATGTTCATAAGGGACATTCTGTTCCAATTATCTCTGTCAAGATAATCCTTTGCGATTCTCTGCTGGGTATTTCTGTAATCCTCAAAATCAGCCAAAACCATATATGGGTCGTGATGAATTATTGAAGAGGTAACCTCGTGGAAGAACTTACCGCCTATGCCCTTCTGGTTTGCAAAGTCAAGCACCTTATGAATTTCTCCGTTGGTATTGTAGTAACTCTGTGGGTCGTAGCCTCTCTTTTTGAGCTGCTCAACCTCAGGTGTGCTCATACCGAAGATATAAATGTTATCCTTGCCTACTGCGTCAAAGATTTCAACATTTGCTCCGTCCATTGTGCCGAGAGTAACAGCACCGTTAAGCATAAGCTTCATATTGCCCGTACCGCTTGCCTCTGTTCCTGCAAGAGAAATCTGCTCGGAAATATCCGCTGAGGGCATAAGCTTTTCGGCAAGTGTTACATTGTAATCCTCAACATAGACAACTTTAAGTCTGCCCTTAACATCGGGGTCATTATTTATCACATCGGCAAGTGCGCAGATAAAGGCGATAATCTTTTTGGCAACGAAATAGCCCGAAGCCGCCTTTGCACCGAAAATATAGGTGTGAGGAATAAACTCGCCGTTGGGATTTTCTTTAATTGCAAGGTATTCTGAAAGAATATTAAGTGCGTTAAGATGCTGACGCTTGTACTCGTGAAGTCTCTTTACCTGAACATCAAAAATTGAATCGGGGTCAAGCTCTACACCGTTGTGTTTCAACACATATTTTGCAAATTCTTCTTTGTTTGCGCGCTTAATCTTGCCTAATTCTTCAAGAACAGTCTTGTCGTCCTTAAACTTTCTCAAATCAAGGAGTGTATCGGCATTTTTTACATAACCGTCACCGATAAGCTCTGTAAGGAGAGCAGAAAGCTTGGGATTTGACTGGCAAAGCCAGCGGCGATGCGCAATACCGTTTGTAACATTCGTAAACTTGTTGGGTGTAAGAGCGTAGAAATCCGAGAATACCGTATCCTTTAAAATATCGCTGTGAAGAGCGGAAACGCCGTTTACGCAATGAGAGCCTGCAACGCAAAGGTTTGCCATTCTGACAACGCCGTTGGAAATAATTGCCATTCTCTCAACTGTGTCGGCATTGCCTGTGCCCTGCCATACAAATGAACGGAAACGGTTGTCAATTTCTTTTGTAATTTGCCAAATTCTGGGCATAAGTCTTTTATAAAGGTCCTCGGGCCAGCATTCAAGAGCCTCTTTCATAACCGTATGGTTTGTATATGCCACGGTATTTGTAACAATGTTCCAAGCGTCGTCCCAGCCGTAGCCGCACTCATCAAGAAGAATACGCATAAGCTCGGGGATTGCCATTGTGGGGTGAGTATCGTTAACATGGATTGCAACCTTTTGCGCGAAGTTATCCATTGTGCCGAATTCACGGAGATGGTGCTGAACAATATCCTGAATTGAAGCGGAAACAAGGAAATACTGCTGACGAAGACGAAGCGATTTTCCCTCGGGGTGATTGTCGGCAGGATAAAGCACCTTGCTTATTACCTCTGCCATGGCATTGCGCTCCATAGCGCGCATATAGTCGCCCTGATTAAAGAGAGTCATATCAAGTCCGGGAGCCTTTGCAGACCACAGACGGAGCACGGAAACGCCCTTGCCGTCCTTACCTGCAACATGCATATCATAAGGGATTGCCTGAATTGTGCTTGCATTTTCAAGCTCAACATGGTGATAGGGTCCCTCCCATGTGTCTTTTACATTACCTTCAAATTTTACCTCGAAAGCGCTTTCTTCATGAGGGACTAACCATACCTCACCGCCGGGAAGCCAGAAATCGGGCAATTCCGTCTGCCAGCCGTCAACAATTTTCTGCTTGAAAATACCGTATTCATAAAGAATTGAATATCCCTTTGCCACATAGCCCTGTGTTGCAAGACCGTCAAGATAACAGGCGGCGAGACGGCCCAGACCGCCGTTGCCCAAGCCTGCGTCAGGCTCACAGTCATAAATGCTGTCCATCTTTACGCCGTAATCCTTTAAAACGCTCTCAAACACAGAGGTAAGATTAAGGTTATAAAGGTTGTTTTTAAGGGAGCGTCCCATAAGGAACTCCATGCAGAGGTAATAAACTCTCTTTGTTCCCTTTTGGGAGCCTTTTTTTGAAAATTCGGCTCTGCCCTGACTCATCATATCTCTGACGATAAGGGAAATCGCCTTGTAAAATTGCTCATTGGTAGCCTCTTTGGGGCTGACGCCTATAAAGTGGGAAAGCTTTGACTCTACAAGCTCCTTTGCTTGCTTCTTTGTAAGCGAATAATTCATACAAATCCTCCAAAAAAATTTATAAAAAGCAATGATAATTAAAGTCTGTTTGTATATTTTACACTAAAATACAGCTATTTTCAACTGTAATAAAGAAATTTCTTGAAAATAATTTTCTTATACATATAAACTATAAATATTGCTTCCGATTTTATGCGGTTTTCCCAAAAAACAAAGCGGCAGATATCCACCTGCCGCTTAAAAAAACATTTTATAAATTATGCGTAATTCTGATAACCGGCCTTTACCCAGATAATTCTGAAAGTATTGCCGTTTCTTATGTAAAAATCGCTTCCCGTACTGTTTGTGCCTGTGTATTGTTTAAAGGCGTTAAGATTGCCGTTTTTATCGGTAACGGCTTTAAGACCTTTTTCAATACCGTTCGCCATGGCGGTATCCCTTGCATTAAGAGTCATTTCCATTACGCAAACCTTGGGGTCGCAATATCCGAACTGGAAGCCCGTAAGCCACCAATGCTCTTGAAGCTTACGCTCAAACGCAGGTGCTTTTCTATTGAAATCGCCTACGGTTTTATAAAACTTAAACTGCATTTCAAGCAGGTTTTCATCGGAAGCGCACTCATAGAAATCGGACGAGGTATCATTGGGGTCCTTTGTATAAACGCCCATCTCACCGCCTGCAAGAACGCCGTACTGACCTTTCCAGCACTGAATTCTCCAAAGCAAGCCCTGATATACAAAATCAACCTTTATTGTAGTGTATCTCATATTGGCATAAACTGCCGCCTCGTCATATGCATCGCCGAAGCCGAAATGGCGCTGCCAGGGATTAAGCGTTGAATAGAAAATACCCTGCTCCTCATCATATTCATAGCCCAACGCTTTTACTGTTCTGATAACATCCTCGGTTGTGAGCTGTGTTGAAGAAGTACTCTGATTTCCACCGGAGGTATTTCCGCCCGTTGTATTGCCGCCTGAGGTGTTTCCGCCGGAAGTGCTTCCGCCTGACGGTGAAACAGAGGGCAATGTAACCTCATCCGATGTATCCTCAACATTGCTCGACTCATCAATAGTCAAATCGTCCAAATTAACCATATCGTCATCACTTGGAGCCTCAACAGAACTAGGCTTTGTAACGCCGGTAGTATTTTCGTCTCCGTTGCCCTTTCCGCATGCCGCAAGGCAAGTGCACATCAAAACAACTGCGGTTATCCCCGCAATAATTCTCAAAATTCTTAATTTCATCTTTTTCCCTCCAAGAAACTCAAAAGACAAACTATTTCCTTATTTAATATTATGACACAATATCAACACAATGTCAAATAAAAATCCTTACTCCTATACTCAAACCTTTTCATAAATTTATACCTTTATATTTCCGCAAACGAACAAAAACCGTGCATATTGTGCAGTTCGCCTGTGGAATTTTTCATAATTTAATGATAAAATAAAAAAAGTTCTTGACTCTCCTTTTAGGGGATAGTTTAGTATTTAAGGTGCGGAGGCGATAATATGTTGAAAATCGGTGAGTTTTCAAAGCTCTCAATGCTTAAGGTGAGGGGAGTTGAACTCAATATGCCGAAAATTTGATATTACGGTGTATTTTCACTTTTTCACCGTTGTCGGGCGTCAGCCCGACTGCCGTCTCAAAAGC
>JBJEPX010000006.1:0-71622 GCA_051881455.1 Candidatus Fimenecus sp. | reverse complement strand
AAGTTTGCCGCTCTTGCAGATTTGTATGTAAACGATGCATTCGGTTCTGCACACAGAGCACATTCCTCAACAACAGGCGTTGCAGAATTCCTTCCTGCGGCTTGCGGTTATCTTATTCAGAAAGAAATTCAGTTTATTGGCGGTGCCCTTGAAAATCCGAAGAGACCTCTTGTTGCTATCCTCGGCGGCGCAAAAGTTTCTGATAAAATCGGTGTTATCACCAACTTGATTGATAAGTGCGACACTTTGATTATCGGCGGCGGTATGGCTTATACCTTTATGAAGGCTTTGGGTCACAGCATCGGCGATTCTCTTTTAGAGGCTGATAAAGTAGAGCTTGCTTCCGAAATGATGAAAAAAGCAGAGGAAAAAGGTGTTAAGTTCTTAATTCCTGTTGACAATAAGGTCGGCAGAGAATATAAGCCCGATACTGAGGCTATGGTTGTTAATTCCGACGAAATTCCCGACGGCTGGATGGGACTGGATATCGGACCGAGAACACAGGAAATCTTTGCTGAAGCTGTAAAAGACGCAGGCACTGTTATTTGGAACGGACCTATGGGCGTTTCCGAGTGGGAGAACTTTGCTTCCGGTACTGTTGCGGTTGCAACTGCTATTGCAAACAGCGGCGCAATTTCCATCATCGGCGGCGGCGACTCTGCTGCTGCAATTCAGAAACTCGGCTTTGCTGATAAAATGTCCCACATCTCCACAGGCGGCGGCGCTTCCCTTGAGTACCTTGAGGGTAAAGAGCTTCCCGGTATTGCGGCACTGAACGATAAATAAGAAAAATAACGGTTACAGGTGGGTATTTTTACTCACCTGTAAACTTGTAAAGAGGAGTAAAATTTCATGAAAAAAGAACTTCGTAAAGCAGTTATCGCAGGTAACTGGAAAATGAACAAAACCCCGTCCGAGGCAAAGGCACTTATTGAAGAAATGAAGCCTTTGGTTGCAGACGCAAAGTGTGATGTCGTACTTTGCGTACCATTTATTGACATTCCCGCCGCTGTTGAGGCCGCAAAAGGCTCTAACATCAAAATCGGTGCAGAGAATATTCATTTCAAGGCATCGGGCGCATATACAGGTGAAGTTTCCGCTGATATGCTCAAAGAAGCAGGCGTTGAATATGTAGTTATCGGCCACAGCGAAAGAAGAACATATTTCGGTGAGACTGACCAGACCGTAAACCTTCGTTCTCTTGCTGCTTTGAATGCAGGCTTGAAAGCAATTATCTGCGTTGGTGAAACTTTGGAGCAGAGAGAGCTGGGCTACACCGAAACTCTCCTCAAATTCCAGACCAAAATGGCGCTTACCAATGTAACAAAAGAACAACTCAAAAATGTTATCATTGCGTATGAACCCGTTTGGGCAATCGGTACAGGCGTTACGGCTACCGCAGAGCAGGCAGACGAGGGCAACGGCTTCGTCCGTGCCGCAATCGCAGAAGCCTACGGCGCTGATGTTGCGGAAACCGTTACCGTACAGTACGGCGGTTCAATGAACGCAGGCAACGCAGACGAATTGGTTGCAAAAGTGAATGTTGACGGCGGCCTTATCGGCGGCGCTTCTTTGAAAGCACCGGATTTCGCGAAGATTGTTGCTGCTGCTTCTAAATAATTGATTTTTTAAGGTGACTTTGATGAAAAAACCTGTTGTTTTATGCATTATGGACGGCTTCGGTTATAATCCGTCCGATTACGGCAACGCCATTGTTGCCGCAAATACACCCCGTCTTGACGAGATTTTCAAGAACAATCCCATGACCTATATCGGCGCATCGGGAATGGATGTAGGCCTTCCCGACGGGCAGATGGGCAACTCAGAGGTTGGACACACAAATATCGGTGCAGGCCGTGTTGTGTATCAGGAACTCACAAGAATTACAAAATCCATTCAGGACGGTGATTTCTTCCAAAACGATGCTTTCTTGAAAGCAGTTGAAAACTGTAAATTAAACGATTCTGCATTGCACCTTATCGGGCTTTTGTCCGACGGCGGTGTGCACAGCCACAACACACATTTGTATGCGCTTTTGGAGCTTGCTAAGAAAAACGGTCTTGGAAAAGTGTATGTTCACGCTCTTTTGGACGGCAGAGATGTACCTCCGTCATCAGGCGTTGAATACATCGCACAGTTAGAGGATAAAATGTCCGAAATCGGCGTGGGCAAAATCGCTACGGTTATGGGTAGATTTTATGCGATGGATCGCGACAATATGTGGGACAGAGTCGGTATGGCATATAACGCAATGGTGAACCGCGAGGGAATCCTCACTGACAGCGCGTTAGATGCCGTGAAAAAGTCATACGAAACCATTGATGAGGACGGCAAAAACTTAACCGATGAGTTCGTAATGCCCACCGTAGTTGCGGGCGGCGCACCCATTGCGGCGAACGATTCCGTTATATTCTTCAATTTCCGCCCCGATCGTGCGCGTGAGATTACAAGAACCTTTGTTGACCCCGATTTCAACGGCTTTGAGAGAAAGGCATTCTTCCCGCTTTACTATGTCTGCATGACGCAGTATGATGCGGAAATGCCAAATGTTGAGGTCGCATTTAAGCCCGAGGCGCTTACCAACACAATGGGTGAGTACCTTTCCAAGCTCGGTAAAACACAACTTCGCATTGCTGAAACACAGAAGTATGCCCATGTTACATTCTTCTACAACGGCGGTGAAGAAAAGACTTATCCGGGTGAGGACAGAATCCTCATTGACTCTCCGAAAATTTCAACCTTCGACTTAAAGCCCGAAATGAGCGCATACGAGGTTTGCGATGCGGCTTGCGAACAGATTTTGAGCGGCAAATACGATGTTGTAATTCTCAACTACGCAAACTGCGATATGGTCGGACACACAGGCATTTTCGATGCGGCAGTTAAAGCTGTTGAGGCTGTGGATACCTGCGTCGGCAAGTTAGTGGATGCCGTTATGCAGATGGACGGCGTAATTCTTATCACTGCTGACCACGGCAACGCCGATAAAATGTATGAAGACGACGGTTCGCCCTTTACAGCGCACACTACAAATCCTGTTCCGCTTGTTGTAGTCGGCAAGGACTGCAAATTAAAGCAACAGGGCGGTAGATTGTGCGATCTTTCACCCACAATGCTTGATATTATGGGCTTGGAACAGCCGAAAGAAATGAGCGGCGTTTCTTTAATAGAAAAATAAGCGAACCGTAATACCGGCTAAAATAAAACTTGTAAAATCGGCACACAGTGAACAAATTGCTGTGTGCCGTATTTTTTTTACGCCCACTGCGCCGTAATATACAGCTATTGCATAAAAAGTTGTTTCCGTTGAACCCATCATAACCGAAGCAACTCTGCCGATATACGAATCTGGTCCGTATTCCGACAGTATTGTTTCGTAAACGCTTAATGAGCCACCGCCTGAAACAGGAGATAAGATACAGAGAGGAAGCACCTCGTTGGGTATATTCAAAAGCTTTGCAACAGGGGATAAAATAAAAGTAAGTATTTTAATTCCGCCCGATGTTTTCAACATTTCAACTGCCAAAAAGAGTGCCGTTAAAGAGGGCAGTATTGAAAGAAACACATCGAATCCTTTTTTTGCGCCATCAATAAATGTGTTAAACACATCAACTCTTTTATATATTCCGAAAAGAATTACAACACATACAAATACAGGCAGGATATAGTTAGACGCTTTAATCATACTTAAATATCCTTTCAAATATTTTTGTTGTAAGTATTCCGACTGTAAGCGCTATTACAGAAGTGATGATTGAAGGGAGCATTATTTCGAGGGAATTTTCGGATTGATGGTTTGCTCGTAAAGCGGCAACGGTTGTCGGTATCAGTCGCAAAGCGGCAGTGTTCATCACGACGAATATAACCATATTGTTATCAGGTACAGTTTTTTGTTTATTGTTATTTGCAAGTCTTTTCATAGCTTCAATTCCAAGGGGAGTAGCTGCATTGGAAAGCCCCAAAAGATTTGAGGAAATGTTAAGGCTAATCGGCAAAAGAGCCTCATCATCATGCTTCATGCCTTTGAAAATCCTGCACAAAACGGGGGAGAGTAACTTTGCAAACGCTTTTGAAAGTCCCGATTTTTCAGCAACGTTCATAATTCCGTTCCATAGGCAAAAAGTTCCCAAAAGGCTTATGCATAAATTAACCGCAGTGTTTCCGCTGTTGATTATTCCCGAGGAAAGTGCCCCTATATTTCCGTAATATATCGCCGAAACAAGAGAAAAAACTATTAAAAAAGTCCATATGTAATTCATCATAAAAATCACCGATAAATTTTATGAAATTATGGTTAGAATAATGTTGATTTTATTAAATCTTTGTTGTATAATAAATCGAACAAATGTACGAGGTGGATTTATGTTTAAACTGGTGAGCAATTATCAGCCCACAGGTGACCAGCCGCAGGCCATAGAAAAGCTTGTAAAGGGTATTGAAAAAGGCTATAAAGAACAAACCCTTCTGGGCGTTACAGGGTCCGGAAAAACATTTACTATGGCTAATATTATTGCAAAGCTTAACCGCCCCACACTTGTACTCGCCCACAATAAAACTCTTGCAGGTCAGCTTTGTTCCGAGTTTAAGGAGTTTTTTCCCGAAAATGCGGTTGAGTATTTTGTCAGTTATTATGACTATTATCAGCCCGAAGCGTACATTGCCACTACTGATACTTACATTGAAAAGGATTCTGCAATAAACGATGAAATTGACAAGCTGCGCCATTCTGCAACCTCCGCTTTGTCCGAAAGGCGCGATGTCATAATAGTTGCCAGTGTTTCCTGCATATATTCTCTCGGCGACCCCATTGACTATAAAAATATGGTTATTTCTTTGCGTACAGGTATGCAAAAGAGCCGTGATGAGCTTATTGAAAAGCTTGTAACTATCCAATATGAGCGAAACGATATAAACTTTATAAGAAACAAATTCAGAGTTAGGGGAGATATTGTTGAAATTTTCCCTGCATACTCAAACGATACCGCAATAAGAGTTGAATTTTTCGGCGACGAGGTTGACCGTATCAGTGAAATAAACCCGTTGACAGGCGCTGTTAAAAACACGGTATCTCATATTGCGATTTATCCTGCTTCGCACTATGTTGTTTCTCCTGAAAAAATGGAAAGTGCTCTTGAACAAATATATGCCGAAATGGAAAAGCAGGTTGCAGAATTTGAAAAAGCAGGTAAGCTTATCGAAGCGCAAAGAATTCGTCAGCGTACAGAATATGATATGGAGATGCTTCGTGAAACAGGCTTTTGCAAGGGAATTGAAAATTACTCTGCTATTATGTCCGGCAGAAAACCCGGTGAACCGCCTTTTACCCTCCTTGACTATTTCCCCGATGATTATTTGCTTTTTGTCGATGAGTCGCATGTTACACTGCCGCAGGTCAGGGGAATGTATGGCGGAGACCGTTCACGAAAAGACAGTCTTGTTAATTTTGGATTCCGTTTGCCCTCAGCGTATGATAACAGACCTTTGACTTTTGACGAATTTTATGGAAAAACAGGTCAAAAAATATTTGTGAGTGCTACACCCGGACCCTTTGAAAAAGAAAAAAGCATGCAAATTGCAGAACAGGTTATTCGTCCCACAGGGCTTCTTGACCCTGAAATTTCAGTAAGAGGCACAGAGGGTCAAATTGACGATTTAATATCTGAAATCAATATACGAATTGAGAAAAAAGAGCGTGTTCTTGTAACTACACTTACTAAAAAAATGGCTGAAAACCTAACAGAATTTCTTTCACAGCACGGTATCAAAGTAAGGTATATGCATTATGACATCGATACCATTGAAAGAATGGAGCTTATCCGTGATTTGCGGCTTGGTGAATTCGATGTTTTGGTGGGAATTAACCTTTTGCGCGAGGGGCTTGATATTCCCGAAGTGTCGCTGATAGCCATACTTGATGCGGATAAAGAGGGCTTTTTGCGCTCCGAAACCTCGCTTGTGCAGATTATCGGTAGAGCTGCCAGAAATGCAAACGGTCAGGTGATTATGTATGCCGATAATGTTACGGACTCAATGGAAAAGGCTATAAGTGAAACATATCGCCGCCGTGAGAAGCAAATTGCGTATAATGAGGAGCACGGAATTGTTCCCCAAACTATTGTTAAAGATGTTCGTGATGTTTTGGAAATTTCAAGTCATGATAAATCTTCAAAACGCAGAATGAGCCGAGACGAAAAGCAAAAGCTCATTATCCGCTTAACCGAGGAGATGAAGGCTGCCGCTAAAATACTCGAATTTGAGCATGCGGCTTATTTGCGCGATAAAATAGAAAAATTAAAATCGGAGAAATAAATAATAATGATAAAACTATTCAGTGACAGAGGTTTTTGGCGTACTGCATTCAGGCTTGCAACACCGATTGCATTGCAAAATATGCTGATAAGCTCCTTCACCCTTGCCGATACATTGTTTGTCAGTCAACTTGGCGATGTTTCGCTTTCTGCTGTGGGAATGATGGGTCAGTGGGGCTGGCTTCTCAATATGATTCTTATAGGAATAAGTTCAGGAGCCTCTGTTTTTGTTGCCCAGTATTGGGGTATTAAAAATATAAAAAGAATAAATATGACCTGCGGAATAGCAGTTCTATCCGCCGTTCTTGTGTCAGGAGTTTTTACGACAGTAAGCCTTGCGGCACCCGAGCTTGTAATAAACATCTTTAATAATAATCCTTCTGTTATTGATGAGGGCAAGCGATATTTGATTATTGTTTGTTTGTCTTACCCTGCTGTTGCTATAACCAATATCCTTTCATCTGTTTTGCGTTCCGTAGAAAATGTGAAGCTTCCCATGTATGTTTCTGTGCTCACAACGGTTTTAAACATTTTTTTGGATTACGGTATGATTTTCGGGAAATGCGGTTTCTCTGCTATGGGGATTAAGGGAGCGGCGCTCGCAACTTCAATTTCGGCTTGGGTTGGAGTTTTTGCTATCCTTACTGTATCAATGGTGAAGAAAAACATTCTGTATGCGCCGATTAAACATACATTCGGATTTAGGTTCAAAGATATTAAAGAGTTTTATAAAAAAGCTCTTCCCGTTATATTTAACGAATCAATGTGGGGCGCAGGAACATTTGCTTTTAATATCATATTCGGACATATGGGATATGAGTATTTTGCCGCAATAACGATTTTAAGAAGCTTTGAAAATATCGCTTTTGTTTTCTTTATCGGCATTTGTAATGCCTGTTGTATCATGGTGGGCAAATCTGTTGGAAAAGGTAAGATTGAGCGGGGAGTGCAGGATTCCAAAAGGTTTGTATTACTGGTTCCTATGCTTGCCTTGGCTGTTTCGGTGCTGATCTTTACTTTAAGAGCACAGCTGATCGGTATTTTCAATTTAAACAACAATATTACTCAGGTTACTCTGGACGCGGCAATGACCATAATGGCAATTTATGCTTTTGAGTTCACAATCAGACAGATGCCATATATTCTGATTGTAGGTGTTTTCCGCTCAGGCGGAGATACCGTAACAGGCGTGAAATTTGACTTATTCTGTCTTTGGTGCTTATCTCTTCCCGCAACATTGATTTCTGTATATGTACTGAAAGTTCCGTTTACAGTGGCGTTTGCAGTAATGTATATTTTCGAGGATTACGCAAAAACAATACTGTGTTTAAGATATTATAAATCAATGAAATGGATAAAACCCGTAACCGTTGAGGGAAAAAACGGTTTAAAAGAATATCTTCATCAAAAGGATGTTGAAAATGGAGCACAATAAAATCATCGTAAAAGGTGCAAAAGAGAATAATTTAAAAGATGTCAGCGTTGAAATACCGCGTGATAAGCTTGTTGTTTTTACGGGACTTTCAGGCTCGGGAAAGTCCTCCTTGGCCTTTGATACAATCTATGCTGAAGGTCAGCGTAGATATATTGAATCCCTGTCATCGTATGCGCGAATGTTTTTAGGACAAATGGAAAAGCCCAATGTTGAATCTATTGAGGGGCTTTCTCCTGCAATATCTATTGACCAAAAGACAACCTCGAAAAATCCCCGCTCAACTGTGGGAACGGTTACGGAAATTTATGATTATTTAAGGCTGCTTTATGCGCGAATAGGTATTCCACACTGTCCTGTCTGCGGCAGAGAAATTAAACAGCAAACCGTTGACCAGATTGTTGATTGTGTTCTTGCATTTGACGAGGGAACAAAATTTCAGGTTTTATCCCCCGTAATAAGAGGAAAAAAAGGCGAACATACCAAAGAAATTGCGGGCGCTATGAAAGCCGGCTTTGTAAGAGCGAGAATTGACGGCGAAATAACTGATTTATCAGATGAAATCAAGCTTTTAAAAACCCATAAGCATAATATTGATATAGTAGTTGACAGACTTGTTGTGAAAGACGGTATAAGAAGCAGACTTGCAGATTCCATTGAAACAGCAACAAAGCTTTCAGGCGGCAATGTCATAATTGATGTAATCGGCGATTCGGAGCATTTGTATTCGCTGAATTATGCTTGCCCTGAGCACGGAATCAGCATTGACGAGCTTTCTCCGCGTATGTTTTCCTTTAACAACCCATACGGCGCCTGCCCGAAATGCACGGGATTAGGAACATTTTTAAAGGTTAATCCCGATTTGGTAATTCCAAACAGAAGCCTATCAATTGCAGAGGGCGCAATCTGTGCCAGCGGCTGGGGGAAAGCAGATAAAGGCTCAATTTCAGAAATGTATTATATTGCTTTGGGCAAGGAATTCGGGTTCACACTTAAAACGCCGATAAAAGATATATCGGAGGAGGGCGTTAACGCTATTCTGTACGGTACAGACCGAAAACTCAAGATGTCGCGCTCAACTCTTTACGGCTCGGGAACATATTTGAGTGAGTTTGAGGGTATTGTCAATAATCTTGAACGTCGATACAGAGAAACAACAAGCGATTGGTCACGGTGGGAAATTGAGCAGGTGATGACTTCAAGCCGCTGTCCCGACTGCGGCGGAACACGGTTAAAACCCGAAATACTTTCCGTTACCGTGGGGGGCAAAAATATAAGTGAATTTTGCGATATGTCTATTACAGCCGCATTAAAATTCATAGATGAACTCAGTCTTACGGAAAAAGAACGGTTTATTGCAAAAACAGTTTTGAAAGAGATTAAGGACCGATTGTCATTCCTAAAAAGTGTGGGATTGGAGTATTTAACCTTGTCACGCTCCTCAGGTACGCTTTCAGGCGGCGAAAGTCAGCGAATAAGGCTTGCAACACAAATAGGATCTTCCCTTATGGGAGTTGTATATATTCTCGATGAGCCCAGCATCGGTTTGCATCAGCGTGATAACGATAAACTTTTGGGTACGCTTAAAAACCTGAGAGATTTGGGAAACACTTTAATCGTCGTTGAGCATGATGAGGATACAATGCGTGAAGCCGATTATATTGTGGATATCGGTCCCGGTGCAGGCATTCACGGCGGTGAGGTTGTTTGTGCAGGAACGGTTGACGATATAATAAACTGTAAAGAATCAATTACGGGAATGTATTTGTCAGGCAAGCGAAAAATACCCGTTCCCGAAAAACGCAGAACAGGCAACGGTAATTGTATAACGGTTAAAGGTGCGGCTGAAAACAACCTAAAAAATATAGATGTTAAGTTTCCTTTGGGTTGCTTTACCTGCGTAACAGGCGTTTCAGGCTCGGGAAAATCATCTCTTGTAAATGAAATACTCTATAAAAATCTTGCCAATGAGCTAAACCGTGCGAAAAAGCCTATGGGTAAATTCGATGAAATGACGGGACTTGAAAATCTTGATAAGGTAATAGCAATTGACCAATCTCCCATCGGCAGAACACCGCGCTCAAACCCTGCAACATATACGGGAGTATTTACCGATATAAGAGAGCTTTTTGCCTCAACGCAGGACGCCAAAATCCGAGGATATAATTCCGGTAGATTTTCATTTAATGTTAAAGGCGGACGGTGTGAGGCGTGCCAGGGCGACGGTATTGTGAAAATTGAGATGCACTTTCTTGCCGATGTGTATGTACCGTGTGAGGTCTGCAAGGGTGCAAGATATAACCGTGAGACTCTTGAAGTAAAATATAAGGGTAAAAGTATTTATGATGTTCTTGATATGACCTTTGAAGAGGCAATGGAGTTTTTCGGAAATATTCCGAAAATTAAGAGGAAACTGCAAACCGTTACCGATGTAGGACTTGGGTATGTCAAGCTAGGTCAGTCTGCAACAACCCTTTCAGGCGGTGAAGCACAGCGTGTAAAGCTTTCTACCGAACTTTCAAAGCGCCCAACGGGAAAAACCGTATATATTCTTGATGAGCCCACCACCGGCTTACACACGGCAGATGTGCACAAGCTGATTGAAGTATTACAGCGCCTTGTTGATGCAGGCAATACGGTTATTGTGATTGAACATAATCTAGATGTAATTAAAACAGCGGATTATATCATTGATTTAGGGCCCGAAGGAGGAGATAAGGGCGGTGAGATTGTCGCCTGCGGTACACCCGAAGATGTTGCAAAGTGCGATAAATCTTACACGGGTAAATACCTTAAAAAACTATTATAATCTATTCAACAAAAAACAGCCGATGCTTTTATTTAAGAGCACCGGCTGTTTTTCTTTAAGATTGTTTATTCCGTGTCGTTTGGTTTGTCGTTTATATCCTGTTCAGTATCGAATGTGATAACCGTATCTGAATTATTTTGGAATATTTCGGCATTTGATTGAGCTTTTTTCGCCCTTTTCCAAAGGCTATCTTTTGTTTTCTTAAAGAACAATAATTTTCTTTCTTTTAAAATGTAAATTAACAGTAAAATGATTGTGAAAATGCAGGAAATCATTATTGAACCTTGAAGGTACGGCAGTTTATAGGAAAATGTGACCGTATGTTCACCCTCGGGCACAGCAACGCCTATTAAAGCGTCGGATATTTTGATTATATTTTTGCTGTTAACCTTTTTACCGTCGATATATACATTCCAACCATCGTCATAAGGTATCGATGTGTAAAGTATTTCGTCAGCTTCGGCATTAAAAGTTCCTGAAATCAGCGTATCGCTGAATTTGTCGTATTCTAATTGCCCCTGACGGAGTTTTTCATATCCCTCAACAAACTTTTCCTGATTAACTGTAAAGGCGATAAAGTCAACGCTTGCGTAGTCAAGAGAGTCTTTTATCGGCAGTTCTATGGAAATCACATCATCCGGCTCATGAACACCGAGGTCAAGTATATAACCGTCGTTAACATTCATTGATGTGGTTATTCTGGGAGAAAATATTGTAACAGTATCTAAATTTCTTGAATTTACATAGATATAAATGTTTTCCCGTTCTTTTGCCTTAATCTCAACAGTTGCGGAGCCTGAATATTCGGGCGATGTCTTATTCAGCGCAAGCTTGCCTGCCTCTATACTGTCAGTATCAATTGGCAGAACATTACCGTTTATTATTTCATAGTCATATATTTCATCAAATACATTATCAACGCCTGTGGAGAGTCTGAAATATTCCTCCTGTGCTTCTACGGGATTATCGTATTTGGAAGCGTCCCATTGTGATAATTCAGATAAAACGGGATAAGCGATATTCAAAGCATATTTGTTTTCATATACTGAATATTTTCCGTTTGCATCTTTATAATCATAGAAATCACAGGGTGAAATCAACGAGCTTTTGTCATATATATATTTTAAAGAGAACATTGAATTGTAAACCGGGGTTTGCGGGTGGTAGGTAAAGCTGTTGATTTTATTACCGTAAAGACCGACGCCTTTTTGTAAATTTGCAACTTTTTCATACGCCATCGATGAGAATACCGATACGCCGTTGTAGTCATACCAGCTGGGGTCCATCCGTGCGCGGAGATTTGATAATTCCGAGCGATAAAACAAAGCTGTATCGTTATCGTCAACTGATTTTTGAAGTTGTTTGAAATCATCAAAATCAGAAACATATGATTCTTTTGTCTGATTGGCTACATAATGGTCGGTACTTGCGGTTATTGCCTCTGCCGTTACGGAGCACAAAAGCATAATCGAGAGAGCATATGCCTGATTTTTCTTGCTGTTTATAAGACCTAAAACTATTGAGTATAAGAAAACAAATGCGATGCTGATATATACTGTATTGTCGCCAACATTTTTTGACCCTGTTTCCTGTACTAAAACAATAAATGCAATCAAAGCAATTCCAACGCCTAAAATATGCTTTTTATCGTATTCATCAATATTCTTAAAGGCTTTATAAGCCAATATAATCAAAATGAAGGAATATATGAATGACTGACGGTATGGGAGGTCGTTCGGGAAATGAAAGCCGTGCCAGAAGAAATTTATATAATTAAGACTGAAACTGAAATACATTAAAGCTATTAAAACCGCAGAGGCAATTTTTTCATATGATGAAATTCTCTTTGAAAAGAAATAAAAGGGTATCAAAAAGATTGTCAGCATTCCGCAGTATATATTGGGAAGAACATCATCGCCGCTGCTTCTTATGGTTGGTTCGAGGCTTGCAAGATGGTTTGCCAGAAAGTCAAAAATATTAAAATAGAACTTTGCTTCAACAGGCGCTGATCCCGTTGTAGCGGAGGAGGTTTTTAAAACATGTGCAATGGGAAGTAAAACGCAGAGAAGCATTATACCTACCGAAACAGACGCCAAAGCAAATCTTATTCCGCTTTTAAGGAAGAATGAGTTTTTGATTTTATTTACAAAACCGCCGTTGTCTAAATATTTCTTTTTTTCTTTTATTGAATTGATTGAACATACATAGTGGTAAATAAAATATATACAGGAGAATATGCAAATCATATAACCGATGTAATAGTTTGAAAAAATTGCCAATGCAAGTGCGATTATATATGTTTTGGTTTTACCGCTTTCTATTATTCTCTCTATTCCGAGGGCAACGAAGGGTAAAATGTATAACGCGTCAATCCACATGATATTCCAGTAATAAGCAATAAAATATGCACTGAACGCATACAGCACGCCAAAAGCAGATGTCACAAAGCTGTCGCCTTTCTGTGACTTTTTAAGATAAAAGGACATGGACATTGCGCTGAGAACAGCTTTTATTGCAATCATCGCCGCGACTGCTTCAAAAGTGTTTTTATGGCCGAATAGAAGAATAATGAGAGAAACAGGACTGGAAAGATAATTAAAAAAGTTGCCGAAAAACGAACTGCCAAGCCCGGTATTCCAAGAATATATCAATGATTCGTGCGAGGTCAGCCTGTCGTAAAATTCCGAAAAAAGAGGACCGTATTGATGATACAAATCCATACGGTACACAGTTCTGTCACCGAAAGGTATAATATCGAAGCAAAAATAAATCAGCAGAATTATAAATAAAGCAATTCCGCCGGAAGCTAATATATATTTATTGTTTTTAAAGAAGATCTTAACCTTGTTTGCCATAAAAAACACCTTTCAACATTTCTGTTTTCAGTATATCATACAGTACGGTTTATTTCAAGAAAGTTTTGTACTAACAGGGGACAAGTAATCATAGTATTTAGCGAGGTGATAATGTGAACAAAGATGTTATAAATGAATTCAACTATATTATTTCATTTATTTCTCCGAGAATTCGGGCGCTTTTAAAAGACATAAATGAACAGCTTATAGTCGAATTGCAGGAAATTAGATTGCGAGCAAACCGTCCTGTTGTGCTTGTCACAAGGTCAGGGAGCAGTTTTTTAACTCAAAATTCAAAATCAACTTTAATTTTGTCATGTAATTGCGTTACCGCAACTGAAAACGAGATTGTTGATACATTAAACAAAATGTGCGGATATTCAATGCACAGCCATTATGAGGACATACTTAGCGGATATATCACGTTGCCTAACGGTGCGAGAGTAGGTTTGTGCGGAACGGCCGTCTATGACAAAACGGAGGTGAAATCAGTAAAAGATATCAGCAGCCTGAATATAAGAATCCCACGCTTTGAAAAAGGGTGTTCAGATGCTCTGTTCGACTCAGTTTTTTCAAACGGTATAGAAAGCCTGATTATTGCGGGGGCGCCCTCTTCGGGGAAAACCACCTTGCTGAAAGATATTGCATATCAGCTCTCTTCGGGAAGAACCGGCCGGTACTACAAAGTTTGTGTCGTAGATGAACGAAAAGAGTTATTCTCCGCGAAAAACGGCATAGCAGACTTGGGCCCCAATACAGATGTTATCTACGGCTTTCCAAAGCACACGGGTATATCAATCGCCGTCAGGACAATGTCGCCGGATATAATAATATGCGACGAAATAGGAAGTAACGAAGAGGCGGTGAAAATTTTTGAGGGACTGAACAGCGGTGTTCGTTTTTTACTGAGCGTGCACTGCGATTCCATAGAAGAATTGAGAAATAAAAAATTTATTAAAATGTTATTTAAATCCGGAGGTTTTAATCGGGTTGCCATGCTGTGCGGAAGCTACGCGCCGTGCAAGATAGAGCGTATTGTCAATTCCGATGCGGTGCTTTATGAAAAACATTCTGATTCTTTTGATTTCAGCGACAGGGGGCTTTTCGGCAATACTGTGCGCAAGGCTAATTAAAGAGCATACGAGAGCGGTGCGTCAATGCGTTTTAATGATTGATAACATCTGTATTTTATTACAGTACAGCGGAATTTCTGTTGAGGAAATATTTAAGAATCTTTCCGCATCTTCAAATTATTGTCTTTTACTGTTCATAAAAGAAATAAACAAAAGGTTAGGTATGCTTATTGAATACGAGAAGGCATATGATGATGTGATTGCAGAAAAAGCATTTACAAAATACCTTGACAGCGAGGATTGTGATTTTTTGCGCGGCTTCTTGTCAATGCTCGGGAAGTCAGATTTGTCGGGACAACTGATGAATTGTAAGATGTATTCCGAGTTTTTTAAAGGGAAACTGAAATCCTTGGAAAGCAGTGAAAACAATAAGTGCAAAAGTGCTGTTGCCCTGGTATTGGGCGCAACTTTAACAGCAATAATTTTAATTTTATAGGTGTAAAAATGGATATATCATTTCTTTTCAAAATAGCGGGAATAGGATTAATTGTGGCTGTTCTTAATCAAATGCTTTCAAAAGCGGGTCGGGAGGAATTCGCTACGCTTACGGTTCTTACGGGTATCGTGGTGATAATTGCGATGCTTATTCCTCAGTTGGGCTCAGTATTTGATGAGCTGAAATCAGTATTCAGTTTATGAATATACTTTTTAAAATAGCCGCAATTGCAATAATTTATGCTTGTTTTTCTGCAATATTAAAGAGCTATCGTCCCGAATATATACTTTTACTGCGTGTTGCGACTATAGCTTTAATATTTTCTGTTGCTGTTGACGGAATCAGCGATGCAATTTCAAATATTTTAGCTGCATTTACAGTTTTTAATATTGATTCAAAGCATATAAGTTTGCTGTTAAAGGTTGTGGGAATCACCGTAATAACTGATTTCCTTTGCGATGTTTTAAAGGACAGCGGCGAAAACTCCATGGCAGGAATTGTAACAGTTGCCGCAAGGATTATTATTCTTGTAATGTGTATGCCGCTGATAAATTCGCTGATTTTATTTTCTTTAAAGATGCTGGAATAAATATGAAAAGGATTATTTTAAGTGTATTTTTGATTTGTATATTTTTAACTGGATTTTCCTTTGTTGCATACGGTATTACCGCCGAAGAAGATTATAGCATTGTGTGGGATTCGGTTGACGGACAAACAAAGGAGTATTTGGAGGATATGGGAATTGATGAGATAGAATTTAACGATATTTTCAATCTTTCCCCGACAAGAGTAATTGAGTTCTTGTTAAAGTCAATAAAGACCTCCGGCACAGGAGTTTTTAAAAGCATAACATTGATAATTGTTATATTTATAATCACATCTATTGCCGCATCATTCTTAAAAGAGTCGGATAAAAACATAAATATTCTTTATTTCGTGTGCACCTTAACAGTTATGACTGCCATTATAGCTCCGATCAGCAGAATACTGACAGATGCAGTTGCAGGAATACGCACATCAACTGTTTTTGTCAATTCATATTTGCCTATAATGACAGGAATAATAATTGCTTCAAAAAATCCGTCTTTGGCTTTTACATATAATTCATTCACAGTTTTTATTTCGTCGTTTATATCCACCTTTGCAGATAGATTTTTTATGCCTGTAATAAGTGTGTTGCTGTCTTTCAGCGTCCTTTCTTCCTTTTCTTTTGAGGGGTACAGAGAACGCATTTTGAAAACAGTCAGAAAATCCGTTGTAATTATTTTGTCGCTTTGTTCAACTGTTTTTACAGGGCTTTTAACAACACAAAGTATTCTCGCAAGTTCTTCGGACAGCGTTGTATTAAAAGGTATAAGGTTTATTTCGGGTACTTTTGTTCCAATTGTGGGTAATAGCGTAGGCGATGCAATTTCGTCGGTTTTCAGTAGCTTTTTAATAATGAGAAACACTTTGGGCGTGTTTGTAATTATTGTAATTTTGCTCATAAATCTTCCGGCTATGGTTGAACTGTTGGTGTGGTATTTCGCCTTGGGAATTTGTTCGATTGTTTCCGCCATGTTTGATTTAAACCATATGTCGGATGTTATTGACAGCCTTGCTTCTGTAGTTTCGCTGATAAATACTGTTCTGTTTTTTGTAACTTTCGTTCTCACAATATCAACAGGTGTCATCATAATAATGGGTAAGTAAAATGGACGGTTTTAAAACTTGGATTCTTTCTGTGTGCGGCGCAATGATTTTATCGTCACTTTTCAAAACGATTTTAGCTGATTCTTCGCTTAAAAAATCAGTGAACATCTTTTTTTCACTGTTTATTCTGTTTTACACAGTTGTGCCGTTGAGCAACGCTTTCGGTGAAAATAAAAGAACCGAATCGGAAATAACTACGCAGAGCAATTACGATGAAATTTTTGACGATGCGTATGAAAGAATTGTTGAACAGTCAATTTCCAATGTGTGTTCGGAGCTTTCCGTTGACATATCTGATATTCAAATAAAAGCCTATTCAAATAAGGACGGTATTCTCTGTGTTGAAAGCATAAAAGTTGACATTATTCAAAAAGAAAAGGCTCAGGAAGTGGAAAACGCAATAAACAAACAATTAGGATTTGAGGTTGATGTCTGTTGAAAAAAGAAATTGCGGATAAGGCGCGGCAGTTGTTCGGTAAAAATAAAAAAACGGTTATTATTACGGTGATTGGTTTTATTGGAATTTTTTTGATAATGTTTTCTGAATTGGGCGGTAAAGAAAAAAGCGAGCCTAAAAAGGAAAGCTTGAATACAAATATGAGTACAATGGAATACTGCCAATATTTGGAAAGCAGGGTTGAAAGTATTGTATCCTCCATTGAAGGTGCCGGAAGAACAAAAGTTTTGATAACTGTTTCGGAAACTACCGAGTATATTTACGCGGAAAATGATAAGGAAAACAGGAAAAACAGTGACAACGCTAATGATTTAAGCAATCAAAATGATTATGTAATTATAAAGTCAGATGATAACGATACCGGCTTACTTTTGAAAACAATAGAACCGAAAATCAGAGGCGTGGCAATCGTGTGTGACGGAGGGAGTGACGAGTTCGTTCAGCAACAGATTTATTCAGCGGTAAGCGCTGTTTTAAATATAAGTACATCAAAAATATCAATCTCAAAATTATCTGCTTCGGAGGTAAACAATGAAAAGTAAAATTATCGGAAGAAAACAACTGCTTATTATTTCATTAACAGGCGCGCTGGGTTTGGCCGTGTTTGTGAATTGGTACTATACCAACCCGCAGCGAAATAATTTAACAGAGCCTGAGGTAACATCAGAGGTAAATCTCGGTGAGGCTCAATATGTTAACAGCGGCAATGTTACGGAAAGCGATTATTTTGCGTCTGCCAAGCTTAAAAGAACACAATCGAGGGATATTTCAAAAGAACATCTTGAAAGTATTGTATCAGGCGGCGATTTTGATGAAGATACAAAAGCATCAGCGAGAGAACAACTGATTAAAATTGCCGATAACATAAAAAAAGAAACGGATATAGAAAATTTGATTACAGCTCAAACAGGAGGGGAATGTCTTGTTATTCTTGACAGCGACAATATTGAGATTATACTTCCGGACGGCACGGTAAAAGAAGATATTCTTTTAAAAATTAAGGATATAGTAATATCAAAAACCGATTTCAGCTCTGATAAGATAACTGTTATTGAACGCAGTAATGTGAAATGAGTAAATATTCATTTATCTATTGAATTTTTGCGTTTTCGGTGGTACAATATACATAAAATTTATGTATATACATTCCGAACCGCAGAAAACTTAGTTTGCTCCCTGTTTTTTCTGACGGGGAGCATTTATTATTTTGGAGGAAAATATGACTCGTAAAGAAGAAAGAGAGCTTGCATTTACTTTAATTTTCGAAAAAATTTTTAACGAAGATTTAACAGTTGAGGAAATCATAAAAAATGCAGTAGAAGCAAGACTTATTGAAGAAAATGTTTTCGCCTGCTCGCTGGCACAGTTAACATACGATAACCGTGATGAAATCGACAAACTTATAGGTGAAAACTCCGTTGGCTGGAAAATAGAAAGATTACCCAAGGTTACGCTTGCAATAATGAGACTTGCGTTTTGTGAATTGCTGTATGTTCCGTCTGTGCCCACTGGTGTTTCAATAAACGAAGCGGTTGAGCTTGCAAAAAAATTCGCCTCACAGGAGGACGCTTCCTTTATAAACGGAATACTTGGGAAATATGTCAGAGAGAACGGTTTATAATGAGCATTTATCTCGGAATAGATACAAGCAATTATACAACTTCCGTCGCTTTATATGATTGCGATACGGGAGAAATCCACGGTAAAAAGCTCCTTTTGCCGGTTAAAAAAGGTGAAAAGGGAATCCGCCAAAGTGATGCTGTGTTTCACCACACTGTTCAGCTTCCTCAATTGATTACAGAGCTTTTTAATGAATTTCCGTGCCGTATTGGCGGTGTGGGCGTTTCAGTAAAACCGTGCAATGAACATGGCTCATATATGCCGTGTTTTTTGGCAGGTATTTCTGTTGCAAAATCTGTTGCTAATATTATGAACATTCCCCTTTATGAGTTCTCTCATCAGGACGGCCATATTGCCGCCGCACTTTTTTCCTGCGGTAGGCTTGATTTGATGAATGAAAGCTTCATTGGATTTCATATTTCGGGAGGGACAAGTCAGGCAATTCTAGTAGAGCCCGAGGGTAAGTATTTTTCCACCCGAATTATTTCCGATTCGCTTGATTTAAAAGCAGGACAGGCTGTTGACAGAGTAGGTATTATGTTGGGGCTTGATTTTCCCTGCGGACCTGAACTTGAAAAGCTGGCATCAAACATCCATAATGATTTGAAAAAAATAAAGGTTTTCCGTAAAAACGGCTTTTTCAGTTTGTCGGGAGTGGAAAACCAATGTAAGCGTATGCTTGAACAGGGGGAGGACAAGTGCGGAATTGCCCATCACTGTTTAAGCTATGTTTATTCGGCAATTGACGATACAGCCGAGGAGCTTGTGAAAAAATACGGTGATTTACCCCTTGTTTTTTCAGGCGGGGTAATGTCAAACGCTTTAATAAAGAATATGTTGTGCCGAAAATATAACGCACATTTTGCAGAACCGCAGTTTTCCGCAGATAATGCTTGCGGAACGGCTGTTTTGGCTTCAATTTGCGATGCGAGGAAATAATATATGCAATCGCCTTTAATACTAACGGTTTCACAACTTAATCTATATACAAAATCCATTATTGAACAGGATGATAATCTCAATAATGTTTTTGTTTGCGGCGAAATATCAAATTTTGTCGATCATTACAAAAGCGGTCATTTGTATTTGAGCTTGAAAGACGAGAAGTGCTCAATCAGTGCTGTAATGTTCGCGGGCAATGCGTCAAGGCTTAAATTTAAGCCGGAAAACGGTATGTCCGTGATTGTACGCGGCAGAGTTTCGATTTATGAGCGTGACGGCAAATATCAGCTATATATTGATGATATGCAACCCGATGGCGTTGGAGCGCTTGCCCTTGCTTTTGAGCAGACAAAGGAGAAGCTTGCAAAACAGGGTGTTTTTTCTCCCGAACACAAAAAAACGATACCTCAGTATCCATCAAAAATCGGCGTTATTTCTTCACCAACGGGTGCCGCTGTTCAGGATGTTCTCAATGTATTAAACCGTCGTTTTCCCTTGGCGGAAATTGTTTTTGCAGGTGTTCAGGTTCAGGGCGACACGGCGGCAGAGCAGATTTGCCGTGCTATTGAAAAAATCAACGTTTTGAACGCCGCTGATGTTATTATAATAGCCAGAGGCGGCGGCTCGGCAGAGGATTTGTGGCCTTTTAACGATGAAAAATTAGCGTACGCTATTTATAATTCTCATATCCCGATAATTTCGGGTGTTGGTCACGAAACCGATTATACAATTTGCGACCTTGCGGCAGATTTGCGTGCGCCTACACCGTCCGCCGCGGCAGAACTTTCTGTACCCGATTTCAGGGAACAGCTTTATTTCGTTTCTTCCCTTAAAAATTCAATTTATAATTCTGTAATTTCACGGATAGATGATTTGAACACGGAACTTAATGAGATTTTAAATAAACCGGTTCTTGAAAATCCTCACGGCTTTTTTGACAACTGCGAATTGTATCTGGATTCTTTAAGAAAAACCGTTTGCGACAGCACGGTGAAACAATATGAGTTGCTGTCAGCTGAGTTTTCTCACATTTGTGAAATACTGCACACGTTGAGTCCTATTAAGGTGCTTTCAAGAGGTTATGCAATCGTAAAGCAAAACGACTGTGCTGTTATCTCGTCGAAAGACCTGAAAGTAGGCAATTATGTTGATATAACTTTTGCTAAGGGAAACGCAAAAGCAAAAATTATTGAGGTGAATTATGAAAATGACATATGAGCAGGCAATAAAGAGACTTGAAGAAATTGCAAAAACTCTTGAAGAAGGAACGAGTACCCTTGACGATTCCTTAAAGCTTTACGAAGAGGGAATTAAGCTTGCTGATTTTTGTAAAACCAAGCTGAATGACGCAAAGCAAAAAATCACCGATTTGAACGAGGTAAAAATCAATGAATGATTTGAATGAATATATAACGTCCGTTGCTGACACCGTATCAAAAAGGTTGGAGGCGCTTCTTTCCGAAAATATGGAATCTGTTGTTACCTCCGCTATGAAATACAGCGCGCAGGGCGGCGGAAAAAGAATACGGCCCCTCTTGACTGTAGAGTTTTCAAAAGCCTGCGGCGGTAATTTTGAAGCGGCAGTCGATTTTGGCTGTGCTGTTGAAATGATTCACACATATTCGCTTATTCACGACGATTTGCCCTGTATGGATAATGACGATATGCGTCGTGGAAAGCCTTCGTGTCATATTGCTTTCGGTGAAGACAACGCACTTCTTGCAGGTGACGCATTGCTTACTGAGGCTTTTTGTGTGCTTTCCTGCGTCAGAAGTGTTTCCAAGGAAAATATTGTAAAGGCAGTATCTTTCCTCTCTTCATTTGCAGGAATTAACGGTATGGTTGGCGGTCAGGTTCTCGATTTGCAGTTTGAAAACGAAACCCCTACTGTTGAAGAGGTTACAAAGATGTATTCTTTAAAAACCTGTGCGCTTATTAAAGCCGCCGCTGTTTTAGGTTGCTTAACATCTGAAAACTGCACACAGCGTGAAATTAAAGCCGCCTGCAATTATGGCGAAAATCTTGGAATAGCATTTCAAATCGTTGACGATATACTTGATATTGTCGGTGACGAAAAAACACTTGGAAAGCCTGTAGGCAGTGACGATAAGAATGATAAATCAACGGTAGTGAAGTATCTTGGAATTGAAAAATCCAAAGAATATGTTAAAGAGCTTACCGCAAAGGCGATAGATTCATTAAAAGATATTAACGGTGATACTTCTGTTCTTGAACAAATTGCATTATTGCTGGCTGACAGAACATATTGATTGGAGTTAGTTTTTTGGAAAATTTTAAATTCTTGGGAAATATAAATTCTCCCTATGATTTGAAAAAACTGAATTATTGTGAGCTTGATGAACTGAGCGGTGAAATCAGACAGGTTTTAGTGGATACCGTATCTCAAAACGGCGGGCATCTTTCATCGAACCTCGGCGTTGTGGAGTTATCCGTTGCTTTACACAAAGTTTTTAACTCTCCCGACGATAAAATTATCTGGGATGTAGGGCATCAGGTTTATACTCATAAGATTTTAACAGGACGTTTTGAAAAGTTTTCAACACTCCGTAAAGAAAACGGAATTTCAGGCTTTTCTTCGCCCGAGGAAAGTTTGCACGATATATTTTACAGCGGTCATTCAAGCACTTCGATTTCCGCCGCTTTGGGAATTGCGACCGCAAATAAGCAGTTGGGAAAAGGCGATTTCACGATAGCTGTAATTGGTGACGGTGCACTTACAGGCGGCTTGGCTTATGAGGCGCTGAACAATGCGGGGCGGTCAAAAACACGGCTTATTGTTATTCTTAACGACAATAATATGTCAATTTCGCCGAATGTAGGCTCTATGGCACGATATCTCGCCGTAATCCGTTCAAAACCTGAATATTTTAGAATGAAAGCCCGTACAGAACGCGCCATAAACCGTATTCCTCTTGTAGGTGAACATATTTCAAAAAGCATATATAATCTTAAAACCAGCATAAAAAACAGAATATACAAAAGCACATTTTTTGAAGATTTGGGATTCAGATATATGGGCCCGATTGACGGGAATAATATTGAACAGCTTTGCGAGGCACTATACAGCGCAAAGCTGGTTAACGGTCCTGTACTGTTGCATATAAATACCGTGAAAGGCAAGGGATATAATTTCGCAGAGGAATCACCGAGCGTATATCACGGCATATCTGAATTTAATGTTGAAACAGGAGAGCCCATGCATTCAGGCGCTAATTTTTCATCTGAATTCGGCAAGATGATGTGTGCACATGCTGAAAATGATAAAAGAATATGTGCGATTACTGCGGCAATGTCATTGGGAACAGGTCTTAAAGATTTTGCCGAGTGTTATCCTGAAAGATTTTTTGATGTGGGAATAGCTGAGGAACACGCAGTAACCTTTGCATCAGGTCTTGCCAAAGGCGGAATGATACCGGTTGTAGCCGTTTATTCCACTTTTCTGCAAAGAGCTTATGACCAGTTGATTCACGACTGCGCACTGCAAAAGCAAAAAATAATTATTGCGTTGGACAGAGCAGGATTTGTTGGTGAGGACGGTGTTACGCATCAGGGAATTCTCGATGTGCCGTTTTTAAACAGCGTTCCCGATATAACTGTCTATTCCCCTTATACCTTTAAAAGAATGCGGTATGATTTTAATTGTGCAATAAAAAATGCTGAAAACATTACTGTTATCCGTTACCCGAGAGGAAATGAAGTAATACTTCCCGAAGATTTTACTGTAAGTGAAAATAACTTCGATTTGTTCGTGCAGAACGGTGACACGCTTATTGTGACTTACGGCAGAATTTCAGCTCAGGCGGCAAATGCGGTGAAAAAACTTAAAGAAGCAGGAAACAATGTATCATTGCTGATACTAAACAGGATTAAACCCATTGATGAAGATGCAGTAACCGCTGCTTTAAATTTCAAATTCATTTATTTTTTTGAGGAATCCGAACGCTCAGGCGGTATAGGTCAAAGCTTTGCCGATATGCTTGCTGAAAGAGGATTTGGCGGCAAATATCATCACATTGCTGTTAATGATGAGTTTGTGCATCATGCTCCTGTTGATTCCTTGATGAAAAAATACGGCTTGGATTGTGACAGCATGGTAAGAAGAATTTCGGAGAACAAAAATGGCTGAAAAAAAGAGACTTGATACTGCGGTTTTTGAACTTGGGATTGCCGAAACCCGTTCAAAGGCATCGGCTTTGATTATGTCAGGCGAGATTTATGTTAACGGTCAAAAAGAAACAAAGTCGGGTTATGCAGTAAAGGAAAAAGATATAATTGAATTTAAAGGCAAGAAAATGCCGTTTGTAAGCAGGGGCGGATATAAGCTTGAAAAGGCTATGAAGGTTTTTCCTATATCACTTACGAACTGCGTTTGTATGGACATCGGCGCTTCAACAGGGGGCTTTACCGATTGCATGCTTCAATGCGGTGCCGTTAAGGTATATGCAATTGATGTGGGATACGGTCAGCTCGCATGGAAACTGCGTACAGATGAAAGAGTAATAAACCTTGAAAGAACAAATTTCAGGTATCTTACAGACGAAACTGTAAGTGAGAAAATTGATTTTGCCAGTATTGATGTTTCGTTTATATCATTAAATAAGATATTGCCCGTGCTGTTTGGATTTTTAAAAGACGGTGGCGCATGTGTCGCTTTAATAAAACCGCAGTTTGAGGCTGGAAAGGAAAAAGTCGGCAAAAAAGGCGTTGTAAGAGATATTGAAACTCACAAGGAAGTCATAAGAAATGTTGCGGATTTTGCTTTTGAATCCGGCTTTTCCGTATACGGTTTGGACTTTTCTCCCGTAAAGGGACCCGAGGGCAACATTGAATACCTGATTTATCTTATAAAAGATGGGAAAAATGTAAATTCTGTGTCAGAAAATGAAATTGACAGCGTCACGGAAATGTCTCATAAGGAATTGGACGGTGATTAACAGTGAAAATAGGTATAGTTCCGAATTTTACCCGTGAAAAGGCAGAAGAAATAACCGAAAAAACTGTTGCACAACTTGATAAACTAAATATTGAATATTTTTTCGATATATCCGCGGCAGATGTTTTGTCCTCACATATTACCGAAGACAGGTTTTCAAAAGATATTTATAATTTGTCCGATTTAATAATTGCAATCGGCGGAGACGGCTCGTTTATTCATGCTGCAAAGCAGGCGGCAGTGTTAAAAAAGCCCGTACTTTGCATAAATGCAGGTAATTTAGCGTTTTTGGCTGGCCTTGAAGGAAATGAGCTTTATCTGCTTGAAAAGCTTATTTCGGGCGAATATACGACAGATAAGCGAATGATGCTTAAAGTTGAATTGAATGACGGAGCGGGAAAGCGATTGTTAGGTTACTGTCTTAATGATGTTGCAGTGGCTCGCGGTGAAGAAATAAAGCTTATTGACCTTGATGTTTTCTGTGACAGCAGAAAAATAAATAATTACCGTGCCGACGGCGTAGTGATTTCAACTCCCACAGGTTCAACCGCTTATTCTTGGTCTGCGGGCGGTCCCGTTATTGACCCGAATCTTCAATGTATAATGCTGACGCCCATATGCACACACTCACCCTTAAACCGTTCGTTGGTATTTAACGATAAATCTGTAATTACAGTGAAATCCACTGTGAATTCCGAACAGCGTCTGTCAGTTTCAACAGACGGCGAAAAATCAATGGAAATTTCCGAAAAATGCGAAATAATTATTTCCAAATCAGAGTATTATGCCGAATTTATAAGAATAAAGTCCGATGAGTTTTTTGATATACTCAACAGCAAATTAACACAGAGAAGGGGGTAATCAAATGAAAAAGAACAGGCAGGAATTAATTTTAAGCTTTATAAAGAACAATAATGTTTCCACACAAGAGGAAATTATCTCAATGCTCGCCGAAAATGGCTATACCGTTACTCAGGCGACGATTTCCCGCGATATTAAAGAGCTGAAACTGATTAAAGAGCATTACGGTAAAAATGAAACGCGTTATGCTGTCAGTGAAAGTAAAGATAATGACGATAATTTCAGAATGATTTTTGCCCGCTCCGCGCTGTCCGTCGAATCAGCAATGAATATTGTAGTTGTAAAGTGCTATGCGGGCACGGCGAATGCCGCGTGCATCGCTCTTGATAATATGAATATGCCCGGAATTGTAGGTACAATCGCGGGCGACGATACGATTTTTACGGTTTGTAAAGATATAAACGCAACAGACGATGTAGTTCATTCAATTAAGTCAATGTTGAAAGGCTGATTATATGCTTTCTCATTTAAGAATCAACAATATTGCAATAATTAAAGAGGCTGTTATTGATTTTGACGGCGGGCTGAATGTGTTAACGGGAGAAACAGGCGCAGGTAAGTCAATAATTATTGACGCAATTAACGCAATCCTCGGTGAGCGCACTTCCCGCGAGCTTATCAGAACCGACAGCGATTTTGCAGAGGTTACTGCTGTTTTTCAAGATATTTCACCATCAGTTGCAAGCATTTTAGACGAAATGGGAATTGACAATGAGAGTGATAAATCGCTTTTATTGTTCAGAAAAATGACCTCGGACGGCAAAAATATATGCAGAATTAACGGGGCATCCGCAACAGTATCAATGCTTAAAAGAATCGGGCAGGCTCTTATAAATGTTCACGGTCAGCTTGATAACCACAACTTGTTAAACGAGGATTTGCACTATACTTATATCGACAGTTATGCTGAAAACAGCGATATAAGAAACGCATACGCTGTATCCTACGAAAAATACTTATCTGCAAAGAAAAAATTTGAGAGTTTGATTGTTGACGAGGGCGAAAAAGCAAGAATAATTGATTTGTTGACCTTTCAAATAAATGAAATTGAAGACGCTGATATAAAAGTCGGCGAAAGAGAGGAACTTGAAAAAAGACGCAAGGTTCTTCAAAATGCAGAAAGTCTGATTGAACTTGTGAATAATGCGGTTACATTGATTAACGGCGGCGATGATTTTAAAGGCGCCGGTGATATGCTTTCCGATATTGCCGACAGCGTGACAAAAGCATCTTCTTTTGATGAAAGTCTTAACGAGACGGCGGAGCAAATTTCGGATATGTCTTATAATATTGCCGATTGTGCAACTGAATTAAACCGATTTTTGTATAATCTTGATATCGACCCTAAAGAGCTTGACGAAATTGAAGAACGCCTTGATGTAATTTACAGATTGTCAAAAAAATACGGCAGTACTGAAGAAGAAATACTGTCTTTTCTTGAAAATGCTAAAAAAGAATTGGAAAGCGTTACTTTTGCCGATAAACTTAAAGAACAATATGAAATTGAATTGAAGGAGTCTTTGAATTTATTGAAAATTGCCGCAGATAATCTTTCCGAAAACAGAAAGAAATACGGCTACGCTTTTATTTCTTCCGTAAGCGATGAATTGCAGTTCCTTGATATGGCGTCAATCACATTTAAAATTGTTCAAAATTCAAAGAATTTTGACGAAACAGGCGCTGATGAAATATATTTCCTGATTTCCGCTAACAAGGGCGAAGAACCTAAACCTCTTTCAAAAATTGCTTCGGGCGGCGAGCTTTCAAGAATTATGCTTGCAATTAAAAATGTGCTTGCCTCAAAGGATAATATTGACACTCTTATATTTGATGAGGTTGATACGGGCGTGAGCGGCCGTGCGGCGCAAAAAATCGGTATTAAGCTTAAAGAGGTGTCCTCAAACCGTCAGGTCTTGTGCGTTACACATTTGGCACAGATTGCCGCCTTTGCCGATAACCATTTTCTCATATCAAAATCGGAAAAGGACGGTAAAACATATACGCGGGTTGATTCCCTGGATAATAACGGCAGAGTTTATGAGTTGGCACGAATTATGGGCGGCGCCGAGCCTACAAAGCTTTCGTTAGATGCCGCCGCCGAAATGATTGATAACGCTAAAAATTATTCTTGACAATAATTTTAAAATGTGTATAATATTGCTTAATGACATTGACACGAAGAAGTAACAAAACTCTTGCAGTTTCAGAGAGCGTTTGGTTGGTGAAAAGGCGTACGCAAGATTTGTGAAATACATCGTTGAGTTGCTTTTCTGAAAATTACAGTAGGAAAAGTCGGGCGTACCCGTTACAGTACAGAGTAATGATTGTTACTCGTTGAGGCTGTTTTCTGTGAGGGAACAGTAAACTGAGGTGGTAACACGAATTTTTTCGTCCTCTGCATTTTGCAGGGGACTTATTTTTTAGGAGGAATAACTATTATGGGAATTTACGAAGAATTACAGGAAAGAGGACTTATTGCGCAGGTAACAGATGAAGAAAATATCCGTGAACTTGTAAATAACGGAAAGGCTGTTTTCTATATCGGGTTTGACTGCACTGCCGACAGCCTTACGGCAGGTCACTTTATGGCTCTAACTTTGATGAAAAGACTTCAAATGGCAGGCAATAAGCCGATTGCGCTTATCGGCGGCGGCACTACAATGATTGGTGACCCGTCTGGAAGAACGGATATGCGTAAAATGCTTACCCGCGAAGATATTGAGCATAATGCGGCCTGCTTTAAGCGCCAAATGGAAAGATTTATTGATTTCAGCGACGGTAAGGCTTTGATGGTAAACAATGCCGATTGGCTTTTAAACCTTAACTATGTTGAGCTTCTCCGTGAGGTGGGCGCTTGTTTCTCTGTTAACAATATGCTCCGTGCCGAATGTTATAAGCAAAGAATGGAAAAAGGTCTTTCTTTCCTTGAATTTAACTATATGATTATGCAGAGCTATGACTTTTATCATATGTTTAAAAACTATGACTGTAATTTGCAGTTCGGCGGTGACGACCAGTGGAGCAATATGCTTGGCGGTACAGAGCTTATCCGTAAAAAGCTTGGCAAAGACGCTCACGCAATGACTATAACGCTTCTTACTGACTCACAGGGCAAAAAAATGGGTAAAACAGCAGGCAACGCCGTATGGCTTGACGCAAATAAAACAACTCCCTTTGAGTTTTACCAGTATTGGAGAAATGTTGATGATGCTGATGTTCTTAAATGCATAAAGATGCTTACCTTCCTGCCTATTGAGGAGATTAAAAAGATGGATTCATGGGAGGGCAGTCAGCTTAACACCGCAAAAGAAATACTTGCCTTTGAGCTTACAAAACTTGTTCACGGCGAGGAGGAAGCACAAATGGCTCAGGAGGGTGCAAGAGCGCTCTTCTCCGGTAAAGGAAATACAGAAAATATGCCTACCGTTGAAATTACCGATGCAGATTTTAATGACGGTGCGGTTCTTGTTTCCGACATTATGATTAAAGCCGGTATTGCAAAGTCAAAAGGTGAGTGCCGCCGTCTTATTGAACAGGGTGGTGTGTCGGTTGACGACGAAAAAGTTACAGAGCCTTTTAAAGCCCTTAATAAGAGCGATTTTGAAAAGGGATATGTAATCATTAAAAAGGGCAAAAAAGTCTTTTATAAAGCGATTTTGAAGTGATTTGCTTATATACTAAAAAACAAGGCTTACTGTTTTTCAGTAAGCCTTGTTTTTAGTGATATTTAATTAAAACTCTACTTCGAGTGCCGAATAAACGGTGTCCCCGTCATGACTGTAAACAAGAACGGAAATATCAACCTCGGAGGTAGTAATCATTCTAATTTCAGCGTTAGTTTCCGCTATTGCGGTAAATACCTTTGCGGCAACTCCGGGGCAGTTCCTCATATCTTCATCAAGAACCGAAATCTTTGTATTGCCGCTGCTTATGGCAAGTTTTAATTCTGGATGAAGCTCACGAAGCTTTGAAGCCGTTTCAAAAACCTTAACCAAGTCCTCGTCCTTAACCGTGAAAGAAAGGTTTTGTGTTTTGCCCTGCGGCGGGTTCTGTGAAATCATATCAACATCAATTCCCGCTTTGGAGAGCATATCAAAGATTTGCGCTACAATCTTAAAATCGGCAGGGGAGTCGCTTAAAGAAATCAAAGTAACATTCTCCGTAACGGATATTTTTCCAACAGCATTCATATTTTTGTCCTCACTTTTCGTTAATCATATCTGTCATTGAGTACATGCCCGGTGCTTTGTTTTTAATATATTTTGCGGCGTTAACGGAGCCTGTCGCAAAAAGCTGTTTTGAACGGGCTGAATGAGATATTGTAATTACCTCGTCATTACCTGCAAATATAATTTCATGTTCACCAACGATTGTTCCGCCCCGTACCGCATGAATTCCGATTTCATTTTTTGTCCGTTTCATACGCTTTGAGTGACGGTCGAATTCATATACGGGTTCCTCATGGAGTACTTCCGAAATTGAGTCGGCAAGCATCAGAGCCGTACCGCTTGGAGCATCAATTTTTTGGTTGTGGTGCATTTCAACAATTTCAATGTCGAAATCGCCTTGAAGAACCTTTGCCGCCTTCTTTGCAAGCTCGGAAATAAGATTTACGCCGATTGACATATTGGCGGAAAAGAACATGGGAACCGATTTTGAGGCTTCCTGTATGTCCGCTTTTTGCGAATCGTTAAGGCCTGTTGTGCAAATAACACAGGGGACATTGTTTTCGGTTGCATATGACAATAAATCAGCCAAAACAGACGGATGAGAAAAATCAATTATAACATCGCCCGCGTCCTGCGGCAAATCACAAAAGGATTTATAAACAGGGTAATTTGCTGACGAATCGGAAATATCAACGCCTGCCGAAATTTCAGAGTCTTCGCTTGATGAAACAATATTTTCAATAACACGGCCCATTTTGCCGAAACAGCCGCTTAATATTATCCTTGTCATTTTTTCACATCCTGTATTTTCTTACAATTATATAAGATTATATTTTTTAAGTATGGCTTCCAGCTTTGCGGTATGAGCATCATCCATATCGCAAAGAGGCATACGCAGAGGACCAACATCAAAGCCCATCATTCTCATGGCCACCTTAACGGGAATGGGGTTTACATCCATAAACATTGCGTTGCAAAGTTCAAGATATTCAAGCTGGAGCTTTGCACTTTCTTCGCATTTGCCTTCAAGATAGAGAGCGGGAATATCGTGTGCAACTTTCGGACAGATATTTGAAAGAACTGAAATAACGCCCTTACCTCCCAAAGACATGATAGGAACAATCTGGTCGTCGTTGCCTGAATAAATATCGAGCTTATCGCCGCAAAGCGCGATTGTCTGTGCAATCTGCGAAATGTTTCCGCTGGCTTCCTTGGCAGCAACAATATTTTTGTGCTCGCAAAGAGCCGCATATGTTTCGGGGAGAACATTTACACCTGTACGGCTGGGAACATTATAGATTACAATAGGGGATGAAACTCTGTCAGCAATGAAATTATAATGCTGAATTAAGCCGCGCTGTGAAGTCTTATTGTAATAAGGAGTTACAATCAAAAGGGCATCAGCGCCTGCTCTTTCTGCGTCGTTTGAAAGCTCAACTGCATATGCAGTTTCGTTACTGCCTGTTCCTGCTATAACGGGAATTCTGTGGTTAACAGCGTCAACAGTGAATTTAATAACCTCGGAATGCTCTTTCGGAGTAAGAGTTGCGCTCTCTCCCGTTGTTCCGCAGATTACTATTGAATCAGTGCCGTTTGCAATATGAAATTCCAATAATTTTTCAAGTGCCGGATAATTTACACTGCCGTCCTCGTGAAAAGGTGTTACAATCGCAACACCTGCACCGGTGAAAATAGGATTACTCATAAAATCTCTCCTTAATAGTGACTATCAGTCCATATAACCTTCTGCGCAAAGCAATTCAGCAAGCAAAACACCGCCGCCTGCCGCACCGCGCAGAGTGTTGTGAGAAAGACAAACGAATTTATAATCATACTGTGTGTCCTCACGGAGTCTGCCGATAGAGATTGCCATACCGCCTTCAAGGTCTCTTTGAAGCTTTGTCTGTGGCATGTTGTCCTCTTCAAAATAGTTAAGGAACTGCTTCGGAGCATGGGGGAGGTTAAGCTCTTGTGCTCTGCCGGAAAAGTCTTTCCATATATTTAATATTTCTTCCTTTGAAGGTTTATTCTCAAATCTTACAAATACTGCGCCCATATGACCGTTTGAAACGGGAACACGAAGACATTGCGCAGTAAAGTTGGGAGAATTCGCAGGGACTATCTCATTGCCCTCAATTTTGCCCCAAATCTTAAGAGGCTCTTTTTCACTCTTTTCTTCCTCACCGCCGATATAAGGAATAACATTATCAAGCATCTCAGGCCATGTATCAAAGGTTTTTCCTGCGCCTGAAATTGCCTGATAAGTGCAAACAAGAACATCTTTAATACCAAACTTTGAAAGAGGGAAAAGAGCAGGAACATAGCTCTGAAGTGAGCAGTTAGATTTAACGGCAATAAATCCTCTTTTTGTACCAAGTCTCTTTCTCTGTGCAGGAATAATCTTTGCGTGGTCTGCATTGAGTTCAGGAACAATCATAGGAACATCGGGAGTATGTCTGTGTGCGCTGTTATTGGAAATAACAGGGCATTCTGCCTTTGCATATGCCTCTTCCAAAGCTTTGATTTCGTCCTTTTTCATATCAACTGCACAGAAAACAAAGTCAACCTGTGAAGCAATTTTCTCAATATCAGCAGTTGCGTCCATAACAACTATATCTTTCATCTTTTCGGGAATGGCAACATCCATGCACCATTTTGCACCCACAGCGTCGGAATATTTCTTTCCTGCCGAACGGGGGCTTGCTGCAAGAACCTTAACATCAAACCAAGGGTGGTTGTCAAGAAGCGTCATAAAACGCTGACCTACCATACCCGTTGCGCCGATTACGCCTACATTATACTTTTTCACTTGAAATTACCTCCAAAAAATGATATTCTATCATATGTTATAAAAAATCAGTAATGATTAAAGCCATCATTACTGAATAAAAGCAGGGTATTATGACAGTGTCAGAATACGAAAGCACTCCATCAAAATGATGACAGTTGCATTACTGTTAATAATGCACCCAGAAACCGACCGCACGGGCAACCGTTTTCTTCGGCAGTAAAGCCTTTCACATTTTATCATCGGCTGACCGTGAGCCTAAAAAATGATACTGATATTTACTGCGCCTCAATCGCTCTATTATAATACCATTATAGCGCCGTTGTGTCAAACATTTTTGAAAATTTTATCAACTTAGCGGAGTTTTGATATGAAAAAATCAGATTTTTATTACGATTTACCAAAAGAATTGATTGCTCAAACACCTATTGAACCTCGTGACCGTTCAAAAATGATGGTTTTGTCACGAAAAGATAAGTCAATTGAGCATAAACATTTTTATGATTTTATTGATTATCTCAATGAGGGAGACTGCCTGATTCTTAACAATACAAGAGTTCTTCCTGCAAGAATTTACGGCGTAAAAAAAGATACGGGTGCAGTTGTTGAGTTTTTGCTTTTAAATAATCTGGGAGATGACAGATGGGAAACTATAACAGGCCCGGGAAAAAGAGCAAGGTTTGATACGGAATTTATTTTCGGAAACGGTATAATGAGCTGTAAGATAGAGCAGGTTCTTGAAAACGGCAACAGAATTGCAAAATTCTCGTACGAAGCGTCGAATATATATGAAGTCCTCGATAAAATCGGTGAAATGCCTTTGCCACATTATATTACGGAGAAATTAAAGGATAAAGAACGCTACCAAACCGTTTATTCAAAGGAGTTAGGCTCTGCGGCGGCACCTACGGCAGGACTTCACTTTACTGACGAAATTCTTTGTAAAATCAAAGAAAAAGGTGTTAAAATCGGTTATGTTACACTTCATGTGGGAATAGGCACTTTCAGACCTGTTAAAGCAGAAAATATTGAAGACCATCAGATGCACTCGGAGCATTATCATATACCGAAAGAAACTGCGGATATGATAAATGAGACGAAAAAGAACGGTAGGCGGGTTATTGCTGTGGGTACAACCTGTTGCAGAACTCTTGAAAGCGTTATGACAAGTCAGGGCGAAATGAAAGAATTCGATGATTGGACAAGTATTTTTATTTATCCCGGCTACAATTTTAAGTGTATCGACGCATTGCTTACAAATTTCCATTTACCCGAAAGCACGCTGATTATGCTTGTATCAGCTTTTTACGACCGTGATGAGGTCTTAAAAGCGTACGAAACGGCTGTAAAAGAAAAATACAGATTTTTCAGCTTCGGCGACTGTATGTTCATCTATTAAGGAGTTTTTATGTTTAAAGTTATTAAGAAAAACGGCAACGCAAGAAGATGTGAGTTTACAACCGTACACGGTACCGTTCAAACACCCGCTTTTATGAATGTTGCAACTCAAGGTGCAATTAAAGGCGGAGTTTCGGCTTATGATTTAAAGGATATTAACTGTCAGGTGCAGTTGTGCAACACTTATCATTTGCATTTGCGCCCCACGGACACATTGGTTAAAGAATTAGGCGGACTGCATAAATTCACCGGTTGGAATGGTCCTATTCTTACCGACAGCGGCGGATTTCAGGTTTTTTCTCTTGCGTCACTTCGCAAAATAAAAGAAGAAGGTGTATATTTCTCCTCCCATATTGATGGTAGAAAGATATTTATGGGCCCCGAGGAAAGTATGCAAATTCAATCCAATCTCGGCTCAACAATAGCAATGGCGTTTGATGAGTGTGTGGAAAACCCCGCAAAATATGAGTATTCCAAGGCTTCCTGCGAAAGAACAACACGCTGGCTTTACAGATGCAAGAGTGAAATGGAAAGACTTAACGCTATTCACGATACCATAAATAAAAATCAGCTTTTGTTTGGAATTAACCAAGGCTGCACATTTGACGATTTGAGAATTAAACATATGCAGGATATTGCCGAACTCAATCTTGACGGTTACGCTATCGGCGGTCTTGCTGTCGGAGAACCCAAAGAGGATATGTATAGAATTATTTCTGCTGTTGAGCCGTATATGCCTGCTGATAAGCCACGCTATTTAATGGGTGTGGGTACTCCCGGAAATATCCTTGAAGCCGTTAAGAGGGGAGTGGATTTATTCGATTGCGTTATGCCCAGCCGTAATGCACGCCACGGGCATCTTTTCACCGACGATGGTATAATAAACATTAACAATAAGAAATATGAAAAGGATTTATCCCCGATAGATTCCAATTGTAATTGTCCGACATGCCAAAAACATTCAAGGGCATATATCCGCCATCTTTTTAAAGCGCAGGAAATGCTCGCAATGCGTTTGTGCGTTATGCATAATTTGTATTTTTACAATAATTTGTTGCAACGCATAAGAGATTCGATTGACAATGACACATTTAATTATTTTTATAATAAATATGTTGACAGGCTCGACACAAGGATTTAATTTTTCAAAAACTATTGCAAATTATCAAAGCGTTATGTATAATAATAGAGTTATTGAATAAAAATTTACTTGGAGGATATTTTAATGACAGATTTTCTTACGTTTGCTATGATGTCTAATTCAGGCAATACAAGCACAAGCCCTGTTCCCATGATTATAATGATGGTTTTGCTTTTTGCGGCAATGTATTTCTTCACAATCAGACCGCAGAAAAAACAGCAGAAAAAGGAGCAGGAAATTCGTGAAAGCACACAAATCGGTGACGAAATCACTACAATCGGCGGTATCTGCGGAAGAGTTGTTGCAGTTAAAGACGATACTGTTGTAATTGAAACGGGCTCTGACAGAACAAAGATTAAGTTCCAAAAGTATGCTATAGCAACAAATCATACTGCAAACGAAAAAATTCAGGCTGAGCGTGAGGCCGCAAGAGCTGCTGTTCAGGAGAAAAAAGGCAAGAAATCCAAGAAGGAAGACAAGGACAGCGACAGCAAGGATTCTGAATAATTAAATCATATTATGAATTTTCCCCTCATATTCTTTATTGAATGTGAGGGGATTTTTTTATGCACAAAAGGAATAAAAGCAAGAATAAAAGTGAAAGTATGATGCCGATACAAAAAATCATTATCACTGCCGTATCAGGCGCCGCAGGAACTATTATAAGCGTTTTACTTACATTGATTTTTTCGGCTGTTTTGTCAAAATCTCCGGCATTATCAGATAAATTAGGAATTTATTTTATAATTTCTGTTTTATTGGGCGGATTTTTTTGCGGACTGATCTCTTCGAGAAAAAGCAGATTGAAAGGCATTGTTGCAGGCGCGCTGTCTTCACTGTTTTTCTGCCTCTTTATTTTTGCCTTAATGCTTATTTTTTCTCATGGACAATTAAGCTCTCAAACAGCATTTTTAGCTGTTGCTATGATAATTTTATGTGTAGTCGGCGGCATTTGCGGTGCAAATATGAAAAGAAGGAAATAATGTGAAAAGGATGATTGTTTATGACAAAAGTCATAAGGCTGAACAGAAAAAGAATCACACATAAAAAAGTGAAAACTGCACCCGTAAAACGGGGTAAATCGGATTTTCTTTCAAAAATTAAATATGAGTGGTACAAGATTATTCTTTTAATTGTTTCTGTTGCCGCATTGCTTTGCGGCAGTTTGATGTATCGCTATATGCCGAATGAAGAAATCAGCGCTTTAATCCGCGAAAAAATCATTTTTATTCAAAGCGGAGGATTCATTTCAATAATGATGTTTTTAATTAAAACTGATTTTATGTTTTTGGCTCTAAGCTTTTTTCTCGGAACAAGCTTTATGAGCGCGTCTTTATTTTGTCTTGCGCCAATATTAAAATGTTTTTTAATCGGTTATATGAGCGGGTTAATATATAATGAATATGAATTAAAAGGCGTTCTGTTTTGCTTAATTCTAATTTATCCGTATCTTGTTGTAACGACTTCTTCACTGATATTTGCTTCAAATGAAACTGTATATATGAGCAAATATATTTACCGTCTTATCACAAATAAAAATACAGCTGATGATATAAGCGTCAGGCTGTATTTGTTAAGATATTTAATTTTATTTGTGATAAATACAGTATGTGCCGTAGTTAATTCGGGACTTATAGTATTTTTAGCACCGAAAATAAAGCTTATTTAGAATCGTTTCGTTTCACTTTTGATAATGGATTTGCTTCTGAAGCTTCACGGAGCTGTTCGTCAACAATGTGCGTATATATTTCGGTAGTACCGAGATTTTCATGGCCTAAAATGTCCTTTAATACAAGCACATCGACATTACCGTGCTGATACATAAGCGTTGCCGCAGTATGGCGAAGTTTATGGACGGAGTATCCCTCCAAGCCGCATTTTTCAAGACAGGAATACACAATATGCTGTACTGTTTTCGGGCTGATTCTTTTATTTCTGCTGCTCAAAAACAGCGCGTTTCGGTCTGTTCCGGTCACTCCGTCAACAGGCCGTACCGCCATATACTGTGCAAAAGCCTCCATACAGGCGTCGTTAAGATAAATTGTCCGTTCTTTGTTGCCTTTTCCCGTAACACGCAGTGTGTGGTCATCTCTGATGTCATTATAGTTCAGGCTGACAAGTTCTGATAGGCGCAAACCGCAGTTAAGAAAGAATACAAGAATACAATAGTCTCGTTCCTTATATTTGCCTTCAACTGAATTCAAAAGCTTAATACTCTCTTCAAGTGTAAGATACTTGGGGATAGATTTTTTTAATTTAGGTGAATCAAGTACCTGCATTGGGTTTTCTTCAAGAATTTGCTTTTGCAAAGATAAATACTTGAAGAAAGCTCTTATACTTGATACTTTGCGTGCTCTTGTAGCTTCATGATTATCACGCTCATTTTTACAGTAAGAGAGAAAAGCATACGCATCATTCAGAGTTACACTTTTAACAAAATCCTCATCAATATCGGATATGTCAATCTCGTCAAACTCCGTTGAAGAGGGGACGAGTCCGCGATAAAGTTTTAAAAACTTGAAAAACAGCTTTAAATCCGATGAGTATTCTTCTATTGTAAGGACGGATTTATTCTTAATCACATCCATATAAACAAGAAAGTCTTTAATTATTAAGGGTAATCCCGTAAAATCAATCTTTTTCATACTGCCTCCGTGAAACTGTTTCACAAAATTACATAAATATTATACACGATTTGTTGAATTAAATCAAATGGAAAATAACCGGCACAGTTCGGCGTTGGTAAATAAAAACAATCAGCATCGATAAGGAGAGTAAAGTCTTTTGTTTAAAAACACAGAAATATCAAATACATTGATTGAAATACATCGTTTCTGCATATTTCAAATATAAAAACCGATTTATCCAAAATTAAAATCTGATAGAAATTTTTGAAATGATGAAATGTTCATTGAAAAAAACTGAGCGGAAAACAAAACAGATAATTTTAATGAAAAGTAAAAGAATGTCACATTAAACGAAAATAAATCAGAAAAAAGTTGATGCAAATAAATTAAATACATAATTCACAATTAATCAATCTGTAAGTTAAATTGAAAAATATAATCAATTATTTTAATTATGTCAAAAAAACGATTCCAAGCGTTTTAGACGTATAAAGCAGACATGTTCATAAAAACACAGTCAAAAAGCAATATTTCCCGTATTTTGTATAATTTTTAATCCCCTTTTTGATACAAAATATTTATTTTGTATAATTGTTTATATAGTTTTCAACAGTGTCAACATTTATAATGAGTTTTCGACACTACCCCATTTTTCAGAAAGGAGGATTAAAAATGACCGATAAAGAAAAAATAAACAATTTAATTTGTTGTATTTTATTTGCAAGTGCGGAATATGAAAATCAAATAATTATGTACAAAAACAGTTTTGAAATACATAAGACTACCGACCCATATCTGATCTTGGATTTATACAAATCACAATGTAAGTATGAAGCTTATAAAGAGCTTTCAATAAAAATCGAAAAAATACTCTTCGATTTTTAATCGACTCCCCCCTCTTTTTATACGCAAAAAACCTGCAAGCCTCATAACTTGCAGGTTTTAAATATGGTGTTATTGCTATTCCTTTCTGTTTCCTAAACATCACTTATCAAAGTTTTCTTGCCTTGATAATGAACGAAAGAGGAAAATGACTTGCTTTTATCGGTGAATAGTATTCCGAATGAAAAGCTCCTTCTTTTCTTACTGCGTTGTAATCAGTGGTTTCTATAACTTTTTCAACGCAAAAGCCCGAATCGGCAAGAGCGTTTATATATGTTGACATTTTCCTGTTAATGAGTGTTACCGGGTATCCGCCTTTTTCAAAGGAAAACAAATCTTCCGTATTGTAATCGCCTGAAAAAATCAGTTTATCTCCCTCAATATCAACACAATGCATGAACGGATGGTCCCAACTGAACACGAATTTTCCGTCTTTTTTAAGATATGAATTTATATTTTGAAAAGTTCTTTGTAAATCCAAAGTCCAACCAATGGCATATATGGAATAAACAATATCAAAATAGTCAGTCGGGATGCCGTCGGATTGCTCCATAGGCGAATTTATAAGAGTAGCATTTAGGCTGTTTTCACGCAATAATTTTGAAGCAATTTTAAGCTGGGTTGACGATAAATCAACACCCCATAAGTCCGAAGCTCCGTTATTGGCGCAGTACAATAAAAAGTGACCACTCCCGCAACCTATATCAAGTATCTTCTTTCCTTTTAACTCACCTAATAAATGTAAGTCGCTCTCTGTAGGAAGATAAATGCCGTATGTAGGCAAGGCTGTTGAACCAAACCAGTCATCAGCTATTGCATTCCAGCATGATTTGTTTTGTTCGAGGATTTTTTCATTCATTTTTATTCACCGTTTATTGCAGGCTGAATGTCATATTTGAAAAGTCGGTTGAACGCTGTATTACACTCAACAGCAAACTGTTTCGGGGTCGATATATTTTGTGAAAGACCGATTGTTTCATAGGTTGCATACCAAATCAAATAAGGATCTAAAGGCAGAGAATCCTTAACCTTTAAATGCTCACCGTCGCGAATCAATAATCCGTCTTTTGCAATTCTATTCATATCAAAATAAAGCCTTGCTCCGGGATTATAGTTCATATTTTCGTCCATAATTATGCTACTATTTTGTTTTGATAAAACCACAATTTCTCCTGCAACAGAGCCGTTTGAAAACATAATATAATCACTGAATTCTTTGGGATCACCTAATTTTTGCCCGATAGGATCATCAATAAGCGTATTCTCTGATTTAAGCTTATTCCAGCTTTTTAGACAACCGCATTTTTTGATTTTACTCCAATTATCAATAGTAGTACTGTGTACAAGAATTTTGGACTCATGATTCCTTAAAAAGTTATCGTTGAAACAGTGCCCTTTATATGCTTTTTGCGCATTACTCCAATCTATCGCATCCATTGAAACAATGATGTTTTTGTTGTGAAATTCATAGAAGTTGACAAAATCACATATTGAGAATTTCCAATAAGGGTATTTCTTGCTTATTTTCAATACATAGACAGTACTATTTTCACTGCCGCACATCATTTGATAGTTTTCCGAATCAGTTAAGCAACATATAATCCAAGAATCATCATATGGTTTTTTGGTAATTGGATTTATATGGGTTATTACAAAATCAGTTGGAACAAAATATGTCATATTATCCCTCTGCCTTTTGTTCATTTATCTTTTTCATTATAAAATCAAATGCCTTCTCGGCGGTGGGAATAATTGCTTCAACAGAGATTTTCTTCTTCGCTTTAATCGGCTGTCCGTACTTTTTAGCTTTTCGTTCCGCAATGAATATTGATAAAAACAAAGTAAATGCGGCGCCGAGGTATGTTATAAAATATCCTTTTTTCATTTTATACACCGTCCTTTTCAATTATGGGCAAAATACTGCCGATATCGGTTAAAGGTTTATTTTTAATATCAAAATATTCTATATTGTTTTCCTCTAAAAAAGATATAATTTTTATATAATCCGAATGTGTTGACAAATCGCCGTTAAAAAACAGTCTTTTATTGCCGATAAGTCCTGTGCACCCCCCGATAAAGCCGTAATTGCAGTTTTTAAGCCTTACACTCCCCTTTGCAACGAAAAGAGCTTTGATTTCGGGGTATGAAGATACCATCTTATATATGGAAGAATCATCGGTAATAATTGTATTTCTGTCTGCAACGCAGACAGAGCATTTTGCGTAACCCTGTTTAACATTTATTACCGTTTTTCCCGATTCAACTGCATTTGCAATAATGGCTTTATCTGTGATGCTCTCATTGCAAATAATAAAATCCCCTATATTGGCACAGTTAAGGTAGCAATCCTTGGGATAAGGCGAAGAAATGCCATTTACGGTTTTAACGGTGCAGTTTAAACTAGTTAATTCGTTAATAATTTTGGGTTGGTTTTGGTCTATCAAAAATTCATTGTTGCCAAAATGGTAACACAAAATATCGCCGTGAACCGCCACAGAATCGTCTAAAAACGGGTTTTGTGCAGTGGCAATGGTTTTTATTGATAAATCGGATAAAGCTTTTTCAAGGCTTTTGTCGCAATATGCGGATATTACCGTTAAAACATCACTTTCAGGCAGATTAGGCTCTGCTATAAATCTTCCGTTCAACTCATAATCGCCTCAAATGCACTTCTGATATTTTTTGCAGGTACAACCTCAATTTCGTTAAGCAATGCTTTGGGGAGTTTTGAGTAGTTATGATAGGGAATAATACACTTCTCAAATCCCAGTTTTGCGGCTTCTCTCACTCTTTGCTCACAGCAAGTAACGGAGCGTATCTCCCCTGCTAAGCCGATTTCACCGAACGCAATCGTTTTTTCGGGCACAACCGCATCTTTAAGACTTGACACAATAGCAAGGGCTATGGATAAATCTGCGGCAGTTTCATCAATTCTTAATCCGCCGATTACATTTGCATAGCAGTCCATATTTCCCAAAAAGTATCCGCACCGTTTTTCAAGTACGGCAATAAGCATTGCCATACGGTTATAATCAATTCCCGTTGCCATTCTTCTTGGGTTACCGAAGCCACTGGGAGTGACAAGACTTTGAATTTCCGCCAAAATTGGGCGTGAGCCTTCCATAAGACACGCCACGCATGTTCCCGATACATTTCTCGGTTTACCTGAAATAAGCATCATAGAGGGGTTTTCCACCTGTGTAAGTCCTGTATCCAACATTTCAAAAACGCCGATTTCATTTGTTGAGCCATATCTATTTTTGACGGCTCTTAAAATGCGGTATGAGGTGTTTCTGTCACCCTCAAAATAGAGCACGCAGTCAACAATATGTTCCAAAACCTTTGGACCTGCAATATTTCCGTCCTTGTTTACATGACCTACAAGAAAAATGGGAATATCAGAGGCTTTGGCGGTTCTTGTAAAGAGATTCGTACATTCTCTTACCTGTGTCACACTGCCGGGAGATGAGGTTAACTCCCCTATTTCCATAGTCTGTATAGAGTCAATAATTACAATATCGGGTTTTTCGGCAAAAATATACTCGCTGATATACTGTGCATCCGTTTCGCAAAGGATAGAAAGCTTGTCCGTTGATACATTAAGCCTTGAAGCACGCATCTTAATTTGATGTGCGGATTCTTCACCTGAAACATACAGAATTTTTAAGCCGTTACCTAAATATTCACAGATTTGCAGCAGAATTGTGGATTTTCCTATTCCCGGGTCACCGCTTAAAAGTACAATTGAGCCCTTTACAAGTCCGCCACCGAGCACTCTGTTGAGCTCCGAAAGCCCTGTATCGTATCTGTGATTTGTATCAGAACTTATTTCAGATAAGGGTAACGCCCGCGCACGATTACTGTCCAAAAAACTTTTTTTGGCAGGACTTTCTTTCACTACGGTTTTAATTTCCTCATTAAGAGTGTTCCATTCATTGCAGGACGGACATTGACCGAGCCATCTTGGTGCCTCGTAACCGCATTCACTGCAAATATATACTGATTTAGACTTCTGTGCCATTGATTCCCTCCGAGAATAAGTAATTTATAATTCCGTTTGATATGGCAAACGCCATTTCATTTTGATATTCTTCATTTTTAAGCTGTTCAAGCTCATTAGCGTTTGAAACAAACCCGCACTCTACCATTACGGCAGGCTTGGTGGCGTTATAAAGTACATAGATATTTGTTCCCGACTGCTTTATAACTCGTTTGTTATCAGGCTGAATATTATTGGCGATTGACGCTTGAATAAGCTGTGCAAGCTCTTTGCTTTCTTCATTATTGGGCGAATAAAAGGTTTGAGCACCCCAAATGCTTGAACCGCTGTATTTGTTTTGATGAATACTTACATAAATGCAGTTTTCATATTCATTCATTATTGCGGCACGGTTATGTATATCACTTACCTTGCGCTCTCGCACAGTATTTGCGTCTGAATTGTGAATTGAAGTGTCTGTTGTGCGTACCATTCTTGTTTGATAGCCCATTGCAGATAAAATTTCATTAAGCTTCAATGAAATTGATAAATTCAAGTCTTTTTCCGCAGTGCCGTCAATACCAACTGCTCCGCCGTCTTCTCCGCCGTGACCTGCGTCTATGATAATCACCGGCGAATTTTCGACTTTGTAATTATCCGCAGAGGTAAGCCTTACTTGTTGAAAAGCTACTATTGAAAAAGATATTATAAATGCCGCAAGCAATATTGAAATTGATTTTTTCATAAAATCACCTCAATAATTATATGGGCAAATACATAACAATATCATTTTACATTATAGTTAAATAATTTACAAGAAAAAAATAAAGCGCACAGAAAAATCTGTACGCTTTATAGGACTTATAACCAAATTAAATCATGCTTGCAATTTCAGCAGCAAAGTTATCTTCTTTCTTTTCAATGCCTTCGCCCTTTTCAAAACGGACAAAACTTGAAACTTTAATTTCGGCACCGAATTCTTTTGCAACTGATTTTACATAACCGTCAACAGTACCGTCAAAAAGGTCTGAACGAACGAACGCTTGTTCCATAAGACAAATTTCTTTAATCTGTTTAGAAACACGACCCTGAACAAGTCCGACAAAGATCTTGTTTTCAGAAATTTCAGCTTTATGAGAAATTGCAATTTCAGCAAGTGTAGCATAAGCTTCTTTTGAAATGAAGTTTACAAAATTCTTTCTCTGTTTCTGGTCGAGGCCATCATAAACAGCAGTATCTTCAGCACTCCATTTACCTGCTTTCGCCTCGTCAATAAGGCTGTTAAGAATCGGAACGGGAAGTGAATCGGGTTTATTCAATGCACTGTCGATTGTGATTGATTTCATCTTAGCAAGTTCGTCAGCAGAAATTGCATCTTGCGACAAATATTCAGGATTCATAGCAGCAATCTGCATTGCTATATTTTTACCCATAGCCTCAAATTCGGGCTTTGCGGCAGCAGCGTCATCAGCATCAAAGCTAACCATAACACCAACGGTTCCGCCTGCATGGATATATGTTGCAACATGACCTTCGCAAAGAGCAAATCTGCGAACTTTCATATTTTCGCGGAGAGCAAGGAATACTTCCTGAACCTCTTCGTCAACGGTCTTATCGGAGCCTGATGCTTTTGTGCTCAAAAGAGCTTCAAGGTCAGCGGGCTTTGCTTCAACAACTGTTTTTGCAACCTTATTTGCAAGATTAACGAAAGGCTCACCTTTCGCAACAAAGTCTGTTTCACAGTTAATCTCAACGAGAGCGCCTGCTTTACCGTCACTATATGCGGCAACAACACCTTCTGCGGCAACTCTGCTTGCCTTCTTAGCGGCAGAAGCAAGACCCTTTTCTCTCAAAATATCAATAGCCTTATCCATATCGCCGTCAGACTCAACAAGAGCCTTCTTGCAGTCCATCATACCAACGCCGGTCTTTTCACGGAGCGCCTGTACATCTTTAGCTGTAAATGCCATTTTCTTTTCCTCCAATATCTGTTATTAAAAAATAAGCCCGCAACTTTAATCGCCACGGGCTTTAACGCAATAATTACTCAGCAGCTTCCTCAGCTTCAACTGCTTCATCAGCAGCTTCCTCAGCCTCAGCGGCAACTGTCTGCTCGCCCTGTCTTCCTTCGATAACAGCGTCAGCCATAGCGCCTGCAATAAGCTTAACAGCACGGATAGCGTCATCATTACCGGGGATTACATAGTCAACTTCATCGGGGTCACAGTTTGTGTCAACAATAGCAATTACGGGAATACCGAGTTTCTTTGCCTCAGCTACGGCAATCTTCTCCTTGCGGGGATCCACAACGAACATTGCGGCAGGCTGTCTTTTCATTTCGGTGATACCGCCGATGTATTTTTCAAGCTTCTCAATCTCAAGCTCGTACTTTGCAACTTCTTTTTTGGGAAGCATCTCAAAAGTGCCGTCCTCCTGCATAGCTTTGAGCTGAGCAAGTCTTTTGATTCTTTGTTTAATGGTTGTGAAATTTGTAAGCATACCGCCGAGCCAGCGTGCGTTTACATAAGGCATACCGCAACGGATTGCTTCTTCTTTAACAGAACTCTGAGCCTGCTTCTTTGTGCCGACAAAAAGGATTTCGTCGCCGTTTTCAGCAACGTCTCTTACGATTTTGTAAGCCTCTTCAAGTTTTTTTACTGTTTTCTGAAGATCGATGATATAAATACCATTTCTCTCTGTGAAGATGTACTCTGCCATTTTGGGATTCCATCTTCTTGTCTGGTGTCCGAAATGAACACCTGCCTCGAGTAACTGTTTCATAGATACTACTGACATTGTTTTTTCCTCCTTATTTTATCCTCTGCACGGGTCGCTTTTTAACGGGACATATTAAATGCAATTCCGTTAAAATCACCGCACATGCGAATTGCTGAAAAATTATATCATAATAAAAATTTAATTGCAAGTAATTTTTAACAAATTTATCCGAAAATTTTGTTCTGAAGCTCTAAAAGTCTGTTCTTTTTCCTTTTTTCCTCTTCAAAGTCAAATATAAACTCATTATTTTCGTTTTTTACAAGTACATTCCCCTCTTTTACACCGTCAGGTAAAAGGGAAATATCTACCTCACGAAATTCACCGTCAGGAAATTCAAGAACTGCAATGCCTTCCTCAATTCGGCTTACGGAATAATATCCTTCATTCATATACCTTTTCCTCTCCCCTCTCGCTTTTAACGGTTATTTTACTCCCGTTACTTGTTACTGTAATACTTCCCGATAATGATGTTATATATGTATCAATATTCGCGCTTTCAAGCCTTTTAAGAACTTCGCTGTGAGGGTGACCGTAACTGTTATCCGCCCCGCAGGAAATCACAGCGGCTTTGGGGTTAACTGCCTGCAAATATTTTGCCGTTGAAGAAGTGTTACTGCCGTGATGGCCTAATTTAATTACGTCGGCTGATAAATCGTAATCGCTTTTGATTAAAGCATTTTCAACCTTTTTCTCGGCATCGCCCTGGAATAAAAATGAAGTTTCGCCGTAAATGATTTTAGTGACGACCGACATATTGTTGAGATTATCATCCTGCTGTAAAGGTGCAAATATTCCTACCTTGGCACTGCCCAGCGAAAAACTGTATCCCGGTTCAGCGGCAATAGCGTTAACTTTTTTGTTGATAACAGCGTTCAAAAACTCCTCATATGCATCGGTGGTGACCATATTCGATTCGTCAAGTTTCGGCATAATAATATTCAACACATTATAATCATTGATTATTGAAGCCGCACAACCCATATGGTCATCGTGAGGGTGCGTTATTATCATATAATCGATTGTATCAATATTCAAAGTCATCAATGAGCTTTTAATATCGTTTAATCTGTTTATCGTGCCGGTATCAATCATCATAACCTTATTGTCGCACACAATGATTGAACAGTCACTCTGCCCTACATCAAGATAATAAATGGCAAAATCCGAATCAGCGCTTTGAGTACCCTCAACTATGCCTAACTGTGTTTTAAGCTCATTCCATGAATATACATTTGTTTTATCCAAAACAAACATTACGCATGAAATCAGCAAGATAAATACAGCCAGACAAAATGCAAAGAAGGCTTTTTTATTGCGAATTTTTCTGTGGTAACGGTTTGGATTACTTTTTCCGCTTTTGTATAGGTTTCGTTCGTTTCTGTCCACTAACATTCATCCTTTTAGAGCTTGCATGGTTTTTGGGGGAGATAAGGCACTTTGGCGATGTTCCGATTAAATCACCCCTGCCCGCTTTTTTTAAGGCTTCATAAACTAAATCATAGTTTTTTGGATTGAAATATTGCATAAGAGCCCTCTGCATTGCCTTTTCATGAGGAGTTTTGGTCACAAAAACCGGCTCTAAGGTATAAGGGTCTAACTCGGTATAGTACATAGCCGTTGAAATTGTACCGGGAGTAGGATAAAAGTCCTGAACCTGCTCGGGGTGAAGTTTTTCACTTTTGATAAATTCAGCTAATTCAACAGCATCACGCAAAGTCGCACCGGGGTGTGAAGACATAAGATACGGTACGAGATACTGTTCCTTGCCTATTGATTTGGTATAGGTAAAATACTTTTTTGAGAATTCCTTGTACGCCTTTATATGCGGTTTTCCCATTTTATCCAGTACGGCGGCAGAGCAGTGCTCGGGAGCAACCTTTAACTGTCCGCTCACATGATATTTAACAAGCTCCTTGAAAAACTCGTCGCTTTTATCACAGAGAAGATAATCGTATCGGATTCCTGAACGGATAAAAACCTTTTTAACTTTTGGCAGTTTTCTGATTTCACGGAGTATGTCAAGATATTCCTCATGATTTGAAACAAGTGCAGGACAAGGTGTGGGGGCAAGGCATTTTTTGCCCTTGCACAATCCTTTTGACTCCTGACCGTTGCAGGACGGTCTTCTGAAATTCGCCGTCGGTCCTCCAACATCGTGAATATATCCCTTAAATCCGTCAAGTTGAGTAAGGAGCTTTGCTTCGTTTATAATGGACTCTTTGCTCCTGGAAGTAACATATCTTCCCTGATGAAATGCAATTGAGCAGAAATTACAGCCGCCGAAACAGCCACGGTTATGCGTAATGGAAAATTCAACCTCGGCAATACCGGGTACTCCACCTGCCTTTTCATACGACGGATGATAAGTGCGTGCATAAGGCAAGGAATAAACCCTGTCCAACTCCTCGGTGGTGAGAGGTTCCATAGGCATATTTTGAACAAGCATCATTTTACCGTGACGCTGTTTAATAACCTTTCCTCTTATATGGTCCTGTTCATCCTGCTGTATTCGGCAGGATATTGCGTACTCTCGCTTGGATTTTAAAACATTTTCATAAGATGGACATTCCACACCCGAATACGGCGTTTCGGTAACAGGCACGGTATAGCATGTACCTTTTATATCGTGCATTTCCTTTATGTTTTCTCCGCTGTTTAGTCTTTGCGCAATTTGGGCAGTCTGCTTTTCACCCATACCGAAAGAAATTAAATCGGCTTTTGCATCGAATAAAATAGACGGTCTTATCTTGTCATCCCAGTAATCGTAATGGGCAAAACGGCGAAGTGACGCTTCAAGACCTCCGATAACAATGGGTACATCACCGTATATCTCACGAATTTTATTGCAATACACTATTACGGCGCGGTCGGGGCGCAATCCCATTTTACCGCCCGGTGAATAAGCGTCGGTATTTCTTTTCCTTTTAGCAACAGTGTAATGAGCCACCATTGAATCTATATTCCCCGAAGAAACAAAAAATCCCAGCCGAGGTTTCCCGAAAACAGTGAAATCTGCATTGCTGTTCCAATCGGGTTGGGATATAAAGCCTACTTTAAAGCCCTCGGCTTCAAGGACACGGGTAATTATAGACGCACCGAAGCTGGGATGGTCAACATATGCATCTCCCGATACATATACAAAGTCAACTGAATCCCAGCCTCTTGCAATCATATCTTCTTTTGAAACAGGTAAAAACTTATTGTCAGTTTTGTTCATCTTCATCATCATAGGGCTTGTCCGCACCGCTATTTGCAAGTGCATTCATTTCGTACCACTGCTGTTTTGTTATTAAAACTTTACGGGGCTTTGCACCCTCATAAGGACCGATAATTCCTCTTTCTTCAAGCTCGTCAACAATTCTTGCCGCTCTTGCATATCCTAACTTTAATTTACGCTGGAGCAGAGTTGTTGAGGCGGACTGGGCTTCAATAACCGCTTCAATCGCTTTCGGCAACATTTCATCTGCGGGACCTTCCGCGCCGTCATCTCCGGAGGAAGAGGCGTCCTTTTTCTTTGAACCGTTATTTGCCGCTTGGCGCTCAATCTCCTGCATAACTTCGTCGTCATATTCAGACTGTTCCTGTTTCTTTATGAAGTTGACAACATTTTCAACCTCTTTGTCGGAAAGATAGCAACCCTGAACACGGATTGGCTTGGGTATTCCTACGGGGTAATAAAGCATATCACCGTTGCCTAAAAGCTTTTCTGCACCCACAGAGTCAATAATAGTTCTTGAATCCACCTGCGATGAAACTGAAAGAGCAATTCGGCTGGGTATATTTGCCTTGATTATACCTGTAATAACATCAACTGACGGTCTTTGGGTAGCAATTACAAGGTGCATTCCTGCGGCACGAGCCATCTGTGCAAGACGGCATATGGAGTCTTCAACCTCGTTGGGAGCCGCCATCATAAGATCGGAAAGCTCGTCAATGAATATGACAATTTGCGGCATTTTCTTTTTGCCTTCGCTCTCACAAATACTGTTGTATCCCGAAATATCTCTAACGCTGTTTTCGGAGAAGGTTTTATATCTCGTAAGCATCTCTGTAACTGCCCAAGCCAATGCGCCCGATGCCTTTCTCGGATCGGAAACAACGGGGACGAGCAAATGAGGAATACCGTTATAAACGGTAAATTCAACCTGTTTCGGGTCAATCATTAAAAGCTTTACCTCATCGGGACTTGCATTATACAGTATGCTTACAATCATTGAATTAAGGCAAACAGATTTACCGGAGCCTGTTGTACCTGCTATCAACAAATGGGGCATTTTAACAAGGTCGGAATAGACAAACTCTCCTGTAATGTCTTTTCCTAATGCAACGGTAAGCTTTGATTTTGCATCACGGTACTGGGGCTGGTCTATAACCTCGCGAAGAGTTACCGATTGACGGCTCTTGTTAGGAACCTCAATACCTACTGCGGCTTTGTTTGGTATGGGCGCTTCAATTCTTACGCCGGAAGCCGCAAGGTTAAGTGCAATATCGTCGGAAAGATTTGTAATTTTGCTGATTTTTACGCCCGCCGCAGGTTGAATTTCATACCGTGTAACAGATGGTCCGCGGGCAATATCCACAATTCTCGTTTCAACGCCGAAACTGTTAAGAGTGTCAATAAGCTTTTGAGCATTCTGTTTGAGTTCGTTTTCAAATCCGGCGGAATTACTGTTTTTAGGCAAATTGAGGCAATCAAGCGGCGGTAAGACATAAGGCTTTTCTTCCGCTTCGGTTTCCTCATCATCAGTTATCTCAGCCGCGGGAGCCTCTTTTTCGGCTTTTACATCTTCTTTATTACTTGGTTTTGTGCTACGCATAATAATATCGTCAAGGTTAATTACTTTGTCGTCAGCGTCATGACTGCTTTCATCATCCGATTTTTGCTCTTTGATTTCAGAAAGCGACATTAAGTCATCCGAAGCGTCTTCGGCTTCGGCACTTTCATTAACGGGTTCGGGACCTAAATCTATATCGGGGTTAAACTTCTTCTTTTTCAAGGGATTTGGTGTTTCATCCTCCCCTTTTTCACCGTATTCCGAAATTTTTTCTCCCGTAATTTCGCCTATTTTTTTTACAGGTTTTGAAATACCCTTGAAAAGATTAACAAGGGTTAAACCTGTTGCCACCATTATCAAAACAAAGAGAAGAATGAACTCAATTACAAGTGCGGCAACTTTACTTCCGCCTGTAATCAGCAGTACGAGCCCGCCGAATACAGCGCCCAAAACTCCGCTTCCGAACATACTTCCGTCGATTTTGTAAACATCATATGCATCTTTAACAGCCGCAAAGAAAGTTTTATCAGGCTCAAATGTGAAAATATGTACAATACTGCAAATAACTGTAATAATAAGCACTGCTTCAACAAGTTTGACAACAAAAGTTTTGTCTTTTTTATCCAATGCAATCAAAATTGAAACTATTAAAAGTAAAAGGGGAAAAATAAAGGCACAAAATCCGAACATTCCGAAAATAAAGGTTCTCAATGCGCCCCAAAGCCCTTCTGCGGGAATAACTGCAAGGCAAAAAAGTAAAACAGAGCATGCAAAAGTTATCAGTGCGGCTAATTGGCGGTTGGAGGCTGTCTCTCTTCCCTGTTGCGTCGTTCTTTTGTTTTTGCTTTGATTACTTTTTACACTTTTTTTAGCCATTTAAACATCTCCAAATTAAAGTCCGAAAATACTGCAACCGATTGTGAAAACACCTATTATGAGGCAGTAAAATCCGAAATACTTCCACATATCTTTTTTCAAAATCCATTGTAACAATTTTATACATGCAACGCCTGTGACGGCGGCAACAACTATTCCGATTATTGTGGGCAGTAATGCAAGGGGAGAGCCTGCCTCGATTGCATCTTTGAACTCAACAACACTTGCAACCATAATTGCAGGGATACCCAAAATAAAGGAATATTCAACCATATATTCCTTTGATACTCCGCAAATCATACCTGTTGAAATGGTAGAGCCTGAACGGGAAATTCCGGGGAATCCTGCGGCAAAAACCTGAGCAATGCCGATTGCAAAAGCATCAAGGGTATTTACACTTCTGTTAAGAGGGCGTTTTTTTGCAACATATGTAGAGGCGAGAAGTAGAATTCCCGTGAGCGTGAAGCACACGCCTTCAACCAATATGCTGTCGTCCTCCGAAAGACCGCCGAGCACATCCATAAGCTTCATATCGTTGCCCACGGGAATCAATAAAAGGAGAAGCGGTATGCAGGAAAAAACAAACATTACAAGCATTTTTTTCTTGCCCTTCAATTCCTTGAATTTGAATTTTCCTGTGAAAATATCCTTTAACAGCGAAAAGAATTCTACTACGAGCTCAAAAATCGTTTTATAAAAAACAATGAATACCGCTATCAGCGTGCCGACATGCAGTAAAACCGAAAACATCAAGGAGCCTTCGCCGCTCACCCCCATAAAATGCTGAAACAGGGAAAGGTGCCCACTGCTCGAAATGGGAAGAAACTCCGTAATTCCCTGCACAATTCCTAAAATAATCGCTTTAATAATTGACATAAATTCATCTCCAAATTATTTTTCCATTTCTGAATATAAATAAGACATTGCGTCTTTCAAATTGCCTATACAGTCAATCAAACCCTCTTTAACGGCATTTTCCCCGTCCAGCACCGTTCCCACATCCATAACAAGCTCACCTGTCGCGAGTAAAAGTTCACGAAATCGCTCGGGCTTTATATTGGAATTTTGCGAAACAAAACTTACTATGCGTTCCTGCATTTTATCAAAATACGATAGGGTTTGCGGCACTCCTAAAACCAAGCCGTTCATTCTCACAGGGTGAATTGTCATAGTCGCAGTAGGGACAATAAAAGAACGGTCAGCGGAAACAGCCAAAGGAACTCCTATTGAGTGGCCTCCGCCCAAAACCAAAGACGCAGTCGGCTTTTTCATACCGGAAATAAGCTCTGCAATGGCAAGACCTGCTTCAATATCTCCGCCTACTGTATTTAAGATTATCAAAAGACCGTCAATCTGTTCGCTTTCTTCTACCGCAACAAGCTGTGGAATGACATGCTCATATTTTGTAGTTTTGTTTGACGGCGGAAGAAGATAATGACCCTCCACCTGCCCTATAATTGTGAGACAATGCACATACTTGCCGTTTCGTCCCACCGAAAATGCACCGTTATCTCGAATTTCGCACTGAATGTTCGAATTATCCGAAATATCTGCTTCTTCGGTTTGCTCCGGCGTTGTGGGATTCATAGGTGCAGTAAAATCGTTTAAATAAATACACATAAAATTTACCTCCGCAGAAAAATACAAATATATTTTTCCAAACCGAAAGATAAATATTACCCATATTTCAAAATATTGTACCATATTTACTTTTTAATATCAATATTTTGTAAAAAAAATAGTTAAAAGTTAGATATATGTGAGTTATTTTTATTGACAAATTTCTAACAATGTAATACAATTAAAAAAGATTGTTAAAAAAATGAAAAAGTCCAAGGAGTGATTTATAAATGGGTATGACAATCGGACAAAAATTGATAAAATCACATCTTGTCAGCGGAGATATGACCGTGGGAAGCGAAGTCGGTCTTAAAATTGACCAGACTTTGACACAGGATGCTACCGGTACAATGGCATATCTTGAATTAGAGGCAATGGGAATTGACCAGGTTAAAACCGAGCTTTCGGTAGCTTATATCGACCACAACACATTGCAGACAGGCTTTGAAAATGCTGATGACCACAGATTTATTCAAAGCGTTGCAAAAAAGCGCGGAATTCGTTTTTCCCGTCCCGGTAACGGCATTTGCCATCAGGTTCACCTTGAAAGATTCGGCAAGCCCGGTAAGACTCTCATAGGTTCGGACAGCCATACCCCCACAGGCGGAGGTATCGGAATGCTTGCAATGGGCGCAGGCGGTCTTGATGTAGCAGTTGCAATGGGAGGCGGAACATATTATATCACAATGCCTAAGATGGTAAGAGTAAATCTTACGGGTAAATTGAGCCCTTGGGTTGCGGCAAAGGATGTTATTCTTGAAGTGCTCCGTATAATGACCGTTAAAGGCGGCGTTGGCAAAATAATAGAATACGGCGGAGAGGGCGTTAAAACGCTTTCTGTCCCCGAAAGAGCAACTATCACCAATATGGGCGCTGAATTGGGCGCAACAACATCTGTATTCCCCTCTGATGAAATCACAAAAGCTTTTCTTAAAGCACAGGGCAGAGAGGAAGATTGGGTTGAATTAAAAGCAGACGATGATGCAGTTTATGACGAGATAATTGACATTGACCTCTCTTCACTTGCTCCTATGGCGGCTATGCCCCATATGCCAGACAGAGTAAAATCAGTTACCGAAATCGGTGAGATTAAGGTTGACCAGGTTTGCATTGGCTCATGTACAAACTCATCCCTTCTTGATATGATGAAGGTTGCGGCAATTCTTAAAGGAAAAACCGTTCATCCGTCTGTCAGCCTTTCGATTGCTCCCGGTTCAAAGCAGGTTCTCAATATGATTTCCAAAAACGGAGCGCTTGCCGATATGATTGATGCGGGTGCAAGAATCCTTGAAAGCGCTTGCGGTCCTTGCATAGGTATGGGGCAATCGCCTAATTCTGCGGGAGTATCTTTGAGAACATTTAACAGAAACTTTGAAGGCCGTTCAGGTACTGCTGATGCAGGAATATACCTTGTAAGCCCGGAAGTTGCCGCGGCATCTGCCCTTACAGGAGTGCTTACCGACCCCAGAACGCTGGGCGATTTCCCTGAAATCAAATTACCTGAGGAATTTATAATCAATGATAATATGGTTGCTATGCCTGCTTCTCCCGAAGAGGCAAAAAATGTTGAGGTTATGTACGGCCCTAATATAAAGCCATTCCCTTCAAGCGAACCTATGGAGGATGATATTACGGCAAAAGCAGTTCTTAAAGTCGGCGATGACATTACAACTGACCATATTATGCCTGCGGGAGCAAAAATACTCCCCTACCGTTCAAATATTCCCTATCTTTCACAGTTCTGCTTTGGCGTCTGTGATAAAGAGTTCCCTGAAAGAATTAAAAAAGAGGGTAAGGGAATTATCATTGGCGGCGCTAACTACGGTCAAGGTTCGTCAAGAGAGCATGCGGCGCTTGTACCCCTTTACCTCGGCGTTAAGGCGGTTATTACCAAGTCCTTTGCGAGAATTCATTGTGCGAACCTTATAAACGCAGGTATTTTACCCTTGAATTTTGCAAATCCCGACGATTATGACAGAATTGAGCAGGGCGACGAGTTAAACCTTATCGGTATTAAGAATGCTATTATATCAAATATGCCTGCTAAGCTTGTAAATATCACTAAAAATGAAGAATATACGCTGAAATATGACCTTTCTCAGCGTCAAAAGGATATTATCCTTGCAGGCGGACTTTTAAACTACACAAAACAATCATTTTAAGGAGTAAAAGATATGGAAGCACAGATTAAAGAGGCTGTCGGAAAGTTTGAAGCACTTATCAGAGAACAGCTTGCAAGAAACGAAAAAATCAAGGCAGAAAAAGACTTTGTAGATTTTGATAAGCTTGACAAAATCATTATCGGTGTTTGTGGCGGTGACGGAATAGGTCCGATTATTACTAAGGAATCGGCAAGAGTTCTTGAATATATGCTTGCCGATGAAGTGAAGAGCGGAAGAATTGAGTTTAAGTATATCGACGGACTCACCATTGAAAATCGTGTTGCCGTTATGAAGGCAATTCCCGACGATGTTCTTGCAGAGCTTAAAGAGTGCCATGTAATTCTTAAAGGCCCCACTACAACACCTCAGGCAGGCGATCCGTGGCCAAATATTGAGAGCGCAAATGTTGCTATGCGTAAAGAACTTGACCTTTTTGCCAATGTTCGTCCTGTGAAGGTTCCCGACCAGGGAATTGACTGGACTTTCTTCCGTGAAAACACAGAAGGCGCATATGCTGTCGGCTCAAAGGGCGTAAATGTTACAGACGAGCTTTCAATGGACTTTGTTGTTACCACAAGCGAAGGTTCGGAAAGAATTGCAAGAATTGCATACGATTATGCCAAGAGAAACGGAAAAGAAAGAGTTTCAATTATCAATAAGGCAAATGTTATCAAAACTACTGACGGTAAGTTCCTTCGTATTTGTAAGAAGGTCGGTGAGGAATATCCCGAAATCATTACTGATGAGTGGTATGTTGATATAACAACTGCTAAGCTTATTGATGAAAAGAGAAGAAAAGATTTTAAAGTGTTTATTCTTCCCAATCTCTACGGCGACATAATTACCGACGAGGCGGCAGAGTTCCAAGGCGGCGTAGGAACAGCGGGCAGTGCAAACCTTGGTAAACGCTACGCAATGTTTGAAGCTATTCATGGTTCAGCTCCACGTATGATTAGAGAAGGCAGAGGCCAGTATGCAGACCCATGCTCAATGCTTCGCGCAACTGTAATGCTTCTTTCTCATATCGGAAAGCAAAAAGAAGCTGATTTGCTTGAACGTGCACTCGATATTTGCATGCTTGAAGAAAAGAAACTGGTAATCACCGGCCGTTCAGACGGCGCAACATGCAGTGAATTCGGCGACTATGTAATGGAAACTGTGAAGAAGCTTTCATAAGAGGTGAAAAAAATGGGTAGAAATGATGGAGTTTCAATTTCTGTCATAAAACGTCTTCCTCGTTATTACAGATTTTTAGGTGAATTAAAAGAAAACGGAGTAGTTCGTATTTCTTCAAAGGACCTTTCTGAAAAAATGGGATTTACTGCGTCACAGATAAGACAGGATTTGAATTGCTTCGGCGGATTCGGCCAGCAGGGATATGGATATAATATTGAAAGTCTATATGAAGAAATAGGTAAAATTCTCGGTGTTAATAATAACAGAAAAGCAATACTTATAGGTGCAGGTAATCTGGGCAAGGCAGTAGCACTGCATATGTCCTTTGAAGCAAGAGGCTTTAATCTTATCGGTGTGTTTGACCGCAATCAGGCATTGGCCGGTCAAATGCTTAGAGGAATACCTATAAGGCATATTGACGGATTATTCAATTTTTGCCGTGATAACTCCCCTACTGTTGCTGTGCTTTGTATTCCCAGTTCAGCGGCAGAGACGCTGGCACCTCAATTGGTTGATTTAGGAATAAAAGGCTTTTGGAATTTCAGTCACTATGATATTGCCGCAAATTATCCCAATGTTGCAGTTGAAAATGTGCATCTGAGCGACAGCCTTATGACTTTAAGTTATCATGTAAGTAATCTTGATTAAATAAAACTTAACAAAAAAGCCGACCAAATAATGGTCGGTTTTTTCATATATTTTTAAGTTTTTTTAAACATTCGGGGCAAATTTTTGCACCTTTAAAATCTGTTAAATCTTCACGGTTATCGCAAAAAACGCAAGACGGACGAAATCTCTTTAAAACAATTGAATCTTCATTATAAAAAAATTCAAGTGTAAGTTTCTCATCGTCTTTTGCTTTAAAAATATCCGTTAATAAATTTTTGGGTATTACAATTCTTCCGTTACTGTCAACAGGTCTGACAATCAATGCAGATTTCATCAAAATCACCGCTTTCTGTGCATAATATACCATAAATTGACATATTTGTCAACAAAGGGCACGCACCGAAAGCGGTATTTTGACTTTAATTATTATTTAAAATATTTTACTGCCGATTCAAACATCTTCATATCGTATTCGCCGAGAACATTTTTATAAAGTCCGTTGCCGATACGCTCAGAGTGTCCCATTTTTCCGAGGACTCTGCCGTCAGGTGAAGTTATACCCTCAATGGCATATGCGGAATTATTAGGATTAAAGCGGATATTATCAGTGGGCTCTCCGTTTAAATCAACATATTGAGTTGCAATCTGTCCGTTGCGTGCAAGTTCATTTACAAGCTCGTCACTGCAAAGGAAGCGGCCCTCACCGTGGGAAATCGGAACAGTGTAAATATCGCCGACCTGAGTTGCTGAAAGCCACGGAGATTTGTTTGACGCAATTCGTGTGCGGACAAGTCTTGACTGATGGCGTCCTATGGTATTAAAGGTAAGTGTGGGACAGCTTTCATCAGTATCAATAATCTTGCCGTAAGGCACAAGACCCAGCTTGATAAGCGCTTGGAAGCCGTTGCAGATACCGCACATGAGTCCGTCTCTGTTTTCAAGCAAAGCGGTAACCTCTTCCTTTATTTCGGGATTTCTGAAGAAAGCTGTTATAAACTTGCCGGAACCGTCAGGCTCGTCACCGCCTGAAAATCCGCCGGGAATGAATATAATTTGAGCGTCTTTTGTCTTTTTCGCAAACTCCTCAACGGACTTTGAAATGCTGTCCGCCGAAAGGTTGTTTATAACAAAGATTTCCGCCTTAGCGCCTGCCAATTCAAGCACTTTTTTCGTATCGTATTCGCAATTGGTACCGGGGAATACAGGAATCAGTACTTTGGGTGAAGCACATTTAATTGCAGGAGCCTTTCTCTCGTTGGCACTGTATGCAAATGACGGATATTTATTGCCGTTTGTCTTAATATTGCAGGAATATACACTTTCAAGTTTGCCTTCATAAATTGAAAGTGCCTCATCAAGTGCAAATACGTTTCCACAGTATGAAATTTCATTTTTGTCTGTTGTGTATCCCACAAGTTCGCCAATATCGGTATTATCGGCAAGTTCTAAAATGAATGAACCGTAGTTATAACCGAAAATATCCTCCATTGAAAGACTGTCGCTGTAGGCAAATCCTATGCCATTGCCAAAGCACATTTTCATAACAGCCCCTGCAATACCGCCGTATGTAGGTGTATAAGCAGATATAACTTTTTTCTCGTCAACAAGTGCTTTGACCTGATTGAATACAGAAATAAGTGACTCAGCAACAGGTAAACCGTTTTCGTTATACTGAGGTTTAACAATAACAACCTTATGACCTGCCGATTTAAACTCAGGCGAAATAACCTCTTCTGTTTTACCGGTTGTAACGGCAAATGAAACGAGTGTGGGCGGAACATCAATATCTTCAAAAGAACCGCTCATTGAGTCCTTACCGCCGATTGCGCCAATTCCCAAATCAAGCTGTGCCGCATATGCGCCCAAAAGAGCCGCAAGAGGTTTTCCCCAACGCTTACTTTCTTTCATCGGCTTTTCAAAATACTCTTGGAAAGTCAAATAAACATCTTCAAAAGAAGCGCCTGTCGCAATAAGCTTTGAAACAGACTCAACAACGGCAAGATATGCACCGTTATACTGGTTTTTTTCTGTGATAAAGGGATTATAACCCCACGCCATATAAGAACAGGTATCAGTTACGGCGTTTTCGACGGAAATTTTGTGAACCATTGCCTGAATAGGTGTAAGCTGATTTTTACCGCCAAAGGGCATAAGTACAGTTCCTGCACCGATTGTAGAGTCAAATCGCTCTGAAAGTCCCCTCTTTGAGCATACATTCAAATCACCTGCAAGCTTTTTATATTCATCAACAAAATCGTTACCAATATTCTTTGCGTATGTTTCTGCGGGCTTTGCTTCAATATCAATATGCTTTTCAGCACCGTTAGAATTGAGGAATTCTCTTGAAATATCAACAATGCAGTTGTCATTCCAATACATTCTCAAACGAGGCTCGGCTGTTACCTTAGCTACTACGGTTGCCTCAAGGTTTTCACTGTTGGCAAGAGTAAGGAACTTTTCAACATCCTTTGGCTCAACAACAACAGCCATTCTCTCCTGAGATTCGCTGATTGCAAGTTCAGTGCCGTCCAGTCCGTCATACTTCTTGGGGACAGCGTTAAGGTCGATTTCAAGACCGTCAGCTAATTCACCGATGGCAACTGATACGCCGCCTGCGCCAAAGTCGTTACAACGCTTAATAAGTATGGAAGCTTCTTTGTTTCTAAAAAGACGCTGAAGCTTTCTTTCCTCAGGTGCATTACCCTTTTGAACCTCTGCACCACAGCTTTCAAGAGATTTTAATGTATGTGATTTAGAAGAACCTGTTGCACCGCCGCAACCGTCACGACCGGTCCTGCCGCCCAAGAGTATTACAACATCACCGGGATCGGGAACTTCACGGCGAACATTCTCTTTGGGTGCGGCGGCGATAACAGCGCCGATTTCCATTCTTTTTGCTACATATCCATCGTGGAAAATTTCGTCAACCTGACCTGTTGCAAGTCCGATTTGGTTACCATATGAGGAGTAACCTGCAGCAGCAGTTGTAACAATTTTACGCTGGGGAAGCTTTCCCTCAATTGTATCACTTACAGGCTTTAAGGGGTCTGCCGCACCTGTAACACGCATAGCCGCATAGACATATGACCTACCTGAAAGCGGGTCACGGATAGCGCCGCCTATGCAGGTTGCCGCACCGCCGAAAGGCTCAATTTCAGTAGGATGGTTGTGAGTTTCATTTTTAAACAGAAGGAGCCATTCCTCATCATTGCCGTTTACATTTACCGTCATTTTTACGGTACATGCGTTAATTTCTTCGGACTCATCAAGCTTATCAAGCATACCGTTTTTCTTTAAAACTCTTTGCGCCATTGTGGCAATATCCATAAGATTAACGGGCTTTGTTCTGTTAAGTGCCTTGCGGTCTGCAATATATCTGTTCCAAGCGTCTTCAATATATTTATCATTAAATTTAACAGAATCAATAGTGGTTAAGAAAGTAGTATGACGGCAATGGTCTGACCAATATGTGTCAATCATTCTGATTTCAGTTATTGTGGGTTCTCTGCCCTCGGTCTTAAAATAGTCCTGACAGAACTTAATGTCGTCTTTATCCATTGCAAGACCGTATTCATCGACAAAATCGGAAAGTCCCTTGTCATCAAGTGACAAAAAGCCATCAAGAGTCTTGACAGTTGTGGGAATTTCATAATCAACTGCAAGGGTTTCGTACTTTTCCAGTGAAGCCTCACGGGCCTCTACTGCGTTTATAACATAGTTCTTTATAGTGAATAATTCATTGTCAGATATATCACCGTATAGAGCATAGATCTTTGCCGTTTTTACTAAAGGTCTCTCCCCTTTTGAAATTATCTGAATACATTGTGCCGCAGAATCTGCTCTTTGGTCAAACTGACCGGGTAAATATTCAACGGCAAATACAGTTGCAGAGTCATCCGAAAAGTCATCTGTGACAATATCGAGCTGAGGTTCTGAAAAAACAGTGTTTTTTGCATAGTCAAAAAGCTCTTTATCGATATTCTCCACATCATATCTGTTGAGTATTCTTAAATCTTTTACCGAATCAATGAGCAATAAGGAGTTAATATCGGAAAGAAGTGATTTTGCCTCAAATGCAAGGTCTTTTTTCTTTTCAACAAATATACGAAAAACCATATTTATTTCTCCTCCTTAATAACGGACATAGCCTTTGCGCCTATATCCTTGCGGTAAAAAGCATTTGCAAAGTGTACCTTATTTACCGACGAATAAGCCTTTTCAATAGCTTTTTCAAGAGACTCACCCACAGCGGTTACGCCGAGAACTCTGCCGCCTGCTGTAAGTATTTTATCACCGCTTAATTTTGCGCCTGCAACATAAAGATTATCGTCAAAATCACCGTCAACGGTAATTTCAAAGCCGCTGTCATATTTAACAGGATAGCCATTTGATGCCATTACAACACAGCATGCGGATTTATTTGAGAATTTAACCATATCCTCAGTCAGTCTTTCATCGGCAACAGCAATCATTATATCAAGCAAATCTGATTCAAGCAAAGGCAGTACAACCTGTGTTTCAGGGTCACCGAAACGGCAATTATACTCAATAACCTTAGGACCTTTCGGAGTCAACATAAGTCCGAAATAAAGACAGCCTTTAAATGTTCTGTTTTCAGCCTTCATTGCGTTAATTGTAGGAAGAAAGATTTTATCCATACATTCTTTTGCAATATCAGACGTATAGTAGGGATTGGGAGCGATTGTACCCATACCGCCTGTATTAAGACCTTTATCGCTATCAAGGGCACGCTTGTGGTCCATTGAAGAGATCATGGGAACAACAACATTTCCGTCTGTAAAAGAAAGTACGGAGACCTCAGGACCTGTCAAAAATTCCTCGATAACGATATTATTACCGCTTTCACCGAAAATCTTGTCTTCCATAATTGACTTTACTGCGTCTTTTGCTTCTTCTCTTGTTTCCGCAATAATAACGCCTTTACCGAGGGCAAGTCCGTCTGCTTTAACAACAGTGGGAATGGGGGCGGTGTCGAGATAAGCAAGGGCGGCTTCAGCATTGTCAAATATTTCAAATTCAGCAGTAGGAATATTATACTTTTTCATTAAATTCTTTGAAAAAGCCTTACTGCCTTCAATGATTGCAGCCGCTTTATTGGGACCGAAGCATTTGATTCCCGCCTCGTTCAAAGCGTCAACAGCACCGAGTACAAGGGGGTCATCGGGAGCTACAATTGAAAAATCAATGCTGTTATCAACAGCGAATTTTACAATTGCGTCAATATCCTTCGCACCGATATTTACAAGAGTTGCATCACCGTTCATACCGCCGTTTCCGGGCAGGGCAAATATCTCTGTAACATTGGGGTTTTCTTTAATTTTTTTGATTATGGCGTGCTCTCTTCCGCCGCCGCCTACTACCATTATTTTCATTTAAAGCACCTCAAATCAATGGTGGAATAAACGCATACCTGTAAATGCCATTGCTATACCGTATTTATTACAGCAATCAATAACAACATCATCTCTTATAGAGCCGCCTGGCTCTGCAATGTATGAAACACCGCTTTTTCTCGCACGCTCAATATTGTCGCTGAACGGGAAAAATGCGTCACTGCCAACAGATACGCCTGTTATTGTATCAAGATATGCTCTTGCTTCTGTATCTGTAAGGGGTTCGGGCTGAACCTTAAAGTATTTCTGCCAGATACCGTCAGCACAAACGTCTTCTTCGTTTTTATTAATATATCCGTCAATAACATTGTCACGGTCGGGACGGCGAATTTCGTCCTTAAAAGGAAGAGCCAAAACCTTGGGATGCTGACGGAGATGCCATGTGTCAGCCTTTGTGCCTGCAAGTCTTGTGCAGTGAATTCTTGACTGCTGACCTGCACCCACGCCGATAGCCTGACCGTCGTATGCATAGCAAACAGAATTGGACTGTGTGTATTTTAAAGTAATCAAAGCAATGATAAGATCTCTTTTTGCCTCTGCGGGGAGTTCTTTATTATCTGTAACTAAGTTTGAAAGCAATTCTGCATCAATTCTGAAATTGTTTCTGCCCTGCTGGAAGGTTATACCGAAAACCTGCTTTTTCTCAATTTCTGCAGGAACATAATCAGGGTCAATTTTAACTATATTATAGCCGCCTTTTCTCTTTGACTTGAGAATTTCAAGAGCTTCATCGGAATAACCGGGGGCAATAATACCGTCGGACACCTCACGAGCAATAAGCTTTGCTGTAACTGTGTCACACTCATCACTTAAAGCAATCCAGTCGCCGAAAGATGACATTCTGTCGGTTCCTCTTGCTCTTGCGTAAGCACAGGCTAACGGAGACTCGTCAAGCCCTTCGATATCATCAACAAAGCAAGCCTTTTTTAGAGAGTCGGAAAGTTTTACGCCGACAGCCGCAGATGTGGGGCTGACATGCTTAAAGGAGGTTGCGGCAGGCATACCTAAAATATCTTTGATTTCTTTTACAAGCTGCCATGAGTTAAAGGCATCAAGGAAATTTATATATCCGGGTTTACCGTTGAGTATTTCAATGGGAAGGTCCGAACCGTCCTCCATAAAGATTTTTGACGGTTTTTGATTGGGGTTACAGCCGTATTTAAGTTCAAACTCTTTCACAATATGTTTCTCCTCTTATTTATTCTTATTAACTATTCTTGTATCGTATTTTCCTGTTTCAATATCAATATATCTTACAAACAAAGACACCTTGTTATCAGCGTTAAGGTTAGTCCAGATTAAGTCTGTAAGAGCATCAATATCCATATCGGGTAACACGAGTGTTTTGGGCTCTCCCTCAAAGCTTGGAAGCGGATTTCCGTCGCATTTGTAAGTATGTATAAATTTAGCTTGTCCTGCAATAGGATTAGAATAAGCATAAGTATATCTCTGGCAGGAGTCACTGTTACCGTCAGCAGATTTGAGTATTGACATAGCAAAATTCATTTCACGGTCGTCAAGATGAATAATACCCGAAATACGGGGTGTGAAATTAGGCGCGTCATCTTCAAACTCTCTTGTACGAAGAGCCTGTTCAAAGGTCATCTGCTTGTCCATCAAATCATAAATTGTGTCTGTTTGGTCACCGTTTGTAACGATTGTTTTATTTCCGAGAACACGAACAGGAGCATATATTATCAGGTGGGGGTCAACCATTTTTGATTCGTCAAAAGCCTGTGTGCGTATTCCTTCACCGTCTTCAACAAATACACGGTTACGGCTGTTTTCGCTTCTGCCCATAATAAAATAAGCAGTAACGGCTTTTTTACCGTCAGCGCTTTTGCCGATAATAATTCCCCTGCCGTGATAGAGAAGGGAATTAAGCTCGTTTTCAATAGATTTGATTTCCATAATGCAATAATCCTTTCAAAATTATAATTAAAATGAACCGAGATAACATTCAGTTATATACGGCTGTGCGACAACACCGTTTTTACAAAACTTATCAAAGACCGATTCAAGTTCGGCTATGAAATCAGCATAATCCTCATCGTCTTTATTTAAAGCGTATGAGCGTGACAAATTATCACCAATGAATTGCTCTTTTGTTAAAAAATAAGGATTTTCAATTTTTATACATTCGCATTTGCTGAAATACTGGTTTTTCAGATAGTTTTCACCGTCAAAATCAGCATATCCTGTGTGAACGTGACCGCTGTGATACGCTCCGCAGTATTTCATACATACTTCATTGCGTGCTTTGGCAACATCGGTTTGACAGCGAGAATTAAAAACTACCGCAAGAAAACCGTCAGGATGTAAAATCCGTTTACATTCTGCCTTGAACAACTCTTTATCAAACCAGTGAAACGCTTGAGCAACCGTAATTAAATCAAGGGAGTTTGACTTAAGAGCAGTATTTTCAGCAGAAGCCTTGACAATTTCCACTTTATCATGAACCGTGTGTTTTAATTCGGTCAGCATATCATCATTCGGTTCAACGGCTGTTATTTTCCAAGGCTTTTTAAGCAGGCATTTAGTAAAAATACCTGTTCCTGCACCGATATCTGCAACTGTTTCTGCCTTTGTTCTCTCAACAAGCCAATCAATCAATTCATCTGGATATGAGGGACGGTATTTTGCATAAACACTTGCTTTACCGCTAAATTTATCTTCATTCATTGATAATTGTCCTTCCGTCAACAACAGTTATTTTGTCATCGCAGAAAAGCTGTACTGCCTTGGGGAGTATTTTCCACTCTGCCTGCTCCATAATTCGTTTTTGGAGTGTTTCGGGAGTATCGTTTTCCATAACCTCAACGGCTTTTTGCAAAATAATAGGTCCTGCGTCACACTCTGCCGTTACAAAATGTACGGTTGCGCCTGATACCTTAACACCTTTTTCCAATGCCTTTTCGTGAATGTGAAGTCCGTAAAAGCCCTTGCCGCAGAATGACGGTATAAGCGCCGGATGAACATTTATCATTTTATTGGGAAATTTGTCGCATACATTTTCGTCAAGAATTGTCATAAATCCGGCATATACCACCAAATCGGCTTTCTCTTCAAGGAGCATATCTCGCATTGCAATGCTGTATGAAGAAACATCCGCAAAATCCTTACGGATAAGTGTGCGACACCTTATTCCGTTGTTTTTTGCTCTTTCCAGCGCATATGCATCAGATTTTGAGGCAATGACACAAGTAATTTTACCGGTGCCCAATTCGTTTCTGTTCTGCGCATCTATAAGGGCTTGAAGATTAGTTCCGCCGCCGGAAACAAGAACAACAATATTTTTCATCTTACTCAATGATAACTCCCTGCTCACCTTTAACAACAGTTCCGATAATATAAGCGTCTTCACCGTTTGTTTTGAGAACTTCAAGAGCTTTGTCAGCATCGGTTACACTTACGACAACGCTCATACCAACGCCCATATTAAATGTATTGAACATATCTCTTTCGGGAATTGTTCCTACTTTTTTGATAAGGTCAAAAATGGGAAGAATACGAAGAGATGATTTATCAATTTTTGCTGAATATCCCTTCGGCAGACTTCTCGGAATATTTTCATAAAATCCGCCGCCTGTTATGTGAGAAACGGCCTTAACTGTTACTTTATCAAACAGCGCAAGCATAGGCTTAACATAAATTTTTGTGGGAGTTAATAGTGTTTCCCCTATTGATTTACCGCCAAGCTCTGCAACGGGAGTTTTAATATCTACATTTTCTACATCAAATACTTTTCTTACAAGAGAAAAGCCGTTTGAATGCACGCCGCTTGAAGGAAGAGCGATTATTACATCACCCTCTGCAACTTTTGAATTGTCAAGAATTTTATCTTTATCAACAATACCTACTGAAAATCCCGCAAGGTCGTATTCATCAACAGGGTAAAAACCGGGCATTTCGGCAGTTTCACCGCCGATAAGTGCCGCGCCGGACTGAACACATCCCTCTGCAATACCCGAAACGATATCAGCTATTTTTTCGGGAAAATTCTTTCCACACGCGATATAATCAAGGAAAAACAGAGGCTTTGCGCCGCAGCAAATAATATCGTTTACGCACATTGCAACGCAGTCGATACCTACTGTATCATGCTTATCCATAAGAAATGCCATTTTAAGCTTTGTGCCGACACCGTCTGTTCCGCTTACAAGAATTGGCTTCTTGTAGCCCTCAGGCAGTTCAAAAAGACCGCCAAAGCCGCCTACATCAGAGCATACGCCGTCAGTCATTGTGCGCGCAATATGCTTTTTCATAAGCTCAACAGCTTTGTAACCGGCTGTTATATCAACACCGGCTGCGGCATAACTTTCTGATCTTGAATTGTTCATTACTTTATCCTCCGTTTATTTTTCAGAGATTTTTTTCTCAAATCTGTTTTTTCTTGTTTCCTGAGGTATTCCTCCGGGATAGTTTCCGTCAAAGCAAGCGGTACAATATCCTGTACCCTCGTCGCCGTGCGCAAGCTTTTTTGCGCTTTCAACACTTAAATATCCGAGAGAATCAACACCTATTATTTTTGCTGTTTCTTCAACTGAGTGTTTACAGGCAATTAGATTTTCTTTTGAATCAATATCAGTACCGTAATAGCAAGGATTAAGAAACGGCGGTGCGGATACTCTCATATGAATTTCAGTTGCTCCTGCATCACGCAAAAGTTTTACTATTCTTGCGCTTGTAGTTCCTCTTACTATTGAATCGTCAATAAGAACAACGCGTTTACCCTTCACAACGTCTGAAATCGGGTTAAGCTTAATTTTCACCTTGTTTTCACGGCTCTTTTGACCTGGGGCTATAAATGTTCTGCCAATGTATTTATTCTTTATAAAGCCGATTTCATAAGGAATTCCAGACTGTTTTGAATATCCCACCGCGGCGTCCAATCCTGAATCGGGAACTCCGATTACCACATCTGCCTGAACAGGATGTTCCAGTGCCAAAAATGCACCCGCTCTCGTTCTTGCCGTATGCACCGAACAGCCGTCAATTACAGAGTCGGGGCGCGCAAAATAGATATACTCGAAGACGCATAAAGAAGGTTTTACCTTTCCGCAATGGTCGGTAATACTGCGAACTCCGTTTTTGTCGAAAACAACAATTTCACCGGGTTTAATATCTCTAATATATTCAGCTCCAACTGCATCCAAAGCGCATGTTTCAGATGCAACAACATATGTACCGTCATCAGTTCTGCCGAAGCATAAAGGTCTGAAACCGTTTTCATCACGGGCGGCAATAAGCTTTGACGGCGACATAATTACAAGTGAATACGCACCTTTAATTTCGTTCATTGCTCTGTTAACTGCCTCTTCTATTGACGGCGAAGTTATGCGTTCTTTTGTAATAATATATGAAATTACCTCAGTATCGCTTGTTGTGTGGAATATGGAACCCTGCAATTCTAATGCAGAACGAAGCTCAAAGGAATTAACAAGATTTCCGTTATGGGCAAGCGCCATACTGCCCTTTATGTGATTTACAACTATGGGCTGTGCATTTGCACGGTCATTATTGCCTGTTGTACCGTACCGAACATGACCTACTGAGGCTGTTCCCTTTCCCAGCTTTTCTAACTGTTCAGGGGAAAACACATCGTTTACAAGCCCTATATCTTTATAGCTTGAAAACACTCCGTCGTCATTAACAACGATTCCGCAAGCCTCTTGCCCTCTGTGCTGTAATGCATACAAACCGTAATATGTCAGTTGCGCCGCAATACCCGCATTGTTTCCGTAAACACCGAAAACACCGCATTCTTCATGAATATCGTTCAAGTTAATCCTTCTTTCAGCCTTTACCGTTCCAGCAGTATGTGCATACATCCTCAGGCGGGAGCCCTATGGCTTTGATAATTCCCTCCAAAGATTGGAAATCCAAAGAAGCGAAATGAAGTTTTTCGCATATTGCCTGACGCATCTTTGCACCGCGCTCCGTTGAGGCGTCGCTGTATTCATCAAGATGTTTAAAGCCTTCCTCACCTTCAAGCTCCATTATTGTACTTCTTGAAATAAGCTCTAAATCAGAGGTCGCTCTTGAAAAATTAAGGTATTTACAGCCATACATTATGGGCGGACACGCAGAGCGCATATGAACCTCTTTTGCACCGTTTTCATATAAGAATTCAACGGTTTCACGAAGCTGAGTGCCCCGAACTATACTGTCATCAACAAACAACAGTTTTTTACCCTGAATCAACTCATGTATGGGGATTTGTTTCATTTTTGCAACGCGGTTTCGCTCCTGCTGATTTGAAGGCATAAAGCTTCTCGGCCATGTGGGAGTATATTTAATAAAAGGCCTTGCAAAGGGAACACCGCTTTCGTTAGCATATCCTATTGCGTGAGGAGTACCTGAATCAGGCACTCCGCTTACATAGTCAATATCCTGTGCTACACCTGCGGCTTTATCTGTTTGCGCCATGATTTTTCCGTTTTCATAGCGCATTGCCTCAACATTTCTGCCCTCGTAGCAAGATGTTGGATAACCGTAATATGACCAAAGAAAAGCGCATATCTTTTTCTTCTTACCCGCAGGCTTCAAAACTTCAAAACCGTTTGCGGATATTTCAACGATTTCTCCCGGACCTAATTCCTTACAGTCTTCAAAGCCGAGTTTTTTATAGGCAAAGTCTTCAAATGAGATGCAATATCCGTCCTCACGCTTGCCTATAAGCACAGGAAGTCTGCCAAACTTATCCCTTGCGGCAATTATATTTCCGTCATCTTTCAGTATCAGTATTGAAGATGTTCCTTCAATTACATCTTGTGCAAATGCAATTCCCTCGGCAAATGTGCTTTTCTGGTCAATCATCGCGGCAACAAGCTCTGTTGAGTTTATTCCCGTGCTAGTCATCGCACCGAAGTGGCCGCCGCTGAAAGAAAGATACTGCTTAACAAGGGCATCACTGTTATTTATAATGCCTATGGTGCAAATAGCGTATGTTCCGAGATTCGACCGCATAAGCAAGGGCTGTGCGTCAGTATCGCTGATACATCCGATTGCGGAATTACCCTCCATTTGGTTTAGAATATTCTCAAATTTTGTTCTGAAAGGTGAATTTTCAATTTTGTGAATTTTACGCTGCAAACCGATTTCTTTGTCATATGCCGCCATACCCGCACGGCGAGTACCTAAATGTGAATGGTAATCTACGCCGAAAAAAGTATCAAGTACAGCATCATTTTTCGATGCAACGCCAAAAAAGCCGCCCATATTTGGTTACCTCCGAAAATCAGCCGAATATTCTTTTCATCATTTCGTTATAAGCGTCCTCAACTCCGCCTAAATCACGGCGGAAACGATCCTTATCGAGCTTTTCATGGGTTGTAGCATCCCAAAAGCGGCATGTATCGGGTGAAATCTCATCAGCAAGAATAATTTTACCGTCAGCAGTTTTACCGAATTCAATCTTAAAGTCGATAAGGTCAATGTTTATCTTCTTAAAGAAATCTTTGAGGAACTCATTTATTCTGAATGTGTAATCTGCAATAGTATCAAGCTCTTCTTTAGTCGCATATCCCATTGCAAGAATATGATAATCGTTTACCATAGGATCGCCGAGAGCGTCATCTTTGTAGCAATATTCCAAAACGGTAGTTTTTAAGGGTGTACCCTCTTCAACACCCAGTCTTTTTGAGAAAGAGCCTGCCGCAACATTTCTTACAATTACTTCGAGGGGAACAATTGATACTTTTCTTACAACAGTTTCTCTGTCGTTAATTTCTTCAACAAAATGTGTTGGAATACCTGTTTTTTCAAGCTCTGACATAAGATAATTTGACATTTTGTTATTAACAACGCCCTTACCGCTGATTGTACCCTTTTTCAGACCGTTAAAAGCAGTGGCGTCGTCCTTATAGGACACGATGCAATAGTTTTCATCGTCCGTTGCAAATACTTTTTTTGCTTTACCTTCATACATTTGAGCGAGCTTTTCCATAATTTTTGCCTCCAATTATTTATTATATTTTTCTTCAATTGATTTATTTTTTTCAAGTACGGCGTTTTTGCCCTCTGCTCTCTTTTGGGAAAGCTTTTCCGCAAGTTCACTATCACTTACAGCTAAAATCTGCATTGCGAGGAAAGCGGCGTTTGCGGCACCGTTTATTGCAACTGTTGCTACGGGGATACCGCTTGGCATCTGAACGGTTGAAAGCAAAGCGTCCATACCGTCGAGAGCGGAGCCTTTTACGGGAATTCCGATTACGGGCAATGTTGTATTAGCGGCAACGGCACCTGCAAGATGTGCCGCCATACCTGCCGCGGCAATAATTGCTCCGAAACCGTTTTCTCTTGCATTTGCAGAGAAATCCTTTGCTTCCTCGGGAGTTCTGTGGGCAGAGAAAACATGGACCTCAAAAGGTACACCGAAATCGTTTAAAGTATTTATAGCTTTTTCAACTACGGGAAGGTCACTATCGCTCCCCATAATAATTCCGACTTTTTTCATAATAACCTCCTGAAAAAATATATAAGGGCAGTCCTACCCTATAAAAATATCGGACTGCCCAGACGGTCGGCTGAAACTCTCACCGCGCTCCTCTGTGGTAATCCCCACTTAATTCCGTCAGTCACACGGCAAGTAAAATTGTAAGATAATTATAATATATTTTGTCATAATATGTCAATCGAGATTGCCCCTTTTTAAGCATTTTTCCATGACAAAAAAACTGCATGAACTGCATTGATTTTTGGTTATTTTTATTTTGCCTTGCTTTCGCAGTAAAGACAGCGGTAAATTCGGTTCTCTCTGTCCTTCAACACAAAAATGTGAGGAAGCTCCTGCTCAACTGTTGTAATACATCTGGGGTTCTTGCATTTAATAACATTTTCAATTCGTTCGGGAATATCAATATTATGGCGTTTGGCAAGCTTTCCGTCCTTAATTATATTGACGGTTACACCGGGGTCAAGATAACCCAAAGCGTTAAGGTTTATATCAATTACCTTGTCAATCTTTATAATGTCTTTTCTGCCCATTTTAACGCTTTCTGCATTTTTTATCAGGGCTACCTGACAGTCAAGCTTGTCAAGACCGAGAAAATTATAAAGAGTCATTCCTTTACCGGCTGTGATGTGATCTAAAACGATACCATCTTTTATTTGACCGATAATCATATTATTCCACCCCCAAAAGCATCATAATTAAAGCCATTCTTATAAATTTTCCGTTTTTTACCTGTTTAAAATAGCAGGCACGCTTATCCTTGTCAACAGCAACAGAAATTTCATTAACTCTTGGCAGCGGGTGCATTATTGACAAATCATCTTTGGCATTTATAAGTTTTTCGGGCGTCAGCACATAGCTGTCTTTAAGTCTTATATAATCCTGTTCATTGAAAAATCTTTCACGCTGAACACGTGTCATATACAAAATATCAAGGTCAGGCATAACGCTTTCAAGAGAATTGGTTTCGTAATACTCAATATGGTTCTTTTCGAGAACGGTTTGCTTAATATAATCGGGTACTTTTAACTCATCGGGTGAAATCAAAATCATTTTAACATTTTTATATCTTGACATAGCGCCTATGAGAGAGTGAACCGTTCTGCCGAATTTCAAATCACCGCAAAAGCCGATTGTAAGATTATCAAAGCTCCCCTTTTCACGCTTAATGGTGAGCAAATCAGTCAAAGTCTGTGTGGGATGATTATGACCGCCGTCGCCTGCGTTTATTATGGGGATATCCGTGCTCATTGACGCAACCATAGGCGCACCCT
>JBJEPX010000005.1:0-73220 GCA_051881455.1 Candidatus Fimenecus sp. | reverse complement strand
ACTCTCTAAAAAATTGTATCAACACATCTTTCGATGTACCAATCATTTCTTAAAGCGCTTTTTAGCTCTTTACTTCTTTACTCAAAACGCTTAGCGTTTCTTTAACTCTGTTTGTTACCACAGAATTACTGTTTCTTGTACTTCCTTTAAAGCAATAACTTCAAAAGATTACAGGGTTCCTTACTTTTTTGTCGTTGTTTAATTTTCAAGGTCCGTTGCGCCCGACCCGATTTTCGCGGGTGGAATTTTATTATAACAAAACTCCCGTAGATTGTCAACAAGTTTTTTAAACTTTTTTCAGTTTTTTGACTTGCGCCGCAATCTCTCGCAGACAGCTTTGATATAATATCACAACGAAACACTCTTGTCAACACTTATTTTTTAATTTTTTTAAATTTTTTTCGACAACTTTTCGACTGTAATATATATTGTATATGCGGAGCATTTTTAACACAAATTAAGCAAACTGTGCATAAAAAAAACAGCATTGGCAAACATAATAGAAAATCAATAATCGGTCGGTGATATAAAAAAATGGAAGCAAAAAAAGAGGTAAGAAATAAAAAGCAGCTTTTCAAGCAAATCATTGCCGTTATACTTCTTAATGCAATGGTGATTTCCGCTGTTGCATACTCATACCGTGAAAGCACACAAACACTTTCCAAAATCGGTTCAAGAGGAGAGGAAGTTCGGCAGGTTCAGAAAAAGCTTAAAGAATTAGGTCTTTACAGCGGTTCGGTGGACGGTATTTACGGCGTGAACACTCAAAAGGCTGTTCGGCAGTTCCAGAAAAATTGCGGACTCACCGCTGACGGGATTGCAGGTCCGAAAACGCTTTTGTATTTAGGTTTGGGTTCCGGCACCAGCTCGTCTGCCGGAGGATACAGCAGCAGTGATATATATCTGCTTGCAAAGGTAATCGGTGCGGAAGCTCGTGGAGAAAGCTATACAGGTCAAGTGGCGGTAGGCGCCGTTGTACTGAACAGAGTACGCCATTCGTCTTTCCCCGACTCAATTTCGGGCGTTGTGTACCAATCGGGAGCTTTTTCCTGCGTGCGTGACAGCAACTGGAGTGTGGAGCCTAACGACACAGCGAAGAAGGCGGCGCGTGACGCCATAAACGGCTGGGATCCGACGGGAGGCGCAATATACTATTATAATCCCGCAAAGACCAGCAACCAATGGATTCGCACAAGACCGGTAATAACAACAATAGGAAAACACGTATTCTGCAAATAACCATCCGCGGCAAATCGGGGCGCTCAATCCCTGTTTGCCGCTTTATTTTTTAATTGAGGATTGAAAACACTGTATATATTATAGTATAATAACCTCACGAAAACATTGCATCAGCATTTTCAGGAGGGATTTTATGCAATACCGTGATTTCGGAAAAACGGGAGAAAAGGTGTCGGCGTTGGGCTTTGGCTGTATGCGTCTGCCCACCCTCGACAACCTCGCCCACAGCATTGATGAAAAAGAGGCGACGCGTATTGTGCACGACGGCATTGACAACGGCATTAACTACATAGACACCGCATTTTTCTATCACAACGGCAAAAGCGAGGGCTTTGTGGGCAAAGCTTTACAGGACGGTTACCGTGATAAAGTTTTGCTTGCCACAAAATCTCCCTTCGGCGGGTTTAAATTCGGCTTTGAGTTCGACAAAATTCTCAACACACAGTTAAAACGCCTGCAAACCGACCATATTGATATGTATTTACTCCACGCGGCATGTTTAAAATCGTGGAAAAACTCCGCTTTGAAATTCGATTTGCTTTCCAAAATGGAAAAAGCTCGCGCGGCAGGGAAAATCCGCTATATCGGCTTTTCGTTCCACGACAATTACGATGCGTTTGAAACGATTTTAAACGGCTATGACGGTTGGGACTTTTGCCAGATTCAATACAATTTCGTGGATACAGACCATCAGGCAGGCACAAAGGGCTTGGAAGCCGCCGCAAAGAAAGGCTTGGGCGTTATCGTAATGGAGCCACTCTTGGGCGGTAAGCTTGCCAATCCTACCGACAATGTAAAAGCGGCTTTGCCGCAAGGCGTTTCGCCCGTGCAAGCATCTCTCGATTTCATTTGGGACCGCCCCGAAGTAAGCCTTTTGTTAAGCGGTATGAGCAATGCGGAACAGGTAAAACAAAATCTGCAATATGCCGACGAGAGCCGCATCGGAAAATTAACAGACGAGCAAAAAGCGTGCTATCCCAACGCGAAAAAGGTATTTGAAACCTCGGCGCGTATTTCCTGCACCCATTGCGAATACTGCGTACCCTGCCCGAAAGGCGTGGAAATCCCCGAAATTTTTGCTCAGTATAATAAGAGTGCACAGGATGAGGGCGGAGCGAAAAAAGCCTATAAAAAAATCAAGGGTGACGCGCAAAAATGCGTAGGTTGCGGAAAATGCGAGGAAAAATGTCCGCAACAACTGCCCATTCGTGAAAAGTTGAAAGAGGCAGACGCTTTTTTCAAAGGGTGATAAATATGGAACAAGTAAAAACAAAAAAAACGGCGTTCCCCGCACGCACCGTCGCTACGGCGGCGCTTGTGTGCGCGCTGTCGGTGGTGTTGCCTCAGGTTTTTCATCTTATCGGCGGAAAGCCTATGGGCAACGCATTTTTACCCATGCACCTGCCCGTGATTTTGGGCGGATATCTGTTAAATCCCGCGGCGGCACTTGTGTGCGGCGCGATGTCCCCGATTTTAAGTTTCTTTGTTAGCGGTATGCCTGCGTTTCCGCGGCTTGTGTTTATGGTGTTTGAATTGGGGGCATACGGCTTTTTTACATCGGTTTTGGTGCATAAATGCCGACTGCCGGTGTGGCTAAATCTGCCCCTTACATGGATTTGCGGGCGGGCGGTATATTTTGTTACCGCTTTCTTTGCACTCCGCGTTCTGCACTTGGAAATTCAGGGTATGGTGACCGCTTCCGCGGCGGTATGGACTGCCATTACAACCGGTATGCCGGGGATTATATTACAGGCGGTAGTTATACCGATTTTGGTTGCCGCTCTTAAAAAAGCGAGGTTAATTACATATGCACCCCGATTTGGAAAGCTGTAAAGTGATTTTAGAAAGTGAAAATCTCACCTGTGTTGTGAAATGCGGTGACAAGTTTTTGAAAACCGCCGACCGCGGCATAAAACCGTTTATGCAATGGATAGAAAGCGGCGAAAACCTGCAAGGTGCAGTTGCGGCGGACAAGGTAGTGGGAAAAGCGGCGGCGTTTTTAATGGAAAAGGCAGGGATTTCTGCCGTATATGCCGCAGTACTCAGCGAGCCTGCCGAAGATGTGTTGAAAGCCGCAGGGATTGAATACAAGTTTACTCATCTTGTGCCCCGTATTCAAAACCGCAAAGGAGACGGACTTTGCCCCATGGAAAGCGCCGTTATGGACGCAAATAACGCCGAAAGCGCATATTTGCGGTTGAAAGCAGAGCTTATAAAAATGCAAAGTAAATAATAGTGAGATGGAAAAATGAGTTTCATGATAACAAAAGAAAGCGGTACCCTTAAAATCCAAACGGAACGCTACGAAATTGTTGCCGAAAGGCGCAAAATGGCAAAGTGCCATCGACGGAAAAATGTACGAGGGCGGGCAGACCGTCACCGTCAAATCAAAACTCGACCAAATCCCCGTATTTTTGCGTGACGGCAGGCAGTATGACCTTGTTAAACAAATCGGCTGATTTTTCATAGACAACTTGATAAGCATTTATAAAAAAATTTAGGGGCAGTTCAATTTGAACTGTCCCTGATTTTTTATCTTATTATATTTTATTCCCCTCGCAAAAAACTCACTACCGCCTCTGCACTGCATTGGGGAAGGTCAATTTCAACCGACGGCTCAACCATGTTTTCAAGATAGTGAGCATCAGAATTGCGGAGCTTTTTCATCTCTTTTAGCAAGGGGTGCTTTTCTTCATACTGGGGAATATATGCCTTATGTGTAAATTCCGCCGCAGTAAACCCCATTTCGGGATACATAAAGCCCAACACGGACAGCACGGAGTATGACGCACGGTCAAGATGTGCAGGAAACACCGCTCCCCCGAACCGTGACACCTCTTTCGCCGCATCGTCAATGCTGATTCCCGAAGCGGCAGTAAGCAGTATTTCCTCATTGCCGATTATTCGGTCGGTGCTGTCCATAATAAGCTGTTCTCCGAAAATGGACGCATCGTTTTTGACAGGTGGCATGGTGGATTTAACATAATCCGAAAATTCCAGCGCCTTCTCCAAATCGGGGAAAAGGCAAACGGCGTGTATTTCCTCAGAGGTGCAAAGCTCCATTCCGGGCACAACTGTAATGCCTGCCTCCTCGCCTGCTTTAAGTGCGGCAGGGCAGTTAAGACAGGAGTTATGGTCTGTTAAAGCGATAATGTCATACCCCAAAAGCTTTGCCATATTAACAAGGTTATAGGGCGTCATATCGTTGTCGCCGCAGGGAGAAAGGCATGAATGAAGATGAAAATCGTATTTCAGGTTCATAACAGCTCACCAAGCTTTACAGCAAGGGAATATGCATTTTCCTCTGTTGCAAGAATCGTTACCTCCTGCATTTCGGCGCGTGCTTTTGCATCATCGTCCAATGAGGCATTTTCCGTAAGAACAATGCACGCACAGTCGGCAAGCACCGCAACGGCTATGGCGTTAATATTACCCATAACGGTCATCCAGCAGTCCCCGCTTTGGGCTCTGCCCATTACCCAGCTTAACAAATCGCCGCAGTATCCGCCCTTTACCTCCCGTGACATATCGCCCTCAACAAGCACTTTTAAATTCAGTTTTTCCTTTAAACTTTCAACTGTCATTATTTTTCCTCTTTGCTTTTTGTGCGGAAAGGCTTGGGAATAAAGCTTTCCGCCCCCTCTTTATCCTTCATCTTGAAGATGCAGTCATTTATATCGGCTTTTCCGACAATTACATCCTCCGCAAAGCAATGGCAGGAGGGTGAGCCGCACATACCGCAGTCAAGGCGGGGTAAAGACGCTTCAAGTTCTTTAATATCGCTCATTTTCTCCATAGCCTCAAAAACATTGTCTGCCAATTTCCAAGGAGATGCCTGCAAAGCCTTTTCCCAATGCATTTCTCTCGGAATACTCTCGTATTCAAGATGGTTGCAGGAAACGGGCATATACTTGCGAAGTCTTTGAAGTCTTGCTTTTGCGACAAAGGGATTTTCAACGGTTAGCGGACCGCCGACGCATCCGCCTGAGCAAGCGTTCAATTCGATAAATTCAAGATCATTCAGTTTTTCGTCTTCTAATTCCTCAAGAACCTTAATAACATTTTCAATTCCGTCCGCGGCAAGGTATCTGTCCTTCAAAAGTGCCGAAGATTCACCGCCTGAGGAAGCCCAACTAACGCCGATTATTCCCGAATCGCTCAAGTTTTCCGGAACATCTATTTTATCCATTTGTTGAACAAGAACAGGGTAAATGTCTTTGATCGGAAGTACACCGTTTATGTAAGATTTTCCGTTACAGATCGGTTGCTTTATTGAGGAGATTTTTGCGGTGCAGGGCGTTATAAAGAAAACACCTATTTCTTCATCGGAAAGACCTGTTTCCTCTCTTGCTTTTATTCGGGCAAGACGAGCCGCCTCCTCCATCGGAGCGTTCAAATCAAGAACATTTTCAATAAGGTTGGGAAATCTTACTCTGATAAGACGGACAACAGCGGGACAAGCGGAAGAAATCAACGGTTTTTTTGTTTTCGGCATTGAAAGAATCAGCCTTGTTGCCTCGCTTACCAATTCCGCACCCTTTGATACCTCAAACACATCGTCAAAACCAATCCGTTTAAGTCCTGTCAAAACATAATCCGTATCGTCAAGATTATTAAACTGACCGTATAATGACGGTGCAGGTACAGCTATTCTGTATTTATAATCTATTATTTCATTCAAGGAATATTTTTCGGCATACTTGGCGTGATAAGGACAAATCCGGATACATTCCCCGCAGTCAACACAACGCTCTGAAATTATATATGCCTTTCCGTTTCTGACTCTTATAGCCTGCGTGGGGCACCGTTTAAGACAGCTTACGCACCCCTTGCACTTTGACTCGTCAAGATAAACGGAATGGAAGAATTTTGCTTCTTTCAAAAAAATCACTCAAATCTGCTGATATACTTTAAGGTACATAGTTGTACCCTCACCGACCTTTGTGTCGATTTTCATTTCATCAGTATATTTTTTTATGTTGGGAAGACCCATACCTGCCCCGAAGCCCAAAGAACGGACATTATCGGGAGCTGTTGAATATCCCTCTTTCATGGCAAGAGCCACATCGGGAATTCCGGGTCCGTGGTCTGTTAATACCATACTTACACATTCGGGTGAAATCTCAACATCAATTTCACCGCCGCCGGCGTGAATTACCAAGTTAATCTCCGCCTCGTAAAGCGCTATTACAACTCGGCGCACCAAATCGTGACTGAACCCTAAGTCTTTAAGAGCTTTTTTCACCGAGCCGGAGGCCTCTCCCGCGCGGGTGAAATCGTCACCGGGCACCGTGTAATGCAGGGTGAGATTGCTCATTTCATTGCTCCTCCTCTGAGTCCCTTTTCATAAAGCATACCGCAGGAGGCAAACATTGCCTGCTTTGTGGACATAAGAACAATGTCGCGGTCCTTTGCAAGCTCTATTATGCCCTCGTCGGGGTGCTTTCCTCTTACAAAAACTATGCACTGCATATCCATCATTTCGGCAGTTCTAACCACCTGCGGGTTAACAAGTCCCGAAAGCAGTACCGCCTGTTCCTTAACATATGCCAGCACATCGCTCATCATATCGCTTCCGCACGCCGTGAAAACATCACGGTCCATAAATTCCTCGCCGCAAATAACCTCGGCGTCAAGAATTTCTTTTATTTCGTAAACCTTCATATATTTTCCTCCCGCTTTGCCGAATACAATATATTTATATTCGGATTCCTGATAAATCATATATTTAATTATACCGCAACCGCCGAAAGTTTACAATGCAACACTTTACCGAATTATATTCTGTTCATTTGTGAAAAAGGACAAAGAAAAAACGGACGGTTGCGGATCCGTCCGTTTTTCCGGCTGATTCTCATCAGCCTGAGGGGTTGTTTGAGGATGGGGTATGTTACTCTTCAGGTTTCCCTTCCGAGTACGCTTAAATCATAACCCACAATTATGAAAAAACAATGAATAAAGTTTTAAAAAACAGATAAAAGTTTATGAACGGTAAAAAAATCAAAAAAATTTCAAAAAATAGCAAACAAATGTTTGCTTTTTGAGAAAAAGTGTGATAGAATATTAAAACAGTTAGGTAATTCAGTGTTTTTACGGTTATTTTCCCTTAAAAATTCGTCAGGAGGATTCTTTTATGCGTCCAATCAACGATACACAGCAAAAAATTTATGAGTTTCTTTGCGAGCGCTCTCAATGCGGAGTTCCGCCCTCGGTGCGGGAAATCGGCTCTGCGGTGGGGCTTCGTTCAACCTCATCGGTGCAGGCAAACCTCGATGCGCTGGAGGAGGCAGGCTATATTGAGCGCGACCCGATGCTCAAAAGGTCAATCCGCGTTCTCGGTCAGGCGGAAAATGTTACAAGCGTCCCCCTGCTGGGAACTGTTACGGCAGGTATGCCTATTCTCGCCGTTGAGCAGATTGAGGGATACATTGCATATAACGGCAGAGTGTCACGGGATAAATCCCTTTTCGCCCTTAAAGTTCGCGGTGAAAGTATGATTTGGGCGGGTATTTTAGACGGCGACATTGTTATTGCCGAAAAAACTCCCGTTGCCGCAAACGGTGAAATAGTTGTGGCTATGATTGAGGACGAGGCAACCGTAAAGCGTTTTTATAAAGAAAACGGACATTTCAGATTACAGCCTGAAAACGACGCCTTTGAACCGATAATCACCAACGAAGTTATTATTCTCGGCAAGGTGGTTGCGGTTTACAGGTATTATTGATAAATACTTTTATTTCTTACAGGGAGCAAATTTTGCTCCCTGTATTTTTATAACTCCATGATAATTTGTATTGAAAACCGAAATATTTTTTGATAAATTATATGTAGGTAAATTTTTCCGAACGGAGAATTGAGTGGTACTTATGAATTTTATAGAAAAAGAAACCCCCTTGGGGGTTATAAAGGGGTTGGAAGGCGAACGGTGCGTTGAATATCGCGGTGTGCGGTATGCCCGTGCCGAAAGATACGAATATCCTGTGCAGGAAACTGCTTGGCAGGGTGTTTATGACGCTACGGAATACAAGGCTTGCTGTTATCAGCACCGCGCTTTTGAGGACGACGCAAAGGTAAATCCCTTTTATCACAAGGAATTCCGCAAAGGACTTTCGTTTACATACAGTGAGGATTGCTTTTTCCTCAATATCTGGGCACCTAAGAACGCCGAAAGCTGCCCTGTTTTAATTTTCATTCACGGCGGCAGCTTTACGGGCGGCAGTACGGACGAGGGGCATATTAAAGGTGAACGGTTTGCCGAAAAGGGCATTATAACCGTGGCAATGAATTACCGCCTCGGGCCTTACGGCTTTTGCGCTCACGAGGATTTAAAGGACGAAAACGGCTACATTGCTAACTTCGGGCTTTATGACCAAACCGTTGCCATTCAGTGGGTGCTCGACAACATTTCAGCCTTGGGCGGAGACCCGCAGAAGATTACCTTGATGGGGCAAAGTGCAGGCGCTATGAGCGTAGATATTCACCTTAATAATCCGATGCTTACGGGCAAAATCAAAGGAGTAATTATGCAAAGCGGCGCAGGGCTGCAAAGATGTATTTTAAAGCCCCTCACAATATCTAAAATCACGCCGTTTTGGGATAAAATTGTAGAAAACGCAGGTGTTAAATCCGTAAAGGAACTGAAAGATGTTGATGCGAAGGACCTTTATTATGCGTGGCTTAAAGCCTGCAAGGAAACGAAGCACAGTATGTCTTCCACATTTCCCGTTTTCGACGGCAAGCTTCTCAGTGAGAAAACCTTCAACTTAAAATCCGTTCCCGATGTGCCGCAGATTATCGGTTCAACCTGCACGGATATGATTCCCATTGTGCTGGAAGGCGTTATCAAAAAGTGGGGTAAATATATGCAGAAGCACCACACAGCGCCCTGCTACCTTTATAACTTTAACCGATTTTTGCCGGGCGACGATATGGGTGCGTGGCACTCAGCGGATTTGCTCTATGCTTTTTCCACGCTGAACATTAATTGGCGACCGTTTGAGAAAATTGACTACAAGATTTCGGAACAGCTTTCCGATGCAATTTGTGCCTTTGTAAAAAGCGGCAATCCCAACTGTCCGTCTCTCCCCGAATGGAAAGAGAATTACAGAAAGCCTATGTCTTTCTGCGAAAATTCCGCGTGCGCGTCTTGGAAAACCAAAGATAATCTGAAATTCACCATCACGGGAAAAGGAAAGACAATATAATGGGAAAGTTCAACTATAATTTCAGCCTTTTAAACGAAACGGAGACAACACGCATATATGAAAGCGAGGGCAACACCGTCAGGCTTGATTTTGTAAGCGGCAGTTGTTTGCGCGTTGCCGTATATAGAAATCAAAATACGATGTTGCCGACATTTTCGGTAAATCCCGACAACGAATTTCTTACAAACGGCAGAAGCCGTTTGAGTACAGAGGGATTTTCCCGATGCCGGCCGCAAATTTCCGCCTGTGAAAACAAAGAAAATTTCATCTTGCCCTGCGGCGTAGAGATTGCGTTAAACACGAAAAATTTTCTTTTGGAATACCGCAAAAACGGTGAAATTCTGTTTGCCGACCGCGCGCCCCTTGCTTATAATTTCGGAGGCGAATTCGGCAGAGAAACTTATCATTATATTACCCGCAAAAACGGCGAACACATTTTCGGACTCGGCGACAAGGGCGGTGCACTCAATAAAGCAGGCAGAGCCTTTCGCATAGAAACCTGCGACTGTATGGGCTATGACGCCGCCGAGAGCGACCCGCTTTACAAGCACATTCCCTTTTATATTTGCGAAAACGATGTGGGTTGTTACGGTATTTTTTACGATACCGCCGACACCTCGTATATGGATTTCGGCAAGGAAATCAACAATTATTACCCACCGTACAAATACTTCAAAACCGAGGACGATTGCCTTGTGTATTATGTATTTTTCGGCACGAAGCTTTCGATTTTACAGCAGTTCTGTTCCCTTTGCGGCAAGCAGGCGTTTCCGCCGAAATGGAGCTTTGACTACTGCGGCAGTACTATGGCTTATACCGACGCGCCCGATTCCGAAAAGCAAATGGACGGCTTTTTGCAAAAGTTAGAGGAACACGATTTATCCTGCAAGGGATTTTATCTTTCATCGGGCTATACTTCTATCGGTGAAAGGCGGTATGTTTTTAATTGGAATACCGATAAATTTCCCGATCCCGAAGCGTTTATAAAGAAATTTGCCGATAACGGCATTCAGATTATTCCGAATATTAAGCCCGCGTTTTTAGACAGCCACCCGCTGTATAAAGAAATTGCCGAAAAAGGGTATTTTGTGAAAAATCCCGACGGTACGCCTTTTGTGACGGAGTTTTGGGACGGCTTGGGCAGTTATTTAGACTTCACCAATCCTGATGCTTTTGCGTTTTGGTCACAAAAAGTCACCGAAACTTTGCTGGATTTAGGAATTGTCGCAACTTGGAATGACAACAACGAATACGATGTCCGCGATTGCGATGCCGTTGCCTGCGGGTTCGGCGGGGAAAAGGTGCAGGCAAGCCGTATCCGCCCCATACTCACATACTTAATGGTTGCCGCGTCTTACAGCGCGCAACGAAAGAAAAATCCGTACTTACGGCCGTTCCTTTCCACCAGAAGCGGAAATATTGCCGTTCGGCGTTTGGCGCAAACCTGGTCGGGGGATAACCGTACCGATTTTTCCGATTTACGGTATTGCCACAATATCGGGCTTACCATGTCGCTTTCAGGTCTTTTCTTTTACGGGCACGATTTAGGCGGTTTTCACGGGGATATGCCCTCCCGCGAACTGCTTTTGCGGTGGTTACAGCACGGTATTTTCGAGCCTCGGTTTACCATTCACAGTTGGAATGCGGACGGCTCCGCTACAATGCCTTGGAGTTATCCTGATATTATGCCCTCGGTGCAAGCACTGTTCGCACAGCGAAAAAAACTGATTCCGTATTTGTATTCCTGCGCATACAACGCCGTGGAACACGAAATCCCAATGAATGCGCCGCCGCTTTTGTATTACGCTGACAAAGAACTTTACAAGCAAAACGACGGTATGCTTGTGGGCAGAGATATTTTGGTGTATTTCGCCTTCGACGAGGGGCAAACAGTAATAAACGCCTATTTGCCCAAAGGGGAAAATTGGTATTTGGACGGCAAGGTTTACACAGGCGGGCAATGCGTTGCGGTGCAGATACCATACACAGAGAAAATGCCGTATTTCGTGCGGTGCGGAAGCATTATTCCCACCGACGAGGACGAAACGGTGTTTACCGTTTATCCGCTTAAAAACGGCGAATTTACAAGCGAATTTTTCACCGATGACGGCGAGACTTTCGCTTATCAAGACAACAACTGTGTGCATCTGCATTTTACGGTACAGTGCACGGGAAACACCGTCACGGTGTCTTATAAAAACACAGGGGAAATGCCCTTTGCGCCCTGTATTCGCCTATGTGAAGGCGAGTGCAGAACGCTTACTGTATTTGAGGAGGAATGAAAATGGAAAAAGCACAACAAACCCACGGCATAAAGGCAATTGACCGATTTGGCTATGCCCTCGGCGATATGGGCGGAATTTTAACCTTTTCACTGGTCAATTCCTTTTTGACTATGTTTTACACCGATGTTTTGGGGCTCGCCACCGCCTCTATCACGGTACTGATGCTCATTGCGCGTATTTGGGACGCAGTAAACGACCCTATGTGGGGTGCGTTTATCGACTCCCGCCGCCCCACAAAGCACGGCAGATTTCGTCCGTATATTCTCGCGGCGTCCGTACCCCTGGCGATTTCGGCATTTTTGATGTTCTTTAAACTTCCGGGGCTCACCGAAAAGCAGTATTTGATTTATGCGTACATTACCTACATTTTTTACGGTATGATGTATACGGGTGTCAACATTCCCTACGGCTCGTTGGCTTCCGTCATTACCGATGACGAAATCGAGCGTTCGTCTTTGTCTATGTGGCGTTCTGTGGGCGCAGGCGTGGGCGGACTCCCTGCGCAAATTCTGTTGCCGCTTCTTGTGTATACCACCGTTGCAAGTGCAGACGGCGGCACGGTAAAAGTGCTCGACGGCGGCAAATTAAGTATCGCCGTTGGTTGCCTTTCCGTTTTAACGCTCGTTACATTTTTTGCCCATTTTAAACTGACAAAAGAGCGCGTGACTGTTTCGACAAAGCAAACTGAAAACAAATACAATCTTTTCAAAAGTATGCGCCTGCTTCTTCGCAACAAGCCGTTTTTGGCACTTTGCGGCGTTTCCATGCTTTTGATTTGCTTCCAGATGTATACCCAAACGGTGTATAATTACCTGTTTAAGAATTTCTATGAAAAGCCCGGTCTTTACAGCATTGTCACCATTTGCACCTATCTCCCGATGGCGATGTTTTTGCCTGTAATGGGCAAGCTTATTCGCAAATTCGGCAAAAAAGAGATTTGCGCGGTGGGCATTGCCTTTGCGGCGGTTATCAATATCGTAATGTACCTTTTGGGCTACACCGCGCTTTCGCAAAATCCCTATCTGTTCCTTGTGATGACCTTCCTTTCAGGCGCAGGGCAAACTTTCTTAGTGCTTGAAATCTGGGCAATGGTAATGGATGTTATCGACTACCACGAACTGCTTTCGGGCAGACGGGAGGAAAGTACTGCGTACTCGTTCTATTCCTTTGCGAGAAAGCTGGGGCAGACCGCCGCAGGCGCAGGCGTTCCCGCCATTCTCGGCATCATCGGCTATGACGGCAAATTGGCGCAACAGCCCGCCGCAGTGGTGGAAAAACTTTACGGCATTTCCACCTTGGTGCCCGCCATCATTTTAACCGTTTTGTTCGTGCTTCTCTTCTTCGGCTACAAGTTATCTAAAAAAGAGCTTAAAAAACTGCATGAACAGTTGGAGATGTTTCACAACAATCAGGTTCAATGAATATAGGTATAGAAAACGCCTTCGGAACACAGCCGAAGGCGTTTTACTCTCTTTCTGTTATTTTTTCATTTGGTCAAGTGTTTTTTCGAATGAAGGCAGAAAATCCTTTGCAAAAATTTCCGCCTCGGGGCAATCCATTTTGCTCAATGCTTTTTCAAGGGACTTTTCGGCTTCAATAAATTCCGTATTGCCTGCCTTGCGCTCTTCAACGCATTTTAAATAGGCGCTGATTTTATCCGCCGCCTTTACTAAAACCCACAGTTCTTTATCCTCGGTTTTCTTTTTGAAAAGAGGCTCGTAATGGGGGCGCAAATCGTCGGGCAGCATTGAAATAAGCTGCTTTGACGCGTTCTTTTCAACCGCCTTGTAAGCGGCTTTTGTTTCCTCGCTGTAATACTTTACAGGCGTTGGCAAATCTCCCGTTATGATTTCAGGCACATCGTGATAAAGCCCCAAAAGCGCCGCACGCTCACAGTTATAGTTTTTATTGAGCCTCTCGTTGCCGATTACGGCGAGGGCATAGCAAAGCCTTGCAACCTCGGCTGAATGTTCACTCAAAGTTTCATACCGTGTGTTGCGCATAAGCGCCCAACGGTTGATATAGCGGGTACGTGAGGTAAAGGCAAAAAAATCGTTTTTTCCCATTATATATCATCTTCCTTAAAGCTTATTTTCAGCTCGTCACGGCTCATTGTAATTTTGGTATATTTTACTCCCGCCGCATCAAACATTCTTCTTGAAACACGGTTGCCTACCGTGTCTTTATACTTATCTGAAATATAAATAACCTCTTTAATGCCGCTTTGGATTATGGCTTTTGCGCACTCGTTGCAGGGGAAAAGCGCCACATAGATTTTACATCCCTGTAAGCTTCTGCCGCCGTTGTTGAGAATTGCGTTCAGCTCGGCATGGCAAACATAAGGATATTTTGTATCAAATTCATCGCCGCTTCTGTCCCAGGGGAACTCATCGTCACTGCAACCCAAGGGAAAACCGTTATAGCCCACCGACATAATCTTATTGTTGCCGTCCACTATGCAGGCGCCCACCTGCGTATTGGGGTCCTTGCTTCTGTATGAGGAAAGCAAAGCGATTCCCATAAAATATTCGTCCCAGCTTATGTAGTCCTGTCTTTTGCTCATAAATCTTCTCCTTTTATCCTTTTCCAATATTCCTTAGCCGCCTGTTCGGTTTTGTTGTCGCCGAACTCATAATATTTTTTATCCTTTATTTCATCAGGCAGATACTGCTGTTTTACCCAACGGTTCGGAAAATCGTGAGGGTACAGGTAATTCTGCCCTTTCTGGGGATTGTCCTCACCGTCGAAATGCTTGTTTTGAAGCTGACGGGGAATTTTACCGTAATTGCCGCGTCGCACATCGTCAAGGGCGGCAAAAATACCGTCGTGCCCCGTGTTGGACTTCGGTGCTGTGGCAACAAGCACGACGGCGTCACCCAAGGGTATTGCCGCTTCGGGAAGCCCCACCTGCAACGCAATATCACAGGCTGATTTTACAATGGGCAAAATCTGCGGATAAGCCAATCCCACATCCTCGGCGGCGCATACCAAAAGTCTGCGTATTGCCGAAACCATATCCCCTGCCTCTAAAAGACGGGCAAGATAATGAAGCGCGGCGTCAGGGTCACTGCCCCGCATAGATTTTTGATATGCCGACAAAATATCGTAATGCTCATCTCCGAATTTATCGTATCGGAAGGTGTTTTTCATTGTAAGACTGCCTGCATTTTCAAGGGTAATTTTACGCTCACCCTCAATAACAGGGGCGGAAAGCACGCAAAGCTCCGCAAAATTCAGTGACTTCCTCACATCGCCGCCGCAGGCAACGGCTATATGCTCACAAACTCCGTCTTCAATGACGAGAGCTGTTCCGGTCTCTTTTTCAAGAAAATCAAAGGCACGTTTTACGGCGGGAACAACATCTTCAGCCGTTACGGATTTGAATTCAAACACCGTACAGCGGGAAAGCACGGCGCTGTAAATATAGAAATAGGGATTTTCCGTTGTGGAGGCAATCAGCGTTATTTTTCCGCTTTCAATGTATTCAAGAAGGGATTGCTGTTGCTTTTTATTGAAATACTGAATTTCGTCAAGATACAATAATATGCCGTTAGGTGCGGCAAAGGTATCAAGCTCGCTGACGATTGCCTTTATATCCGCCGTGGAGGCGTTTGTACCGTTTATATGATGAAGTTTTCTGTTGGTATTTTTCGCAATTATACGCGCAAGAGTTGTCTTGCCCGTGCCCGACGGGCCGTAAAAAATCAGGTTGGGTAAATAGCCTGACTCTATAATGTTTCTAAGTGGCATATTCTCCCCAAGCAAATGGCGTTGCCCCACCATTTCGTCTATGGACTGCGGACGAAGTCTGTCCGCAAGCGGTGCTGACATAAAAAGCACCTCCTTTATGGATTACACAATTTCAAGAATATTCGAAGGCTTTTCGACAATATATTCGGCGTTGTATTCCTCAAATTCCTCTTTTGAACCGAAACCGTAAAGCACGGCGCAACAGGGTATTCCCACGGTATGGGCTCCCTCAATATCAAAAAGCCTGTCCCCTACCATAAGGGTGTTGCTTTTCAGGGCGCCGGTTTCCTTCATTGCCTTTTCAATAACAACCGCTTTACTCTCGCTCGTATTGTCAAAGGAAGTTCCGCCCAAATAATCAAAATATTTTTTTATATCGAGATTTTCGCAAATGTCGTTTACAAATTTCAAGGGCTTTGAGGAGGCTGTGGCAAGCACAAATCCACGGCTTCTGAGCGCTTCAAGAGTTTCGGGAATACCGTCATATAACGAGCTTTCAAGATAACCCTTAACACGGTAACGCTCGCGGTATTTTTCCGTCATTTCCTTGGCGTGAACATCGTCGAAGCCGCAAAACTCTGTAAAACTGTAATGGAGCGGAGGACCTATAAATTTACGCAAAAGCTCCGTTGTCGGTGTTCCGTGGCCGTAGTGTTCAAAAGCATAGGTAAGGCTTTTGAAAATTCCCTCAGATGAATCTGTTAAAGTGCCGTCAAAATCAAATAAAATGTATTTATAACTCATAAAATACCCCTGTACATTTATTACGAGTAATTATACAATATTTTTTCTCTTTATTCAACACATTTTGCAAACATTTGTTTTGTCAGACTTACTAAAATTAAAAAAATATTAAAAAATGCTTTTATTTATATGCAAATAGTGTTATACTATTGTGGAAGTATTCACGGCGTTTGGAGAATCTTACTGATATTACATCACCAAACGCTGTTTTAATGTTGTTTGATTTTAGGAGGAATTGTCCTTGGAAAAAATCATAATAAACGGCGGCAACCGCTTAACCGGTGAGGTTGAAATCAGCGGAGCAAAAAATGCCGTTGTTGCGATAATTCCGGCGACTATTCTTGCAGAAGATGTTTGCAGGATTGAGAATATTCCCAATATCAGCGATGTTTCTGCTATGATTAAAATTCTCCGCCGCTTGGGCGCAGAAGTTAAAATGATAAATAAAAATACGCTGGAAATAGATACATCTCATATCCGTTCAAATGTTGTTGAGCACGAAATGTCAAAGCTTTTGCGTGCGTCATACTATTTTATCGGCGCTCTGCTTGGCAGATTTAATCACGCCAAGGTTGCAATGCCCGGCGGATGCTGTTTCGGAGTTCGTCCCATTGACCAACATATTAAAGGCTTTGAGGCCATCGGCGCAACCGTTTCCATTGAAGAAAACGCTATGGTTGATGCCCGTGCGGAAAAGCTTTTGGGCACATCTGTTTATTTCGATGTGGTTTCCGTGGGCGCAACAATCAACCTTATGCTTGCCGCAGTCAAAGCAAAGGGCTTAACGGTTATTGAGAATGCCGCCAAGGAGCCCCATATAGTTGACCTTGCAAACTTTTTAAACTCCATGGGCGCGGATATAAGAGGTGCCGGTACGGATGTTATTAAAATCCGCGGAGTGGACAGGCTCCACGGCTGTGAATATGCGATTATTCCCGACCAGATTGAGGCGGGAACATATATGGTAGCCGCCGCCGCAACGAGAGGCGATGTGCTTATTAAAAATGTTATCCCCAAGCACCTTGAATCAATTTCCGCAAAGCTTGTTGAGAGCGGCGCGGTGGTTGAGGAGTTTGACGATTCAATCAGAGTTTTTGCCGACTGCCGTCCCAATCATTGCAGTATAAAGACTATGCCGCACCCCGGTTTCCCAACCGATATGCAACCCCAGTTTGCAGTACTTCTGTCCGTTGCACGGGGGAACAGTATGGTTTCCGAAAGCGTTTGGGACAACCGTTTCCGCTATGTTGAGCAGCTTATCAGGATGGGTGCAAAAATCATAGTTGACGGCAAATCCGCTTTCATTGAGGGCGTTGACCAGTTAAGAGGCGCTCCCGTTAAGGCGGACGATTTGAGAGCGGGCGCGGCGATGGTTATTGCGGGGCTTATTTCAACAGGTACAACCGAGATTGAAGAGATACATCATATTCAGCGCGGTTATGACAATATTATTGAAAAGATGCGCAGTCTGGGCGCGGACATTGAATTGCGAGTAGAGCCCGACGATGAAAAATCCGTATTAAGCGTAGGATAAATAAATGGATGGACGGCGCACAGCCGCCCATCTTTTTTGTGTAGGGAGAAAAGTTTATGGCTAAATTTTGTCCGCTGTTTTCTTCTTCGGGAGGAAACAGCATTTACATAGGCGGCGGAGATGACAGCATACTTATAGATGTGGGAATGAGCGCGAAGCAAACGGAGCAGGCGCTTTGGAACATCGGCGTTGACGCGGACAGTATCGGCGCGGTATTTATTACTCACGAGCATGCCGACCATATAAGAGGCTTAAAGGTTTTCACAAAAAAGCATAAGGTTAAGCTTTATATGACCGAGGGCACATATGGGGCTCTCTCCAAGACCGACGCTCTTGATAACGCTACGGATTGCAATATAATACACAGCGACGGCGCCGATTTGGGCAGTATGCTTGTAAGGCCTTTTATGACTTCCCACGACGCGGCTCAAAGCTGCGGATATACTATGGAGCTTTCAAACGGCAGAAAAATTTCCGTTGCAACGGATTTAGGAATAATGACCGATACGGTTTTAGAGGCAATCACAGGCTCCGACCTTGTAATGCTGGAATCAAATCACGATGTAAATATGCTTCAATGCGGCGGATACCCATATATGCTCAAACGGCGCATTTTAGGCGTTAAGGGGCATCTTTCCAACGATACCTGTGCCGAAACCGTTGCAAAGCTTATAAAAGCGGGGACGGCAAGATTCTTTTTGGGCCATTTAAGCCGTGAGAACAATGTTCCCCAGCTTGCGTATCAGACAAGCGTGTCAGCCTTGGCAGAGGCGGGTGCAAAAGAGGGCGAGGATTATCTGCTCCGCGTTGCAAAGCCTGTGTGGGACGAAAGGGCAATGATATTATGATGAACATTCACCTGATAGTTTTAGGCAAGCTTCGGGAAAAATATATGTGTGATTTCGCCGCCGAATACGAAAAAAGACTTTCGGGCTGCTGCCGTCTTACCGTTACGGTTTTAGAGCCTGTTAAGCTTTCGGATAATCCCTCACAGCAGGAAATCCAGAACGCACTTTTCAAAGAAGCGGCTATGATAAAATCAAAAATCCCCAAGAATTCCTATGTTTTCTCAATGTGCATTGAGGGAAAGCAAATGTCCTCAGAGGAGTTTTCAGAGAAACTTCGTGATATTGCCCTTGACGGCAAAAGCACGGCAGTTTTCATAATCGGCAGTTCTTTTGGGCTGTCTGATGAAATTAAAAATTTGTCCGATTATAAGTTTTCAATGTCAAAAATGACTTTTCCCCATAAGCTTGCACGAATTATGCTTACAGAACAGCTTTACAGAGCTTTTTCCATAAGCGGCAACGGGAAATATCACAAATAATTCCCCAAAAAATGTAAATATTTATAAAAAAACAAAACTTTGTTTTTATTTTGTTAAAATTTTCAATATATGATTTACTCATAGAGGAGGTTCAGGGATATGCAGAAAGAAAAAATACTTGTTGTTGACGACGACAAAAACATTTGCGACCTTTTAAGAATGTATCTTGAAAAAGAGGGCTACACGGTGGTGCTGGCGCACAACGGAGTTGACGCGGTGAGCGTATTCGGCTCGGAAGCGCCCGACCTTGTGCTTCTTGACATTATGCTTCCCCAGCTTGACGGCTGGCAGGTTTGCCGTGAGATAAGAAAGACCTCTGAAACGCCCATAATTATGGTAACGGCCAAGGACGAAACCTTTGACAAGGTTCTGGGGCTTGAATTGGGTGCTGACGATTATGTTACAAAGCCCTTTGACACAAAGGAAATCGTTGCGAGAATAAAAGCGGTTCTGCGCCGCACCTCCGCCGTTAAGGACGGCGATACGAAAGAGGTTCGTTACGATAAGCTTGTAATAAATCTTTCAAACTACGAAATGAAGGTAAACGGCGTTGCGGTTGATACCCCGCCGAAAGAATTGGAGCTTATTTATCACCTTGCAAGCAATCCCGACCGTGTTTTCACCCGTGACCAATTGCTTGACGATGTGTGGGGCTTTGATTATTACGGTGACAGCCGTACTGTTGATGTTCACATTAAAAGACTGCGTGATAAGCTCAAAGGCGTTTCCGACGAATGGGAACTGCGTACAATCTGGAGCGTAGGGTATAAATTTGAAACACATGGAAAAAAACAGTAATTTTTTTAAAAGACATTTAAGAAAAATTGAAAGCTTTTTTATCCATAAGCCGCTTTTCCTGAAATATTTCACCATAATGACATCTTTGATACTTGTCAGTTATTTCGTTTTGACTTCTGCCCTTTTTGTATTCCTTTCAAACCGCTGGTCAAAGGAAAAGAAAGAAACGCTTACCGATAATGTAACAAGAAACGCTCAATACTGCGAGCGCATTTTCGGGAGTTGCAGCAATGACGAGGAGCTTAGCAACGCAATGCTGCTTGTATGCAACAACTTAGGAGTTACCTCCGGAGCCATAAATGCAGATGTATTTTTCTGCAATGTGCAGGGCAAGGTGGTTTTATGCAAAGAAAGCTTTTCTTATAACTTCGGCAATGATGAAGAATGCAAGCTGCATAAAAATTTCGATTTACCTGACAGCGTAATGGAGTCTGTTGAAAAGGGACTTTACATCAGCGATGAAAAGATACCCGGAATTTTTGACGAAAGAACATTTTTGGCAGGCGCGCCCGTTAAGGTAAACGGAAAAGTAATAGGAGCTATTTTTGCCGCCGAAGCCGTTGAGCACAGCTTCAGGGCATACACGGGAAACATTTTAAGAATGTACCTTTCCTCGGCTCTGTTTGCGGTTTCGCTTTCGTTTTTGGTGGTTTACGCCTTTACCGCAAAGCTCACTAATCCCCTGCGGCAGATGTCAAACGCGACAAAAGCTTACGCCCAAGGCGATTTCAGCAAGCGTGTTGCAGTAAGGGGCTCTGATGAATTTGCAGAGCTTTGCCAATCCTTTAACAGGATGGCATCTGCGCTTTCAATACTGGAATCGTCAAGGCGAAGCTTCGTAGCCAATGTTTCTCATGAGCTTAAAACGCCCATGACAACAATCGGCGGCTTTATAGACGGTATGCTTGACGGCACAATTCCGCCCGAAAGGCATGAGGAATACCTGCAAATAGTTTCAAACGAAATCAAGAGACTTTCACGGCTTGTAACCTCCATGCTCAATCTTTCAAAAATTGAGGCGGGCGAGCTGGAACCAAAATACAGCGATTTTGATATTGCATCGGTAATAATTGACTGTATGCTGAATTTTGAGCAGGCTATTGAGAAAAATAACATTACGGTTGAAGGCTTTGAAAACATAAGAACGGTTATGGTTCACGCCGACCGCGATATGATACATCAGGTAATTTACAATCTTGTTGACAATGCCGTAAAATTCACTCCCGAGAACGGTACGATTTCAGTGTTTGCCGGTGAAAACGACAACAATCAGATATATGTATCCATTCAAAACACAGGCGACGGTATTTCTCCTGAGGAAATCGGCAGAGTTTTTGAACGGTTCTACAAGGTTGATAAATCACGGAGCTATGATGTTAAAAGCGCAGGCTTAGGTCTTTACCTGTGCAAAACAATAGTTGAAATGCACGGCGGAAAAATTTTTGCCGAAAGTATTGAAGGTCAATTTACAAGGTTTACTGTTTTGCTTGAAAAAAAGAAACAGGAAAAGCCTAAAAAATAACGAGAGGTCATTTATATGAGCGAAGAAAACAAGAATACTGAATTTGACAACTCTTTTGCGAATAACAACGAGGCGTCTTCTCAGCCTGCGCAGAATTCCGATTTTGGGAATACCGCGTCCGCCAAAGAAGCAACTCCCCCGCCTTACAGACCGCCTGTAAATTACGGTCAAACCGGCTACACCGCATACGGCACAAATCAGCAATATTCACCATATGTGCCTTACGGAACACCAAAGCCCGAGGCACCCCAGAAACCCTCAAAGGGCAAGAAAAAGGGCGCGGCGATAGCGGCAATCATTATCTGTGCCGTGCTTGTACTGTCTGTGGCAGTTGCCGGTATAGTATTTATTGCAAAAGACAATCCGTTTGATAAAGAAGAAGCCGTTACCGGTGACAATTCTCAGTTGAATTTGGCTGATATGCCTGAAAAATCGGAACAGAAGACTGAAACCGACGGTCCGCTTACCTCAGGCGAGGTATATAACAAGGTATATGAAAGCTCGGTAGGCATTATTGTATATACAGGCAACCGTCAGACAGTGGCTTCGGAGGGCTCGGGAATTGTTATGGGGCTCACGAGCAACGGCAAGGCAACATATGTTATTACCTGTGCCCATGTTATAAATGTTCAAAGTCCAAAGGTGCTTGTGCAAACTCATGACGGCGAGCAATATGACGCTGTTGTGGTAGGCATTGATTCAAAAACAGACATAGGCTTGCTTCAAGTAAGCACAACTGAGCTTAAAGCCGCTGAATTTGCAAATTCCGATTCGCTTTCGGTAGGCGACACGGTTTATGCAATCGGCAATCCCGGCGGAACACAGTTTTTCGGTTCTTTCACAAACGGAATGGTTTCCGCAATCGGCAGACCCGTTGACAGCCCCGTAGGCTACGAGGTTCCCTGTATTCAGCACACGGCGGCCATAAATCCCGGCAATTCCGGCGGCGCGCTCGTAAACGAATACGGTCAGATTGTGGGAATAAACTCATCAAAAATTGCCTCGACGGAATTTGAGGGTATGGGCTTTGCCGTGCCTTCCGTAACGGTCAAGGAAATTGTTGACGAGCTTATAAAGAACGGCGTTGTTACAAGCAGACCGGCTTTGGGTATAAAATTTGCGCCTGTATCGTCAAGTCAGGTTTATTCAATTATCGCCCGCTCAAACAAGCTCCCCGCCGGCTCAATTATTATTGACAGCATATCGACAAGCAGCGATTTAAATAATCAGAATGTTAAAAGCGGCGATATGATTCTTGCCGTTAACGGTCAGGATTTGGAAAGCTATGAAACACTTCTGGATGTCGTTGACAACGGAAAAATCGGCGACACGATAAAGCTTAAAATCGGCAGAGTTGACGCTGATTACAATGTTACAACCTTTGAGGTTGAGGTTAAACTTATTTCCGACGCATCGGTAACATCCGAACAGAGCAGCGGAAATCAAAGCTTTACTTTCCCGTTTAATCAATGACAAAAATCATATACTATGCTGTGTTTTTTATTAAAGCGGCATAATAATTTGTGAAAAATTCAATAATTTTACTTTTGCCCTTTACAAATTTACAAATCGGTGATAAAATGTTTGACGGAATACTTGAATTTGGGTAGATTCAAGTGTTCTGGGTTTTTGATGGAATGTGATGGCTAATGGATTAGATTATCCGCCGTGAGCGTACTGAAAGAGCCTTGTTTTGCGGGAAGCCGGAGGGCGTGCCCGACCGATTTTCGCATTATAATGTAATTTCTTTGCGCAGCGGCGTTCCGGCGGCTGCCGAAGCAGGTACCGTTTAAGTTGCAACATCAGTATTCAGCATTCGGTAAACCATAGCCGATGGTCTTCTGACCTAACGGCAAGGGTGGGACAGGTTGGTACACTGTTGCCGCGTATGCGGCTGAACCGAAAGAAGATACTGTTATAAACGGCGTTGTGCTCCGAATGAAACCCTAAAAGCTCCTGTCTTTGCGGACGGGGCTTTTTAAATTTACAGGGGTAGCATATGCTACCCCCTTTTTTTATATTTTATTGTGAGAACAATGATTGATAATTATATCATTTGCATTAAATAGTAAATGAGTCCGTAAATAACGCCTGCAAATATGCCGTATGCGATAACAGGACCTGCAATTTTAAATATATTGGCGCCCACGCCCATAACAAATCCCTCTGTTTTAAATTCAAGAGCGGGCGATACAACAGAATTGGCAAAGCCGGTTATGGGTACAATCGTTCCCGCTCCTGCGTGCTTGGCGATTTTATCGAAAACTCCTATTCCCGTAAGAATTGCGGTAATAATAATCAACACCGACGGAGTTAACGCTTTAACATACTCCTCCGAGAAGCCTTGACGGGCGAAAATCCAGTTAAGAAACTGCCCGAAGGTGCATATTAGGCCGCCTATAACGAAGGCTTTTATACAGTCGATTATTTTCGGTGAGGGCGGCGAAGCCTTTTTCGCCATTTTGTCGTATTCTTTATTGCTTGTTGACATATAATCACTCCTTTTGCATTATTCTTTCCGAAAGCAAGAAAAAAATTCAAGGTTTAAATCGCTTTCCGGTTTGCAATAATAAAAAATATATGCTATACTCAAACAAGAATTATAATTAAGCTTTTGTCCGTCTTACGGAGGTATTTTATGGTCGGATATATTGATGTGGGCGGCGGAATGCGAGCCGTTTACGGCGCGGGAGTACTTGACCGCTGTATTGATGAAAATATTGAATTTTCGTATTATCTCGGTGTTTCCGCGGGAAGTGCAAACATAATCTCCTTTCTCGCCGACCAGCGCGGGAGATGTTTGAGGTTTTACAATGATTACTCCTTTCGCCGCGAGTATATGAGTTTTTATAATTTTATTAAAAAGGGCTCATATATTGACCTTGACTATATATACACCACTCTCACCGCACACGGTGGAGAGGACCCTCTCGATTTTGAAAAAATGAGAAGCAAGGAATGTGAATTTTACATTGTTTCAACCGATGCCGAAACAGGCAAGCCCGAATATTTCAGTTTTTCTGATATTCAAGAGGACGATTATTTCGAGCTGAAAGCCTCCTGCTGTATTCCTATGGTTTGCAAAGCGTATGAGAAAAACGGCAAGGCCTATTATGACGGCGGTCTGTCGGATCCCGTTCCCATTAAAAGAGCACTGGACGCAGGCTGTGACAAGGTGGTTGTAACGCTTACCCGCCCCGTGGAGTATATGAAGCGCCACAGATTGCCCGCAGGCTTTTTTGATAGGGCGGTAAGAAAGTATCCCGAAACCGCAAAACTGCTTGTGTCTTCTGTTGATAAATACAATGATGATATTAAGTATATACGGGAATTGCAAAAGAAAGGCAAGGTGCTTATTGTGGCACCTGACGACTGTTGTAATGTAAACACATTAAGCAGGAATAAAAACGACCTTATTGCGCTTTATAATAAAGGTTTTAACGATGCAGAGAAAATCAAAGCTTTCATAAAGGATTGAATGTAGTGAACAATCGAAAGAAAAAGAACGGTTTTGTGAGGTTTATCACAATTTTGCTTGTTGCCGTTATTCTTTTTAAACCGGCGGATTATCTTTTGAGTGAGATTGCCGATTTGAGAGCGTATAAAGACGCGTCACAGGTCAACGACGAGGTTTGGCGCCTCGTACATAACAAGATAGAGGCAAGAAATTCACTTAGTGATGAAGATTATGAAATGATTTTTTCCCAAACAGGCTTGGGAAAGCCTGCGGTTGACCGTTTGATATGGGACGGCAATGAGGAGTTAATTGAAGAATACAGAAATTATTACACAAAGGATAAAGATTTTGACTGCGAGAGAGCGGGAATTTTCGCACACCACGAGGTAATAACCGACAGCGAGGGAAATACTATTTCCAATCCGCCCTTTGCCGATATACAGAACGGCGACATTATTTTGACGCTGAGTATTCACTCCCTCGGCTGGCGCCACGGTCACGCGGCGATTGTTACGGACGCAGGAAAGGCGCAGACTGTTCAGGCAGTGATGATGGGCAAAAAGTCAGACTCCGGTTCTCTCGCCGAATGGAACAGTTTTCCGTTAGTTGCGGTGCTTCGCGCAAAAAACACTGACAGTGAAACAAGGGCAAAAATCGCCGATTATGCCGCAGGAAATCTTGTGGGTATTGAATATTCACTGTTTTCGGATATATTGGGCAAAGGCGATGCGGACGAACTCCCCGAATCGACACATTGCGCACATTTGGTTTGGTATGCTTATAATCAATTCGGTATAGATATTGATTCAAACGGCGGAAATATTGTAACGCCATATGAAATACTGCACAGTGAAGAACTTGAAATCGTTCAGATTTACGGAAATATAATATAGGGTAACGGTAATAAACCGTGGTTCGGATTATTACCGTTACCCTAAGGTGAGGGGAGTTGAACCCGATATGGTTTAAAACGGCATATTTTCGCCTGACCTGCGTTAAAAATCTACTCGTTTTAAACTGCTCTGCACCGAAAATGCAGAGAGTACGGATGGATTTTTGCTTTTGAGACGGCGGTCGGGCTGACGCCCGACAACGGTGAAAAAGTGAAAATGCACCGTAATATCAAATTTTAGGCATATTGTGTTCGACTCCCCTCACCTTAAAGGAGAAAATTAAAATGAAAAAGATAATCGCTTGTATTCTGTTAATTACTATGGCAGTTTTGTTCGCAGGTTGCGGCGCAAAGGATAAATATGAAAAGGTTGGACCCGCACCTGAAATCACACAAAAAGCAGAGGACACGGCAACTACAACCGAGCCTGAAACAGAGCCTGTTTCGGAGGAAACAACCGAGGAGGAAACCGAGAGCGAGGAGAGCTCCTCAACTCCCGCCACCTCACCTACAAGGCGTCCTTCAAATCCTAAACCGTCAAGCACAAGTCCTCAACCGTCTTCTGCTACAACCACGACTACAACAACTGCGCCTTCAACGGAAAACACAGCACCGCCTACCGAGCCGTCAACTGACGCTCCGCAGAGTGAAGCTCCCCCCGAAGCAACAAGCAATACCGACAATTCGGAAGAAACAGAAGTATAATTATCAGCACCTCTGTACAAAATATGTACGGAGGTGCATTATTTTGAAAAAAAGTATAAATAAGGAAAATTTCAAAAAGGGCTTATATTCCGCCGCCGCACTCGGCCTTTGCCTGACTGCTCTATTCTCTTTTTGGATGTCAAACAGAAAAAACAATCTGCCGAAAGAAGATGCTTCATCGAAAACGAGCACTTCACAGGTGCAAACCACCAAAGAGGAAAAGCGTGTGAACGAGCCTGTCACAAGCATTAAAGACGACCGTTACACCACAACACAAACACCCACAAGTATTTATTTCGCAATGCCCCTTGAAAACGGAATTAGCCGTGAATTTTCAAAGGGAGAACTCATTAAAAACACCACAACGGGAGATTGGCGTACTCATAACGGAGCCGATTATAAGGGGGTTGCAGGCGACCCTGTTAAGGCAATATACGGCGGAACGGTAACTGCTGTGCGTGACGATCCCCTGTGGGGAACGGTTGTATCAATCGACCACGGAAACGGAATTACCGCCGAATACAGAGGCTTTGTAAAGGACAGCACTCTTCAACCCGGAGCGGCAGTAAAAATCAACGATAAAATCGGTACTTTGGGCGAAATACCCATTGAAAAAGCAGAGGGCGTGCATTTACACCTTGAAATTTACAAAAACGGTACCGCTGTTTCCCCTGCCGATTACACAGGAAAGAACGTTTCAATTTGACAACGTAATTTCATTTACGCACAGCGAGACAAAGGCTTGTATTCTCAAACGCATTAAGGGGATTTTGCGGATTTGCGCGGTTATACAAAGTAAAAAAGCGTGATGTAGTTTCCTGCGGCGTCAAATGCTCATAAACACGAAAGCCGCAGTCGGAAAGCAGGCGGATAAGCTCACTTTCGCTGTAACGCCCGTACATGGGCTCATCTGCGCCACGGGCAAGCGCCGCCTGCTTTTCAGCCCGTAAATCCGTTTTTTTATTGGGATAATCAAAAACAAGCGTGCTGCTCTCACAAAGCAAATCGCGCAAAGTGCAAAGCAAACGTGCAAAATCCGCAGTTGTAAGATAATACACAAGCCCCAAAAGACTGCAAAAGGTATTTGCACCGCGGTTGAAATCGGGATTTTGCAAAATGGCTTTTTCCCAACCGTTTTCAGTTAAATCCGCGGCAACATACCGTACATTTTCGGGCGGAGTTATCCCGGCGCTGGCAAGGCGTGATATTTTATCCTGTATCATATTTTCACGGTCAAGCTCAAAAATCTTTAAACTCTCTGCGTACGGTGGCTGACGGTAAGCGAAGGTATCGTACCCTGCGCCCAAAATCAAGTATTGCGATGCGCCTATTTGCACTGCATTACGGAGCGAATCTTCGCTGAACGCCCCACGGGACAGCACCGACGGACAAAGATACTCTGCGGCGATATACGACAAAGCCTGTTTCGGTGTGCCCTCAAACTGCGGATTGAAAAATGAAACACCCCCTGCCATATGAGAGCATATGCCTTCATATTCTTTGTCTGTCAACAGTTTTCGGGAAATACTGTCCTCCAAAACCTGTACTGCATACTCCTCGTTATGCCATGCACGGGCGAAAAGAGATGTGAGTGCGGTCATACTTTCTTTTTTATCCATTAAAATCACCTCATTATTCTTAATACCTCAAAATTCAGAAATGTTCAAGACTTGATTTTTTCGCCGTTTTGTGGTAATATAAGGGCAGAAAACAGAGAAAAAATTTTAAAATGCCGTTTAGGAAAACGGCATTTTTTTGTTTACTGTAAAAATAAAATGTGGTAAAATCAGTTATGAAACGAGGGAAAAAATTATGACATCGGTTTATTTTTTTGACTATACGGATGAATCCTTAAATCTGCCCGAAACATTTCCCGAAAATGTAATTTCCCACTGCAAAAAAGGTGAAAGTCTTGCCGCCGCAGCCGCACTTATTGATATGGGCGTCTTAAATCTTCACTATGAAAAAAACGGCAAGCCCCTGGCGGACAACTGCTTTGTGAGCATTTCTCACAGCGAAAATATGATTGCCGTTTGCACAAGCGACAAGCCCGTGGGCATAGATATTGAATATATTGATGATAGCCGAAATTTTTGCCGCCTTGCAGAGAGATTTTTCAAGGATAGCGAGCTGGAATTCTTTAACCGCAGGAAGGATGCTGTCAGTTTCTACGAGATTTGGACAAAAAAAGAAGCATACAGCAAAATCCTCGGTACGGGAACCGGGGAGATTTTTAAGGGCTTTGATGTGTTTTCGCTAAACGATGTTGTTTTTCACACAGAACAGGCAAATGATTATATAATAACGCTCTGTGAAAAAGCAGGATAAGGAGAAATAATAATGTACATAAAAAACAACATATTCAAATCAATTTACAGATTTCTTTTTCTTGTTCTTTGCGAGGCGGGAATTATATTACAATATGCCGCAATAGCGAAGATAGGAAGCGCAGATAATCTTATCATGCTTTCCTGCTATTACACAATGATTTCAAATTTCATATGTTTCTTTTATTTTGCATATCTTATGATAATGCGCCCCAAATCGGAAAAGTCCGCGGTGAAAGGTGCAATAGTTATGTGCATTGCCCTGACAGGAATCGCATATCATCTGCTTTTATCAGGCAATATGGAGGCGGGCGGAATTTTATCGCCAATGCTTATAATATCCAACCGACTTGTTCACACCGTTGTGCCTTTAATGGTATTTTTCGATTATCTTTTATTCACCCCAAAAGGCAGTTTTAAAAGCTTTGACCCTTTGGTTTGGACTTTAATACCGATTGCATACCTTATTTTTGCGGTTGTGCGTGCTAAGGTAAGTCCCCTGATGTTCAGCGGTTTCGGCAACACTGTAAGCCGTTATCCATATCCGTTTATGGATTTTGATCTGCTGGGCACGGGGAAAGCCGTATTGGTGATTATTGTCATGTCCGTTATATACATAGCCATGGGATATCTGCTTTATGTACTGGACAGACTATTAGGCAAGAAAAGAAAATAAATTAAGGGAACGCTTTGCCAAGCGTTCCCTGCTCTTTTATTCTTTATGAATATCGGTTTTCAGTTTTATTTCACCGTTTGCCCCGAGGGCGGCGATGATACCGTTTTCCTCCACCGTTGTATGCAATTCCGTATGTGAACGGCGCAGTTTTAAGCGCACATCGGGATACATTCTTTTCAATGAATTTGTGACAACGGCAATTTTCGGAGCGGTTTTCCGCAAGAAACGAGATGAGGTTGAGCCGAACACACCGTGGTGTCCCACTTTCAACAAATCCACCTTGCCCACTATATTTCCGATGCGGCGCTCGTCGCCTGCCTTGTAGTTCATATCGCCTGCAAGCAGGGCTTTCGTGCCGTTACATTCCGCAAGAGTTACTACGGTGTGTATATTCTCGCCGTATTTAAAAATGCTTTTTTCGGATCCTTTGCCGCAGTAATAAAAGGTTATTTTAAAATCGCCCATTTCAACGGTTTTTCCGTCAAAATCCGTATAAACGGGCGTTTTTGTTTTCGTGAGAGCCTCCATCATCTGATTGTAAACCTCTGTGTTATCCCAGCGGATTCGCTCCATTACGAAAACTTTATTTTCATCATAAGGGCGCAGATACGCTCCTCCCACGCAAATTTCGGGGTGCAGTATAACGGTATCAAAACCGCCTAAATGGTCGGAATGAGCATGAGTTCCCAATACAAAATCAAGATACACGGTTCCGTCCGCCCCGCGGCAGTTATTAAGCAGATAATCCACCACGCGCTGTTCATATCCGCCTGTATTAAGATGGGACTTATCGGCAGGAAAATCCGTATCCTCAGCCGCGTCAATCAAAGCAAAATGCCCGTTGCTTTCAAGCAAAATGCAATCTGACATTCCTGTGTTCAAAAAATGAATACGACTTCGGTTTTCGCTCATAAATCAACCTCTTTTGAGATACTTCTCCACAGCATAAGCAAATGCGTTATCTTCATTACTGCAAATGACCTCTGCCGACAATTTTTTAAGCTCGTCGCAGGCGTTTTCCACCGCAAGGGGCGTTCCCACAGCCTCAAACATTGTCAAATCATTGCGGCTGTCACCCATGGCGACACACCGGCTCTTTTTAACTTTAAGCTGTTTGCACAGAGCCATGAGTGCAGAGCCTTTTGTTACATTTGCCTGCAAAATTTCCATATTGCTTTGCATTGATGTGGTCAAAACCACCTCCGGCATTGCGCCGATACGCCGGAAGGCTTCCTTGCGCTCATTTTCGTCACGGAAAAATATATTGAACATCTCTGCACAGCTTTCACAAGCGTTTAAAAGGGCGCGAGAATCCGCGTGTCCCTTTCGGGTCTCGTCCATAACGGTGTGATAATTTTCTTCTATTCTGAAATAGTCGTATGCTTCTTTATTCAAAAAGCGCTGTTCGGTCTGTGGAATGCCGTCGGCATATATTTCAACCATAGTGTCATATTCCGACAATATTGCAAAAAGTCTGTTAGTCAATTCTGCGGGAAAGGTATGTTCAAACAGTACTTTTCCGTCACGGTCAAAGCACACGGCACCGTTGGAGCAGATACAATGGGTATATGGCTTTTTTGTACGCAGTATTTCGGGCATTTCATAAAAGCTTCTTCCCGTTGTGGGTACGACAAACGCCCCCTCTTTCGCGGCCTTTTCCATTGCGGAAAGATTTTCCGGACTTACAGTGCCGTCATCATGGAGAAGAGTACCGTCCAAATCCGTGGCAAGCAGTCGTATTTTAGGTTTTTTTTGCCGCTGAATTACATATCGCTCCAAGGGATATGTCCAAATAGTAGGTACATTTATAATAATACATTTTGCAATTATTTCGGTAATAGGCGTGCTCCACCCGTTGTTTACCATGATTGTGCCCACAACCGAGCCCAGCCATGAGTCAAACATAATTGTGAGCGTTACCATCAGCACATACAAAAAGCTTGAAAAAGCGGCGTTCACATTGGAATGAAAGGTAAGCTTTCGGTTGATAAGATACGCCGCAACATAACCGACAGTTGTAGATATTGCATAGGAATAAAGATACCCCTTATATTCAATGCCCATAAAGTGCAGAAGCGCATTATCGGTAACGGGCACAGCGTTAAGCTCATCAAAAACATTATAAAGTAGAAACATATATATGCACAAATCAAGTGCCGTTGTTACCACAATGCATATATTGAATTTTATGAATTTCCACAGCTCGGGGTGGCGAATCGTGAAAGACTGATGTTCGGTTTTTTCCATTTGAATTTATGCGTCCTTTTTCTTTCTGTGAATTACGAATCGGCTGAGAGGATATGTCCATATTGTGGGTACGGTCATTACAATGAGCTTTACAAGCATATCAACCCAGAAATTGTTCCAGCCGTTTCTTGTAATCCATGTTCCCAGGAATGCGCCGAACCAGGTGTTGAAAACGATTGTGCAAAGCACCATAACGGCATACATAATGCTTGAAGCAATGGGATTTGCATCCGACTTAAAGGTAAGCTTACGGTTCATAATAAACGCCGCCGCATAGCCGATTACCGCCGATATGAAATAGGAATACATATAGCCTTTGTATTCTATTCCCAAAAATTCAAGCACAGGGCTGTTTTCCACAGGAACGCCCTGCAAGGAACGGAAAATGCCGTATTGAAGAACAGCATAAACCGCCATCTCCAAAATTGATGTGCTGGCACCCGTAAAGGCAAATTTAATGAACTTCCATATTTCTTTGTGTTTTTCAGTAAAAGCCGTTAGTTTTTCTTTCATATAAAACTCCTTCAAACAGAATCTTTGTCCAATCAACCCCATTTTAATTTATCACAGCCTGTTTGTTTTGTCAATTACCGAATTTTTAACTTTTTATGACATATTAAACCGTCAACAAACAGCAAAAAGCAAGTAAACACTTGCGGATACAACGGATTTTTAAAAATACAGCATAGGTCTGTATGTTAGTGAAAAATTTATCGTTTACATTATTTGATATTGTTATTCCTGTTTTATTGTGTTATACTTTTTTCGATATTTATGAAATTACGGAGGAGTATTATGCTGTATTTTTATCCCGAGGATTTCGGTGCTGTGGGCGACAGCGCGCATAACGACTGTGCGGCTATTCAGTCTGCCATTGACAAAGCTTTTGAAAACGGCGGAGGAACGGTGGTGCTCACATCAGGCAAAACATATTTTTCCGATTCAATAAGAATCAAGAAAAATGTTGAGCTTCACCTGCAAAAGGGCTCGCGCCTTAAAGCGACGGACAACATTGACGGTTATTTTCGCCCCTGTAATTTTATCAACGACAAAACAAATACCCTTATAGGCAACCCTGTTACGGGGAAACCCTCTTTTTGCTTTATATACGGCTTTGAGGCGGACGGCTGTTCAATCACGGGCGAGGGCACAATCGACGCCAACGGTCACGCATTTGTTGAGCGTAAAGATAAATACTATGTAACGGGCAATTTTTATCCCCGCCCAACCGTTATATACATTGAAAAAAGCAATCATATAACTTTTAAAAATATTACAATAGTTGACGCGCCTTTCTGGACGCTTCACCCTGCCGGATGCGACGATGTGCTGATTTCCGAGATACGGATTTTAAATGACCTTGATGTGGCAAATTCCGACGGTATTGACCCCGACCATTGCTCCAATGTGCGGATTTTAGGCTGTCATGTGGAGTGTGCCGACGATTGCATATGCCTTAAAACCTCAAAGGGAAATTCGGAATACGGTCCATGCGAGAATATAATAATATCAAACTGCACGCTTATTTCCACCTCGGCGGCGATTAAAATAGGCACTGAGGGCGTGGGGGATTTCCGCAATGTAATTGTGGATAACTGTATAATTTCAAAGAGCAACCGCGGACTTTCAATACAAATCCGTGACGGCGGCAATGTTGAAAATGTTACATATTCAAACTGCATTATTGAAACACGCCGTTTTTGCCCCGATTGGTGGGGAACGGCAGAGCCCATAGTTATTACCACCTTTAACCGTGACGAAAATACAAAATCGGGCAAGATTAAAAATATTCGTTTCAGAAATATCACCTGCAAGGGCGAAAACGGAGTGCTCATTCACGGTACAAAGGACAATATGATTGAAAATGTCACCTTTGAAAATGTAAGTGTAACTCTTTCAAAAACCTCAAAATGGGACTGCGGACTGTACGATTTGCGCCCCTGCCTTGAATACGGTGTGGAAAAGGCGAAAAATTCGGGCTTTTATATCAGAAACGCAAAGAATGTCACAATCGAAAAATCCTGCGTAGAGTGGGGAAATATTTGTGACGATTACGCCTTTGCAATAGACCACGAAAACTGCCCCGATTTGGAGCTTATCCGCTTTGCGGGTAAAGACGCACATTAAAAACAAATCATCAAAAAAAACCGTGTTTCTACAAAGAGAAGCACGGATTTTTTTGATTATACTTTCTTAATTATAATTATTGCAAAGGTATTCCATTGCCATTCGGTAGCCGTTCGTACCGAAGCCCACAAAATGCTCACAGCAAGCCAACCCAAGATAGGAAATCTGGCGGAAATCCTCACGCTTTGAAAGGTCGGAGATATGCACCTCCACCGCAGGAATGGAAACGGCTTTGAGCGCGTCAAGAATTGCAATGCTTGTATGAGTGTATGCTCCTGCATTTATTACAATGCCGTCAAACTGCCCGAGAGCGGCGTGAATTTCATCTACTATACCGCCCTCATGATTGGACTGAAAGCACTTCACTTCACAGCCAAGCTCCTTTGCCCATTCATCAATCTTTAAAAGCAGAGTTTCATATGTTTCGCCGCCGTAAATAGTAGGTTCACGGATACCAAGCAGATTAAGATTGGGCCCGTTAATTACAAGAATTTTCATACTTTTTTATCTCCCTTTCTATTAGCTTCGCCGTTTCCTCTACTGTGCCGTTACCGTCAATTTCAATATGGGCAAAAACTCTGTAAAGGGGCAGTCGCCTTTCATACAGCGCTTTTACTCCCATTTTCTGTGAAAGCGGTCTGCCCTGTGTGGGCAGTTTTTCCGCGTCACGGTTTATAAATACTATAATTCCGTTTTGCCGCAAGGGAAACAAGTTTTCTTCCCTTGTTACAACGCCGCCGCCCGTTGCTATTACACAGCCTTTCTCCATGCCTGCTTTTTTCACGGCTTCGCTCTCGCATTTTCTGAAATATTCCTCGCCCTTTTCTCCGATAATTTGGGGAAGGGGGCATTTTTCTTGTTGTTCAATCATTTCATCGGTGTCCGCAAAATCCTTGCAAAGCATTTCGGCAAGATCCTTGCCCACGGTGGATTTTCCGCACCCTGCCATACCCACAAGCACGATATTTTGGAATTTACTTCTTAAAATATTCTCAATTTTTTCGCAAACACTGTCGGGAAGTGCTCTGCCAAAGAATATTTCGTTTGCCTTTTTTGCCTGCGCCACCAGCATTGAAAGGCCTGCGGCGCACGGTATTCCTTTTTCCTCGGCTTCAAGGATAAGCTTGGTTTTAAGAGGATTGTAAATTATATCAAGTACACCGCAAAGCTTTGGGAAAATGCTTATATCCACGGCGCTTTGAAGATTATTGGGGTACATTCCCACAGGAGTGGTATTGACAATTATTTCCGCATCACTGTGGCGTGAAATATTACCGTAGTTATTCTCGCCGTTTCTGGAAATATTTATAATCTCCCCTGATCCCAAATCCTTTAAAACGGCAATAACGGTAAGCGAAGCTCCGCCCGTTCCTAAAACAAGGGCTTTTTTGCCCTTGATTTCAATACCGCTCTTTCTGACCATATAAAGAAAGCCGAAATAATCCGTATTATCGCCGTAAAGCTTGCCGTCACGGACTGTTACGGTGTTGACGGAGCCAATTTTTAACGCCTCAGGAGAAATTACATCAAGATAAGGCATAACCGCTTTTTTATACGGTATGGTTACATTTATTCCGTCAAAATTATGAGTTTTCATAAACTCTTCAAGGCTTTCCTTTTCCACCTCAAAGAGATTGTATTCATATTCGCCCAGCATATTATGTATCTGCGGCGAAAAACTGTGAGCAAGGTGCTCGCCCAAAAGTCCGTACACCCTCACATCACCTCCGAGTAGCTTCCGAGATAATGGAAATACTCGCACTCATCACTCAACCGCTCTAAAATCTCATAAAATGCATCATCGTAAACCGACGCCGCCACATCAAAATAAAACATAAACTCAAAATCCTTATTCTGAATAGGACGGCTTTCAAGCTTGATTATATTGATTCCCAAAGCGTAAAAGCCCGCCAAAACCTGATAAAGTGCACCCGGGCGGTGAGGAAGAGTGAGTACTATACTTGTTTTATCCGCTCCGGGATAAATTTCCGCCTCTTTTGAAATGCAGATAAAGCGTGTGTAGTTATTATTTTTATTTTGCACGGAGTCGGAAACAACACAAAGGTTATAAAGCTCACGGCAGTTTTCAGAGGATATTGCCGCAACATCCGTTCTGCCGCTTTCCATAACCTTTTTTGCGGCAACGGCGGTATTTTCGCACACATTTACCTTTATATCGCTGTGAATGCGCAAAAACTCACTGCACTGATTTATTGCCTGCTCATGAGAATAAATTTCTTTGATATTTTCAAGGCTTGCGCCACGGTTTGCCAAAAGGCAGTGATTTATTTTAAGGCGGATACTCCTTACAATATAGAAATTGTGCTCCGCCATAAGGTCATAAACGCCGTTGACACTGCCTGCCGTGCTGTTTTCAATGGGCAGAACGCCGTATCGGCAAAGTCCCTTCTGGACGGCGTTCACCACATCGTACCAGCTCTTAAAATACGACACATTGGGATATTTAAAAATTTTTTCGGCGGCAAGCCCCGAATAAGCCCCCTCAACTCCCTGGCAAGCGACAATCGCTTTTTGAGGAAAAAGCTGTTGAGTATTTTCAAGAGCGGATTTAATTTTTTCGGATATTTCGCCGCCCTCATAAAGATATTTGTGCTGATATGAACGGGAAACGCCCATAACCGTGTTATAAAGGGCTCTGGCATACGTTTCAAGCCCCTCGCCTGCTCTTTCGGCAACACGGTCAAGAAGCTCTTTTTCCCTTCGTGAATCGAGAACTGGCAGACTGTTTTCCTTTTTATACCTTGCAACTTCAAGAGCCGCGTCCATTCTCTCTTTCCAAAGGTCAATTATCTGATTATCTATTGCGTTTATCTTTTCACGGGTTTTTGAAAGGTCTTCCATAAATTATCCTCACATTATCATATCTAAAATGGTGAAAGCCGTTACTGCCTCAACAACGGGAACGGCACGGGGGACGATGCATGGGTCATGCCTGCCCTCTATTTTAAGTTTCTTTTCCGTTTTATCCTTTATGCTTACGCTGTTTTGCTCCTTATAAATTGACGGAGTGGGCTTAAAAGCTGTTCTGAAAATTATGGGCATACCGTTTGTAATTCCGCCGTTTATTCCGCCGCTGTTGTTGGTAACGGTTTTTATTTCACCGTTTTCAATGCAGAAATCGTCGTTATTCTCACTGCCGAAAAGTCCTGCCGCCCCGAAGCCGTTACCGAACTCTATACCCTTTACGGCAGGAATACCGAAAATATTTTTTGCAAGCATATTTTCAACGCCGTCAAACATTGGGTTGCCAAGTCCTGCCCTGAGTCCCGTTACAGCGCACTCGATTATTCCGCCTACGGAATCGCAATCAAGCCTTGCTTTATCAATTTGGGCGCGCATTTTCTCCCCTGCCTTATCGTTTATAACAGGGAACGGCTTTTTGCCGATATTCATTTCCGCCACGCTGACGGGGTTAAAGCTTTCATCGCTCACATCTTTGATTTTAAGGATATGCGCCTGAATCTTTATGCCCATTCCCTCCAAAACCTGCATACATACAGCCCCTGCAAAGCAAAGTGGAGCGGTGAGTCTGCCTGAAAAATGTCCGCCGCCCGCCACATCGTTAAAGCCTTTGTAACGCATAAATCCGCTGAAATCGGCGTGAGAAGGACGTGGTGTATCCGCTATGTTGTTATAATCGGCAGAGCGGGTGTTGGTATTTCGGATTACTGCACAAAGAGGTACGCCGCAGGTAACGCCGTTTACAAGTCCTGAAATGATTTCAGGCTTATCCGCCTCTTTTCTCTGTGTAGAAAGAATATTTCTGCCGGGGGCACGGCGCTCCATAAAATGATACACCTTTTCAAGGTCAATTTTTTTACCCGCAGGGAGTGAGTCTATAACAACCCCTATCCCCTCGGAATGGGACTGACCGAAAACCGATATTTTTATTTTATTTCCCGTCATTGATGACATTTGCACTACCTCCCAAGCTGTTGAAATCCTTAAAGAAATCGGGGTATGATTTATTGACCGCCTCCGCCTCGGTTATATCCACGGGCAACTGACAAAGCGAGCTTAAAACCGCCGCCGCCATTACTATTCTGTGGTCGTTGCAGCCCTCAATTCTGCCGCCGATTAGCTCGTTTTCGCCCCAAATTACAAGCCCATCGTCAGTTTCGCTGACAGCCGCGCCTGCCTTCGTGAGCATTGCGCTGACAGATGCTATACGGTCGCTTTCTTTTAGGCGAAGTCTGCCCGCATTTATAATATGAGTAACGCCCTTATCGCACATAGCCGCCGTAACTGAAATTACGGGGACTGCGTCGGGTATATCCGAAGCATCCACCATTGTGCCAATAAGCTTGTTTTTCTTAACTGTTATTTCATTGTCGCTGACGTTCACATCCGCGCCCATACGCTTTAACACATCGAGGATTTTTTTATCCCCTTGTGGTGAATTTACATCAAGCCCCGTTACCGTTACGCCGTCTTTACTCAGTGCTCCTGCACAAAGGAAAAAGGAACTGTTTGACCAATCGCCATCCACTGAAATCTCAGAGGGGGAGATATATTTCTGACCGCCTTTTATTTTATACACATTTTCCTGCTCTGTTATTTCAATACCGAATTGGGAAAGAGCGGAAAGAGTTATGTTTATATACGAGCGGGACTCTACGGGAGGCAACAGTCTTATTGTGCTGTCGCCTTCAAGCAAGGGCAGTGAGAACAAAAGACCGCTTATAAACTGTGAGCTCACATTACCCGCCAGAACATACTCTCCTGCCGTGAGACGACCCGAAATATGCAAGGGAAAATCGCTTCCTGTATGAAAGCAAACGCCCTTTTTCTCCATTTCCTCTTTTAAAGGGGAAAGAGGACGCTCCGGCAATCTGCCGTGACCCGAAATTGTTGCATCAATACCCAGAGCCGACACCACGGGTAGTAAAAAGCGAAGCGTTGAGCCGCTCTCGCCGCAGTCAAGACTTGCTTTTTCGTTAAAAGCGGCGGGAGTGACGGTTATAACCTCATTTTCCGCCTTTATATCCGCCCCCATTGCCTTTAAGCACTGCACAGTTGCCTCAATATCCTTTGAAAAGCAGTTGCAGTGGATTTGTGTGGGCTTATCGGCAAGCGCCCCGCAGATAAGCAATCTGTGGGCATGGGATTTTGATGAAATTGCCCTGATTTTTCCCGAAAGTATTCGGGGAGTGCATCTCATTTCCATTCAGTTCAGCCCCTGCTTTATAAATTCCTTTAAATCCGTTACGGACACCTTTTGGATTTTGCAAAGTCCGTACTTTTGGGGTATAATCAGCGAAATTGTATCAAGACTGCGTTTTTTATCGGAAAGCGCCGCATCATACAGCTCTTCCGCTGAAAATTCACAACTTACTGGGAGTGAATTTGCCTTTAAAACGGGCAAAAGAACTTTTGTAAAGTCCTCATTTACCATGCCCGTTTTATACGCTCCCCTTGCGGCGATAACCATACCGATTGATACCGCGTTGCCGTGAGATATAGTTAAATTACTGCATTTTTCCACAGCGTGACCTATTGTGTGGCCGAAATTGAGAAGCTTTCTGTCGCCGTTTTCAAATTCGTCACGGCTTACCACATCACGTTTGATTTCAACACAGCGTTTTATTACCTTTTCTATATTATCCTTAATGCTGTTGTTCTGCAAAAAGTCAAGAAAATCGCCGTCTAAAATCATACCGTATTTTATTATTTCGGCACAACCCTCAGAGAAGGTTTCCTCGGGCAAGGTATTAAGTGTTTCACAGTCGGCATACACGGCTATGGGCTGATAAAAAGCGCCGCAAAGGTTTTTGCCTGCCTTTAAATTCACCGCTGTTTTGCCGCCCACGGAAGAGTCTACCATTGCAAGGACGGTAGTAGGAATCTGCACAAAATCCACACCACGCAGATAAGAAGCTGCCGCAAAGCCTGCCAAATCCCCTGTTACGCCGCCGCCGAGAGCTACAAAAAGGTCGGTGCGTGTTATGCTGTTTTCGGCGCAAAACTCCTGTATTTTACCGAAGTTTTCCAAAGATTTTGATTTTTCACCGTGAGGGAAAACGAACTCACAAACCGTAAATCCGCTTGTTTCAAGGGATTTTTTAACTGTTTCGCCGTAGAGAGAATGAACGGTATCGTCCGCCACTATTACGGCACGGCAGGGCTCTTTAATCTCTCTTATTTTTTCCCCCACAGAGGAAAGAAAGTCTGAACCGATATACACATTGTATTCTTTTGATGCAGAAACTCTCACTGTTTCCATACTGTCACCCGTCAATCTTTTCTTTTAACACTCTGCCGTCACGCAAAAGGTCTGTCAGTCTTTCACGGTCGTTATTTTCCATCGCTTCTTTATATTGTACTAAATTATTCACTATTGAGTCAATCTCTTTTATAAGATTATCCCTGTTTTCGAGGAACAGCTCCGACCACATATTTTCGTTGAGATACGCAACTCTTGTTAAATCCTTATAGCTTCCTGCGGAAAATCCCTTGTGCAAGAGTGCCTCGGGACTTTTCACATAGGCGTTTGACACCACATGGGCAAGCTGTGAAGTAAAGGCAATTATCTTGTCGTGCTCCTCAGGCGTTGCAATCTGAATATTCGTAAACCCAATTTTCAAAAACAGCTCCTTTACTGTTTCCACCGCCTGTTTCGGCGTATCCTCATAGGGTGTTAAAATCATTGAGGCATTGTTAAACATTTCCGCACTTGAATAATCAAATCCCGAAAAATGATAGCCTGCCATGGGGTGCGCCCCTAAAAACACAAAGCCGTTTTCTCTTGCGGTATCATAAAGGGCGTCGCACACATAGCGCTTTACGCCGCTGACATCCATAACGATTGCTCCCTTTTTGAAAAGGGAGGCGTTTTCCTTTATATAATTAACGGTTGCCTCGGGATAAAGGGATACTATCACCAAATCGCAAAGGGACAAATCCTCTTTTTTAAGCTCTTTTTCAATAGCCCCTGCAAACAGCGCTTTTTTCACCGGTTCGGGACTTCTGTTTGTGCCCCAAACGGTATGCTCTGTGCCGAAGGTTATGGCTTTGGCAAGAGAGCCGCCCATAAGCCCCAAGCCTATAATTCCTACCGTCATTTAATCAGCCCCTTAATTTATATGCTTTCTGATATTTTCAACGCCTTTTACAACCTTTGCAAACTGAGGCGGAGTAAGCGCCTGAGGACCGTCGCAGAGAGCGCAGGCAGGGTTATTGTGCACCTCAATCATAAGTCCGTCCGCTCCGCATGCCGCCGCCGCATAAGCCATGGGCTCAACAAGGCGGGCAATACCCGATGCGTGGGAGGGGTCAACAACTACGGGGAGATGTGATTTTTCTTTAAGGAGGGGTACTGCTGAAATATCAAGGGTATTTCTTGTTGCGGTTTCAAAGGTTCTTATACCTCTTTCGCAAAGAATAACCTTTTCATTGCCCCCTGCCATAATGTATTCTGCGCTCATCAAAAGCTCCTGAAGTGTGCTTGAAAGTCCTCTTTTTAAGAAAATAGGCTTATCAAGATGACCCAGCTCCTTTAAAAGCTCGAAATTCTGCATATTCCGTGCTCCCACCTGAATAATATCAACGTTTTCAAACATGGGAATGTGAGAAGCGTCCATAATCTCTGTTACGATAGGCATACCTGTTGCTTTTTTGGCTTCGAGAAGAAGCTCCAAGCCCTCTGCCCTCATTCCCTGGAAAGCGTAGGGTGACGTTCTGGGCTTGAAAGCGCCGCCGCGCAGTATGTTAGCGCCTGCCGCTTTAACATCCTTTGCAATTTCAATAATCTGCTCACGGCTTTCAACAGAGCAGGGACCTGCGAAAAACTGAAAATTGCCGCCGCCTATTTTGTATCCCTCAACATCAATGACAGTGTCGTCGGGGTGGAAATTTCTGTTTGCGCACTTATAAGGCTCCGAAATACGCTTTACATCCTCAACAATATCAAGGCTTTGGATAAGGTCGATATCAACACGGCTTGTGTCGCCGATAAGGCCGAGAATTGTCTGATACTCGCCCTTGACCTCGTTTATCATAAGCTTTTGACTTTGCAGCCAGTTGGTGAGGTTTTCCACCTTGTCCTTGTCCGCATGATTTTTAAGAATTACTACCATAAAAATACTCCTTTACAATAAAAATTCCCACAGCTTTCTTTCGCTGTGGGAACATAAGATACAGATTTTCAAAAAATCAGCATGATTGTTCTTTTTTCGCAGCGAAAGTAAGCCTTGACTTTGTAAAGAAAAAGTTAAAGCAAAAGTAAAAGTATTCAGCTGCAAAATTAAGAGTTTTCATAAGAATTCTACCTCTTTGTACTGATTGAAAATAATTTTATCACCGATTTACGGCGGTGTCAATAGTTTTTGCGGAAAATTTTATTGCTTTAAATCATCAAAAGCATGGGATGTTTTGTAGGGTGCGACGACCTCGGCGCACCGTTAGTTTTACGGAATTTTTTTCGGGCTGTCGAGGTCGCCAACCCCTATAATACCGCAACGCTCCTTGTCTCCCCTGAAAGGGGTGATTCCCCACTGTGTGGGGAAATGTCTGCGAAGCAGACAAAAGGGACGGCCGCCGTCAGCGGATGTCACGAAGTGACAGAGGGGTTGTTTTTCGGGACGATGTCGGGCTCTGTCCCCTACGAATTATTATAAAATTCTATGATTACCGGTACGAAGTATTGCGGAAAAAGAAACCACAAAATTAAATTTGCTTTATTTTTTCGTCAGGCAATCTCGTCGAGCTGAAGCTGTATGTAGATACCGCGAAGCGAAGACGAGGACGCATAACGGAAAAAGAAACAAATTAAAGCATGAAAAGACCTGTTTTTTTCATTGCCTTTGAGAGTGTTCTTTGTGCCATATGGGCGGCTTTTTCCGCACCAAGCTCTGCACACTCCAAAAGGTATGCCTTATCTGCCATTAGGCGCTTAAACTCATCCTTAAAGGGGCGAAGTTCATAGACTACTGCCTCGGCAACTGCTTGTTTAAAGTCGCCGTAGCCCTTGCCGTCAAATTCTTTTTCAATCTCATCATAAGATTTACCCGTGCAGCAGGAATAAATGCTCATAAGGTTATTTATGCCGTCCTTGCCCTCTGCGTATCTTACTTTTGCTTCACTGTCAGTAACCGCCGATTTAATCTTTTTGACTATTACATTATCCTCGTCAAGCATGGAGATAAAGCCCTTGGGATTGGGGTCGGACTTGCTCATTTTCTGCATGGGGTCCTGCAACGACATAACACGGGCTCCCACCTTGCCGATAAAGGGCTCGGGGAGTTTAAAGGTGTTGCCGTAAACGGTATTAAACCTTTCGGCAATATCGCGGGCAATTTCAAGATGCTGTTTCTGGTCGGCTCCTATTGGGACATAATCCGCCTGATACAAAAGTATATCCGCCGCCATCAATACAGGATATGTGAAAAGTCCCACATTTACATTTTCGGGATGCTTTTCGCTCTTGTCCTTAAACTGAGTCATTCTTGCCGCCTCACCGAACTGTGTGGAACAATTGAGAATCCACGCAAGCTGTGCATGCTGAGGAACATGGCTTTGTATAAAAACTATGTTTTCCTCGGGGTCAAGACCAAGCGCCAAAAGGATTGCATACATTTCAAGTGTCTGACGGCGCAATGCCTGCGGCTCGGGACGAACCGTAAGGGAATGTAAATCCGCAACGGCATAAAGGCAGTCGTAATCCTTTGACATATTTTTCCAATTTTTCAGCGCACCTAAATAATTGCCCAGTGTAGGAGTGCCTGTGGGCTGAATTGCGCTTAAAACTATTTTCTTTCTCTCTGCGGTGTTTTCCATATATCTCACCTTTCTTTATATACAGTATATTAAACTATTTTTTACCTGTTTTGTCAACTGCAAAAAGCAACCGGACAACCCTTTTAAGGTTATCCGGTTGCTTTTCGTTTTATAACAATTCTTTCAATGCCTGTTCACAAGGTGTTCCGTTTTCATCAAAAATACCGCGCACAATGAAGTTCCCGTTATATACTGATAATTCCAAATACCATTTTTGCAGTGCAACGGTTTGTTTGGCAATTAACTCCGGGGCAAACAAGTCTGTTCGGGAGATATCAATTAGTGCGCCTGCATAGTAAAGATTTGTATCCTCAATCAGATAAGTACGGTTATACGGAAACGCATCGGTATTTACGCATCGAATATACGGTATATCTTCGTTTGGCTTTTCGTAAAGCGATTCGCTCAAACTTGTCATCCCGTTGTCATCAGTTTCCAATACAAAGTATGCGGTAGAGTTATTAACAGAGTACGGATTATAGAAATCCACAAAATCATAACGAACAGAACCGTCGTAAACACTTTCAATAGAAACAGCCACGCGATAAATCTCACCTTTTTCCGAAATATCACGGTTGAGATTTTTGTGGTATAAAATCAGCCCTACGGGAGCAAGTATCTGCACAAGCAAAACAAGCGCTAAAATCGGAATAAGCCATTTTTTCTGTTTCATTCCTGTGCCGCCTCCTTTGCGTTCTCTGCCAAGTATGCTTCCTCACGCTTTCGTTCGTGCATTTTGTAATTGAGCACTATGAGCGCCGCGCCGAACATCAGAAAAATAATGCCGATAACAAGCGGACTTAAATCCATTTCGATTAACAGGAAAATAAGCTGCACAAACAACATCAGTAATCCCAAATTTGCGGGCATCAGTTTTAAATCGTCAAGCCCTATATATATGAGTGCACCGCCGAATCCTACCGCGCAGATGCATACAAGCCATAAAAGTCCTTTTAAGCCGGTTGCATAGGCAACTACGGACGACAGTACCGCCCCAAATGAAAATGCGCTCAGCATAATTTTCGGTAAATTATCCTCGAAGCTGCGAAAACGGATTGCCGCCGTACCTAATACTGCAATAAGCAGGAAAATACAAGCGAAATAAAAAGGTTTGTAACTCTCAAACACCAACAGTTCCGCATTCCATTTTGAAGGTGACGGTGCATCTACTAAAACCATAACAGACAAAAAGGTCAGAAATGCGGCACAGCCTGCCACTCCCAACGGCTTAAAGGGAAGGGTGAAGTCGGTATCCCTGCCGCCTACCAGATACAATAAGAGAAACGGAACAATCAAAAGCGAAAAGACAAACCAATCATATTCCGTCAACTGAACAATCAACTGCGCAATACCGAAAGCCACCGCTCCGATTGATGAAACCCAAACCGTGTATTTATAACGCACATCTTCGCGGTTTTTCCGAAACACAAATATATACAAAAGACCGAAAATCAACAAAATACCCGACAACCAAAGATTTTCTGCCAACACCGACCAATGAACGACCATGTAAAAGTAAAATGCAATGGGCGAAACCGCGCGCATAAGATAGAATACAGGCAAGCAAAGGAAAATATCAATCAGCAAGCAATTTTTGAAACCACAGTGAATGTCAAACACGCTGTTAATAAGGGCAATGGTGGAAATAATACCGATACACCACAAAATTGCGCCGCATTCACGCCAAATTACCTCGTCCTGCCGTTTCATGAGAACATACACCGCGAACGCCTGTCCCGCAATCAACGGTATGATTGAAAAAGCGGTTTGCAAGGGTAAGGGAAAGTCCTGCCAAAAGTTAAAAAATATAAATATCAGACCGATGCCGATGAACACTGCACCGACTACGCCCATAATGATGCGTACCTTGGCGCTTGCACGGTCGGGGTCAACCTCTGTACCTACCTGCCGCTTTTCGCCGTAGATAAGTTCTTCAATCTCCACGCCGAAAATTTTAGAAAGTGTTAAAAGCGACTCTAAATCGGGCTGGGTTTTATCGTTTTCCCAGTTGGAAATTGCCTGCCGGGTGACATTCAATTCCGCCGCCAACTGTTCCTGCGTTTTGTTTTGCGCTTTGCGTAAGCGGCGCAGATTTTTTGAAACTTTTACAGCCATTTGACCGCCTCCTTATCTTAATTTAATCACATTTCACTTCATTTGTCACGCAATAATATGTTGCATCGCATATTTCCCACAAAAATGCATAAAAAATCGGTAAAAAGGGGACTGTCCCCTTTTTACCGGTTTATATGTAAATTTATCACGGCGGCGGAGGAATAACCCCCGCCGCAACTCTTTCTTATTTGCCCTGAAAGGTGAGGAGAGTTGAACCCGATATGGTTTAAAACGGTATATTTCTGCCTGAACTGCGTTAAAAATCGCCTCGTTTTAAACTGCTCCGCACCGAAAAAGCAGAGAGTACGGATGGATTTTTTCTTTTGAAACGGCAGTCGGGCTGACGCCCGACAACGGTGAAAAAGTGAAAATACGCCGTAATATCAATTTTCCGGCATATTGGGTTCGACTCCCCTCACCTTATATGACTCGGCAACAACTTTTAGCTGTTCCACAGTATTAAACTTTGCTCCCGATTCAATAACAGATGTTTGAACATTTTTGGGAAGAGTATCAAAATATGCTTTAACCTCAGGCTTCATTTCGTTCATCTAAAATCACTTTCCTTTCGAAATTAGGCAAAAAATATCGCCTTGCAAGTATTTTTTGCAAAGCGATACAAAATTATACATTTTTCGTATTACAAAACCTTTGAGAGGAAATCTTTCAGTCTTGGATTTTGGGGATTTTCAAAGAATTCATTGGGAGTATTCTCCTCAATAATTCTGCCCTCGTCCATAAATATAACTCTTGTTCCTACCTCACGGGCAAAGCCCATTTCGTGAGTGACGACAACCATTGTCATACCCTCATGGGCAAGGCTTTTCATAACATCAAGCACCTCACCTACCATTTCGGGGTCAAGGGCTGAGGTGGGCTCGTCGAAAAGAAGCACATCGGGATTCATACACAAGGCACGGACGATGGCAACACGCTGCTTCTGTCCGCCCGAAAGCTGTGAGGGATAGGCGTCTGCTCTGTCCTTTAAGCCTACACGGTCAAGCAGTTCGAGAGCCTTTGCCTCTGCCTCCTCCTTTGACATTTTTAGAAGTGTCATAGGCGCTTTCGTCATATTTTTAAGCACGGTCATATTTGAGAAAAGGTTAAAATGCTGGAAAACCATTCCCATTTTCTGACGGTGCTGATTGATATTCACCTTTTTATCGGTAATATCAACACCCTCAAAGAATATTTTGCCCGATGTTGGGATTTCAAGGAGATTAAGAGAGCGCAAAAGCGTTGATTTACCCGAACCGGAGGGACCTACGATAACAACTACCTCGCCCTTTCTAATTTCGCAGTTAATGCCGTCGAGCGCTCTAACATCGCCGCCGTTATAGTGCTTTTTAAGGTCTTCAACTTTAATGAGTACATTATCTGTCACTCTTACGCAACCTCCTTTCGAGTCTTCCTACAAGCCAGGAAAGAATCATAACCATTACAAGATAAATGAGCGCAACGGTGATAAGCGGTATGAAGTATTCAAAGGTTCTTCCCGCAATAGTGTTGCCTGCCTTTGTCAAGTCGATAACGCCCACATAGCCTGCAACCGAGGTTTCCTTTAAAAGTGCTATAAACTCATTGCAGAGCGTGGGAAGCACCGCCTTGAACATTTGCGGAATTACCACATAACGCATTGTTTGAAAATAGTTAAAGCCCAAACTTCTGCCCGCTTCAAACTGACCGTTATCCACAGACATAATGCCCGCTCTGAAAATTTCGGCAACATATGCGCCCGAATTTATACCGAAAGCGAAAATCGCCACGGGAATACCGTTATCTGACAGCGCAAAAATTACGAAATACGCAATCATAAGCTGAACAACAACGGGCGTGCCGCGGGTTACGGTAAGATAGAACTTGCATATGGCATTTAAAAACGCCAAAATGTAATATCCTATTCCGCCGCGAAGACGCATAGCTTCTCTGTTTTTATCAAAGGAGGTTCTAACAGCCGCAACAACAATGCCTATAACAATGCCGATAGCCAGCGCTCCTATTGTAATCGTAAATGTATTTTTAAGACCTTGAAGCAAGAATTTATAACGGTCACCATCAATCATGACTCGCTTAAATTCATCGAAAAATGCGATTAACGGTTCCATAAGTCAACTCCTTTCACAAACCGAAAAACAGGGCGGAATGAAATCCGCCCTGACAATTTTGTGCGAAATTTTTATTATTCTTTCGGAAGATAATAGGGGTCAAGATCCTCAAGCTTTTGAATTGCGCCGTCCTCTTTAACGATAACAGCCTGAATGCCTGTTGCGTATGATGATGAGAAATCAACACTCTCGAGTCTGTCTTCGGTAACGGTCATACCTGCCATACCCATATCGTATTTGCCTGCCTGAACACCGGGAATAATTGAATCAAATGCAACATTTTCAATTACAAGGTCATAGCCAAGCTTGTCGGCAATAATCTTTGCAACCTCAACATCAATGCCGTAGTACATATCGCCATCAATATACTCATAGGGCGGGAACTCTGCGTTTGTTGCCATAACGAGGTTGGGCTTATCAGTATCAACTGCTTTTACGGGAACGCCGTTAAATTTAGCGGCATCGGGGGAGTTGATGTATTTATCAACGATAGCCTTAACAGAACCGTCGGCAATAAGATCTTTGAGTGCAGCGTCAACTTTGTCTTTTAACTCTGTGTTGCCCTTTTTGAAGCAAATTGCATAATCTTCAACTGCGTATTCTGTTTCAAGAATTTTAAGGCCTGTGTTTGCTGCTACATAAGCCTTTGCCGGTTCGTTATCAATGATAACGCAATCAACTTTACCGCTTTTAAGAGCTTCAACAGCAAGAGCGCCGTTATCATAACGGACAACTGCGTCCTCACCGAAATCGCCTGAAGAATAAATATCGCCTGTTGTGTTGGTCTGAACGCCGATTTTAATTCCTTTTTTCTCCTCTTCCTTTTTACCGCATGCCGCAAAGCAGCCGATAACAAGGATGAGCGCTAAAACAACTGAAAGTATTTTTACTGTTTTTTTCATCTTAGTCATACTCCTTTTGGAAATATTGTTTGAATTGCCACTAATTATACATCCCTCTTTCAGAAAAATCAAGTGTTTATGCAAATTCTTTTCCATTTTTCCCGAAATATATGAATTTTTATTCATAATGCAATGTATAAATGTATAAAATTTTATTCATTTATATATTTTTATGACGGCAATACTGCCTTTTTTCCCCGGAAATATCGTAATACGATGTGAGCTGTTTACCGATAATTCGGGTATCTCTTTCCATTTCACGGAGCACGGCGATTTTACTGTTCATTTCATAAAGTCTTATTCCGCTCAAATTTTTCATTTGGGCAGAATAACCCGATATGAGCGTATGAAGCTCCTCTGCCTGACGGAGATATTCCTCACCCAACTGATATAAAGTCATTTCTGCCTCCTTCCTATACCGAACATTTGTTCTGTACAAACATATAATATCACCGCAAAAATGACTTTTCAATAGAGAATATAAAAAATCTGTCCGAAATTTGGGACAGATTTTGTTTGCATTGAGTGGGGAAGGTGATTTTACGGGACGATGTGGGTAGCGAAGCGGCGGCGAGGTAGTGAATGACAATCCGGTGGATTGTCAGAGCCGGGCCGTGCCCGACCAACAAATCATCACAACAATTTTTCGGCGGGGGCAAGCCCCCGCCCTACCCTGTTGGATTTTGTTTTGATTTGGGTTTTCACGGGCGATTCGTGAATTGCCCCTACAAATTGCCATAAAAAACGGGGCGATGTTACATCGTCCCGCTTTTGAAGTTTAATTAAAAATTACGGCTTTTTAATTTGGTTGAGTGCGGCGTTTAAGCCTAAAAGCTGTTCTTTGGTGACTTGAATGCCCGCTGTGCCCAGCAAATTTGTCAAACGAATGACGGTAAATCCGCCCATCATTTGCATCATACCCTCGTTCATCTCAAAGCCTGCCGCCATACCGCCTGCGGCACTCTGCATTTGAGCCATCATACCGGCAAACAGTTGTGCGCCTGCGGGGCAAGCGAGAATATCGCTCAATTTGTCATTTAAGGAGAAATAGCCGTCGGGTGCGGTGATGTCGAACCAATTGAGAATGGCACCCTTTTCTTTCAGGCGATAGTCCTCGTTAAAGGTATCCACCTTACGAATAACGCTTTCGTCCTTACAGTCGCCTGCCACGGCGGTGAGGTTTGTTTCGCCGCTGTTGGGTACATCAAAATAGAAGAAATGCACATCGCTTGCCTGTTTGCCCAAACTCTTGCCGTTTGCGAACAGTTCCACTTCGGGGAGATTGGAATAAACGGTCACTTTGGTGGTTTCCTCTACACGATCCACATAGCGTTTGCCGCAAATGTGGACGAACGGTTCATCGGAAAGCCACGCTTTGTAGGCATAGAACGAATCCTTTTTATATTTGCGATCAAAGGTGACAAGCCCTTTGTGGTTCTGCCCGTTTTCGCCGCCCTCGTTGCGTGCGTCCGCGCCGAAATCAAACATATTCCAAACGTGCGTTGCCCAAATATACTCTCTTGTGAAGAGTTGTTTAATCAGTTCCTCGTGGTAATATGCCTGATACTCCTCGGTGTAGTCGCCCTGCGTGGGGTTGGAGGTGTGCCAATTCAGCGCCTCACAGCCGTATTCGCTCATTCCCACGGGGATACCCGGAAATTCGGCGTGGAATTTGTCAAACCACGGGCCGTTCATGGAGGTGTCGCCGCCGTACCAGCCGAAATAGTGGTTGAAAGACAGCACATCGGGCACTTGCAGGTATGCATCGTGAATGTCGCACATGGAAACCACCGCTACCGTAGTTAAGCGGGTTTTATCCATCTCGTGTACCAAATCGTTGAGCATTTTGTGGTTATCCACCAAATCCGCGTCCGAGCCGTTCATGGAAATTTCGTTGGAAAGCCCCCAAACCACAATGGACGGGTGGTTGTAATTCTGCGTGATCAGTTCTTTCATCTGCGAAACGGTGTTTTCACGCCCTGTTGGCATATGCTTTGAAATATAGGGAATTTCCGCCCATATTACAAGGCCGTTTTCGTCGCACAAATCATAGAAATATTGGTCGTGCTGATAATGCGCCAAGCGAATGGTATTTGCGCCCATTTCGCAAATCAGTTCCATATCCTCTTTGTGGTGCTCGGGCAACAGCGCATTGCCGATGCCCCAACGGTCCTGATGGCGGGAAACGCCGCGCAAGGGATAGGAAACACCGTTTAAGAAGAACCCTTTTTCGGGGTCGATTTTGAAGGTGCGGCAACCGAACCGGGCAGAGATATTGTCAAGCACCTTATCGCCCTCGCAAAGCTCGGCAATCGCGGTGTAAAGATACGGGTCCTTTCTGCCGTTCCAAAGGTGAACATTTTGTATTTCCACCGCCACTTTCGAGCTGTCCGCCGCTGTTTCGGCGGTTGCAACTGTGTTACCCTCTGCGTCAAGTACGGTGTATTTAACGGTCTGCCCTGCTTTGGTGTCAGTCAGATAGGTTTCGATTTCCACTGTTGCGCTGTCGCCGTTTACAGTCGGCGTTACGGCAATACCGGGGCCGCCGTAATACTCCAAATCAAAGTGGGAATCGCTGACGGCAATCAGGTTTACATCGCGGTACAGTCCGCCGTAAAAAGTAAAGTCCGCCATTTGGGGATATACACGGTCATTTTCCGCGTTATCCACGGCAACGGCAATTTGTGTGCCTTTTTTGAGTTGGTCGGTAATTTCCACACGCCAAGTGGAATAGCCGCCGTCATGGTGGGCAAGTTTTTCACCGTTCATATAAACATCGGCAGAGGAATTTGCACCTTTAATTTCAAGATAATATCTGTCCGCTTCGGGCAATTCCTCGCGGTCAAGCTCTTTTACATACATACAGGTACCGCGGTAATAATCGTTTCCGCCGTCCTGCCCGTCAATGGCGTTCCAGGTGTGGGGAAGATTTACAAAATCCCAATCTGCGGGCACTTCTGCCGGTACTGCTGATACGCCCTTGCGGAATGACCATTTGCGGTTGATATTTAAAACTTTTCTCATTTGTTTCGCTCCTTATCTCTTTAAAAAACTGTCGGCAGACCTGCCGCCGACAGTTTTCTCTGTTTTTATTTTTCTGCACCTTCGTGCTTTGCTTTTAATGCCTCAACATTGGCATCTACCTGCTTTTTGTGGAGGGGATACCAGAACCACAAAACGAGGGCAAGCGCTATGAAACCGACTGCGGGAACAAGCGTGGAGATATTGTAAATACCACCCAAAACCTTATCGGTTTGCGCAAGTCCCTGCTGTGCGGCGGTTTCGCTGTACCCGATTGCGGAAAGCAACCAGCCCGAAAGGCCTGCCGCCAATGCCTGACCGAGTTTTCTTGCAAAGGAATAAAGCGCATAAACAGAGCCGTCTTCACGGATACCGTTTTTCAGTTCCGAATAGTCGATAACATCGGTAATCAGCGCCCAGCATACCATGGAGAACACGCCAAGTCCCAACCAGCAGAGCATTTGAAGCCCCACATATACCCATACATTTTCAGGACGAATTACAAACATAATTACGCAAATTGCACCTGCAAACAAGTTGGAAACAATGCTGACCTCTGCCTTGCCGAATTTTTTGGCGAGGGGCTTTGCCACAACAGCGGCTACGAGCATACCGACCATCATCATTAAGGTGGAAGCGGACTGCGCCTTTGCGCTGTTGTAGTATTCGGGGAACACATAACCTGCCATATTCTGCATGGTAAGCTGTGCTAAAAGCATAACAACGGACGCAACAATAATGGAAAGCAGTGCGCGGTTGGTAAACGCGTTTTTGAGCATCTGCCCGACGGAGTTGTTTTTAAACACATCGTCGGAAACTTCGGGGCGAACACGCTCTGTAACCATATTATAGCAAAGCAGATAGCAGATAATTGCCAAAACGGAGAACACGCCTGCGGCAAGCGTTACACGGCTGCCGACGAGAATTTCCTTGCCTGTTTCTGCGCTCTTTTCATATGCAATCAAGGGAAGTCCTACGCCGATTACCATACCTGCCAACATACCGCCCATGGTACGGAAAGTGGAAAGGGACTGACGGTCGCCGGGGTCTGCGGAAATTGCTGACGCCATAGAGCCGTAAGGGATGTTAATCGAGGTGTAGAACACGGAACCCCAAAGAATATATGTAATTACCAGATAGCCGATTTTTACCCACTGCGGCATATCGGCAAGGGCGCCCTGATACATTAAGAACGATGCAATGGCAACAGGTCCGCACATTCTTAAAATCCACGGCTTAAACTTGCCGTTTTTGTTGCCCTTATGGCGGTCGCAAATTCTGCCCATGGTAACATCGGTAAACGCATCTACAAAACGGGCAACCATCATCACCGTACCTACAACGCCTGCGCTGACGCCCATAACATCGGTGTAAAACTTCATCAAAATCATCGTTGAGAGGATAAATGTGAAGTCGTTGCCGAAGTCGCCGAACATATAGCCCAGCTTATCGCGGATACCGAAAGGTCTTACTTTTTGCTCTTTCATTTTAATCCCACATCTTTCATAAAATTTCTTTTTTATGCATTTTTTCTTTATTGAAAATGCACTAATTTCTTTAAACCTATTTTATACTATTACAGGGCTCTTTTGTGAGTATTATTTTTGCATTTTTTCGTATTATTTTTATTATATCTTGAATTTTTCCAAAAATTGTACGATAATATATATGATAACTTTTTTATGGGAGGGCGGTTTTTATGTATTACGATAAAGAATTGGAATTTTTTCGGAAAATTCTTAAAAATTTCCGTATAGATACATGTATTATTCCTTACGGCGACAAAACGTTTCGCGGTGCCGACAAGGGTTTTCGTGATTTTTTGGAACTATCTGAGGAGTATGATCGTCTTTTCTGCGTTCATCACGAAACGCTTGACGAAAAAACCATTTATAAAATTACTGACAGCTTTTATTGCAATTATATTTTTATACTTTTGCCCGATGCCGATGCTACCTTTATTGCAGGGCCTTATATCGGCGCCGAGCTTACGCAAAAAATGATTATACAAGCCGCGGAAAGATATTCCCTGCCGCCTGAAATCAACTCACAGATTGAAAAATACTATACAAGTATTCCTGTTTATACAAATAAAGATGTTATTATGTCGCTTTTTAACTCCTTGGGTGAAACACTTTGGGGCGGAATTGAAAGCTTCAGCACCGAAAATATGAATATGACTGTTCCCGAAAACCGTTTTCCCGAAATTGTAAGTTCCCTTGAAAAAAGAACCGACGACGCCATGCTTGCAATGCAGATGCTCGAAGCCCGCTACAACGGTGAAAACAGGCTTTTGCAGGCAGTTTCACAGGGGCTCACCCACAAAGCGGAGCAGATTATAGGCAATTCTACCGACCTTGTTCTTGAAATGCGTGTTGATGACCCTATACGAAACATGAAAAACTACACAGTAATTATGAATACTCTTCTTCGTAAAGCGACGGAGCAGGGCGGCGTTCATCCTATTTATATTGACAGCGTTTCAACTGATTTTGCAAAACGGATTGAGAGGATTACCGCCGTGAGCGAAGGGATTTCCCTTCAGCATGAAATGGTAGATAAATACTGTAACCTCGTAAAACAGCGTTCAATGAAAAACTATTCTCCCCTTGTTCAAAGGGTTATAACAATTATTGATTCAGATCTTACCGCCGATTTGAGTTTGCGCAAGCAGGCACAGCTTCTTAATGTGAACGCCAGCTATCTTTCAGCGCTTTTCAAAAAAGAAACAGGGCAGACATTAACCGAATATGTATCAAAAAAGCGGATTGAGCAGGCGGCTTTTCTGCTCCGCTCAACAGGTCAGCAAATACAAACCGTTGCCCAGAACTGCGGCATATATGACGTGAACTATTTTACAAAGATTTTTAAAAAGTTAACAGGGAAAACGCCAAAGGAATACAGAGACTGCAACCGCGTATTTTGAATTGATTGTATCATAAATCTTTTAATGTTTATGTCGAAATGCGGTATATCAATAAAAAGTATGGGCGGGTATCTGTGCCCGCCCATACTTTTTATGTAATTTTGACTGCGGGAGCAGACAGCGCCCTACTGTTTCGCAAATGATTTTGCGGTGTTTTCTCGAGCTGTTTGCGAATCGCCCCTACGGTATTACGCTATGAATTTATAAAGAGATGGGATAAATGTGCCTAAAATATAGGGTACTGCAAAGGAAAATGCGATTGACGTAATAAGAGTAAGTCCCACTTTTTCAAGGTATGCCCCAACAAAGAAGATTGCATAAAAGGGAGCGACCAATATCTTTGATACAATGCCTTTTTTCTTACCGTAAAAATTCTCTTTAAGCATCATAACATCTTCAACCTGAGGAAACAGGTTTGTGAGCATTGATATGCCCAAATAGAGGCATATCCACGCAAACACATCGCTGAACCGTGCAAAATAATAGATTGTCACGGTGGCATACATAAGAGTTAAAAAGCCTAACAAAAGATTAAGGAAAAACGGTATAAAGCAAATATCAAAGCTTGCGCCTTTTCTTTTTATAAGCTCATGGTCGATATGCGACAGCATTTCATTTGTTTGAACAACTCTCGCATCGTCAACTATAATTTTTGCGGCGCGACAGCACATATGCTCAAAAAATGCGTGTGTTATTGCGCCCGGGAGAGTTAAAAGCTTAACAATAATATAAACTATTCTCACTGTAAATCATACCTCCCGCTCATTGCGATTTCCGAAAGTGTAATCTTTCCGTCTTTGTAATTTTTAATATCGTCCGAGAAAGGAATTGCATCGTCGCCGTACATTTCTATTTCTTCTGCGGCTGTGTCGTAAGGCTCGGTGTTGTTCAACGCCAGGCCGAGGATTATATATAAATCTCTCGCTTCTGCCAGAGAGGAAAGAGAAGCCGCCTGATTTGCCGCTTGAAATGCTTCGTCCAGTTTATCGGTCCGTTCGCTTCCGGTAAGTCCTTCTGCCTGCATAATCAGATTAAGAGATGCTTGCGTTAACAAAATATATCCGAGCTGGTCATAAACTTCTTCGCCGTTTGTCAAAGAATACAGCATATTGAGCCCTTCGTCACATATTTTTACGCCGTTTTCATAATCCTTATCGCGGTAACGGTAAAGCATTGACTTAATCATATAGCAATCGGGGCTTTCAGAGTTTTGCAGTTGAATATCGGTTAGAATTGCTTCGGCTTTATCATAATTGCCTGTTCCTACACAGGTGGCGGCAAGCAAAGGCGAAACAAGCCGTTTTAAATATCCCGAATTTTCCGCAGTCTTTTCCAGATACTCAATAATTACAGAATCGTCTTTTTGTGAATATCTTGCCGCTGAATACTTGTATATGTTCAGCCAGCCCTCATTATAGGTATAAACGGTTTCCGTTCCATCGGGCGTATAATCGGTTTCTGTTTCATCGTAATACTGCCCGTTCTTTTCATAAATCTTTTTTCCTGACAAGGAATCAAGCATTGCCATTATGCCGTCATAATCCGATGCGGAAAATTCGTCAAGATGATTTTGTATTACATATGCAGAAGCGTACATTTCATCAATATCCGCCATTATTTTTCTTGTTTCTTTAAAAGAGGGAAGTTTAAGAACGCTGTCGGGCAAATACTCCTTACATTCCGCCATTGCGGTGCTCATATCAAGAAGCATATATTCGGCATTTACCCTTTTTGCAATCAAACCGTAATACTGCGGCAGTTCCTCTTCGTTGATGCAGGAAACAGCCTCGTCATATTTTGCCATTGCAGTGTAAAGCTTGTTTTCTCGGAGTGCCTTGTCGCCAAGCTTCATTTTTGAAAACAAGGGAACATTCGATGCAAAAAGAATAAACGCGGAAATTACTATTCCCAAAACGACTATGATTGCCAAAACGCCTTTCCAATCATAGGGATATTTTTCAAGAATTGCCTCGCAGTCCTCGCAAAAAACACTGTCGGGATTTTTCTTTGTACCCCTCGGACGCTCTCCGCAGCATTCGCAAAGCATATTTTCACTAAGCGGCGCGGCAGGCTTTTTCGATTCGTCAAGTGAAAGTTCCTTGGGATTGTAACCCTCAACCTGAACGGCGTCAAGGTCGTCTATCTGTGCTGCGTCCTCAGCATCCTGCACGGCTTTATCAAGTTCTTCCTTGAAAATCCTTGCAAGCTCCTCCATTTCGTCGCGGTAGTCGTTATTTTCGGGCTGACCGCCGTTTTTGGTTTTATCCTTGCTCAAAGAATATACCTCCTTTTGAAATTGTATCATTAAGAAAAATGAAGTGTTCCGTTTTGCCGATACTTATATAATTACTCCTCGTTCATACCGCAGCATTTTTTATACTTTTTGCCGCTTCCGCAGGGGCAGGGGTCGTTTCTTCCGACTTTCTGCCCTTTTCTGACGGGCTGTTTTTTGTCACTGCCGTCATCGGCGCCGCTTGTAGAGGTAATTTTAGCCGCTTGCTCACGCTTAACATCTTCCTCACTCTTTAAGCGGAAGGTAAGCATTGTTGTAACGGTGCCTTCACGGATAAGAGCTGTCATCTCGTCAAACATATCAAAGCTTTCCATTCTGAAAGCCACAACGGGGTCCTGCTGACCGTAAGAGCGCAGATAAATACCTCTTTTAAGCTCTTCCATGGCGTCAAGGTGATCCATCCAGCGCATATCAACATTGTGGAGCAATACCTTGCGTTCAAGCTCGGACATTATGTTTTCGCCGTACTCCTCGCCCTTGGCGTTGTATAAATCCATAGCCTTGTTGTAGAAATAATCTCTCAATTCAGAGCTATCCTTATACTGATTTTCAATATCGGGCTCGGCAAGATAGCGGAGCTTCCCGATAAGTCCGTTTATATTCCAATCCTCGGGAGAATTGGAGGCAGGGCAGTAAAATTCAACGGTTTCGGAGATATAGTCGTCAATCATTTTAAGGATTGTCGCGTGAATATCCGCACCGTCAAGAACACGGTTACGCTGACCGTAAACTACCTCTCTCTGCTTGTTCATAACATCGTCAAAGCGGAGAACATTGCGGCGTGCGGCAAAGTTATTGCCCTCAACCTTTTTCTGTGCGCTTTCAATGGTGCTGGTGAACATTTTTGCCTCTATGGGCATATCGCCCACGCTCTTGAAGGTGTCAAGAATATTGTAGAAGCGGTCTCCTGCGAAAAGTCTTAGAAGCTCGTCCTCAGCGGAGAGGTAGAACTTACTGCGGCCTGGGTCGCCCTGACGGCCTGCACGACCTCGCAACTGATTGTCAATTCGGCGTGACTCGTGGCGCTCCGTACCTATTATAAACAGACCGCCTGCTTCACGCACCTTGTCTGCCTCGTCTTTGAGCTGGTCCTTATATTTTTTCTCAAGCTCCTGATATGTTTTTCTCGCTTCAAGAATATCGGTATTATCGGTTTCGGCAAAGCCTGTTGCCTCTGCAATAAGCTCGTCTGAAAAGTCCATTCTTCTCATTTCGGAACGAGCCATATAGTCGGGGTTGCCGCCTAAAATAATATCGGTTCCGCGTCCTGCCATATTGGTGGCGATGGTAACTGCTCCCAAGGAGCCTGCCTGAGCGATAATCTCTGCTTCCTTTTCGTGATACTTAGCGTTGAGCACCTCATGCTTTATGCCCCGCTTTTTAAGGGCTCTGCTTAAAAGCTCACTCTTTTCAATGTTTGTCGTACCCACAAGAACGGGCTGACCGATTTTGTTACATTCGAGTATCTGCTCGATTATAGCGTTAAACTTTGCCGCCTCGGTCTTATAAAGGACATCGTCCTCGTCGTTTCTGATCATGGGCTTGTTGGTGGGGATTTCGATAACATCAAGGCTGTAAATCTCCTGAAACTCCTGACTTTCCGTCATAGCAGTACCTGTCATACCGGAAAGCTTGGAGTAAAGGCGGAAATAGTTCTGGAACGTGATTGTGGCAAGAGTTTTTGACTCACGCTCAACCTTAACATTTTCCTTTGCCTCAATCGCCTGATGAAGTCCGTCGGAATAACGGCGGCCGTTCATAATGCGTCCCGTAAACTCGTCAACTATAAGCACCTGACCGTCTTTAACAACATAGTCAACATCACGCTTCATAACGCCGATTGCCTTTATAGCCAGATCGATATGATGCTGAATTGTAAGGTTTTCAACATCGGCAAGGTTTTCTATACCGAAAAATGCCTCCGCCTTTTTAATACCGTTTTTGGTAAGAGATGCTGTCTTAGCCTTTTCGTCAACTATAAAATCGTCGTCCTCGCCAACAATATCCTCATAATTCTGCTTGGAGTCGATTTCCTTAACCTTAAACATTTTAAGGCGTTTTGCAAAATCGTTGGTGATTTTGTAAAGGTCGGTGGATTTATCGCCCATACCCGAAATGATAAGGGGAGTTCTCGCCTCGTCAATAAGGATTGAGTCAACCTCATCGACAATAGCGAAGTTATGACCTCTCTGTACTCTTTGCTCTGCATAGATAACCATATTGTCACGAAGATAGTCAAAGCCCATCTCGTTGTTTGTGCCGTATGTTATATCGCAGTTGTAAGCCTTTCTTCTTTCTTCACCGTCAAGGTCGTGAACAATCAGACCAACGGTAAGTCCCAAAAATCTGTAAAGCTTGCCCATCCACTCAGAGTCACGGCGTGCAAGATAATCGTTTACGGTAACTATGTGAACGCCTTTTCCCGAAAGAGCGTTAAGATAAGCGGGGAGCGTTGCAACAAGGGTTTTACCCTCACCTGTGCGCATCTCGGCAATGCGTCCCTGATGAAGAACGATACCGCCGATAATCTGCACGGGGAAGTGGCGCATATTAAGAACACGGGCAGAGGCCTCACGGCAAACTGCAAAAGCCTCGGGTAAAATGTCGTCCAGTGTTTCGCCCTTTTGAAGTCTTTCTTTAAATTCCGGCGTTTTTGCTTGAAGCTGTGCGTCGGTAAGCGCTTTGTACTCCTCTTCAAGAGCTAAAACCTGTTTTTGAATGGGGAGTATTCTTTTTACCTCGCGTGAGGAATAATCTCCGAATATTTTTTTAAGCAGTGACATAAGAAAAGTCCTTTCGCATAAAATTCAATTATTGACACATTTACGTTTTTTGTTCAGTAACAGTACATATGTGCGTACATACCCATAATAATAAAAATATTATAACATAGTAAAAGGAAAAAATCACTAACAAATTATGAATTTTTACAAGAAATTTTCTTGATTTTACCTAAAAAATTTGTTATCCTTAATTTGTAATGCGACATCATTTCAAATAAGGAGGAGAAAATGTATGACTGATGCAAGAACAATGGCATATATAAATATGTATGCCGTGCTGGGAACGCTTGAAAATCTCTGTGAGCTTGACGATAAGGCAAAAGAAATTCTTTCAACTCTTAAAAAGCCTGTATCGCTTGCTTTCGAGGTTAAAGACGGTCCGGCAGCAACTTTGACATTCACGGCAAAGGGTTGCCGTATGGAGGATGGTGTTACTAAATGTGACATTAAAATCCCCGTGTCTTCCTGCGAGAAGTTCAACAAAATAATCAACGGTGAGACAACGCCTATCCCTACAAAGGGACTTACAAAGGTAAGTTTTCTTCTGAAAACCTTTACAGCTCTTACCGACAGATTGACAGAGCTTATGCGTCCTTCCGAGGAAGCGCTTAAAGACCCTGATTTCTTTGAACTTTCAACGGTTCTTACCTTCTACACCATTTCTGTTGCTCTTTCTCAGATAGGCAATCAGGACGCTATCGGTAAGGCCAGCGCATCTTATATTGCCGACGGCGATGTTTGCTTTGCAATTAAAGACGGTCCCGCCGCTACAATCCGCACAAAGAACAATCACCTTGTAACAATTAAAAAGCCGCCTGAAAATCCCCGTGCGATTATGCAGTTCGATAACATTCGCCTTGCAAACGACCTTTTCAACGGCAGAATAAATTCTCTTGAATGTATCGGCAGAGGAACGGTTGAAATCAGAGGTATGCTTTCAATGGTTGACAATCTGAACAGAATTCTTGACAGAGTTGCACTGTATTTGGCATAAGGAGGCGCAGTTGATATGAGTAAATTTCCTGAATTTAAACACGATAAAAGCCATGAATATTTTGACAGAGCCGTAAAGGTTATTCCGTCAGGTATATACGGTCACTTAGGACCTGCCGAGGGACTTTGGGTTCCCGTTTCGAAATGGCCCTTCTATTCAGAAAAAGCACAGGGTACATATTTTTGGGATGTTGACGGCAATAAGTATATAGACTTTATGTGCGCATACGGCCCCAATGTTCTCGGCTACAATGACCCCGATGTTGACGCGGCGGCTATGAAGCAGATGAAGCTTGGCAACTGCACAACTTCACCCTCAAAGGTTATGGTAGAGTGTGCAGAGAACCTTGTTGATACAGTTGCTTCCGCAGACTGGGCATTTTTCTGCAAAAACGGTTCGGATACAACAACTCTTGCGGTTATGTCCGCCCGTGCACACACTCACAAGAAAAAGATTATTTTCTTAAAGGGTTATTACCACGGCGATTTCCAGTGGGCACAGAAAATCGACTATCCCGGAATTACTCCCGAGGATGTTGCAAACAATGTTGTTGTTCCCTGGTTTGACCTTGACGCGCTTCAAAGAGCATATGATGAAAACAACGGCGATATTGCAGGTCTTATCGCTCAGCCCTATGACCACGGTAACTTTAAGGATAACGAGGTTGCCTCAAAGGAATACTGGCAGGCAGTAAGAGCTTGGTGCGATAAGCACGGCGTAGTTCTTATTTTCGATGATGTCCGTGCAGGCTTCCGCCTTGACCTTGCAGGCTCTGACCATTATTACGGCATCAAGGCAGACCTTATCTGCTTCTGCAAGGCTTTGGCAAACGGCTACAATATGTCTGCTCTTTGCGGCGGCGAGCATATGAAAGCCACCGTTTCGGGTATGACATATACAGGCTCTTATTGGATGAGCGCCGTTCCCTTTGCCGCTTGCATCGCCTGCATTAACAAGATGAAGGCGCTTGACACACCTGCTATGTTCCGCAGAATGGGTACACAGCTTACAGACGGCTTTAAGGCCGCCGCAAAGGAACACGGTTTTGACCTTGTAGTATCCGGTGAGCCCGCATTGTTCTATTTGCGTATTGCCAACGATGACAGCCTTATGCTTCATCAGGAGTGGATTTCGGAGTGTGTAAGCCGCGGCTTGTTCTTGGCTTCTCACCACAACCACTTTATGAATGCGGCTGTTACCGAGGACGACATTAAGCTTTCAATCGAGATTGCAGAGGACGCATTCTCCGTAGTTGAAAAGCGTCACCCCGAGCTTAAAGGCTGATTAACGGAGAGGGAAAGCTCCGATTTATAAAAAATAAAATCAGGGAGGAAAATTATGCAAAAAGCACCTTTAACCAAGGAAGAATGGCTTGCTCTTGAAAAGAAAGCCAACGATTTGCGCCACCTTTGCCTTCAAACAACAGTTTGGGCAGGCAGCGGCCATATCGGCGGCGGTATGAGTGTTATGGACATTCTTACCGTTATGTATCACAGATACCTCAACATCAGAAAAGAGGAACCAAAGTGGGAGGACAGAGACCGCTTCATTCTCAGTAAGGGTCACGCAGGAATCGCTTATGCACCCGTGCTTTGCGATTTCGGCTGGAACGATATGGAGCAGCTCAAAACCTTTAACCTTACGAACTCAAAGATGGGTATTCACCTTGATTCAAATAAGGTTGAGGGCGTTGACGCTTCAACAGGTTCTCTGGGCCACGGTATTCCCATTGCCGCAGGTACCGCAATCGCGGCACGCGTTCTGGGCAAGGATTACTATACATATGTAGTAACAGGCGACGGTGAACTGGATGAGGGTTCTAACTGGGAAGGTCTTATGACTATCCGCCATTACAACCTTACAAACTGCATCACAATTGTTGACCGCAACCATTGCATGATTGACGGTAACACAGAAGATGTTATGAAATTAGAGCCCCTTGCAGATAAGTTTGTTGCTTTCGGCTTCAACACAATCGTTTGCGACGGTAACAACATTGTTGAGCTTTGCAAGGCGATTGACGCCGCACACGAGTGCAAGGATAAGCCCACGGTTATCGTTGCCGATACTGTTAAGGGCGTAGGAATTAAGCTGACGGCAGGCAACTACAAATGGCATTACGGCGCTATTGACGACGCTATGGCCGAGGTTGCCTCTCAGGATCTTGATAATTACAGCGCAGAGCGTATTGCTCGCTGCGGAAAGGAGTTTGACTGATGGCCGGAGGATTTGTTTATAACGTTATTGAAACACCTGAACTTTCCACATCGGAAATTTACGGTAAAACACTTGCAGAACTTGCAAAGGAGCACAAGGAAATTGTTGCGGTTACCGCCGACCTTGCAACCTCCACAAAATTACAGGACTTTACAAACGCCTGCCCCGACAGAGTTTTCAATGTAGGTATCGCAGAGCAGAATATGCTTGGTGTAGCGGCAGGTATGGCAAGAGCAGGACTTGTTCCCTTTGCATCAACCTTCTCGGTTTTCGCTTCGCTTCGTGCCGCTGACCAGCTTCACACCGACATCTGCTATCAGAATGTTAACGCAAAGATTATTGCTACACATTCGGGCACATCGTTCGGTCAGGCAGGTTCAACTCACCATGCAATCGTTGACCTTGCAGTAGCACGCTCAATGCCTAACCTTACTGTTATCTGCCCTGCTGACGGTTACGAAACAGCAAATGTTATCAGAGCGGCTTATGAGAATTTCGGACCTTACTATATCCGCATCAACCGCGGATTTGACCGTGTTCTTTATGATAATGAGGATTACGGTTTTGAGGTAGGCAAGGCTGTTGAACTGCACCCCGGTACAGATATTACCGTTATCGCATGCGGCTCTTGCGCATTCCAGGCCCGTGAAGCAGCAAAATTCCTTGAGAGCGCTGACGGACTTAAAGTAAGAGTTCTCAATATGCACACAATCAAGCCTATTGATAAAGAGGCTATACTCAAAGCTGTTCAGGAAACCCGCCGTATCATCACGGTTGAGGACCACTCCGTTATCGGCGGCTTGGGCTCGGCAGTTGCTGAGGTTATGATTGAATCCGGCAAGGGCTGTGCATTCAAGATGCTCGGTCACCCCGACAAATTCGCGCCTATCGGTCTTCATGAGGATATTATGTCCATCGTCGGCATCGATGCAAACGGCATTATCGACGCTGTTCGTGAGGTTATGGGTAAGGACTTCGAATTGGACGATAACTGGGATGATGAGGTGTAATTATGCATACACAGGAAGAGCTTTATTCAAATAAAATATTTTTTAACGCGGCTTTGCCCCTTGTTAAGGTGATTGCAAACGATGTTCCGTCGCTTAAAAAGCAGTTTGAAAAGGTTCATGCTATAATTCAGGTAAGTGCATTGGACGAGGAGGCCGAGGGAGGCAAAATCGGAATGCACTATGTGGTAAACGGCGATGAATGGCTTGTTCATTTGAACGCTGTTGACCCCAATCCTCATGTTGAGCTTGAATTTAAGAGCGTTGAAGCAATGAATGCATTTTTTAAAGGAAAAATGAGCCCTGCAACATTGCCCAAAATGAAGGGTATTGTAAAGCATTTCGGCGCATTTAAGGCATTTTTAATGACTCTCCTTAAAATGTCATCTCTGCTCGGCGCAACAGAACCTCCCAAGGACGAAGATACAAAAGAACTTATGGTAAAATGCTTCTTCTATCTTCTTTCAAGCGGTATCAGCCAGCTTAACAAAATGGGACACGCGGATATTCACGATTGGGCGTCAAAGAGCCCTGACCGTGTTTATGCGTGGGCTGTTAACGGTTATCCGCAGATTTCGGCGTATCTCCGCGTTAAGGCGGGTAAATCAAGAGCCGGCAGAGGCGAGTATAAGCGCGCAATGCCCTTCTTTACCCTCCGCTTTGATAGCCTTGACAGCGCTTTGGGAATTCTTCTCGGCACAGACGATATGCTTGAAGCCGTTAAGAAAGGTCACCTTATAATGGACGGCGCTCCCGAATTCGGCGGCCAGATCGGTGCTTATATGCTTGAAGTCGGCGCATTGGCAAAATAATAAATCATTCATATTAAAAAACTGTCGAGAGAGTAACTCTTTCTCGGCAGTTTTGTTTTTGCGGGTGGACATGATGAGAAGTAGGGGCGATTCACGAATCGCCCGCAAAATTACCGTAAAACTCGTAGGGGACGATGCCCTCATCGTCCCGTGAAATCACATATAAACTAATGGCGGTATGGTAGGGCGGGGGCGCGGGTGTCCGGTGGACACCTCTGCGAATGAAATGAGCAGAAGCGCTGCCTGAGCCGGCAGGCGAGTAATGCTTGCCCCCGCCGTGGTGATTGAAGTTATTTGCGGCGGGAGCAAGCCCCCGCCCTACATTTTTGCTCAATTTGAAAGCAAGATACAAAATCGTACATCGCCATACAATCTCACCGTAAAATCCAAAAATATTTGCTTATTTCTACCGACAATAATTGTTTATTGATTTTTTCAATGGATATGATATACTTTTTTATAAAAGGAGGGTTTTACCATGAGTATTGTAAATAAAATCATCAGCAAGGCGGTAAGCTTCGGTGAGAGGTTTGTTAGCGGAGTATCTCAGGAAGAGGCGCTGGAAGCTCTCGGCGAGGTAACCGTAACCGAAGGTATGCCTGAAACTCTTCGCCGTGCGGCGGCAGATGGCGCGGTGCTTCTTAAAAATAACGGCGTTTTGCCTTTTAATAATGAAAACACCGTTTCTGTGTTTTCAAGACTGCAATTTGATTGGTTTTTCACGGGTTACGGCTCGGGCGGCGATGTAAAAAAGCCTTACGGCGTAAATCTTGCCGAGGGGCTTAAAAACTGTGAGCGGCTGAATTTGAATACGGAACTTTCCGATATTTACGAAAAATGGAGCAAGGAAAACCCCATTGACCATGGGTTTTGGGGACATTGGCCCAGATATTATCCCGATATGGTTCTCACAGCCGATATTGTAAAGTCGGCGGCAGAAAAATCCGACAGCGCCGTGTATATAATCGGCAGGTCATCAGGTGAGGACAGAGAAAACGCCCTTGAAAAAGGCAGTTTTTATCTCACCGATGGGGAAGAAAAAAGCCTTGATTTAATTACAGAATATTTTGACAGCGTAACGGTGCTCCTTAATATCGGCAGTATCATTGATATGTCGTGGGTGGAAAAGTACGGCGATAAAATCGGCGCTGTTATGATTGTTTGGCAGGGCGGAATGGAAAGCGGAAATGCCGTTGCAGATTTGCTCTGCGGCAAGGTATCCCCCTCGGGTAAATTGAGCGACACAATTGCAAAACGCTATGAGGACTACCCTTCTCAAAGCTTTGGAAACAAAGAATACAACGAGTATAAAGAGGATATTTATGTAGGTTACCGTTATTTTGAGACCTTTAATAAAGACGCGGTGCTTTACCCCTTTGGATTTGGCCTTTCATATACGGATTTTGAAATAAACTTTAACAGTGCCGAAAAGACGGAAAAGGGAGTTGAGCTCTCCTTTACCGTCAAAAATATCGGCAAGGCAGAGGGTAAAGAGGTTGTAGAGGTGTATCTTGAAAAGCCCTGCACCTTCCTCGGAAATCCTGCCCGTGAGCTTGCAGGATTTGCAAAAACAGGTGTGCTCTCGCCCGAGGAAAGTGAAACTGTTAATATCACCGTTCCCGAGGAATATTTCTGCTCATATGACGACTGCGGAAAGAGCGGCTTTGCATTTTCCTATGTATTAGAGCAGGGTGAATATACTTTGTATGCAGGCAGTGATGTGAGAAATGCCCAAAAGGTATGGAGCTTTTATCAGGACGAAACGGTGCAGGTATTGGAACTTAATCAAACCTCTGCACCGAAAGTACCGTTCAACAGATTTGTTAACTGTAACGGCGCTCTCAAAAAAGAGCCGGTAAAGTGCGCCGAATATGATTTAAAGCAAATTATCCGTGATAATATGCCAAAATCACGCCCAATAACAGGCGATAAGGGCTACAAGCTCAAAGATGTTAAAGAGGGTAAAATCACCCTTGAAGAATTTGTTTCCCAGCTTGATTTGGACGAGCTTGAAGCAATTTCAAGAGGCGACTATACAATGGACAGCCCTCTCGGTGCAAAGGGTAACGCAGGTGCATTGGGCGGCGTTACGGAGAGTATGCGTCAAAAGGGTATTCCCCCTGTAATCACAACTGACGGTCCGTCAGGCATAAGACTGCTTTCATACTGCTCACTTATCCCCATCGGCACAGCCTTTGCCTGCTCCTTTGACAAAGCGCTTGTTGAAGAGATATACACCGCCATAGGGCGTGAAATGAAAGAAAAGGGCAGTGACATTTTGCTTGCCCCCGGTATGAATATTCACCGCAATCCTCTTTGCGGACGAAATTTTGAATATTTCTCCGAGGACCCGCTCCTCACGGGCGAAATGGCGTCAGCAACCGTTAAGGGGATTCAGTCATCGGGACTTTCAGCGTGTCCGAAGCATTTTGCCTGCAATAATCAGGAGTATAACAGAACTCATAATGATTCAAGGGTGTCAGAAAGAGCGCTCCGTGAGATTTATTTGAGAGGATTTAAAATTTGTGTTAAAAATGCAAAGCCTAAATGCATAATGACCTCTTATAACAAGATAAACGGCGTTTGGGGACATTATAATTACGAGCTTTGCGAGAGAATACTGCGCAAGGAATGGGGCTATGAGGGCGTTGTGATGACCGACTGGTGGATGAGGTACAGCAAGTCGCCTGAATTTCCAAAGGTGCGTGATAACGGCTACCGTGTCCGCGCAAGCGTTGATGTGCTTATGCCCGGTGGCAAAAGAACAGGCAAAAAGAAGCCGGACGGAACACTTTTAAAAACTTTCGGCAAAACAGACGGCATAACATCAGGCGAAATGCAGCGTACCGCCATGCGCGTTTTGAAGCTTTGTATGGATTATATTGATTGAATTGAGAGGACGATTACTAACTTGTAGGGGACGATGAGTCTCACTGCGGTTCGGTCACGGCTCGGCTCTGACAATCCACCGGATTGTCATTCACTACCTCGCCGCCGCTTCGCTACCCACATCGTCCCGAGAATAACCCCTCTGTCACTTCGTGACATCTCCCCTTTCATGGGAGACAAGGAGTAGGGGCGATTCACGAATCGCCCGCAAAATTCCCGCAAAACCAACTCCAACCGGGTAGGGCGGGGGCTTGCCCCCGCCGTTTTTTTATGTATTTTATCGGGTGGGCATAGGTTAACCGCATCCCACCTGTCTTGGCAAAGTTAAAAAGTTTTGTGACATTTTTATGTTTTTGCCACTACCTTACAAAGACCGGTTTTTATACGGAGAGGAAGGAGGTTTTGTCTTGTCAAGAACTCATATAAAAAAGAACGCTGACAAGTTATTGGAAGAATACTGTCAGAATTATAAGACAAATTTATATAAATATGCGTATTTGAGAACGGGACACGACAAAGATGCGGCAGAAGACTGTGTTCAGGAAGCTTTTATGGTTATATACAAGCGGCTGTGCAAGGGGGAAGAATTTGCACAACCAAAAGCATTCCTATACAGAACGGTTGATAATTTTGTTAAGGAACACATTAGAGATATGGAAAAACAAAAGAAAATTCAGGATGCTGTTACACCTGAAAATGCGTTTTTTGAATTATCTGTTTTTGATAGTCTTGATGAACAAACCGAAAATGAAATTATTAAAGCCGTATTTAAGGAAATGAGTGACAAAGAAAAGGTAATTTACAGAAGGCGTTACATAGACAAATGCAATGTGCGTGACATAGCAAAAGAATATAACATTTCGGTTTCCACTGTCACAACACGCCTTTACAGAATTAGGCAAAAAGCAGAAGAAAAAGTTAAGCAAGAACTTAAAGAAAGGGGGATTTTCAATGACTAACACAAAAATTACAGAACTTGTTAATCAAGACAATTTTATAAATATTCTTAAAAATGAACTTTTTGCTCTTATTGATGAAGAACTTGAAAAAGATACCGAAATGGATTGTAAACTCATTGATGAGCTTGTTAATGCTATTGAAACATTAGAGCAATGTGAAGACGAAAATCCTGCAGTTGTTCTTCCCCTTATTTTCGCAGACGGCACAATCCTTTCAAAACGAATCAGAAACAAAGTAAACGGTAAAAAGGCTCTTATGCGGTTCACAGCAGTAGCAGCAGCATTTGCAATTATTCTTTCTGGTGCAAACAGTATTACCACATCAGATGGCAAGAGCGTATTGGCCTATGCAGTTGATGAAATTTTAGAAGGCATAGGTAAAGTTTTCGGTATTAGCTCTCTTACTGAAACCGGCCCCGAAGACGCTCAGGAAGGCATAAGCGAAGACACCCCACCTGACACAAGCGAACCTGTCACGGAAGATGTTACAGAGCAGAATAATATTGATGTTGAGCAAGACAGTATCACAACCCGTGAAATGCTGAAAATTGAACTTATCACATCTAATGATTTCAAAACATCATATTTGTGGCAGGAACAACTTGATTTGAAAGGTCTTAAAGTATATGCAGTTTATTCTGACGGCAGCAGAAAAGAGGTAAATGTTAATAAGTGTGAGATTTCAGGCTTTAACAGCCTTAAAATCGGCGAACAGACAGTCACAGTTGAATATAACGGATTTACCGCCTCATTCAAGGTAATCGTTTCAAGAACCGAGAAAAACGATACAGCAACCAGAATAATTACCAATGTGGAATGTACTGCGGCAGGTAAAGATATTGTTGTGCCAATGGGTACAGAAAACCCTGCTGTATATAAAAATGTAAAATGGCGTTATGTATATTCCGACGGTACATTCTCAAACTGGACATCTTGTGAAGAAACAAAATTGCTTACTAATTATAACAGTCAACTTCTTGATACTGTTCAGGTGCTCACCTATCAAGCTCCTAACGGTATGCAATTTACCGTAAATGTATTGGTTTATGACAATACAGTTCCTGAAGAAAAAGAGGTTATAAAGCTTGAAGTTTACAAAAGACCGCAGGCAATGAAATACTATGCAAGCGACCGTAGCAAATACTATACTTATGTTGATAGTGATTGTGATTTTGGCGAATTTCAAATCAAGGTCTATTATGACGACAAATCCAATGAGATTAAAACACTCGCAGACGGTGAAATTCAGGCATTCGGTACAATGTCAACTGATAGACCGTCTTCATACAATGGTTACACAATCACATTTGCTTACGGTGATGTGACACTCAAATTCAACTATGATGTAATTATCAAGCCTGAAATTCATTCATACCGCTTAGATGAATATTGCTGGCAAACTTATTATGTTAATGATGCACCCGAAGAATTTCCAACAGGCGGTATCGTCATTGCAAGAATGAACGATTCAAATAAAGATATTTATCTTGATGTTGAAGCCAAAGGTTATGACCCCAACAAGATAGGGCCTATTGAGTTGGAACTATATTATGACGGTGAATATCTTTGCGACTATGTTGGCGGCTATATTTACGGTGATACGGGCTATGCTGTTATATCAAGACCGGTAACTGACGGTGTTGCAAATGCACCGCTTAATTTCAGACCTTATGTTACTGTTGCAAAATGTGTTGGCGACGGCAAATTTGAAACCTACGGTGACATTAAATATGAACTCAGCGACAACCCCGTTAATGACCCAAGCATATACTTTGAGAGCGGTACAGACGGCGAATTAAAGGCTATGGGTATTACAAGTTACAAGTGCAACTGTACTGACTCTGCAACAGTTTATTACACTGTAAGAGCTGACGAGTATATTACGGAATTCGGTACTCACGAGGCAAAGGTTTATCTTTACAATGTTACAACAAATGACAACGGTTGGACTTATCAACGAGAAAGCATTGCCCAAGACCTTTCATACTCCATAACAATTAAAGAAAAGCCAAGTTATTATCGTGTTGAAGTACCAAGCAATATAAAAATAAACATTCAGGACATTTACTCTGAATTCTATGATAAAGTTCATGTTTATGCAGTTTACAAAGACGGAAGAGAAGAGGAATTCTTTGATTATGATATTAGAAGAGTTTTGCCGTCAGCCCCAATTACATCAGGCAGATTATATATCCCAATCACCTGTAAAGGCTACTCTTTCGGTGCTTATGTTTATGTTTACAGTGACGGTTATGAAGACTCTTTCTATATCACAGCGGAAGATACCCGTAATGCATATGATAACTATTATTCAGTCGGCACTAAAAAACCATTTGTTAGAATTAAGTTTTCATCTGCATCACAAGAAATTATATATGATGTCAGAACAACAAATAATAATCAATTAGACGAATGGGATATTGAAGGTTGGGACACTTCTACACCGGGTGAAAAAGAAGCTGTTATCACATTGCACACACCAATCGGTGATTTCAAAACAACTTATAAGTATATTGTTATATCTGAATATAACAAAGATTATACTTGTTCAGTTGTTTTCAATGACGGCGGTGCTTATGATTGCCGTTACGGACTTATTGACGGTACTTATAAGGTCATTCACACAGATTTAGTTGGCAGAACTTATGAGGTAACAGATTATACCGTTACTTACTCGAATAACAATCCAATAATTTCCTATATAAATCCCAACTCGGCGGTTGATAGTTCTAATCCTACGCCCGATAGATATAAGCCTATAATGAAAACTGTGGGCAAATGTGAGAATATTCAGGCAGTAAGACTTGAAGACGGAAACATCAAGATTTCTTTTGATTGTCCGTATTATCCTAAAAATGGCACAATGCTTTTTAAAATAGGCTATCCTGCTGAGAAAACCAACCGCGGAATTCGTTACGAGTATATCAACAGTTCAACTCCTGAAGTAATTATCTCCCCGGAAATGTTATGCCCCGGCATGGATGTTGCTACATTTTATGTTTATGCATACATTGTAGATGACGAAACAGGCAAAGAGTACAGAACATATACAAATACAATAAATTTAAATCTGTAAAAAGTTCGGGGTGGTATCGTAGGGGTTTACGACCTCGACAGCCCGTAAAAATTTCGCAAAATTAACGGTGCGCCGAGGGCGAGGCACCCTACAAAACCACCATTGGCGTGATAATACAATCAAATGGTAATTCTCTGATTAACAAAAAAATGAGATATTAAATGTACTGCGGGAGCATAATATGCTCCCGCAGTTTGATTACATATGATTTCACGGGCGGGCATTGACACCCGCTCCTACAACCGCGCCGTTGGGTTTATTTATGTTTTTTTAATGATACTCCATACCGAAAAATTCCACATACACGGGGGAAAGGCGGTCGTTTATAAGAGTCATAAAGTCCGCTGACTGTGCTGCTTTTTCAACGCCCCGGGATTTGGGCAAAATCATAACCGCGCGAGAATACAGAATATCGCTTTCAATAAAAAAACTTCCCCCGTGTCGTGTGCACACCCGTCTTACAAAGGAAAGTCCTCTTCCCTTTTCGTTTTCACACAAAAACATACCTCCGCTTTGAACCTCAAGCCTTACAAAATCTGCCGTGTCAACCGTTTTGACGGTTACAAGGCTTTCCGAGCCGTAAAGATACGCGTTTGAGAGCAGATTTAAAAGTGCCTTTGAGATAAGGCGGCGGTTTCCCCTTACGGGGGACGATTGGTTTCCGCAGTAAATAAAGCTTACGCCCAAGGGCGCGGCAATAGCGTCGCAGGCGGCGGAAATATTTTCGGCAAGAGATGAAACATTAACGCTCTGTGGCTTAAAATCAAAATTACAGTTAAACTCAAAATTTCTTAAAGCCTTGTACTGCTCTCGCATCATATTGCTGTCGTTTTTAATAAAAGCGCTGTCAAAAAGATTTTGCATTCGCTCTCTTTCGGCAATTTGACGGCAAACGCCGTAATCCATACGCAAACACTCCTTTTATACTATAAATATTATACCCATTTGCAATAAATATTCGCCGTTTTTTGAACAGATTGACAAAATTTTCACACATTGCCGTTTTTTTGTAAAATACTCTTGCATATTTCATTGAAAAGATATAAAATAATAATCGCACTAATGCGAATAATATTAGTAATAATTTATTTGGAGGAATTCAAAATGTCAGTTAAAGTTGCAATCAACGGCTTTGGCCGTATCGGACGTCTTGCTTTCAGACAGATGTTCGGCGCAGAGGGCTATGATGTAGTTGCTATCAACGACCTTACAAAACCCTCAATGCTCGCAAACCTTCTTAAGTATGACACCGCACAGGGCGGTTACTGCGGCAGAATCGGCGAGAATCTTCACACAATCTCCGCTGATGACGAGGCAGGCACAATCACTGTTGACGGTAAAACTCTTAAAATCTATGCTATGGCTAACGCTGCTGAGCTTCCTTGGGGCGAAATCGGTGTTGACGTAGTTCTTGAGTGCACAGGCTTCTACTGCTCAAAAGAGAAGAGCATGGCTCACATCAATGCAGGCGCAAAGAAGGTTGTTATCTCTG
>JBJEPX010000004.1:0-78735 GCA_051881455.1 Candidatus Fimenecus sp. | reverse complement strand
ATGATGCAAAAGAATTATATAACCAATGCGGTACGATTCGCAGAATTCTAATTGCCTCCATCAACACCGCAAAGGAGAATATAAAATGATTTTATATCACGGCGCCCCAATTGGTGGCATTACAGAACTGAAACCAATTTTATCTGAACATAAAAAACCGTATGTATATTTGGCGAGTAATCCGGTGGTCGCTTTGCTTTATACTGTAAAACCCGTACCAAAGCCATTCAGTTTTTATCCTTATGGATTTAATGGTGAAAAGGTAGTATATAGTGAGTATTACGAAAATTGTTTTGAAGATATATACAAAGGTCAAAAAGGATTTTTATATGAATGTGAGAATGTTAAAAATGCGGAAAATCCCACAGTAATTAACTGCGCTTATACTTGTCCAACCCCAATTAAAATAAGTAACTGTATTGAAATTGATGATGTATTTGAAAAGTTTATGGAATATAAAGAAAACGGATTGTTTGAAATCAAACCATTTCATACTGTTTCCAACAAAGAATTAAATTATGTTTATGATGATTTTAGAAAAACAATCAATGGGTATGGTCTAAAAAATTATCCCGATAATCCAATGAGTAAATTTATTATGGCACATTTCCCAAAAATTTGGTTTGAATAACCTTACAAGGGTTCGAATTCATCAGCCAAAAACGCAAAAACATCTTTTTCGTACCCCACAGACAAAGCAAAAATCCCCGTCGTCTCCCGACGGGGATTTTTGCTTTGGATTTTGCTCTGATGAGGAGTCGAACAGGACGGCGCACCGCAGTGCGCAACAGACAGTCCGGTGGACTGTCTGTTAGTCCGCGGGCAGACTCGTAAAGTTGGACAATTGTTCACTCCGTGATAAGGCGCCCCCGGTGGGGGATTTTTTCTTTGGATTTTGCGCTGATGAGGTAGGGCGCTGTCTGCTCCCGCCGTTAAAATTACATTTGATTTTTCGGGCGGGCATGGAAACCCGCCCCTACAAGCAAAATCAAATCAATTTTTCATTATATACTATTCAGTATTCATTTGCTTTTGGCGCACCGTTGAAATTTAACGAGATTTTTTGCGGGCTGTCGAGGTCGCCAGCCCCTACAAGTTACCACACCCCTCTGTCAACTCCGTTGACAGAGGGGTTCTTTTTCGGGCGATTCGTGAATCGCCCCTACGGTGATACCGTAAAATCACATAACCTTTGTTGCATGAAAGGCAAATATTTTTTCCGATATTATGGAAATTATATGTAATCTGTGGTACAATAAAATGAATATTGATTTTTCGGGGTTTTTATATGAAAATTTTAGCGATTGACGGCAACAGCATATTAAACCGTGCCTTTTACGGAATTAAACAGCTCACAACAAAAGACGGCAGATTTACAAACGGAATTTACGGCTTTATGAATATATTTTTAAAGCTTTGCGAGGATTTGTCCCCCGACGGTGTGGCGGTGGCTTTTGACCTTAAAGCACCCACCTTCCGTCACAAGATGTATGACGGCTACAAAGCCAACAGAAAGGGTATGCCCCCGGAGCTTGCTCAGCAAATGCCCGTGCTCAAAGAACTTCTTTTGTCCTTGGGCTATAAAATCGTGGAGCTTGAAGGCTTTGAGGCAGACGATGTATTGGGTACGATTTCCGCAATGTGCACCGATAAGGACGAATGCTTTATCGCAACGGGCGACCGTGACTCGTTTCAGCTTATCGGCGATAATGTAACGGTTTTGCTCCCCCATACGAAAATGGGGAGAACTCAGACCGAGGTTTATGATAAAAGCCGTCTTTTTGAGGAATACGGTGTAACGCCTGCCCAAATGATTGATATTAAAGCGCTTCAGGGCGATAGCTCCGATAATATCCCCGGCGTTGCAGGTGTAGGCCCGAAAACAGCAGGCGACCTTATAAAGACTTACGGCTCGGTACAGAATATTTATGATAATATTGATACGCTTGAAATTAAGGAAACTCTTAAAAATAAGCTTATAACCGACAGGGAAAAGGCGTTTTTAAGCCTGACCTTGGGTACAATCATTAAGGACGCTCCCATAAATTGTGCTCTTTCCGATTTTATACCGCAAAAGGCAGACGAACAAAGGGCAAGAGGTATTCTTGCCGACCTTGAAATGTTCAAAATGATTGAAAAACTGAATTTTTCAGCACCATCAAGTGTGGAAAAAACGGAAAAGACAGCAAAACTGGGCTTTGAGAGTGATTTTGATACATCCGCACTCCTTGCTGAAATTCAAAAGGAAAAGGAAGCCTATTTTACCGCCGATTACAGCGATTTAGATAACCCCTCATTCTGCTTTTTGTGCAATAATACGGTTTATCACCTTGAACCAATGCATTTGGGGTATTTTGAACTTATAAAATCGGTGCTTGAAGATAACGAAATCGCAAAATATACCGATAATTCAAAGCTCTTGTATCGTTTTTCTCTGCTTAACAATATTGAGATTAAAAATATAGCAATGGATACCTCTTTGGCAGGGTATATTTTAAATCCCTCGGCAGGAAGTTATGCCCCTTTGCGCCTTTGCGAGGAATACAAAGCGCCTATACCTCAGGTGGAAACAGACATGACATTAGCCGTTCACTGCGCTGTGATGCGTTCCGTAGTTTTACGCCTTAAAACGGAAATTGAAAGCAATTCACAGGAATATCTGCTTTATGAGGTGGAAATGCCGTTGGCACAGGTGCTTGCCTCAATGGAGCACATCGGCTTTATGGTTGACCGCAAAGGTATTGCGGAATTTTCGGAGAAAATTAAAAAAGAACTTTCCGATATTCAAAATGAGATTTACGCCATGGCAGGTGAGGAGTTCAATATAAACTCCCCCAAGCAGTTAGGCGTTGTGCTCTTTGAAAAAATGGGGCTTACTCCCAAGAAAAAGACGAAAAGCGGATATTCCACAAATGCCGATGTCCTTGAAAGTTTGCAGGAGGAAAGCCCCATAATCTGTAAAATACTGTGGTTCAGAACTCTTTCAAAACTGTATTCCACATATTGCGAGGGACTTTTAAAGGTGATAGGTGAGGACGGCAGAATACATTCCTCATTTATTCAAACGGAGACAAGAACAGGCAGAATTTCATCAACAGAGCCCAATTTGCAGAATATTCCCGTTCGCAAAGAAATCGGCAGAGAAATGCGCAAATTCTTTGTGGCAAAGGACGGTTGCCTTTTGGCAGATGCCGACTATTCTCAAATTGAATTGCGTGTTTTAGCCCACATTGCCGACGATGAAGAAATGATAAAAGCCTTTAATGACGAGGTGGATATTCATACAGTAACTGCGTCACAGGTGTTTAATATGCCAATGGAGTTTGTAACGCCTTTGATGAGAAGCCGTGCAAAGGCGGTTAATTTCGGTATAGTTTACGGTATCGGAGCCTTTTCTCTTGCAAAGGATATAGGGGTAACACGAAAAGAGGCTGATGATTATATAAAAGGATATCTCCGCCATTACAGCGGTGTTGATAAGTATATGGAAACTGTTGTAGCGAAAGCGAAGGAGCAGGGATATGTAAGCACCCTTTGGGGACGCAGACGGTATCTCCCCGAGCTTACGGCGTCCAACGGAATGTTACGGGCTTTCGGCGAGAGAGTCGCACGGAATATGCCCATACAGGGAACGGCGGCGGATATTATTAAAATCGCAATGGTGCGTGTTTTCAACAGGCTCAAAACGGAGAATATGCAGTCCCGTCTTATTTTGCAGGTTCACGATGAACTGATAGTGGAAGCCCCCGACGATGAAATCGAAAAGGCAGCGCAGATTTTAAGCGAAGAAATGGAAAATGCCTGTCAGATGAAGGTGCGTCTGCGTGCCGATGTAAATACGGGCAAAACCTGGTACGATGCGAAGGGGTAAAACTCGGCTCCCCTGAAAGGGGAGCTGTCGAACGAAGTGAGACTGAGGGGTAAAACTCGGCGCCCCTGAAAGGGGAGCTGTCGAACGAAGTGAGACTGAGGGGTAAAACTCGGCGCCCCTGAAAGGGGAGCTGTCGAACGAAGTGAGACTGAGGGGTAAAATGAAAGATTACAAATTCACGGGATACAACCATAAACTGAAAAATCAGTCAAGGGAACTGCGTAAAAATATGACTGAACAAGAAAGACGATTATGGTTTTGCTTTTTAAGAGATTATCCAATCAAATTTTACAGACAACGGATTATCGGTAATTATATTGCCGATTTCTATTGCTCTGAAGCGAAAATTGTAATTGAAATAGACGGAAGCCAGCACTGTACCGATGAGGGTATGAAATATGATGAAAACAGAACATGTGTGATAAATGATTTTGGCGTTGAAGTTATAAGGTTTTCTAATTACGACATAAATACAAACTTTGAAGGAGTTTGTATGGAAATAGATAATGTAATAAGCAGGAAGTTGGGGATTGATGACCCCTCTGTCACTTTGTGACATCTCCCCTTTCAGGGGAGACAAGAACCCCTCTGTCACTCCGTGACATCTCCCCTTTCAGGGGAGACAAGAACCACACAAAGAATTCTAAAAAGGATAAATTATGAAAAAAGTAATGTTCGTTTGCAGCGGTAACACCTGCCGCAGTCCTATGGCAGAGGGACTTTTTAAGAAATATCTTGAAGATAACACAATAACCGATATTGAGGTGTCAAGCGCAGGAATTTCCGCTTTTCCCGGTGACGAGGTAAGCCTCAATTCGGTACTTGCGCTGAAAGAGAGAAACATTGATATTTCACATCACAGGGCAAGACAGATAAACCCCGAAATGCTTTTGAATACGGATTTATTCGTGTGTATGAGCGATTCACACGCCGCCGTACTATCACGGTTCTGCACGGAGTCAAATATTATGGTTTTGGGTGTGAATGACCCCTATATGCAAGGCATTGAGGTTTACGAAAAGTGCTGTCAGCAAATTGAAAGCGTGTTGCCGAAAGTTCTTGAAACAATTCAAAATTTGCCTGTAATTCGACTTATGACAAGCGGCGATATAAAGAAAGTTGCAGAGATTGAAAAGGAGTGCTTTTCGGAGCCTTGGAGCGAAAAGTCACTGTCGGAGGAGCTTATAAATCCCACAGCACGGTTTTACACATTGAGCAACAACGGCGAAATTATGGGATATATCGGCGCAAACAATATATGCGATGAGGTTTATATAACAAACGTGGCCGTGGGTGAAAAATATCGGAATAACGGCTATGGGGCGCGGCTTGTTAAATATCTGATTTTGCAAAGTGCTCTTGAAAATGCCGATTTCGTAACTCTTGAAGTGAGAAAAAGCAACGAACCTGCAATAAGGCTTTATGAAAAATGCGGATTTAAAAAGGTGGGAGAGCGTAAAAATTTCTACTCAAAACCCACCGAGGACGCATTGCTGTATACATTGTATCTGAAAGAAAGATAATAATTGTATTTAAAGGAAAGATGATATGAAAATTCTTGCAATTGAAAGTTCCTGTGATGAAACTGCGGCGGCGGTTGTTGAAAACGGACGCACCGTGCTGTCAAATGTTGTTTCAACGCAGATAGAAAAGCATAAAATATTCGGGGGAGTAGTGCCTGAAATTGCGTCAAGACTTCATACCGAGAATATTTCCGCCGTTGTGGAAAAAGCATTACATGATGCAAACTGCACAATAAATGATGTCGACGCTGTTGCGGTGACATATGCCCCCGGTCTTATCGGTGCACTGCTTGTTGGAGTGAATTATGCCAAGGGGCTGTCATTAGCCTCGGGTAAGCCTCTTGTCCCTGTTCATCACTTGCGTTCACACATAGCGGCAAATTATATAACCCATAAGGATTTAAAACCGCCTTTTATGTGCCTTGTTGTGTCGGGCGGCAACACTCTTTTGTGCAAAGTCCGTGATTATACGGATTTTGAGGTAGTGGGCAGAACACGTGACGACGCGGCAGGCGAGGCTATGGATAAGGCGGCAAGAACGCTGGGACTTCCTTACCCCGGCGGCGTAAATCTTGATAAAATATCAAAAAACGGGGATAATACAAAATATAAATTCCCCCGTCCCCATGTTGAGGGCAGTCCCCTTGATTTCAGCTTTTCGGGGCTTAAAACCTCGGTCATAAACCTTGTGCATAACGCAGAGCAAAAGGGCGAGGAATTAAATACCGCCGATGTGGGCGCATCATTTATCAACGCCGTTGTAAATTCCTTGGCGGAAAATACAGTAAAGGCAATGGAGCAGTACGGTGAAAAAACGCTTGTCCTTGCAGGAGGAGTGTCGGCAAACTCCGTGCTCCGTGCAAGAATGGAAGAGGAGGCAAAAAAACACGGCTGGTGTCTTTATTTGCCCGACCTTTCACTTTGCGGAGATAACGGCGCAATGGTGGGCGCACAAGGGTATTATGAATTTTTAAAACGGCGGTTCGCTCATTTATCTTTAAACGCAAAAGCCACGGCGGATATTGCCGAAAACCCCGATTTTTAACACGGTTTGTTAATATATCTAATATTCGCAAAGAAAAGCAACAATAAATTGACAAATTGTTAACAATTTAACTATTGAATATTTGCAGGATTTGATATATAATTATTCAAAACGCATAAATTATTTCGGTTTCCCGAAATTATATAAAGGAGTAAGTAATTATGGCACTCACACAGAACAAGAGTATCCTTAATTGGATCGACGAGAAAATCGAACTCGTAAAGCCTGACAAAGTTGTCTGGATTGACGGCTCGGAGGAGCAGCTCGAAGCTCTCCGTAAAGAGGCTTGCGAAACAGGCGAAATGGTAAAGCTCAATGAGGAGCTTCTTCCCGGCTGCTATTATCACAGAACAAAGCCCAACGATGTTGCCCGCGTTGAGGACAGAACTCTTATCTGCTCAAAGAAGGAAGAGGACGCAGGACCCACAAACCATTGGATGGATCCCGAAAAGGCATATGAGATGCTTTATGATATTGCCCGTGACTCTTATAAGGGCAGAACAATGTATGTAATTCCCTATTCAATGGGTCCTGTCGGCTCACCTTTGGCAAAAATCGGTATTGAGCTTACAGACTCAATCTATGTTGTTCTCAATATGGCTATTATGACCCGTGTGGGCAAAAAGGTTATGGATGTTCTCGGCGACAGCAACGATTGGGTTCGCGGACTTCACTGCAAATGCGATGTTGACCCCGAAAAGAGATGGATTTGCCAGTTCCCCGAGGATAACACAATTATTTCAGTTAACTCAGCTTACGGCGGAAACGTTCTTCTCGGTAAAAAGTGCTTTGCTCTTCGTATTGCTTCCTATCAGGGTAAGAACGAAGGCTGGCAGGCAGAGCATATGCTCATTCTCGGTATCGAAAATCCCAAGGGCGAGGTTAAATATATCTGTGCCGCATTCCCCTCAGCTTGCGGTAAGACCAACCTTGCTATGCTTATTCCTCCCGAGGGATACAGAGCAAAGGGCTATAAGGTTTGGTGCGTAGGCGACGATATATCCTGGATTCGCAAGGGTGAGGACGGCCGACTTTACGCTATCAACCCTGAAAACGGTTTCTTCGGCGTTGCTCCCGGAACAAACGTTAAATCCAATCCCAATGCTCTTGCTTCTACAAAGAAGGGCACAATCTTTACAAACGTTGCAAGAAATCTTGACGATAACACCGTTTGGTGGGAAGGTCTTGACAAGAATCCTCCCGTTAATGCCGAGGAGTGGACAGGAATTAAGACAAACGGCGTAGAGTGGAAGGCAGAGGGCAAAAACCTTGCTCATCCTAACAGCCGTTTCACAGCTCCCGCTGTAAACTGCCCCTGCATCAGCTCCGAGTTTGAGAATCCCGCAGGTGTTCCTATCAGCGCATTCGTATTCGGCGGAAGACGCGCTAAGCTTGCTCCCCTTGTATATCAGTCAAGAGACTGGAATCACGGCGTATTCGTTGGTTCAATCATGGCTTCCGAAACAACAGCCGCAGCCGCAGGTGCAGTAGGCGTTGTTCGCCGCGACCCCATGGCAATGCTTCCCTTCTGCGGATACAATATGGGTGACTATTGGCAGCACTGGATTGACATCGGCAAGACTCTTGACCCCGATAAGGCTCCTAAAATCTTCAATGTTAACTGGTTCAGAAAAGACGACGAGGGCAACTTTATGTGGCCCGGTTTCGGCGATAATCTTCGTGTTCTTGAATGGATTATCAAGCGCTGCGACGGCGAGGTTGACGCACAGGAAACAGCAATCGGCTATCTTCCCTATGCAAAGGACATCAACCTTGAAGGTATTGAAGACGAGGTAAGCCTTGAATCCCTTGAAAGCATCCTTGATGTTGATAAGGACCTTTGGGCAGCAGAGGCAGAGGGAATCGAGGAGTTCTATGCAAAGTTCGGCGATAAGCTTCCCGCAACACTCAAAGAGGAACTCGAAACCCTCAAAGCAAATCTTAAATAATTTCATATAAGCAAACAACCCGACGAGGTTTTCTTTGTCGGGTTGTTTTATGCGGAAACTAATAACGAGGATGTGAAAAGCGAGAAACCTCATAGGGGATAAATCAGCACACTGTAATAACCGTAAAATCACTTGATGCTTTCTATTGACAAGCAGTAATATTTATGGTACAAAAGAATTGAAAAGTCCATAGTTTTACTATTGGCTTTTCATTATAAAATCTGAAATCTTTTGAAAAGAAGCGGGTGTCTATGAATAAAACAGCAAAGAAAAAGTGTATTTTAATAGTTACAGGAGTTCTTGTTGCGGCTGTTGCTCTGTTTTGTTTGGTTTTTGCATTATACAAATCAGAAGCGCAATATGTTAAAAACGAAAAAGGCGAAGTCTATTTGAATGATAACGGTCAACCGATTACTTATTACAAAGACTTGTTCGGAAATACATTTTCCCTTGAAAACGGCAAGAGAGTGTACGCCGCGTTCCCAACAATGATTGACACAGGAAGATATGACTCCAACGGCAAGTTGATTACCGACGAGCCGACTTCTGACGAGGCGTCAGGTGCGGAAGCGAATTCTGCAACACAGAATTAGTATTTGTGATATAGCCTGAAATCAATTATTGATTGAAAGTAAATAATTTCTCAAAAAACAGCCATTTCAGATGGCTGTTTTTTTTAATAGTTATATCAATTTGATGAACGCTGTTCTTCATATCCCTCATATTCACTGCTGAATTTTTCAAGCAATTCATAAGAAATATAGAAAATCAGAGCAGTGACAAATTTATAAATAAAAATATACATTTGGTCATGTGTGATATCATGCAAGCAATCTACTATTCCGGCAATACCGTTAACGCAAGTGAAAAGTACAGTAAATCCGAAGAAAAGTTTGTGCGGCAACCTGTAACCGTGGAATGTGCCTAAAAGTAATGCAAAAGAAAACATAAACATACCGTAGTTTATAGGAGAAAGGTCAATTTGCTGTGCAAACAGCATTACAAATCCCGATATAAAAGCAATAATTGTCAACGGCTTTTCACACTTAACTTCATAATCGAATATTTTGAGAGTGCGGCACATAAATATGGCGGAAATTATAATCCAATAAGCAAAAAATCCCAGTGAGATAAGTATGCGCTGAAATGTCCCTTCAAACGACTCGTTGAAACCGGCAATAATTGCGTGTTGAAAAATTGAATTTAAGCAAATTATGGCATAGTTAACGGCAAATGCACATGCTAATATGCAAACAATTACAACGCTCGCGGGCAGATTCCAGCAAAAAATGGGCAGTGTGGGTTTGGATTTTACAGCTTCTTTTTCTTCGCCGTTCAGAATATCGTCAACGGTAACACCCAATATTTTTGACAAGGGCTTTAGCAATTGGATGTCGGGCATACCGTCGCCTGTTTCCCATTTGGAAACAGCTTTATTTGTTATTTGCAGTTTTTCCGCCAATTCTTGTTGAGTCATTCCCAACGATTTTCTTTTTGCAGAAATAAATTGACCAATCATTGTATTGTTCATAACGATCCCTCTTTTCTGCATTTAATATATCATTTTCGGAGATAAAATACAACCTACGCTGATTAGAAATGAGTCCACTGAGCGTGGAGTGATGATTTTCAACTCGAAAACACTATTTATACACTTGAAATTACTATGTAATAATTATATAATGTTTTCGGTGATGATATGGAACTTAAATTCAATAACGGCAAATTCCGCATTATGCAGATTGCCGATACACAGGATACAAACAAAACTGCTCCGGCAACGGTGGAGCTTATCCGTTATGCTCTTAAAACGGTTAAGCCTGACCTTGTGGTATTTACGGGCGACCAGATAAAAGGTTACGGCGTTAACCTTGCTATGGGCGACAGAAAAAAGAATGTGGCTTGCGCCATAAATAATCTATTAAAGCCCCTTGACGAGGCAGGAGTGCCTTTTACTTTCGTTTTCGGAAATCATGACGACACTTCTTTTTCAATATCGAAACAAGAGCAGTATGAGATATATAAATCCCACGAAAACTGCCTTGCATACAACGCGGACGATGAAATTGACGGCTATTGTAACCATAATCTTGAAATTCTCGGTGCTGACGGAAGAACAAAACTGAATGTTTATCTTATCGACAGCCTTTCAATGAGCGCGGGCGGCTCCTGCGCCCATGTGAGCGAAAATCAGCTTGATTGGTACAGAAAAACGAGGGACAATCTTAAAGATAAAAACGGCGGTTATGTTCCCTCAATAGTATTTCAGCATATTCCCGTTCCCGAGATTTACGAGCTTTTAAAGGAAGTGCCGAGAGGCACAAAGGGGAGCGCTAAGGGATACCGAAAGTATAACGGTAAATACTTTGCTCTTAATCCCGAAACCACCGTTATTGACGATCGTTCCTTTATAGGCGAAACGCCCAGTGTACCCGACATTAACGGCGGCGAGTTTGACGCGTTTCGTGAAAAAGGCGATGTGTTCGGCGCATTTTTCGGCCACGACCATAACAACAGTTTTGTAGGCGAATATAAGGGTATGAAAATGGGCTACTGTCAGGGATGTGGATTTAATATTTACGGTCCTGCCAAAAACAGAGGCGTGCGGATTTACGATTTTAATGAAGAAAATCCTGCCGATTTTAAAACATCAACGCTGACAGTTGCTGATATTGAAAACTTTGATGTGGGTAACCGTCTTAAATATGCCGCTTATACATACGCTCCCAGCAGTGTGGATTCGGTAAAGCCATATATTAAAGGTGCCGCAGTTGTTGCCGCGGCAGTTGCAGCAGGCGGAATACTTATTAAGTATTTGATTAAATAAAATTGCAAATAAAATGAAAAACAGCACTGTTCATTTTGAACAGTGCTGTTTTGCTATGAATATTTATCAATATCAGTAATTCATTGCGATACGATTTTTAATGAGCTTGATTTCGCTGTTTACAGCCCACTTGATAATGGGGGAATTCAAGTTTATTTTTGACATTTGCGTATCAATCAGATTTTCAAAAACGTTTGAATAAATCTCGCTTACAATCTCTTCTTTAACTGTTTCATACCATGTAACGCCTTCGGCCTTCACATAATACATAACATGATAACCGTATTCAGTTTCGATTATATCTGTATCGCCGGGCTTTCTTGAAGCGTCGGTTGACCAATTGAGGAAATTGGTAACATAATTACTGCTCTTAGTAATACCCTCGATAAGACCGCCGTTTGAAGCTGAACCGGTATCCTCGGATTTTTCAGTAGCGAGAGCCGCAAAATTATCCTCTGTGGCATCTTTTTTGTATTCGTCAAGAATTGCCTGTGCCTTTGCTTTGTATTCCGCTTTTTGTGTGTCGGTAAGCTCCTGTGTATTTCCGCTTTCATCTTGGGGGAACTTTACAAGGATATGTCTTACATCGTTTGTGCTTACACTCATATCTTTATGAGGCGCCGCTGTAACAAGTACCACATCATATGTACCGCTGCCCAAATCAATTACAGCCTTGTCGCCTGCAACTCTTGCGTCATCATATACCCATTTGGCAAGGGCTTCACCCTTTGCGTCAAGAGTAGCATAAGTTATATCTGAAAAATCTGTTGTTTCGTCAGCATCAAGTTTACTGCTTGAATCGGCTGATTTAATTGTAACGTTTGCCTGCGCAACAAAGCTTGCGGAATCGCTGACAGCGGCAAGGAATGCGTCAGCCTTTGCTTTTGTTTCTGCATAGGCCTTTTCAGCGGCGGCTGTTTTCTCCTCTTCGGTTGCACCTTCCGCGGCTTCGGGAACTTCTGTTGTGAATTCATAAAGTCTGATGCTTGCGAGGTCGTAGTTGTCCTTGTTTGCATTGTATTTTTCTTCAACCTGCGCGTCGGTTACGGCATTTTCCGTATCCTCCTGAAGCTTATCAAAATATGAAGTTGCAAGATAAGATTCTGTGTAAACCTGGCGTACAACCTTCTCCGAAACGCCGTTTCCGTAAGTTGCACGGAGGAAACGGTCAAGCGAATAATCGTTTTCGGAGGCAGTTTTACGGGCTGATTCAATTGCGGAATCAATTTCCGCCTGTTCATCTTCGGTAACGGTGATGCCTGCTTCTGCTGCTTTTAACGCGCCGTACTTAATTTGGATAATCTGGCTTACGGCAGCATATGTAAAGGCGTCAGCCCATGTGGGATTTGTAACTCCGAGGTCAGCGACCGTAACGCCTGTAACAGAGCTGTGGTCATCGGTATATGATTGTTTATCGGGTGATTTGGAATAATCATATCCCAAAAACTGAAGGCCCATGCCTGAGCCGTAGTTTTCATATTGTACGGCGGTCTGCTGATAATTCGACCATGTTAAGAAATAGTAGTAATTAAACTCGGCAAGAGTAAAAGAGTATTCCTTATTGTCACCTGCTTTAACCTTAATAACCTTTTGAGGCGCACCGAAGAAATTGAGGATTCCGCCCACTGCGCCGAACACAAGTACAACTGCAAGAACAATTGCAATAACCCTGCCTGCAATCTTTTTAGTTTTTGAAAGCTTGGGAGACTTTTTGGCTTTTTTTGCAGCCTCTTTTGCAAGTCTCGCCTTGCGCTCTTCACGGTAAATCTCTGCCTGAGATTTATTGTTGTTGTTTTCCATCGGAAAAACCACCTTTACCATCTTTTTTATGATAAAAAAGTACCGAAAACAGACACACTTTTTTACATTAACAGATACATTTTATACTATTTTTGAAAAATATACAAGTCCATTTTCAAAAATTCACAATTTATACAAAAACCTGCCCCGATTTTCGTCAGGGCAGGCACATTTTCAGAGCTTTTATTTAATCATAGCAACATATCCGTTTATTTTATCGGCAATTGCCGCGGCTCTTTCGTCGTCTGCGTCAAGGGGCAAAAACGGAAGTCTGGGCTTGCCCGCGTCAATTCCGAAACGCCTTGTAATTACCGCCTTGCTGGCTCCGTAAAGAGAAGGACAGCTGAGCAGGTCAAAAATACATTCGTTAATTCTGTTCTGCCAGATTTTAGCGCCTTCAATATCACCCTTTTCAATGAGGGAATTAAGGTGGAGAAAAAGCTCGGGCATTGTGCCGTAGGTGCCGCCTATTCCCGCTTTTGCGCCCATAAGACGGCCTGCAAGGAACTGCTCGTCGGGACCGTTGAACACAACGAAATCCTTACCGCCGAGCTGTGAAAAACGCTCAATCTGACAAGTGCTGTCAGAGGAATTCTTAATACCGATAACCTTTTCGTTTTTAATCATCTTTTTAAAAAGAGAGTATGAAAGGTCATAGCCTGTGAGCTGGGGAATATTGTAAATAATAAACGGCATATCAACGGCTTCTGTTATTGTGTTCCAATGCAGGGCAATGGATTCCTCGGGAAGCCTGTAATATACGCTGGGAACTGCGGAAATTGCGTCCGCTCCGATTTTCTCCGCGTGGCGTGCAAGCTCGATAGACTCCTTTGTTGAGGCAGAACCCACATGCACAATGAGCACCATATCGTCGCCCGCTGCTTCTTTTACACATTCCGCAACCTGCTTGCGCTCCTCGGTGTTGAGCAAAAAGCCTTCGCCTGTTGAGCCGCAGGCATAAATTCCGTTAACACCGATTTCCTTGTATTTTTTCACAAGCGCTTTAACAGCCGCTGTATTTATATTGTCGTTTTCGTCATATAGAGCGTTGAGAGCTACAAAAACGCCCCTGTATTTTTCTGTGTTGAATTTCATATTTTTCCCCCGTTTCACGGATACAACCGTGTTTTTTATTAAAGTAATAAAATTCTATCACTATGATTGTAACATTTCAATAATTTTTCAATTTTTTTTAATAAACAATTGTAAATTTTCAAAAAGTATATTATAATACTATTTAAATTGTCCTTTCGGGAAGTGAAAAGTTGAATAAGACGCAAATTCTTGAAGCAATCAAAGGCAAACTGATAGTGTCGTGTCAGGCCTTGGAGGATGAGCCGCTTCACAGTTCCTACATTATGTCGCGAATGGCATACGCGGCTTTTGAGGGCGGCGCAGGGGGAATAAGAGCAAATACGGTGGAGGATATTACGGAAATTAAAAAGACCGTAAAGCTTCCCATTATCGGCATTATAAAGCAGGTTTATCCCGACAGTGAGGTTTATATAACTCCCACCGAAAAAGAGGTTGACGCGCTGTATAACTGCGGAGTGGATATTATCGCAATTGACGCTACCGACAGACTCCGTCCGGGCGGGCAAACGCTTGAGGACTTCTTCCAAAAGGTGAGAAAGAAATATCCGGAACAGCTTTTTATGGCGGATACCTCCTGCTTTGAGGAGGGCAAAAAGGCGAAAGAAATCGGCTTTGATATAATCGGCACAACCATGAGCGGCTACACACCCTATACAAAGGGCAGAAGCCTTCCCGATTTTGAGCTTATGGAAAGATATGTAGCGGAGCTTGATTGCCCCGTAATTGCGGAGGGAGGCATTTGGACTCCCGAACAGTTAAAAACGGCGTTGAATATCGGCGTTCATGCGGCAGTTGTGGGAACGGCGATTACAAGGCCTAGGGATATAACAAAAAAATTTGCAAGGGTGACAGAGGTATAACGATGAAAATAATGGTTTTTGATGTTGGCGGAACAGCAATTAAATACGGAATGGTAGATGAAAACTTTAATGTACTGTTTTCAGAAGAAATGCCCACCAACGCCTTTTACGGCGGCAACGGTGTTATGAAATCCCTTGAAATGAAGATGGATGAATACGCAGGTCAGTTTGACGCAATCGGCATAAGCACCGCAGGTCAGGTGGATTTTGAAAAGGGTATTGTAGTTGACGGAACAGGCAATATACCCAACTATAAGGGTTCTGACCTTAAAGGCACCTTCCAAAAGAAATACGGTGTGCCTGTTGCGGTGGATAACGATGTTAACTGCGCAGGCTTAGGCGAGGCTCATTTCGGCGCAGGCGTGGGTGAGGATAATTTTCTTTGCCTTACCTACGGCACGGGCGTGGGCGGTTGTATTTTCTGGAACGGCGATGTTTTCAGAGGCGCGAACTGTGCGGCAGGTGAGTTTGGTCACATTGTTACTCATGCAGGCGGCAGAGACTGCACCTGCGGAAGAAAGGGTTGTTATGAGGCTTACGCTTCATGCCGTGCCTTTACAAATATCGTTTCGGAGCGTTTTGACAGATATATGTCCGGCAGAGAGATTTTCAAAGAAGAAAATCTTAAAAATCCCGTGATTATTGAAGAGCTTGATAATTGGGAGAATGAAATTGTTAACGGACTCGTTTCTCTTTGCAATATCTTTAACCCGTCTTTGATTATTCTGGGCGGTGGAATTATGTCAGAGGATTTGCTTGTGGGCCACATCAGAGAAAAGCTTTACAGCAGATTGGACGATAACTATAAGTGTGTACGCATTGAAAAAGCAAAGCTTCGCAACAAGGCGGGAATGTTGGGCGCCGCTTATCTGGCGAGCAGACTGTTAAAGGGTGAATAAGATGCTGTTTAAGAAGAGACCTTTTCCGAAAAAAGCAGAGCGTTGTAATATTCCTTTGATAAACCTTGCGGAGAAGCCCGGTAAAATGATTGAGGGTACGGAGTATTTGTATGATTATTCCGTTGTTGACGCGTCAAGCGGATATTTAGGGCATCCCGATTCCGTGCTTCTGCGTGACGGCAGAATCCTTACATTTTTCCCCGAGGGGCACGGCAAGGGCAGAATTATTTCAAAAATCAGTTGTGACGGCGGCAAAACATATACCGAAACAATAGAAAATCCGCCCCGCTCCTGGGAAAAGTCCCTTGAAACTCCAACGGTTTACCGCTTGCAGTTTAAAAACGGCAAGGAAAAGCTTATTCTTATTTCAGGTAATCCCAAATGGGTGAATATGCCTACTCCCGGCGGATTTAACTGCTCTATTTCAGAGGACGAGGGCAAAACCTGGACGGAATTTAAACTGTTCTGGGATAAAAACAGTGATTTTCCCGTAATACCCATCGTTTCCATGGCGTCCCTTACAAGGCTTAAAGAAAACGGCGAGTTTGTGGATAAATGGATGGGCCTTTTTCACGACAGTAAGTTTATAAATTATAAAACGATACTCACTTTCGACGAAAACGGCGACTATAATTGGTCAAAGCCCGAGCCTTATCTTACCGAATACCGTGATATTGAAACGTACGCGGGTATTTGTGAGGTAGAGGCTATCCGTTCAGAGGGCGGAGAGGGCGACGAAATTTGTCTTATTGCCCGTTGCAATAAAAAAACCTGCAACAGCCTTCTTATGTTTTCAAAGGACGAGGGCAAAACCTGGTCAAAGCCCGTTGAGGCTCCCTCTGCTCTTAACGGTGAGCGCCACAAAGCGGATTATACTCCGGACGGCAGACTGTTTATCACCTTCCGTTCCATAGAGCGAAATCCCTCTGAGGTTCGCAAAATGCGGCGGCTCGGCGGCGAGCGCAGTTGGTATTCCCAAGGCTGGGTTGCATGGGTTGGTACATATGATGACTTAAAAGGCGCATCAAGCGGACAATATCGCATAAAAATTGCCCATACATATCTGCCCCGCCAGAATAAGCCTTCAATCGTTGCAAATGCAGACACAGGCTATTGCGGCAATGTGGTTTTGCAGGACGGAACTATTGTAACCTCCTCTTACGGAATTTTTTCCGCCGAGGAAAAGCAGGACGGCGCATACAATACGGATAAAGGAAGACAAAAGAGGAAAACCTTTATCGTATCAAAGCGCATTAACCTTTCCGATACGGATAAAATATTAAAAAATATTGCTGAATGACGGCAGTTCGTTTTTGATGATATGTTCAAGTCGGTTTTTAGCAATTTCTGATTTTTCATAAAGCCTTTCCATATTGCCCTGCTCGGCATATACGGTGAGGCTTTTTATTGTTTCTTCAAGCTCGTCCGTTTCGGCGTGCTTGGTGAGCGCTTCAATTCTTCCGTGAATATTCTCCCAAAGCTGTACCGCCTCCTGCGTTCTTTTCTTTGCCTCGTCAAGGTTTTCTTCTGCGGCGCTTTGCGATACCTTATCAAGCGCATCTGTTATTTTATTGCAGGTGGATTTTAAAATCATAAACCCCGCGAAGCAGATTATAACCGACAGTAAAAGCGCGCCTATTGCAAGTACGGTTCTTTTCATTTTCCGTCCTTTCCGATAACTGTTTTATTGCCTTTTTTATCCACAGTCATCAAAAGAGTATTTTTGATTTTTATATTGTCTTTTTTGATTATCTCATTAAGCTTATTTAATGTCATATTGCAGTATTTAAAGTTGCTTTCAATAATTCTTCCGTCAACAATCACGGCGCACGGTATGCCGTTGTCCTCCGCTTTCAGGCGGAGGTCTTTTTTTGTTACCTCGCTGAATTCAGGTTTTAACATGACGCTTATTGAGCCGTTTGTTTCAACTATGGCATACTGCACCTTTGAAATATCAAAAATATCTTTTTGTCTGAGCGCTTCAAGAATATCGTCAATCGTAAATCGGATTTTTTTGATTTCTTTTAAGTCCGGCACACCGTCGCGGATAACAATAATGGAATTGCCCTGCATTGCCGAGCGAAACCTCACGCTTTTAAGGCTTATTACGGAAATGAGTATTTCAAAGCCTACAAGTACCATCACGGGAATTACGGCGCTTAAGAGGGGAATATCATTATCCTGCATGGGAATTGCCACGATTTCGGAAAGCAGAATGGTAATAACAAGCTCCGTCGGTTGAAGCTCGCCTATCTGCCTTTTTCCCATTATGCGGACGGTGGATATAACGAATAAATACAGAATTACAGTTCTGATAAGAGTTACAAACATAACTACTCTCCTTGTTTCACGGTTTTGTGTAAACTTATGTTTTGCTTTTTGCCGCGGAATATTACTTTCCGTTCGGGGAAAATATTAAATAGGTGATAAGTATGAAAAATTCGTGGTTCAAAAAAAGCATAGAAGAAATTACCGTACAGGATGAGAAAAGCAATAGGTCAAAGGTAAGAGTATCGGCGGATTTGCAAAAAAACAGAGCATATTTTAAACAGCAGTTAGGAGAGTCTTTTGATGTGAAATACCGTGACTGTACCGTCAGCGGTCATGATTTTGTTTTTGTAATGCTTGACGGAATGTGCGATCAACTCCTTATAACCGAGCAGATAATGCTACCCGTAATAAATACGGATTTTTCCGATACAAAGGGCGATGGTATCGTATATAAGGCGGCGGACGGAGTATCCGCAAGCATTGATAAATCAATAACCTCGGATATTGACACGGCAATTTCCGAAATGCTTTCGGGAAATCTTGTTCTGATGGCGCAGGGTGCGCAGTTCGCTGTACTTTTCGGCGTGCAGAGTTTTGCAAAAAGAAACCCCGAGGAGCCGGGCACCGAAAATCAGGAGCGAGGCTCCCGTGAGGGCTTTGTTGAAAACTTTAAGGACAATATTGCAATGGTGCGACGCCGTGTGCGAAGTCCTGTTTTCAAGATTAAATCCTTGGAGGTTGGCACTACAAGCAAAACCCGTGTTTGCGTTTGTTATATGTCCGACCGAACCGACAGTAAACTCCTTGATGATGTGGTGGAAAGAATAAAAAATGCACAGCTTGATATTGTATCGGGCTCGGGATTTATTCAACCGTTTTTAGACGATAAAAAAGCCTCTGTTTTTACTTGCGTAGGTACAACGGAGCGGCCCGATGTGTTTACCGCAAAGCTCAGCGAAGGGAAAGTGGGTATAATTGTTGACGGCACTCCCGACGCGCTTATTGTTCCCCATCTTTTTATCGAAAATTTTCATTCTCTTGACGATTATTTAAAAAGACCGTATTATGCGGCTTTTGTCCGCACCTTAAAAATTATCTCATTTATGTTCAGCGTGTTTTTGCCGGGCTTGTATGTGGCAATTTGTACTTTCCATCAGGAAATGATACCTGAAACAATGGTGTTCGGAATAACAAGCCAGGAAAGCAAAACACCCCTGCCCATAGTGGCAGAGGCACTTTTGATACATTTAGTATATGAAATTGTCCGTGAAGCGGGGCTGAGAATGCCAAAGGCAGTAGGGCACGCCGTTTCCATTGTGGGGGCGCTTGTAATCGGTGAATCTGCCGTAACGGCGGGAATTATTGCCGCACCAATGCTTATAGTTGTGGGACTTACGGCTGTCAGCTCCTTTGTTGTTTCAAGCCTTTATGAACCTGTGGCGGTTATGCGTTTTACCTTTATTATAATCGGCGGAATGGTGGGAATATACGGAATAATGCTGGGCTTTGCGGCGGTGCTTGTAAATATGGCGGCGTTAAGTCCGTACAACACACCGTTTATGTCGCCTCTTTCTCCCACTAAAATCGGTGCGTGGCGCGACCTCGTTATGCGTGAAGGCTGGCTTAGTATGGGTAAACGGCGAATGGAAATATCTAAAATGAAATAATCTTAATGCTTTTCGGAGAATCAATATGTCAAAATCTAAAATCAGCACTTTTCAGTTTTTTTCATTACTTTTTCTTACAAGACTGCTGACAACCTTTACCTATATTCCGTCATATACAAAAGATATTGAACTTTCCGATTTGGTTGTGCAGGCGGTGCTCCGTTATCTGATATGCATTATTATGATGATACCCGTATATTTCCTTTTCAGGAAAAACCCCGAGATGAATATTATTGATATTGCGCGCAACAGATGGGCAAAAGGAGGAAAAATCCTTGCTGTTTTTTACAGCGCCGTACTATTCTATTTTACTGTTACAACCGTTTCAAGATTAGATTTGTTTACAGGCACAATCGTATTCCCCGAAGCAAATGTAAATTACTTTTTGGTGTTTGTAATACTCATCGGGTGCTATGGTGCTTATTTGGGCATTGAGTCGCTGGGAAGAAGCGCCGTTTTGTCGGTAATACCCGTAACGGCGGCGATTGCTTTCATTATTGCCACACTTATAGGTAAAATTGATTTTTTAAACTATACGCCTGTTTTTTATAACGGTGCGTTGCCCGTTTTTAAAACGGCTTTGAACGCGGCAGGCAGAACAGTTGAGCTTGTAATGATAACTTTGGCAATCCCCGTTGCCTCGGGGAAAAAGGTGAAAAGCTTTTTTATCTGGATATTTTTGCAGGCATTGGTTACGGCGTCGCTTTTCTTCGTGGAGGTAGGCGTTATGGGCAATTTTGCTAATACGCAGCTTTTTCCCGTTCATTCGCTTGCGGCTTTGGCGCAATTTTCAATGTTCGGCAGGCTTGACCCACTTATTACGGGAATATGGATACTGTGTGCCTTTTTAAAAGTTTCGTTTTTACTCTACCTTCAAGCAGATATTCTGCATAAAGAGTTTGATAATTTCAGCAAAAAGACTATTTTAGCAGGGCTTAGCGCGTTGTCGTCGGTTATCTGCCTTTATATTGCAGGCTCCGTGCAAAGATTTACAGTGGTTGACAATTCCATAGCAAAGCTTATTGCTACGGCTTTGGCGGCTACGGTAATCCCCGGGATTTTGCTTGTTTTAAACAGGAGAAAGAAGTATGAATAAGATAATTGTTGCAGTAGTGGTAATTTTTGCAATACTCTTTTCCTTCGGTGGAAATGAAATATATAAAAACGACATAAGCAACCGCCTTATTATACAGGGAATAGGAATTGATAAAGAGGATAACGGCAGTTATACCGTTACGCTTCAAGCGATAAATACAAGTACCCACACCGCTTCCGCACAGGAGAGCGGCAGTGAAGATGCGGTAAAAATATACAAGGTGCACGGTGATACGGTTTATACGGCGATTAAGAGTGTTGTGGGCTTTGAGGGTAAAATTCCTCTTTATTCTCAAAATCGGGTTATTGTAATAGGAAAAGCAACAGCCTCGGGAGGGATTGAAGGCGTTATAGATTTTTTTGCCCGTGACGCTCACAACGGACCGTCGGTTTATGTGGCTCTTGCCGAAAACAGAGCCGATGAAATTTTAGAGGCAAAAAACAGCGGAGAGGTTATTGCCGATAATATTGACGATGCCATTGAGGCGGCAAAATATGATACGGGGATTTTCAAGCTTGAACTTTATGAGCTCGTAAACAGATACCGCGATAGGGAAGCGTGCTTTGCGATGCCCGTTCTCTACTTAGAGGAGGCGGAGGGGCAAAAAAATGTTCAGGTTAAAGAAACAGCGCTATTTTGCAGTGCAAAGCTTCAATCAACCCTGAACGGCGACGAAACATCAATGTTGAATTTCCTTTGCGGCAGGGTTTATAACGGCGAGTTTTCATATAAAACAGAGGAAAATGAAAAAGTCGCTATGAGTATTGTAAATTGCAATGTTTTCAGAACGGTAAAAATAATCGAAGGAACACCGCATTATACCGTTAAAATCAGGCTCAGCACCGATGTTGCCGAAATATACAACGGGATTGAAAAAAGTATGGATAGGCAAAGAATGGAAGAATTGAGAAAATGCGCGGAGAATTATCTGAAAACCGAAAGTGAGAAAGTGCTTTCCAAGCTATATGAGGGTGAGGTTTGCGACGCACCGGGGTATTCAAGGCTGCTATTTCAGAAATATCCCTCGGTTTACAGAGATAATAAAGAAAACCTCAACGCTCTTATGGCAAAAAGCCGATACAGCGTTGAGGTTGAAGTTAAGATAAGAAGAGTGGGGCACGAATTTGTAAAGACATTATGATTTTTCAATCATATTACACATTTCGTCAAAAGAGACGGGACGGCAGAAATAATAGCCCTGAACTATATCACAGCCCATATTTGAAATATATGAGAACTGTTCCTCGGTTTCAACGCCTTCTGCAATAATAACTATTCCCAGCTTCTTTGCCATTGTCATAATACATTCTATAATTATGCCGCCGCGCATGCTGTCATAATCGTCAATAAAGGATTTATCAAGCTTCAAATAATCAATGGGCATTGATTTCAAAAGCATCAGTGAAGAATAACCCGTTCCGAAATCGTCCATAAGTATTTTAAAGCCGGATTTATGCAGCTTTCTCAACAATTTTACAAAGACCTTATTGTTGTCAAACAGCGTGCTTTCCGTAATTTCAAGCTGGATATGAGATATATCGGCATTCGTCCTTTTTACTATGCTGACATAGTCCTCAACAAAGCTTGCGTTGTAAAGAGATTGCTGGGACACATTTATGGAAACATCAATTTCACTAAGGCCTGCGTCAGCCATTTTGCGCTGTGCCTCACAGGCTTTTCTGAATACATATTTATCAAGCTCCACAATAAGACCGCATGCCTCTGCCAAGGGAACAAAATCTGCGGGGGAAATATAGTTTCCGTCTTCGTCCTGCCAGCGCAGAAGAGCCTCGGCTCCGCAGATTTTTCTGTCACAAGCATTGAACTGCGGCTGGAACAGAACAGACAATGCTTCATTTTCTATGGCGTGGGCTAATTTATCTGCAAGTATTTTGCGATTTGTCAGGCGGTCTTTAAGCTTATCGTTATAAACGGAATACAGACGGTCACTGTCGCCCTTAACAAGGGATTTAGCTATAACCGCACAGTTCTGAATTCGCTGAATATTCTTATCATCGGGATTTATGTAATAAATACCGATGCTGGGCGTTAAGATATAGTTTGTCATTCCCTCATTATCATAGATACGGCAGTTTTTACAGAATTCCTCAATTCGCTGTTTAAGCTCATTTTCATCGGAATATTGCAGATATACCGCAAAACGGTCGGCTGCCATTCTGCCAACGAATTCGTTTTCCCTTAGCATATCACGCCAAACTGAATATATGTAATTAATGGTTTTGTTACCGTGCTCATAACTGTAATAACTGTTTATAAGCTTGAAATTATCAAGGTCCATTACAATATAAGCGGCTTTTTTGTAGCCCTTTGCAAGCTGCTTTTTAACATCAAGGCAGAACTTTGCATAAGAGGGACCTCCCGTCAGGCTGTCTGTATAAAGAAGCTTATCAAGCTCATTTTTTTTGCGGCGCTCCGAGGATACAATGTAAAGAGCAAAAAGAACGAAAACGCCGATGAGGAAAATGCACATAAGTATAACATATGCAAGAACCGTATTTCTTCTGACCGTTACTTCCTCAGCGGGAACAATGGAAAACAGATACCAATCGTTAAAATGGAGAGGAGCATAGTAAAGATAGTAATCACTGTTTTTAGAACTGAATGTTACACCCGATTCCCCGTTTTTCATATCTTCCTGTATTTGGGGTATGCGTTCACCCTTGTATTTTTTCTCTTGCAGATTTTCCGAAAAAATATTGTCGATATTGCGGAAATCTTCTCTTTTGTTTGTGCTGAAAATATTGTTGCCGTCAATATCAATAATATAGAAAAACTCATTGCTGTTAAAAGCATCGGATTTGAAGTTTTCCGTTATCTGCTCCATGGTGAAAACAACATACATTACATGACTTACCTGATTATCCTTATAAATAGGCCTCATCATAATGAAAACCTCGTCACCGTCAAGGCTTTCATCCGGGGAAAGAGTCGATACCGTCAATTTGCGGCTCTCAAAACATTCCGCAACAAGCTCATTATTAACTACCTGCTCCGCAATTCCGTCGGAGGTATATGCGGTGGCGTCCGAGGTTATAATGCCGTACCGCTTGTATTTAACACCTGTATTTTTTAAATCTATTTTTTTAACGGCTTCGGCGGGATTGTCAAGCAAGTCTGTGTCAACATCCGATATAAGGTCTTTAAGAAATGAAGCTTGTTCCCTGAACTTGAAGCCGACTGCTTCTCCGTTCTTTTCGGAGATTTCCTGAAGAAAGTCCCGGCTTTGATTATCAAGCTCTTTTGAGAGGAACACGGGGAAAATAATAAGAACTGCCGCCGCAAGCAGACATAAAAATACAAGCGTAAAGTATCTTACGAGAGGAGTTTCGGTTTTCATCTTTTCACCGCCTTGTATGCAGAATAAGAAAATCAGTAAAGCTCGCCGTTTTTAAGATTGAAGCAAAGACGCTCTGTTCCGTTGCCCTCGTTATAGTGAATTTCAAGAACATCGGTTGTTACGAATTCAGCGGAAATAACCTCCGGCTTTCCGTTTTTGAAAATGTGCAAAAGCAGATTGCGCTTTTCATCGTCGTATTCATCAATGTTGTCAGAGGTGAAAAGCAAACTGCCGAAAATATGGTTAACAGATGCGATAATCTTTCTCTGCGTGAGAGTACAGTTCATATTGCTGTCGCGCAGGAGAAAAACATCAGGGTCGTTTAAAAATGCTCTTCCGTCGAGAGCGCGGCGGAACACGGTGTTCCCCAGCGCATTGGGAGTTGAAACATCTTCACGGTGGAATTTAAGACTTTTTGTCCATTGCAGGTCCATATCCGCACCAATACGGCAGTAATCAACCTTGCCGAAAGCGGGTGCTAAGGGAACGCCGCAGCCTAAAATCAGCTTGTCACCTACACATTCACGGATAAAGTCCATAGCCTCGCACATAAGCTGACCTCTTGATTTGCCGTGTGCCGGAACGATGCAGGCGGCATATAAAAAGTCAAGCTTAACCATATCGTAGCCCCAATCATTGAGGACAACATCAAAGAAATTGCGTATATACTCTCTGACCTCAGGCTTTTCAATGTCCAGAGCGTAAAATCCGCCCCAGTTAAAGCCGCATCTTACAGGTCTGTTGTGCGAATCGCGGATAAGCCATTCGGGATGGCTTTTTGCAACGGCAGATTTGTACTGACAGCCGAGAGGAGCCAGCCAAAGACCTGCTTTCATTCCTTTTTCGTGAATTTGATCGGCAATATATTTCATACCGTGAGGAAATTTGCGCGGGTCAATGGAAAGCCAATCGCCAACGGCGGTCTGGTAGCCGTCGTCCACTTGGAAAAAGTCAATTTTTGCATCGAGCTTTGAAAGTGCTTCAAGGTCGGAAAGCACGATTTCCTCATTTATATTGCTGTAATAATTGTACCAGGTAGTGTATCCGTTTGCTCTGCCCACTTTGGGCTTCTCTATGTTCATAACGGCAAAGTATTTATCGAACACCTCATTTTCAGAGCCTGAAAAATGAGCAATATCAATTAGAGTGTAGGGTGAGTTTATCTGAACTCCCGCCATATCTCTTTCAAAAACTATTTCATTTTCGGGGCAAACGGTATTTATTATTGTATAACCGTCCCGCTCGCTTAATGAGCCGAAAAGGTCATAGGCTTCGCCGTCACGCACATAGGCGTAGGAATAGCCGTGAAAAACACCTTTTCTGCGGTCATATTTTTTAAATCTGTAATCCCCGGACGCACCCAAAGGCGAAAGCTTTAATGAAACCTCCTGCTTTAAGTCGAGGCGGGGCGGGTCCTCATCAATAAAGTATTCGCGGCAGTCCGTCCAGGACTGATAACCGTTTACGAAAACACGCTTATTGTCATTAAATTCATAGGGTACGGTCATTTTGAATTTTACCTTTTCCAAAGGCGCGCCCGCAGGCGTTAAAACAAGCTTGATATGGTCGGTATTTGCAGTCACGTCCACTTTGAAGTGCTCTGTTTCAAAGAGATTTGTGCTGTAATGTGTATCATTAGTAAAATATTCAATGTTAATTTTAAATCTTTCCATAGTATGCTCCTTGGATACAATCACTCATGATAATTATATCAATTTGGCAGATTGAAATAAATAGTAATTTTTCATAAATCGACAGTAAAAAATTATGCACAATATATAATCTGTATATCATTTTTAATTGACAGCAAAATTTGTTTGGTGTATCATTAAAATCAACGAAAACACATAAGGAATGATACGGCTATGGATTTCCAAAAACAGTTTGAATATTGGTGCAGCTTTGACGCACAGACAAAGGCGGAACTTATGAATATTTCCTCCGAAAAAGAGCTTGAAGACAGGTTTTACAAAGAGCTTGAATTCGGAACAGGGGGACTTCGCGGCATTATGGGGGCAGGTCCTAACAGAATGAACCGCTATACCGTTGCAAAAGCGACAAAGGGATACGCCGATTATCTAAAAGCCGTATTTGAGGATAAAATCAGTGTAGCCGTGGCATACGATTCGAGAAACAATTCAAAGTGTTTTGCAGAAATTGCGGCGGGAGTGCTGTCCGCAAACGGGATAAAGGTTTTTATTTTTGATACTTTAATGCCCACTCCCGTGCTTTCCTTTACAACGAAGTATTTATGCTGTAACGGCGGTATTGTTATTACGGCGAGCCACAATCCTAAGGAGTATAACGGATACAAGATTTATGACGAAAAAGGTTGTCAGCTCGTGCCCGAAATTGCGGGCGAGGTAATAAAATATGTAAACGCCGTAAAAGATTTAAAATATGTTGCCGCAGATGATTTCGAGGCGGCGGTAAGCGAGGGAAAAATCGAGATAATAGGCGACGAGGTGCCGGAAGGATTTCTCAAAGAGGTTAAAAAGCAGTCGCTTTATTCGGAGAAATCCAACCTGAAAATCGTTTATACGCCGCTTCACGGAACGGGCAATGTTCCCGTGAGAAAAATTCTTGACGGTATGAATGTGTCGGTAGTAAAGGAGCAGGAACTGCCCGACGGTGATTTTAGCACTGTTCGTTCACCCAATCCCGAGGAAAAGGACGCTCTTAATCTCGCAATCGAGCAGGCAAAACGTGAAAACGCCGACCTTGTGCTGGGCACGGACCCTGATTGCGACCGTGTGGGAACGGCAGTTTTCCATAACGGTGAATATGTTTTAATTACAGGCAATCAGATGGGTGCCTTGCTTGCGGATTTTGTGCTTTCAATGAAAAAGGACAGCCTTAATAACAAATCAACGCTTGCAAAAACCATCGTGACGGGTGAGCTGGGTGCCAATGTAGCACGCAAATACGGGCTTAAAATTGTGGATACGCTTACAGGCTTTAAATATATCGGAGACCAAATCGGAAAGTATGAAAAAACAGGTGAAAATGAGTTTGTAATGGGTTATGAGGAGTCTTACGGTTATCTTGTAGGCACTCATTCCCGTGATAAGGATGCGGTTGTGGCTTCCCTGCTAATCTGCCAAATGGCATCATACCATAAGAACAACGGCAGGACGCTTATTGACGCTCTTAACAATATATATGCGGAACACGGATATTATCTTGACACTCTTGACACATTTGTTTTAAAGGGCAAGGACGGAGCCGAGAAAATTAAATCGTCAATGACGAAAATGAGGGGAAACGGCGAAAGTCTTTTTGAAAATGTTGAAAAGGTTCTTGATTATTCTTTGGGTATCGGCGATTTACCCAAAGAAAATGTTTTGAAATATATTTTCAAAGACAAAAGCTGGCTTGCAGTCCGCCCATCGGGAACGGAACCTAAATTGAAGGTTTATTATTCTCTGTGCGGCAATGATAAAAGCGAGGCGGAGAAAAAACTCCAAGCTTACCGCAATATTTTGAAAAAAGAAATTGAGGGCTGAAAATGGAAGATTATATAAACACCGTAATTAAACCGAAATTACAGGGCGACGGCGGCGAGATTGATTTTGTTTCCTTTGAAAACGGCGTTTTAACCGTGCTGTTGCAGGGCGAATGTTCAAAATGCCTTATCGTTGAGCGTTGCATTGATTGGATAAAAGGCGAAATAAAAAGAGATTTAGGCGTTGAGTGCGAAATCTCTGCAAATAAGAAAAGGCCCTTTTTCTGGGATAAATAAGCGGAGGGGAGTTTTTATATGGCACATATAAAGGTAGTAAGAAGAAGTATGCGCCCTGAGGAATGGACGGATTTGCGCTTCGGCTGGCTTAAAAGATACATATACAGTGAAAAATTCGAGATAGAGAACATCAAGGTGCGTGATGCCCGTCAGGTTGCCGAAATGGAGTATGAATACTACCCCGAGGGGTGGCGTCCTCTAAAAAAAGGCGATATGTACTTTACTCCCGACGGAACGGCGTTTTTCGAGGCTGATGTGATTATTCCCGAAAAGCTCAGAAACAAAGAACTTTGGTTTTCGCTTAAAACAGCCGCTGAAATTATTGTTAAGGTAAACGGCAAATATGTGGGCGGAGTTGACCCCAACCGTGACAGAATTCTGCTCACTCCCTATATCGGCGATGAAACTGTGCTCCATTTTGAAATGGAGGGCTATAACCGTTCCAAACCTGACGATGAGCGCAACCCTGAATCCCTTTCCGTTCGCGGCTGCCGTCAGATTTTTGAAGGCGCGTATCTTTCCGTAATCAATCATACCGTGCTTGATTTGGTATATGATATTGAACTGCTTTTGGACATTGCAAAAAGCGATTTATTCAATGAGGATTACCGCGCGTTTTTAAATCGCGAGCTTAACAACGCTCTCAATCTCATTGATTTTGATGATATTAAAAACGAAGATGTTGCGGCGGCTAAAAAGTATATTGACGATGTTATTTACGCAAATGATGATTACAAGGGCAGCGGCGATGTTGCGCTTATCGCTCATTCCCACCTTGATATTGCGTATTATTGGCGAAGAATTCATTCCGTTCAGAAAAATCTGCGTACAATTCTTATTCAGCTCCGCTTAATGGACCGCTATCCTGAATTCAAATATACACACACTCAGGCATTTACATATGAATTGCTTGAAAAATACTATCCCGATGTATTTAAGGAGCTTAAAGAGAAAATTGCAAAGGGACAGTTTGAGCCTGTGGGCGCTATGTATGTTGAGCCGGACTGCAATATACCCTCAGCGGAAAGTCTTATCCGCCAGTGTATGTACGGTCAGCATTATTTCCGCGAGAAATTCGGCAAAACCGTTGATAACTGCTGGCTTCCCGATGTTTTCGGAAACAGTTGGATTTTGCCGCAGATTCTCAAAAAAAGCGGCGTGGATTATTTCGTTTCAAACAAAATGTCCACCTGGAACGATACAAACCGTTTCCCCCACAATAACTTTATCTGGAAAGGTATTGACGGAAGCGAGGTTTATGCCTGCGTACCGCCTACGCACTTTATCACATGGAATATGCCCAGCCAGATTCAGGAAAACTGGGAGGCTTATCAGGATAAAAACACAGGTGGACAGACTATGTCCATGTTCGGCTACGGCGACGGCGGAAGCGGCTGTACCGAGGAAATGCTGGAGGTTATGAAACGCTTTAATAAGCTTTCCATAATGCCCAAAACCGAGCATATGGGCGGCTCCGAATTTTTAAAGAAAAATCTTAAAGACAATAAAAATCTTGCAAAGTGGGACGGCGAGCTGTATCTTGAAATGCACCGCGGCACATTTACCACAAAATCCAAAATGAAAAGGTATAACCGTCAGCTTGAATTTAAACTCCGTGAGGCGGAAATGGTGTCAACCCTCCGCCATTTGAAGGGCGCGAAGTACCCTTATGAGGAGCTTCGCGAGTGCTACAAAAAGCTTCTCGTAAATCAGTTCCACGATATTTTGCCGGGCAGTCATATTACTCCCGTTTACCGTGACGCCATGGCTGATTATGAGGATATTGACCGCAGACTTGATAAGATTATAGGAACGGGCGAAAAATATTTTAATTCACTTAATTTCACCCGTAAGCACCTCACCTTTATTGAGGACGAAAACGGCAAAAGCATTCGTTACGGCAAGCAAGGTAATTGGGTGATTCCCAATCTGCCGCCTCTTTCAAGCGGTGAAATTCCGTGGCGCACCTTTGCGGGCGAGTGGTGCGAGATTGCCGATACTGTTACAACTCCTTTTTATAAGATAAAATTTAACTACGACGGCAGTATTGAAAGCCTTTATGACCGTGAGCTTGACCGTGAATGGGTAGGCGGGGAGTTTAACAAGCTTAAACTTTATAAGGACAATCCCGGCGTTTACGATGCGTGGGATATTCTCCCCAATTATAAGGACAGAGAGGTTGAGGCGAAAATAATCTCTCCCCTCAAAACCGTTGAGAAAAATTCAGAGGTTGCGTCCTTTGAGGTGGTTTTGGGTACTGAAAAAAGCACTTGGAAGCGTATTATCCGCGTTTTCCGTCAGTCAAGAGGCATCGAGGTTGAAAATGTTGTTGACTGGAACGAAAAGCATGTTCTTGCAAAGGCACAGTTTGACTGTAATGTGCTCACCCGCAAGGCGGTTTGCGATACAAGCGCGGGCTATATTGAGCGCGATACTCACCGAAACACCTCGTGGCAGCAGGCGCGCTTTGAGGTTTGCCATCATAAGTGGGTTGATATGGCGGAAACGGACGGCGGCGTGGCTTTAATCAACGATTCCAAATACGGAGTAGGGCTTTTGGAAAACTCAATGAGCCTGAGCCTTTTAAGAGCAACAATACGCCCCGATGTCACAAGCGATTTGGGACATCACGAGTTTTCTTATATGATTTATCCCCACGGCGACGATTTTGTGAAAGCGGAAATAAACAATATCGCATATGAATATAATCTTCCCCTCGGCAAGGCGGATTTAACCTGCGAAAACTCCTTCGGCGAGCTTTATATGCAGGCGATGAAGATGAGCGAAAACGGCAAGATGATTGTAATTCGCCTGTCCGAACAAAACGGCAAAAGAGGCGCAATAAAGCTTGGCGGAAAAGTGAAAATCCTCAATATGCTTGAAGATGTAATCGGCGAAACCGATACGGTGGAGTATAAGCCATTTGAAATTATCACAATAGGAATAGAAGCATAAAAAACGACCGAACAGTATTTCCGCTGTTCGGTCGTTCATTATGGCTTGCAAAATATGTCATATTATGTTAGAATATCCATCGGAATAAGGTGAGCCTAAACGGTAGGCGGTTAGCCCTTTGATTTATCAGAGGGCATTTGCCCTCTTGATATAAGGGGGTGATGCTGATGGAATATTTGACATTCGTTGTGATTATTCTCGTTGTAGCCACAGGTTACATATTAAGCATAAAAAAATAACCGCCCAACCCTGGAAAAGTTAGCGGTTATTACTTAAAACTTTCAGGCTAACCGTCTATCGGTCCGCCTTATTTCACTTATATTGTAACATATTATTTGATTTTGTCAAGACCGAGCAGTTTTCCGCTGTTCGGTCTTATAATTTACAGTCTTTCCGCCGCTTCCTTATCAAGGAAAATATGTACATCGGGGTGAAGCTGTAAAACCGACGCAGGGCAGGCGGGGGTAATATCGCCGTGTACCATACCGTAAATGGCGTCCTGCTTTGATTTGCCTGTTGCAATCATTATTATCTGCCTTGATTTCATAATTGAAACAGTGCCCATTGTCAGTGCATAGTGAGGCATGGGGTTTTCGTCAAAATAGATTGAGTTGGCGTCAATTGTGCTTTGGGTAAGACGAACCTTAAAGGAGCCCTTTGTAAATTTGTTCGCAGGCTCGTTAAAGCCTATGTGACCGTTTCTTCCAACGCCTAAAAGCTGAATATCAATTCTTTTTTCGTTTATGAGGTTGTCATAACGCTCACATTCCGCCTCTGCGTCACTTGCGTTGCCGTTTAAGAAATTAACATTGTCCTCGTTTACATCAATATGGTTGAAAAGATTTTCGTGCATAAAGCTGTAATAACTGTTTTTGTCGGATTTAGGCAAATCGCAGTATTCGTCAAGGTTAAAGGTTGTTATGTTTTTAAAACTCACCTTACCTTCGTCATATGCTTTTCTTAAATAGTTATAGGTGGGAACGGGAGAAGCGCCCGTTGCAAAGCCCAGCGTAATATCAGGCTTTCTGTTTACAGCGTCAATAATCATACCGCCCACTGCCGCCGCAATCTGCTCTGCGTTTTCCAGAATGTGAATGTTCATATTTTTGTACCTCTTTTAGTTTTTTCACAGAGTATTTTATCATATCGCAGAAATATTTCAACAGTTAATTGCAATATTATTTGTTTTTTTCAAACATTTTTTTCAACTGTTTATATGCCAATTCGCTTGAATACGGAACGGAGTTTATTGCCCTGCTTTATTTTGAAATTAACATCTCTGTCGGGCACCTTGTCATAAAGCTCCGTTGCAAGGCGGCAGATGCTTTCTTCACCGTCAGCAGTAGCGGCAAGAACGAGAATATCACGGTCAACAGGCAGGGAGAGTGTGTTCTCTCCGTCTGTATTTACGGTGATTTTCCAGAAAAAGAGCTGTTCACATTGGGCGTCGCCCTTGTCGGTATGGGAGTGGGTAAATTCAAAGCCCAGCTTACCGTTTTTAATGTGTGCCTTTTCATTTAACCCGAAAATATCCCAGCCGCCGTAGTATTCACGGATATCGTTTACCGTTACGGCACCGCGGCCGATTTTAACAGTCTTGTCGCCGTTCAGAGAGGCTGCAAGCAGATGAACTCTTTTTGTGCCGTTGGGTAAAATAAGAGTTTGACCGCCGCAAAGCAACGCCTTGCCGTTTTCGGGGAGGGTGAAATTAACACCGTCAACATATATTTCTTTCGGGGTAATTTCGGCAGGAATGGTTTTGTTTATAACAGGTAAAGTACCGAGAGGGTTGCCGTTATTTGAAAATGCCGTAATATTGCCCGTAAAGCTTACGTCAAGGCAATCGGGCTCCACATGCTTATCGCCCTTAAACTTTAAAGCAAAGGAGCGTATTTCATAAGGCTTTAAATCAAAAATCAGCTTACCGTCGGTTACCGCGGCGTTGCATATATGATCCTCAGAGGCGAAAACCTCTCTTGCACTTTCAATTTCACGGCAGAAAGAAAGGATTACGCCCTTCTGCTCCTTTTTCTCACTTTCGCCGATACGGACGATAATTTCATCGCTGTTTTCAGCCTTTTTTATGGCTCTTATAATTGCGTTGCCTGAAATTCCGCCGAAAGAAAACTCATTTCCCAAATCGCCGCCGTGCTTGGAGCAGATAAAGGAAGCCATTGGCATAATAAATTCTCTGGCGGCACATTGCGTGCCGTGACCTACCGCTCCCTTGTGAGAATAAATTGCATAGGAGTAGCGGTTAAGCCCCAAATCCATTTTAGACTGCATACTGTCCTTGCGGAAGTCCCTGATAGGCGTGTGCAAAAGGGTAAGGCGTAGGGTGTTGTTGTCAAATTTATCCCAGCCGTATTTACATTCGCTGATTACGGAAACTCCGAATTCCTGACTGTTATCTGTAATATCCGCCCATTTTTGTGCGGGCACCTCAAAGAGCTTCTCCGTCATATTGCCTCTTTTTATAGCGCCAAGTCCCAAATCGTATGTGGCGTTGTGATTTTCGGCAGTAAAGCTGAAAATCTCCTTGCATGCAGAGCAAAGACTGCGCCACTCTGTTTCTGTATAAACCTCAACATACTTTCCGCCGCGGCTCAAAGCCACAACAGAGGTAAAGGTGCTGTCACGGTAAGTTTTTACGATTTTCAGCGCGGCACGGCAGACACCGTTTTCAATAATATCTATTGATTTTATTTTCGCCTTGTGCTGAGGTTCGCGGTTAAGCTCCTTGTAATTCATCTCCCACGCAGGCCAGGGAAGACTTCCCGTGTAGTCAAATATTCCCGTAATTACAGGCTTTTTGAGTATCTCTTTGCCGATTTCTTTGTCAAAAACCGAGCAAATATCACCGTTGCTGTTAAAGCGAACAGTGTATTTTTCGTTTTCAAGTGTTTCAACCGACGCTTTTAATGGGGAGGAAAGGCGGGGTTTTACACCTCTTATATCAAGCACTTTATATCCCATAGCAGGAACGGTTACATAAACAAGAACAGTTGTGTAATCGCTTTTAACCTCTGAAATCTGCGTGGGACACTCTTTGCCGTTTGCATCAAAGGCAGTCATATTTGCACTTCTCAGGCGGGATGGGATTTTTACCGAAACCACACCTGTGCGCTCGTATTCCATGGGATTGTTCACTACAACGGCAATTCCCTTTGCAAAGGAGGTGTCAAGGCGTGAAGCAACGCTTCCCACCGCCGCCGAGTATTCGTTTGTGAACTGATTGAGGGACATGGCGTAATCGTTCCAGGAACGGCGATAAGCACGCTGTACCGAGGTGCCGGGTAAATCGTCGTGGAACTGATGGGCAATAACTCTCTTCCACGCTCTTGTGAGTGTGTCATGCGGATATTTTCTGCCGTTCAGTACAAGGGCGGCAGAGCAGGCTCTTTCAGCCATATCTGCAATTTCTTCATTACGCCTGTTCCAGCGCTTACCGATTGCACGGGAAGTGTATCCTCCTACTGCGTGGTTCTGCATAACAAGCTCGTTGTTCCAGACAGGGAGTTTTTGGCGTGCTTCTTCGGGCAGAGCGTCAATATCACGGTATATTTGGTCAGCCGCCGCCGAAATTACCTTTATATCGCTTTCGGAGTTCTTCCTTATTTCATTGCAAACGGTTTTAACCGAGTTTTCCGCAGGAGCACCGCCGCGGTCGCCCGTTCCGTGGAAAGCATAGGTCATATCCAAACCGTATTTTTCGTTTTCGCAAAGTTTGTCGGTTACGAATTTATTATCTCTTACCTTGTCAAGGGAATTTACATATGCGCCGGGGTTAACGCTGGCGTAAACAAAATTGCCGTCCACACCGTACCACTTGCCTATATCAAAGGGCACACCGTACGCCGAGCCCCATGTAAGCTTTTGCGTGGTAAAACCCTTTAAATTTGCGTGGTGCATAACTGAGGGCAGAGCATAGCCGAATCCGAAGCAGTCGGGCAGAAAAATATCGCAGGAGCGCACGCCGAAGTTCTTTTCAAAATACTGATTTCCCAAAAGAATATTTCTGAAAAGCGCCTCGGGGGAAGGGACATTTACATCACCGTTTTCAAATGCACTTCCGCAAACATTCCAGCGCCCCTTTTTTATGTAACCTTTCATTCTGTCCCACAAATCGGGGTAGTATTCATGCATAAGCTCATAACGGTAGGAGCCTTCAAAATTGAATTTGTATTCGGGATATGCTTCAAACAGCTTGAAATTATCTTTAAGCGTGTTTAAAATGTATTCCCTTACCGTTGTTTCAAAATCCCAATTCCAAACGGTATCAAGATGCGCGGTTGCAACAGTATATACGGTTTTCTTTTTCATAAAAATCCCTTTCGATAGTAATAGAGTTTGGTATACACAAAAATTATATATTTAATTCATAAAAAAATCAATCTAATATATCAAAATTTGTAAAAAAACACTCGACATATTAAGTTTTTATTGTTAAAATATTAAATGTATATTGTTGTGTAAGGAGACGGTAAAAATGAAAAAAATAATTGCATTATTACTGGCGTCGGTTATAGCTTTTTCTTTTACGGGGGCAGTATCCTCGGGAAAGACCGGCACGGCGCTTAATGTCTCCTCAGATAATATTGCCTATGAAATAAGCGACAGCCTTTACGGACTGTTTATTGAGGACATAAGCTACGCCTGTGACGGCGGACTTGTGTCAAATCTTATAAACAACAATTCCTTTGAGTATCCCTTTGACAGCCTTTACGCTTGGAATATTGATGCGGAAAATTATTTTGTTTCCGAGGATGGCGGGATTAACAGTAAAAACGGGCAGTATCTTTCCGTTTCCGTTAACGGCAACGCAACAATTCAGAATATCGGTTATCCCGAACTTTACGATTACAAAACATACAATTACAATGAGAAAAAAGCATCTACTCCCGATATGGGATTTAAAAGAGGCGAGGAATATAGCTTTTCGGCATATTTTAAAAATGTTGATTTTGACGGAGCAATCGTCGCGTCTCTTGACGCGAGAGGAAACAGTCAGAAATATCGGTTTGATATAGAGAATTGCAATGAATGGACAAAAATTGATTTGGTTCTCACGGCGGACACAACGGCGGACGGCGCGTTTCTTCTTGCCGCGGAGGGCAGCGGAACCTTTTTTATGGATTTTGTCTCTCTCGTGCCTGTAAGCAGCTATGGTTATGACTCGGAGCAGTGGAAATATGTAAGTTTGCGTTCGGATTTGTACGAAGCGTTAAAACAGCTTTCCCCCGCGTTTATCCGTTTCCCCGGCGGCTGTCTTGCCGAGGGCGAATCTTTGGAAAACCTTTACAGTTGGAAAAATACAATCGGTCCTCTTGAAGAAAGAGAGCAGACTTATAACCTGTGGCGTGATGACAACAACGGCAGAAGATATATAAATACAAACTCAATGGGTTATCACGAGTACTTTACTCTTTGCGACGATTTGGGTGCAGAGCCAATACCTGTTCTCAATGTGGGGCTTACCTGTCAGGGACGCAACGGATACGGCGGAATGTGGGAGAAGTATAAAAACGGTGCTGTTACCGAAACCGATTGGCAGGAATACTTAAAAACTATTGCCCTCACTCCCGGAACAGCGGAATGGGAGCAGTATGTAAAGGATATACTTGACCTTATCGAGTATGCCAACGGAGATGCTTCCACAGAGTGGGGAACAAAAAGAGCGGAAAACGGTCACCCGGAGCCCTTTAATATGAAGTATATTGCTCTCGGCAATGAAAACTGGGGCGAGGTATATTGGCGTAATTTTGACGCGCTTTATAATGAGGTTAAAGAAAAATATCCCGATATTACCGTTGTAACAACATCGGGAGCGTGGCTTGAAGGCGAGGATTTCAACAACGCTTGGATAACGGCAAACAGTAAATACCGTGATACAATTGTTGACGAGCATTATTACACAATCGGCAGTTATCTATTTAAGAATACGCACCGTTACGATAGCTATGAGCGCAGCGGAGCCAAGGTTTTTGTAGGCGAATTTGCACCCAAGAGCGACGGCGTGGGTACGCTTATGACAAAAAACAATATTTGGGCGGCTGTTGAAAGCGCGGCTTATCTTACAGGCATTGAGCGCAACGGCGATGTGGTAAAGATGATTTCATATGCTCCAACCTTTGCAAAGGTTAATGCCCAGTGTTGGGATGTTAATCTTATTTGGTTTGATTCGCGGCAGGTGGTATATACTCCTGATTACTTTGTACAGATGCTTTTTGCAAACAATTACGGTACTCATTACGTTATAACGGATTTTGATAAAACCGAGGAGGGTATTTACAGCTCCGTAACCGTGGATAAGGACGAAGAGGTTATATATGTTAAGCTTGTAAACAGCTCGGGCAAAAATCATACGGTAGATATAAATCTTGAAGGCTTTGAAAATGCCAAAAATCCTACTGTTCAGTATATGTCCGAAACCTTTAAGGCCGCCTGCAACGAGGCGGGCGAGAGAATGAAGGTAGCGCCTGCTCAAAAAGCTTTAAGCATTAAAAATAATTCCGTAAAATATGAGATGGGCGGACTTTCCGCAAGCGTTATACGAATTCCTTACGGTGACAATGACGGCTCCGGGCTTTACACTCTTCCCGATTTCGGCATTATAATGCCGTATATTCATCCCGTAATTGAGGTTGCGGTTCCGTGCGTTTTAGGGCTTATTGTTGCTTGCACTGCCGCAACGGTTTTCGCATTAAAATATATGAATTATCATAAGAGAAAGCGAAAAAATAAATAATTTTAAAGATACAAAGAACTCCGCGGGATATTAAGTCCTCGCGGGGTTTTGTTTTTTTAAGATTTGTTTAAAATATGTTAAAAAGAAGAAAATTGTGTTGACAAAACGAAAATGCTGATGTAATATCAAGGTGTAACAACTGTGATATTACAAATAGCACAGTAAGCAGGAGGTGATGCCGTTGAATATATTTATTGATTACCATAGCCGAACACCAATTTATGAGCAGATAAAAGAACAGATTGTTCTTGATATAAGCAGGGGAGTTTTAAAAGCTGATGAACAGCTTCCGTCACTCAGGCAGATGTCTGCACAGCTCGGTCTTAATATCAACACCGTAAAACGGGCGTTTTCGGAGTTGGAGGCGCAGGGCATAACTTATTCGGTTGCGGGTAAGGGCATTTTCATAAATGCGGAAGCGCAGAAAAACAGTATGTATCTTCAACAGGCGTTAAATGATGTTAAAACGGCGGCGATTAACGCAAAGACTATGGGAGCCGACCGGGAACAGCTCTTGACAATCATCAATGAACTTTTCAAAGGAGATGAAAGCAATGATTGAGTTTAAAAATGTTACAAAAAAATTCGGCAGTTTCACCGCCGTAGAGGACATTTCCTTTAAGGTGGAGCCTTCATCAATCTACGGGCTTATCGGATACAACGGTGCCGGTAAAACAACGCTTTTGAAAACAGCGGCGGGCATTTATAAGCCCGAGGGCGGCTGTGTTACAATGGATAATCAAAATACCTTTGATAATCCCGTTATAAGAAAAAGTATGTTTTACATTCCCGACGATTTGTATTTCCCCATGAATTCGTCAATTAAGAGTATGGCGAAATTTTATGCGGACTATTATCCCAATTTCAGCTTTAAAACTCTTGATAATCTGATTGAAGTTTTTGGGCTTGACCCCAAAAAGAAAATAAGAGGCTTTTCAAAGGGTATGCAAAGGCAAGCCGAGATAATTTTGGCCCTTGCTTCCCGTCCCCGTTTTATGCTTCTTGACGAGACCTTTGACGGACTTGATCCCCAGAAAAAGGAAACCACAAAAAAGCTTTTTGTTGAGTATGTGGCGGAAAGTGAATGTTCCCTGATAATTTCTTCCCACAACCTGCCCGAGCTTTCCGATTTGTGCGACAATGTGGGGCTCATAAACGGCAAACACCTTACAATGGACTGCTCCGTTTATGATATTTCAAGCAATTACAGCAAATTCAGGCTTATATTTAACCGTGATATTACCGAGGAGGATTTTAAAGATATTCAGTATAAATCCCTTGAAATCGACGGCAAAATCGCAACGGTTATATTTGATAAGAAATCCCGGGAGCAAAAGGAAAAGCTCAACGCACTTCTTCCCATGGCTATTGATGAATATAAGCTTACAATGGAAGAGGTATTCTTAAATGAAATGGAGGAGAAAAAGTATGACATCACAAAAATCTTTGAAAAATAATGTCCGCACAAAGGACTTTTTAAGAAGCTTAGGGACTGGCTGGATTTATCCTGCGATTGCGCTGATTGTACTTTTCTTTATCTTAACATATCCTGTCATCAAATATGTTACCTCCGAACAGTTTGTCATGAGCAAGGTGCATAATGAGATTTCGCTTTTCTTAACCCGAGAAGCAAGCTATGTTTTAGATTTCACATTTTTGCCTATCGGAATGGTACTGTGCGGAATGATAACAGCTATCCGTATGTTCTCATTTATGATGCGCAAAAATCAGACAAATGTGTTTTTCAGCATGGGCATTTCAAGAATGTCCCTCTATTTCAACAGAATTGCGGCAGGCTCGCTCATGCTCTTCCTTGCTGTTTTAATTCCTCTTTCAATAACATATTTTATCAACATAGGTTATTTCGGAATTTCCACACATTTAACACAGGTTTATCTTTACCTTGTATCCCTGCTTTTTGTCAGCGGCCTTTCAGGCTTGGCAATAGGTACTATGATGTCAACTGTTTCGGGAAATGTTTTTGAAGCGGGCGCAGGAAGCATTGCTTTTTCGGCAATAGGCGTACTCATAGTCGATATCGTGAATGTTTTCTGCGAATTGTTCCTCAAAGGATATGTTCCCCATGCAAACGGTATCAAAAACAATCAGTGGCAAAAACTCTTTTCTCCCTGGACTTTCGGCGCTAACCTGGGCGGCGACAAATTGCAGAGAACCGACTATTACTTTTATGACGATGTATCGAGCCCAAGGGATTTGGCATCTTTGCTTGAAAGCACAGGTAAGGATTTCAAAATACCCGAAAATCTTAAAGTGGATATGGGCTTTATTCTTCCCGTACTCATTTGGCTGGGAATTTCCGTATTGCTTATCGCTTTGGGCGCATACTTAATGAAAAAGCGTAAAGCGGAAAATGCAAAGTCCTTTGGTAAATTCGCATTTTCAAGAGTTGTATTTGCAATTTTTGTATTCCTTGTTACAACATACGGCGTATATTCCATCATTTGTGATGAATTTGGCTTTGTACAGGAAATTGCCATACTTATAGGTGCAACGCTGGTAGTTCATTTTATTATCCAGCTTATACTCACCCGCAATTTCAAACAGACATTAAAATCACTGACCACTTATGCTGTTCTTGCTGTTTTGACAATTATAACCTTAACGGCAGTAAACACTCAGGTTTTCGGCCTTTATAATAAAGCACCGAAAGCGGAAGAAATTAAGAACGTTTCAATAGATGTTACAGGTCATCCTGCGCTTTGGTATAATGCCTCTAACTATGATTATGAAAGCTTGGTTGAAGGCAGTGACAAAAAGGATATTGATACGGCAATAGAAATTTTTGAGAAGCTTAAAAAAGACAGCGGAAAATCGGATATCATAGACGTTGTCCACATTATTTTTGAGTATAAGGACGGAAGCAAGAAGGTAAGAATGTTCCCGATTTATACCGATGAAGTTTTTGCCGAATATCAAAAAACGATTTACAACTCATCATATTTTGACAAGGTTCTGGAAACAATGCTCCTCAAAGAGCCTGTTGCTGTTGACACGACGGAAAACGGTATGTACGATTACGCCGAGGGACCGATGTACAGAGGTTATGAAGGAAAGCTTACAACATCAGGATGGCATTATGTTGACAGCTCTGTTTTGCTGGCAGCACAGGCCGGCGAGTTCCCCGGTGAGGAAATAGCGGCGGATAAAGAGTTTTATAAGTGCCTTTATAACGATTTGTCAAAAATGACATATGAAGAGCTCTTTAAAAACGGTAGCCGCCCCTTGGGAGTGCTTACAAGATATGTAAACGGTTATCCTATGTTAACTTCCGATAAAATCCGGAATGACGACTACTATTATTATGATGGTTCGGTAGAGCAAGAGCCGGATATATACGGTTCAACGGTGCAGATAGATATTCCCGTTTATCCGCAGATGACCGAAACTCTCAAATATCTTAACGAAAACGGATATGAGCCGGAGCCGGCTTTCGATGGCGAAATCAAGGAAATCCTTTATACCGACAGTCCCATTTCAACTTCTGGGGCCGTGTATAGCTTTGCGGAGAAGAACCAAAACAATTATCGCGGATACGGCGATTGGGAAAACCGTATGTATGTTGTTAGAACAAAAATCTTCAGTTGTGACGGAAGTATTGCTTTGGGTTCTCTTTCCCAAACAGGTATGTTTATAAATGACGATTGCTCGTCATACGATATGCTTTTGAAGGTGTATAACGAGGCGGAGCATCCTCTCAAAAAGCTTGATTTGGCAAAATCACAGCAGGTGCTCAATAGCTGCGTGCCTTTCTACTCTTATTACCAAGACAACGGAAGATTTGTCTATGTAATTTATGAGAACGGTATAATGATGGCGTATTACCTGCCGCAGGCACATGTGGGCGTTTTGCAGTAATAGTCACATAGAAACCAATTGTGAAAAACTGTTATTGCCCCCTCTGACGAGGGGGCCGGCGTGGCACCGCCACGACTGGGGGAGAGACAAACTATTTGTTTTTTGCAAATATTATCTCTCCCTCCGTCTTTTGCTACGCAAAATCCACCTCCCTCGTCAGAGGGAGGAAAAGTATGGGTGATTCACGAATCGCCCGTAAAATAACCCCTCTGTCACTTCGTGACATCTCCCCTTTCAGGGGAGACAAGACATCTACGGCGGCTATGCCAGAAAAATATCCCCCTCGCAATTTGCGAGGGGGATAAAATTATGCTTTTAAAACATCTGCCGTTAAATTGATTTAAGCTTGCCGATGTTCTTGATAAGATTGGGAACGCCTTTAAATATTATGCCCAAGCCCTTGCACATTTTGTCCTCATTGAGAATAATGAGAAGTCCCTCCGCCATTTTCGGGCTGAAAAGGCCGAAACTCATTGAAATAAAGTTCTTAATGGGAGTCTGCAAAGCAACGGCACCTGCCATTGTTTCCGTGCCGAGGAACTTTTTGAGCATTCTGTTAAGTCTGCCGCCCCATTTGCCGTCAGCGGCGTCTTCAAGGGTGTTGAGTACTGTAAGGGGCTGTGACTTATCTCTCTGTGAAGGCGGAATTTCATGACCGAGAACAGCCGTAAACTCGCCGTCGCCCACATGCATAATGTCAGCGCCGTAGTATGAGGGAGCGCTCTCCCTGTAATCGGGGATTTCGGCTTCAACGGTGGATTCAACCTGAACGGATGCTTCAAGCTTAATATCACGGCTTGATGCTCCCACAAGGATTTTGAATTCGCCGCTTTCAACATGCCAATCCTGAAGCTTTACATTGTAGTAAGCAAAGGCACGCTTTGAAAGCTCAATTTCAACGGTCTTTTCCTCGCCGGCCTTCAAGAACACCTTTTTAAAGCCTTTGAGCTCCTTAACGGGTCTGAAAATCGTGCTTTCAACATCGCTTACATAAAGCTGTGTAACCTCTGCACCGTCACGGTCGCCCGTATTCTTAATTTTAAAGGTTACTTTGAGAGTATCTGTATCCTGAATTTTGTCAGCGCTTAATTTCAAGTCGCTGTATTCAAAGGTTGTGTATGAAAGTCCGTGACCGAATGGGAAACGGACAGCTTTTCCTGCCGTGTCGTAATATCTGTATCCCACATAAACGCTCTCTCTGTATTCAACCGATACGGGAGTGCCGGGGAAGTAGTTGACACTTGAATTATCGGAAAGCATTACGGGATATGTTTCGGAGAGCTTACCGCTGGGGTTAACATCGCCGAAAAGAATATCGCATACTGCACTGCCCGATGCCTGACCTGTAAGGAACGCATTGAGAATTGCGGGAACTTCGTCAGCCCAAGGCATTTCAATGGAAGCACCGCCTGAAAGAACAACAACAACATTCTTGTTAACTTTAAGAACCTCATTGACAAGGCGGTTGTGAAGAGGAGGAATACCCAGATGCTTGCGGTCGTTGCCTTCTGTTTCGAATTCGTCCGTAAGACCGATGAACAAAACTGCAGCATCTGTATTCTTCGCCTTTGCAACTGCGTCGGCAATGTATTCATCATCGCTCTTTCTGCTTTTTTTGGAGGTAGCGTAGCCCTGAGCATAGTCAAACTTAATGCCCATCTGTGTCATTGTATCATAGGCTGAATCGAGTTTAATGGGGTTGATAAGCGATGAGCCTGCGCCCTGATAGCGGGGCTTCATTGCCATTTCGCCGATAACAGCGATTTTTGCGTCCTTTTTAAGAGGAAGCAGACCGCCGTCGTTCTTCATAAGCACCATACACTGTGATGCAATCTCTCTTGCAAGCTGATGATGTGCGTCAGCGTCATATGTATAATCACCAAGCACTTTTTCAGCCTTTTTAACCATATCAATGAGTTTGTCAACAGCTTCATCAAGCACGGATTCATCAACTGTACCGTTCTTAACAGCCTCTGCGATAAGTCTTGCGCCCTCACCGCTGGATGTGGGCATTTCAAGCTCCTGACCTGCAAGAAGTCCGGGAACGCGCTGATTTTCTGCGCCCCAGTCAGTTACCACAAGTCCCTTGTATCCGAAGTCGCCGCGAAGAACATCTGTAAGAAGCCATTTGTTTTCAGCGGCATATGTACCGTTAAGTCTGTTATATGAGCACATAACAGTCCAGGGCTGTGCCTTTTTAACTGCTGTTTCAAAGGGGGCAAGATAAATCTCGCGAAGCGCTCTTTCGTCAACAACTGAGTTAACAGTCATTCTGCGTGTTTCCTGATTGTTTGCCGCATAGTGTTTAAGAGAAGTTCCTATGCCTTTGCTCTGAACGCCGTTTATAAAGGAAGCCGCCATTTCGCCTGCAAGCAGGGGGTCCTCTGAAAAATATTCAAAGTTTCTGCCGCAAAGGGGAGAACGCTTGATGTTTGTACCCGGTCCCAAAAGAACGGAAACCTGCTCTTTTAAGCATTCGTCGCCGAGAGCCTCGCCCATCTTTTCAATAAGGTCGGGGTCCCATGAGCATGCGGTCGCCGATGCGGTGGGGAAGCAGATTGCGGGAACGCCCTTTAAAAGGCTTGTTTCACCTTTTTTTGCGGCATCCGGGTCACCCTTTTTGCGTATTCCGTGAGGGCCGTCGTTAAGACTTACTGATTTAATGCCCAAACGCTCAATAGGCTGACTGTGCCAATAATCAAGACCGTCGCACATACTTGCTTTTTCTTCAAGCGTCATCTGTGCGATAAGGTCAGCGTGTTTAAGTGCCATTTGTTTTCCTCCTCATAATGTATATTCGTAATTGTTTATATGATAAAGCAAAATTACAAATCTTTCAAGAGTTTTGTGAAATGTTATTCACTATCTTCGGAGAAATTGTCAAAATTTCCCTCATATAAAAGGCTGTCTGCCTGAGAAGCATCAATGGCTTCAATATTTTTAAGCTTACGCTGGATAAATAAGTTTTTACGCTCTGCCTCGTCAAGAGTTTTGCCGGCTTCATCAACCTTTTTACGGGCTTTGGCGAGAAGTGTCCCGAATTTTTCATACTGTGCCTTTGCCGCACCCAAAATTTCACGAACCTCGTTGGCTTTTTCGTTAATGGCAATGGTTTTAAAGCCCATTGAAAGCGAGTTAAGAAGCGCGGTAACAGTTGAAGGTCCTGCAATCATGATGTTGTAATCGCTTTGTATTTTTTCGGGCAAGCCGCTTTTTGATGAGGCTATTTCCGCATACAAGCCCTCCGTTGCAAGATACATAATGGCAAAGGGCGTTGTGTCGGGCACGTGAATGTATTTTGAAATCATCTTTGCTTCGCTGAGCACCTTTTTTTCAAGGTCGTTGCGTGCGGATTTCAGCGCGTCTGCGTCGGCACGGTCGGCGGCGTCGCAAAGTCGTATGTAATCCTCCATGGGAAATTTGGAGTCAACGGGCAGTAAAATATCTTTGCCGTCCTTTTCAGATGAGGGTATTCTTATTGCAAATTCAACCCTCTCTATTGAACCGGGCACGGTTGCCACATTCTTTTCATACATATTTGGAATAGTCTGGTCAAGGATTCCTTCAAGCTGAACCTCCGCCCAAGTACCTCTTGCCTTAACATTTGTAAGCACGCGGTTGAGGGCGGTAACATTTTCCGTAACGCCTGTTGAAAGCGTTTGCATTTCGCCCAAGGATTTATTCAGGTTTTCAAGCTGGTCCGCAACTGTTTTGAAAGAACCGTCAAGACGCTTTGTTAAAGTTTCGTTAAGCTTTTCGTCAACGGTCATACGCATTTGTTCAAGCTTTTTCTCGTTTGACTCCTGCATTTTTGAAATTGAGTTTTCCAAAACCTTGTTTTGCCGCTCGCTTTGCTCCGCGTTTTTGTCACGCATATTTATGAGCATTTCGCTTACCTTTTCGCGGTGCTCAAAGTTACCCTTGTTCATATTGTCAATCCGCTGTGACATATCTTCAAGACTTTTTTTCATTTCTTCGCGGATTTCACGGTTACCCTCACGGCTGTCCGTGCGTACACGCTGAAATTCATCACCGATATTTTTCGATATGTAGTCAAGCTTTTGTTCCATTCCCGTAACGGCGCCGTCATTTTTGCCGTCCTTAACCGATTTCAGAACAAGAACTGCCACGGCAAGCGAAACAGCGGAAATAACAACGGAAACAATAGTTAGTATTAATGTTAATTCCATAGTTTTCCCCTCATAGTAAAAAATATAATACCTATTATAACAAATTTATATAATAAAAGCGAGAAATTTATAAAATTTTTTATCAAAATATGGCGCGGAACAATTTTTTTTGTTATACTGTAACACAGGTGAGTAATATGATAAAGAAAATTACGGCTTTTGCCGTTGCTTTAATACTTGTTTTAACCTGTTTTTCCGCTTGTTCAAAAGACGACGGTACAAACAAGGCTTTTGCTTGTGCCGTTAATGAGTTACCTGTTCATTTTGACCCACAGATAGCGAAAACACAGAGCGAAAAAATGGTAGCCGTGAATATTTTTGACGGTTTGTTTAAGCTCTCTGAAAACGGCGAGGCGGTTAAATGTGCCGTGAGTGATTATTCGGTGTCGGCTGACGGACTTTCGTATACATTTACTATAAAAGATAACCTTAAATATTGCATTTCAAATAAGGCAAAAAAATATATTGAAGAAAAGGGCGCAAGTCTTGACGGCAGAATAACAGCCGAGGATTTTGCTTTCGGCATAACCCGTGGGGTTCTTCCTGAAACGGCCTCTCCCGATTATGAGCTTTTAAGCGTTATTAAAAATGCACAGGCCGTTCACAACGGAGAAACGGGAGAAGAAAATCTCGGCGTGCGCGTAATTGATGACTTGACCTTGAAAATTACTTTGGAACGCCCATCGGCAGATTTCCTTTATGCTCTTACTCAGCCCGTTTCATACCCCTGCGATAAAGAATTCTTTGAACTCACCGCGGGAAGATACGGTCTGGCGGCGGAATATACCGTGAGCAACGGAGCATTTTATCTTTCCTCGGTAAATGATGGGAAATCGGTAAGCATTGCGAAAAATACTGAGTACAGCGGAGATTTTTCCGCACTTCCCGCTTCGGTTTCCATTTATCTTAACAGCAACGAAACGGATATTGCCAAAAAGGTTGATAAGGGGACATACGATATTGGATTTTTCTCCTCGGAAAGTGCGTTAAAAGAACTTGGGCGCGGCACACAGAAAACGGAAATGCAAAATATTGCCTGCTCCCTTATATTCAATATGTCGGACTCTGTAATGCAAAATGTATCTTTAAGAACGGGCCTTATTTCCGCTGTTGAACTTTCAGCGGTAACAAAAACCCCGCTTAGAACGGTGGTACCCCCTTATTACAAGCCTGTTGGCAATGATACAGCGGTCGAGGGCATAGCCTTTAATGCTGAAGAGGCGCAAAAAAATATGATTGAGGCTTATAAGGAATTGGGCGTCGAAAATCTTACTGTTGAGGTGCTTTGCACAGAAAAATATGAGGCTACGGCAAAGGCTGTTGTCAGCTGTTGGCAGAAAAACATCGGCGTTGAATTAAACGGCGCGGTTAAGGCAGTTAGCAATGAGGATTTTGTCAAACTCATAAAATCAGGCGAATACGACACGGCAGTTTATCCCGTTACCGTGGATTCGGATAATGCGGTGGATTTCCTTTCTCTGTTTGCGGAAAGCGGAAATGCTTTCAGGTATGAATCTGAGGAATACACCCGAATATTCAACGAACTCAAAATATCTCCAAGCGGTGAGAAATTATCGTATTGCCAAAGCTTCCTTTTGAAGAACGGCGTAATACTCCCGCTGTTTTGCGAAAACACAGTTTTTGCAGTTGCAAAAAATACAAGCGGAGTTTATTTCTGCGGCGATACGGACAATGTTTATTTTTATAAAGGACTGAAAAAATGACGGCGAAAAGAAAAGCGTATATTGTATTTTCATGGATAGCGGTTGTTTTCTGTATGGGGTTTATATTCTTTATGTCCTCTCAGGGAGCCGAGGATTCTCAGGCGTTGAGCGATTCCGTTTTGCAAAAAATAATCGGTCTGTTAGGTATTGATATATCGGGGGAATTTTTGCGGAAATGCGCGCATTTTTCTGAATTTGCAGGGTTAGGATTGCTTTTGTCCAACGCAATTTATGCATCGTTTAACCATAGGCTTACCCCTGTATTTGCATTAGGCGGCTCTGTTATTTATGCAGTAAGCGATGAAATTCATCAGATTTTCTCGGAGGGCAGAGCTTGTCAGTTTACAGATGTTCTTATTGACAGTGCAGGTGCTCTTTTAGGTGTAATTATTGCATTTATTATATTTAAAATTATTAAGGTGAGGAGAGCTGAACACGATATGGTTTAAAACGGTATATTTTCGTCTGACCTGCGTTAAAAATCTTGCCATACGGCAGTATGGCGGCGATTTTGTGCCTTGGTCAACCAACAATCTCCTCGTTTTAAACTGCTCTGCACCGAAAATGCAGAGAGTACGGATGAATTTTTGCTTTTGAGACGGCGGTCGGGCTGACGCCCGACAACGGTGAAAAAGTGAAAATACGCCGTAATATCAAATTTTCGGCATATTGTGTTCGACTCCCCTCACCTTAAGGAAAGAAGGAATAAAAATGGCAGTTCTGAAACCGTTTAAAGCGGTCAGACCGAAGGCGGAATACGCATCAAGGGTAGGAGCGTTGCCCTATGATGTAATGAACTCCGATGAGGCAAGAGAAAAGGTAAAGGGAAACCCATATTCTTTTTTACATGTGGATAAGGCTGAGATAGATTTACCCTTGGGCACGGATATTTATTCCGAGGAAGTTTATGAAAAGGCAAAGGAAAACCTTGACGCTTTAACAAAAAACGGCATATGTGAGCAGGACGAAAAGCCGATGCTTTATATTTACCGTCAGGTTATGAACGGAAGAGCACAAACGGGAATTGTGGGCTGTACCGCCGTTGACGATTACCTTAATAACATTATTAAGAAGCATGAATTTACCCGTGCCGATAAGGAAGCGGACAGAATTCACCATGTAGATACCTGCAACGCAAATACAGGCCCCATATTTTTAACTCACCGTGAGAATAAAACCATTTCGGATATCACCGAGCATTGGAAGAATACACATTCTCCCGTTTATGATTTTGTGAGTGATGACGGAGTAGGGCAGACTGTTTGGGTTATTGACGATGACGAAACAGTTAACAAGCTTGTGGAGGAGTTCAAAAAAATCCCCTACCTTTACATAGCAGACGGTCATCACCGTGCCGCCTCTGCCGTCCGTGTAGGACAGCGCAGACGTGGCGAAGGGGAGTATGATAAAAATGCGGAATTTAATTATTTCCTTTCCGTTATATTCCCTTGCGACGAATTGAAAATTATGGATTATAACAGGGTAATAGCCGACCTTAACGGATTTGAAACAGGGGAATTCCTCGATAAAATCAGCGAAAAATTCATGGTTGAAAAAGCGGAACAAAGTCCCTTTGCGCCTCAAAGCCGTCACACATTCGGTATGTTTCTTGACGGAGTATGGTATAAAATTACGGCAAAGCAGGAATACATTAACGAAGCAGACCCTGTGGGAAGACTTGATGTTTCAATCTTGCAGAACAATCTTATTGCTCCTGTGCTGGGTATTGACGACCCGAGAACGGATAAGAGAATTGACTTTGTGGGCGGAATAAGAGGGCTTAAAGAGCTTGAACGAAGAGTAAAGGAGGGTATGCGCCTTGCGTTTTCAATGTATCCCACCTCATTGGAGGAACTCATGGATATTGCAGATGCAGGCAAGGTAATGCCGCCTAAATCCACATGGTTTGAGCCAAAACTCCTTTCGGGACTTTTCATTCACAAGCTTTCATAAAACAAAATTAAGGGCGGAACCTAATGGCTCCGCCCTCGTTTTATATATGATGCTTTTTTACGCCTCAATAATTACACAGCCGGCGCTCTCTTCGTCCCAACTGTCAACAGCATAAATTTTGTAAGTATGCTTCTGACCGTCCGTTGGTGCATCAAGCTCCAAAGTGACATTATCTTGCATACTGTCCAGTCCGTTATAGAAATCGCTGAAGAAATACTTTGTTTCTTTGTCATCAATAACGACCTTGTAGGAATGTACGAAATCATCGTCCTCTGCCGCCGCAAATGAAAGCGCTGTCTTTCCGTCTTTCAGCGTTGCCGTACCCGCAGTATCCTTGATAACAGGGGCTTGATTTGCAGCCTTTCTTGTTTCAAAAGAATAGCGGCCGTCATTTACATACGGCAAGGGGAAAGACCAAAGCATATCTGCCTTTTCCTCTTTGCCCATATTGCCGTCGGCAAAATTGATACGGTGCAAAAGGATTTCGTTTTCTTGAAATTCCATAATGTATCCCATCGGGGTCGCATCTTCGTTCGGTGGGATTGTACCGTTTTCTTTGCCCTCTTCAAGCTCTGTATACGAGAGCGACTGAGTATTGATAACAGTATAGTCACCCTGCCAAACGGAACGCTCGTCTAAGAGAGAATAATGCACATGACCGCTGAAATTGATAATATTCGGGTATTTTTTCAAAACGGAGTTCAGCGTAATATCGCCCCAATCCTCACTGCCGTAGCTGGTATTCTTAGGCTGATTGTGCGTCATTACGAAAATCGGCTTGCCGTTTGAATCCGCTTCCGCCTTTTGAAGTTCCTTATCTAACCATTGCGAGGCGATTAAATAGCCGGCGGTCATACTGCCGTAATCGGGAGATACGCCGATAAAGTGATAGCCGTTCACCACATAATGCGTCCAAGGGGAATGCCCTATAATATTCCGAAACGCCTTTCTGTGGTTGATGGCGGTAAACACATTTTCATTCCAATAATCGTGATTGCCCATAATGGTTTGTATAATGGGCTTGTTTTCGCCGAAAACTTCGTCTATGGCGTCCATATAGGTTTGAAAAGCAAACCGAGTACCCAAATCGCCGATGTCCCCTGCATACAAAATCATATCTACATCGTTGTTTTTAATGACTGTCAGGGCATTTTTCAAATTGACAAGAAAGGTATCGTCCTCGTCTAACAGTTTTTGTGTCGGCGGCAACTGGGAATCGGAAATAATTGCAACCTTAAAGTTTTTGTTTTCTGTTTGAAAGGTTTTTGTTTCTGCTTTTTGTATTTCGGCTCTGGTCCCAAAATAGCCTATGTTCATAAACAGAATTCCTCCCCAAAGTACGATACAAAGTAGTATCGCTACTGCTTTTTTGACCTTTTTTATTTTTGCTCCTTTGCTGTAACCGGCAAATTATTGCTGTGCACTTTCTGCCGCCAAAGCATTGAGCTCTTCAATTTCTCTTCTTTCTTTTTCCTCGCGGAAAGCTTTCAGTTTGCTTTCCTGTGCTTTTTCATCGAACTTGTAGAAGAACATGGGAATTGCTTGAAGCAAGAGCCCTACTGCACCCAGAGCTGTGAGCATAAAGAAGATAACATTAAGCAATGTGGTGTAGTTTACGCCGTCGAAAACCACTGCCTGTGTAGTGCTTTGAATAAGCGGCTTTGTCAGGTTATTAGTAAGTTCCGCCATCTTGTCTGCATTATAGCCGAATTTATCAACAACACCGAGTACGATTACATTGAACAAAGCGTAAGAAATTTTGCCTACAAGGCTGCGGAACGAGAATACAGTACCCTCAAGACGCTTGCCCGTACGCATTTCCAAATCGTCAACTACATCGGAGAACATAGCAATAAGCAATACTGTCATAATACCGATGGGGAAGTTTGTGAAGAAACGAAGGATTGTGTATGTAATAGCACCGGCAGTAGTGTTGTAGGGGATAATCCAAATACCGATTACGAAGCAGAGCACATCGGCAATGATACCTGCAAAGGAAACGCCGATCCAAAGTGTTTTCTTATCCATTTTCTTTAAGAACCATGGAACGAGAGCCATGGAGAGCATATATGAAGCGCCGCTTCCTATTTGAAGGAGAGGAATTAAAAGACCTTCACTTGTAATCTCTGCGCCGCCGAGCAACGCTGAAATTTTGTCCATGGGAAGAACGCCTATGCAGTTCCATTTTGCGAAATACGGAAGGAACAATGCTGCACCAAGGTTTGTAAGAGAGGATACAAATGCCGCAATAACAAGACAAATGAACTTTTTATCCTTGAAAACGACCTTTAAGCCGTCAAAATAACTTTCTTTTCTCGGGGGAATATAAACCTTCTCTTTAAATCCGAAGGCTGAGAGGAACATGGGGATACCTGCCAAAACGGCAAAAATCAAGGCTGAGAAGAAATAGCCTTCCTTCTGATGCTCTCTGCCCCAGAAACCTGCCACCGTGAAGAACAAAATCGATGGCAAAACCGAACCGAGTGAACCGAGTATGTTACTGAAAGAAACAGCCTTAACGCGTACCTTGTCCTCAGGGAAAACAAGAGGAACCGAGCCCTGATAGGGAATGTCCAGTGCTGTATAAACGGTGTAGAATAAAAGATATGCAATAATAGCATATATAAAATTGCCTTTTTGACCGAAATTAACGGGAGCAAAAAGCAATGCGGTTACAATAACCACAGGGCCGCTGAGCCAGAATACGAAAGGTCTGCATTTACCCCATTTAGTGTGGGTTTTGTCAACAATCATACCCATCATAGGGTCATTGATTGCGTCCCAAACCTTTGTTGCCGAGAGCACAATACCTGTCATACCCAGTGTAAGTCCCAATACATCGGTAAAGTACATATTCAATGCTGTACCGAGAAGGCTGAATATGGTGCTCATACCGAAAGGCAAAAGTGAAAACGCAAGTATCTCTTTTGTCGTTTTGTCTTTCAGATTTACTTTCATCTGCTTCATTCCTTTTCCTTAAAATTAAGTTAATTGACAATACCTTACATCAAAGGTATAATATTATAGACCGAAAGGTCAACAATGAAAATTATACCAACAGTAAAGCAACTTGTCAATAAAAGAAAGGGCATTATTATGAAAAAAGCTGATAAAACAGAACTGACCAAACAAAGAATTTTAAAGGCGGCTGTTGAGGAATTCGGTACATACGGATATGACGGCGCAACGGTCAATCAGATTTGCAGTCGGCATAATATTTCAAAGGGATTGATTTACCATAATTTTGAAAACAAAGGCGCGCTGTATCTCTGCTGTGCCCAAACGGCGGTCAACGCGTTTATTGCATATATGTCCGAGTTCCAATTCGGCGCGGATTTTCATAAATATATGGAAGAAAGATACAAATTTTTCAAAAAGAATCCCAATTTTGCGCGTTTGATTTTTTCTGCAATACCCACTTCGGAGGACGAGGAATTTGCAAATGCTCTGCAAAATATCCGAAAGCATTTTGATACATTTAACACGCATTTGTATCTTTCTGCTCTGGACGGTTTGCAGCTGCGAAAAGGCGTTACAAAAGAGGACGCATTGCAATATTACGGGCTATTGCAGGATATGCTCAACAGTTATATAAGCGTAGGTCATTCGGCAGATGGGTATGCAACCGCACTTGACATACACGAAAAACACTTGGAAAAAATACTTGACTATATGCTTTACGGCATTGCGGAGGAAGAAAAATGAAAAAAGTGATTGTTGTTTCAAAAACACATTTGGATTTAGGCTTTACGGACTACGCCGAGAACATTAGGCAAAAGTACATAAACACCTTTATCCCGTCCGCCATCACGCTCTCGGAAAATATTAACACCGAAACGGATAAAAAGTTTATTTGGACCACAGGCTCGTGGATTTTAAAAGAAGCGCTGGAAAACGGAACAGACGCCCAGAAAGAAGCCTTAATAAAGGCGCTCAAAGACGGCAACATTGTGCCCCATGCTCTGCCCTTTACCATGCACACGGAGTTGTTGGACGAAGAAACACTCGACTACGGACTTTCTATCGTTGACAGGCTCGATGAAATTCGCGGCAAAAAGACCATATCGGCAAAAATGACCGATGTGCCCGGGCACACGGCGGCGATTGTACCCATGCTTGCCAAACACGGCATTAAACTGTTACATATCGGCGTAAACGGCGCTTCTGCCGTACCCGAAGTGCCCAAATGCTTTTTGTGGAAAGTGGGCGGCGCCGAAGTAGTTGTAGTCTATTCCGGCGATTACGGCGGGGCATACAAAAGCGAATTTACAGAAGAAGTTTTGTACTTCGACCACACCCTTGACAATCACGGTGCACCTGCACCCGAGGCGGTACAGAAGAAACTTGCGGATATTCAAAAAGAATATCCCGATTATACTGTTTCGGCAGGCACTTTGGACGAATTTGCCGAGGCGATTTGGGCGGTTAGGGACAAACTGCCTGTTCTTACAGGCGAAATCGGCGACACCTGGATTCACGGCAGTGCCGCCGACCCATATAAATCTGCATCTTTGCGCACGCTTATGCGCTTAAAGCGTGAATGGCTGAAAGACGGCTCTATGGCAAGAGATACCGAGGAATACAAAGGCTTTTCCGATGGGCTTTTGTGTGTTGCAGAGCATACCTACGGTATGGACAGCAAAATCAGTTTTGCAGATTATGAAAACTACTTAAAAGCCGATTTTAATAGAGCTCGGGAAAAAGACGATGTGACCGCAAAGCATATTTTCCGTGATTTTCCTCATGGAATTGTTGCCGCATTTAATCGGAGGTTCAATTCAAGCCGGAAAAAAGGCTCCTACCATGTAATTGAAAAAAGCTGGGCAGAACAGCGTGAATATATTGACAAGGCGGTTGCGTCTTTATCAGATGTGCATAAGGAAATTGCATTGAAAGCCTTAGATGCATTGCGCCCGTCGGATTTACTCCCTGTAAACGGTACAGAAAAATATGAAAGCCCGATTTCGTTCGGTGAATACACGCTGGCGCTCAACGAACATGGCGGTATTGAACATCTGACACACAATGATACGGAAATTATCAAACAGAATAACGAACCGATTTTACAATATCATTCTTACAAAAAATCGGATTATGATTTTTGGTTTACACACTATGCACGGAATATGAAACAAAACGGCGGCTGGGCATATCCAGATTTCGGCAGACCGCTGTTAAAGTATGCCGAGGGCAAATATCCCACAGGGCGGTTCTACTATACAATGACCGACAGCACGGTTTGTGAGACTGCGGACGGCGTAAAGGTTTTTGTAAAGCTTCAATGTGACAAGAAACTTTGCGAAGAGCTGGGCGCACCTCGAAATGTGGAGATTGTTTATACTCTGTCGAGCGAGGGACTGCGTTTCTCCCTTGTATGGACGGAGAAAGACGCCAACCGTTTGACGGAAGCTATCTTTTTGCACCTTTGCCCCGCCGCAACAGGCGAGGATTTCCGCCTGCAAAAAATCGGTACGGAAATTGACTACCGCACCACCGCCTCCATGGGCGGCCGCAATTTGCACGCCGTGGAAAAGAGCATTTTAAATACCAAAGACGGCAAATATGATTTTGTTAACTTGCACGCACCGCTTATCTCAGTGGGCAAGGGCAAGATTTTGGAATACGATAACAAAATTGAGGATATGGAAAAAGACGGCATTTCCTATGTGCTTTACAACAATGTTTGGGGCACGAATTTCCCGCTGTGGTATGCGGATAACGCCCGATTTGATTTTATGATTACTCCCGCAAAGGAAGAAAATATATGAAATTGATTAACAGAAAAACTGCATAGTTTAGGAGACATCAGTATGAACTTCGACAATCGTACTTTGCACGCCGTTTACACAGCAAACGGCAAGGAAAAGACAACCGACTGTTTTCAAAATGAGGATTTTGAAATTAAAATCCAAGCAGAGGGCAACTGCCTTTTTGCATCTCTCGTACCCCACACCGCAGTATCTTTTAAAGTGTTGCAATTCATTTTGCCGCGCACCTTTGAGAAAACAGAGCGTGTATTTGTAAACGGTTATCAAAGCTAGACGGACAGTTTTGAATATGCTTATGGCGAAAGTATGCGTGAGCTTACAAAACTTACGGAATTCTGTATCACAAAAACGCCCATTGGAAATATCGGTTTTCCCAAATCGGGCGACAGCCTGTTTTGGAAATATCCCCGCACAGCCAATGTGTTTTACGGTTGGTCATACGGCTATATCCGCAACGAAAATACGGTGGAAATTTACGGCTCTCTTTCCGAGCGCTCGGGCTACACCGTGGTTACCTTTGATATGAACAAAAATGCGGTTATTATCGACAAGGAACTTGCAGGCGTGACCTTTGCGGCGGAAACAGAACTCCTGTCCCTTGCGGTTATTAACGGCGAATACGATGCGGCATTTGACGAGTACTTTGAGAAAATGGGCGTTACCTGCCGTGAAACAAAACGCCGCACAGGATACACCACTTGGTATAATTATTACGGCAATGTTACCGAAGAGGTAGTACGCCGTGACCTTGCCAGCATTAAGGCGCTTGACGTTCCCTTTGACTGCTTCCAGATTGACGACGGCTATCAGGAGGCGATAGGCGACTGGCTTTACACCGATAAGAAGAAATTCCCCTCGGGCATGAAAAGCATTGCCGACGATATCCATGCAGGAAATATGATTGCAGGACTTTGGCTTGCTCCCTTTGCAGGCGTTAAAAAGTCAAGACTGTTCGGGGAGCATCCCGATTGGTTCATTAAGGATGAAAACGGCAAACACTATAAAACAGGACATAACTGGGGCGGTTTTTACTCCTTGGATATTTATAACGAGGGCGTAAGGAAATACTTAAAAGATGTTTTTAACACCGTTTTAAATGAATGGGGCTTTGATTTGGTCAAGCTTGACTTCCTGTACGGTGCGTGCGTACTGCCCATGCACAACAAATCCCGCGGCGAAATTATGTGCGACGCCATGGATTTAATTCGTGAATGTTGCGGCGACAAGCTGATTTTAGGGTGCGGTGTACCCATGATGCCCGCTTTCGGTAAAGTGGATTACTGCCGTATCGGTTCGGACATTTCACTGAAATGGAAGCAGAAAAAAGATGTTATCCGTGAAGAGGTTTCTACTCCCCACGCCGTGTGCAATTCCATTTTCCGCCGCCATTTGGACGGCCGAGCGTGGAAAAACGACCCCGATGTATTCTTACTGCGTGACCAAAACAACAAAATGACCTTTGCGGAGAGAAAGTTGCTTGCGAAAATCAACAGCACATTCGGCAATTTGTTGTTTATTTCGGACAATGTCAGCGAATACACGCCTGAACAGCTCGCCGTATTAAAGGATACCTTTGCGGATAAGAATATAAAGATAAACACGGCGCAGTTCGGTGAAACGGATATAATGGAGATTGATTACAGCGAAAACGGTGTTAAAAATCAGATTCGATTTAATATAAGAACAGGTGAAGCACTTATTTAATTGGTAATTATTCACAAAAAACCATATGCGAATTTGTAATTTTGTGCCAAAGGACGAAAGTTAAAAATTTAACAATTTTCCCTTGACTTTGCTACAAACTGATTGTAATATATATACAAATCAAAGCGCAGTTATATGTGCAATTTTAACAAGGCAAGGCGAGTATCCAATGGCAGAAATTTTAAAAAATATGAGCTTAAAAACACTCTTTTCGCAAAAAGACGGTTTTAAGCGAATGGCAACAATGATTTTCAGTATTTTACTTATGGGTTTTGCAGTTTCCGTTTTTTCATATTCGGGAATGGGCGTTGACCCTTATACCGCGCTCAATATGAGTGTGAGCAAAATACTCGGTATAGGCTTCGGCTTCTGGCAAATGTGCATAAACGGAGTAATTCTTATCGGCGTTGCCATAACGGCGAAAAAGCTTATAAATATAGGAACTGTTTTCAATATGGTGGGCGTAGGCTATGTATGCCAATTTTTTACGGGACTTTATGACAGATTCCTTCCGACTGAAAAAGCGTTTGCAGTAAAGCTCGTTTGTATGGCTTTGGGCGTGTTCCTTTTGAGCATGTCGGCGTCCCTTTATTTCAACTGCAAGCTGGGCGTTTCTCCTTACGATGCTTTGGGATTTGTGCTTGAAGAAAAGTCAAAGCTCAAATACAAATGGTGCAGAGTAATAACAGATTTAATTTGCACCGTTATAGCTTTCCTGCTTTCCGGACCTATCGGCGTGGGAACGGTTGTAACTGCGTTTTTTATGGGACCGGTAGTATCATTCTGCGATACAAGAATTTCGCAGAAAATTCTTAATTTGAAATACCGTTTTCTTCGCAATTTTGCAGTTATCAGATATTACGATTTGAGCTATATTCAGGGTGTAAGATAATCAAAATTAAAATTAAAACTGCTGTTTTTATGAAAACAGCAGTTTTTTTGTAATTATTTTGTAAGTATTATTCAGTTGATTTTATCCAATGTATATGTTATAATTATCACACTTGATAACCTGCAATTCATTGCAAAAACAGAGTAGTGTGTTAGGATTATAACAATGAATGAGAAAATTTTGAATTTTGCGCCCTATTATGACGAAAGCCTTCCGCTTAATATCAGAATGATGGGTGAAACAATTTGTGATGACACGATTGATGTTGTAAGAACAAAATCCGAGCTTACCGCCCTTGAATATATTGACGACGGTTGCGGAACTTTGGAAATTGAGGGCAAATGCGTTTATCCTCAAAAAAACGATGTGTTTTTCCTGAAAAAAGGAACCTGCCATCACTATTACAGCTCCAAGGAAAATCCGTGGCATAAGTATTGGATAATTTTTGACGGACCTCTTGCCGAAATGCTTATTCGTGAGTATTTGCCTCAGGATATATACCATTTTCCGAATTGTGACTGTAAAGAAATAGTTAAAAATGTAATCGAAATCGTAAAAAAATACCGAGAAGATTATAAGAGAATGGTAGATGAAATAACCGTTGAGTTTATAAGATTTCTCGTCTATATAAAACACCGTGAGGATAAAAAGCCTGATTCTCTTGCCGACCGTATCAGGCGCAGGCTTGATTTTTATGTGGAGCAGGAGTTTTCGCTGGACAGAATTTGCAGTGAACTGAATTATTCCAAAAATCACATAATACAGGTGTTCGAGGATTCATACGGTGAAACGCCGTATCAGTACTATATGGAGAAAAAACTTGAAGCGGCAAAGATTTATCTTCAAAATACAACTCTCCCGGTGGGGGAGATTGCGGAAAGGCTTTCATATTGCGACCAAAGGTATTTCTCCGCTTGCTTTAAAAGCAACACAGGAATGTCGCCCACAGAATACCGCAAAAAAATGCAGCCGTGATTTCTAAAACCAAAGCATCATACAAAAGAAATAAGCTTACAGAAAAACAAATCCCCTGAGGCAGAATTAAAGAGTGCCGCAGGGGATTTATTTATGTTATTGTTTAAATGCAACAGCTTATTCAGCGGGTTCACCTATGCTTACAAGAATATATTCGTCAAATTCCTTGATACAACCTTGCTTCGGCCAGCCTTCCATTTCAGCGGCATGAGATAGTGCCTCTGCGGCTGTTTCCTTATCCGGCTTAACCAAAAAGTCATATCCGTGAAGTTTAAAGCATTCCAACATTACCGAGGATTGCACATCTCCGAATGCGCCTACACTCCAATGCATAAGAGACATTCCGATGGCTTGTCTGTCATCTGCAACGGTGTTTAAATACCCGCTGCCTCTGTTCACGAATACAACAGGCTTTGTAACATCACATTCAGCCACTAACCGTGTGGCAATTGAATGGACAACAAACTCCTCCTTTTTATATCGGGCATAGTCGTCATAAAAAGCCAAATTAAGCTCTGCTAATTGTATAAATACAAGTAAACAAACAATACCGGTTATTATGGGTTGAGATGCTTTTATCTTGATTTTACTTAAAAACAGTGTTAAAAGCATTGCGGTAAATGCTACGAAGAAGCACATTGTCTGGGCGCTTCTTAACATGAAATAGCCTATGATTATATGTATTCCGAGATTTGCAGCAATAAGACCTCCGAAGCACAAAAGGGGAACAAGACTTTTTTTCTTTATGGAAAAAACCAGTGAAATAACGGCGCAAATTACTGCGAATATATCGAATTCAACGATTGCCACATTGCTTGCGGAAAGAAAGGCAGTTTTCAGTTTGACTAATACTCTGACTATTTTTTCAATAAAAGTCAGGTGCTCATATGACCAAACAGAATCACGCGCGAAAATTCCGTATTGATGCATTGCCAATTGCGAAATATAAACTGCGGCATAATAAACTGAGAACGCAATCAAAAGTATGGCTAAAAATCCAAACCCTTTAAGAATTGTGTCCGTAAGCTTGACCTTGCTTTCGCTGAAAATACATTTCAGTAAGAAAATTGCAAACACTCCGCTTATGTAAAGGAAAATAAACGATTCATATGCACCGATTCCGATAATCAAAAATATTACTGAAATTAAAAAAGAAATTTTCTTTTTTAAATATATCGCTTCATATGCTTTGGCAAGCGAATATGCAACACACACATAAGAAAGCATGGTTACAATTACATCTAAACTGTAAATAAACTTTTCAGCAGTAATCGGGAAAGAAATGTATATTCCGCAGAAAACGGCTAAAACAAAGTTGTTTAGTTTTCCGTTCGTAACATATTGGAAAAGAGCGCAGAAAAATATAGCCGAAAGCCAAAAAAGACAAGCGCCTATGAATTCGTTAAGAAAGGGAATAAATTCAAGATAACCGGTTACTCTGTCGAAAAGAATGTGAAGAAGCCGTCCTTGTTGAAGCATATTCCCCCAACCGAAAGTATGCAGATAGTGATACGATGCAGTATCGTCAACTCCTATGGAGAAGTTCGTCACCGCAAAGCCAAAAGACATTACGGCAATAAGCAAAGACGAAATAACAATGAGTTTGTTTTTCAGTATGTCATCCACAAGATAATTTTTAAACCGCTTTTCCAATAATAGTCCCCCTCAATAATGAAGATGCTTTGTAGTTTTTATTTATCTGCGATTTCTGCCGATTCAGCGGTACACTGTGCACATTTACCCGAACAGCAACCGAATTCCGCCTTGCCCTCGGGTGTGTCGCGGTAGTATTGAGTATGTGTGTCGCGGTGGGGAAGAGTCTCCCAAAGCTCATCGGCAACGGGCTCCCAATTTGCCGCATACTCAACGCATTTGTCGCAAAGCTCGTCTGCACTTTCCTTTACAATCAGGTCAGAGGATTTTGCACCCGATTCTTTAACGAGTCTGCGCAAAATTTCGGGATTTTCAAGCATGGGGCAGGGGCGCAGATGATTGTCGTTAAAGGGCTGATTGTGATAATACGCCATAAATAAAGGTGACTGCAACGCTTGGAGCAATGTTTTTTCCCTGATATTTGAGTCTGAATAGTGGATAAATACGCAGGGCTCAATGTCACCTGCGGAGTTAATGTGGAAATAGTTGCGTCCGCCTGCAATACAACCGCCCACATATTCAGCATCGTTTTGGAAGTCCATTACGAAAATAGGCTTGCCTGTTTTACTGTTGCGTGTTTCTTTAAGCCAAAGATACATTCTTTTTCTCTGCTCGGGAGTGGGAATAAGCTCCTTGTCGGCTCCGTGGCCTACGGGCATATAATTGAAGAAAAGAGAATACTTTGCGCCCTTTTCAATGAGCATATTCATAAAATCGTCGCTTGTTACAAGTTCGATATTTTTCTGTGTATAGCAAACGGAAACGCCGTAAATACACTTGTTTTTCTGCAACAATTCCATTGCGCTAACGGTGGTTTTGTACGCGCCGTCACCTCTGCGCCAGTCGTTTGACTCCTCACTGCCCTCGATGCTCAAAGCAAGTGCAATATTACCTGCCTCTTTCATATCGTCACAGAATTTTTGGTCAACAAGAGTTGCGTTTGTAAATACAAGGAAAATGCAGTCTCTGTTGTTTTTGCAAAGCTCAATAATATCATTCTTGCGGATAAGCGGCTCTCCGCCGGTAAGCCAGTAAAAATGACATCCCAGCTCCTTGCCCTGAGTTACGATACTTTGCATCTCTTCATTTGTAAGGTTTTGCTGATGACCGTATTCCGCCGCCCAACAGCCCTTACAGCGCAAATTACAGGCGCTTGTGGGGTCAAAAAGAATGTTGAAGGGTATGTTACACTTGTACTTTTCGCGGTTTTTTCTGACTGCTTTTGTACCGTAATACCCTGCGTCAATACCGAAAGACAAAAGCATTTGTTTCAAAACATTGCGGTCAATATCACGGATAAGCCCAAGGGCGAACTGAGTCCAAACATTGTCTTTATCCTCAGCGGCGGCTTTTATCTTTTTGAAGTTTTCAGGGGGGAAAATTTTGCTGAAAACAGGGCCGATTTTGTCTGCAAGTTTAATAATATTTGCCTGAGGGTCCTTGTCAATGTATTTCAGCAGACGGTCAAGCGTTATGCTCATACCTTTTCTTTGAATATTGTAAACCAAATTCATATTGTCACCTTAACAGTTTTTCTACATATCTTATTTATTTTATTGTAAATGGTAATTAAAGTCAATGATTATTTTGCGATATTTACAAATATTTCATATCTGTTTTGGTTATTTTGCACCGCGAAAGGGAAAAATAAACAGGCAAATCAAAAAACATCTGTAAAACAGTAGAAAAAACTTCCGAAATATGGTAAACTAATTATTAAACTATTAAATGCGGATATGTGCATTTAGGTATCCGTGTTAGAAAAGACAGGGTGAAGCTTGGTGAGCGTTTCGGCGTACAGAGAAATAGCAAAGGGCGTAAAGCTCATTTGCATCAACAGCGAGAAATTTAAAACAAATTGCATTAAATTTGATTTTTATTTGCCCATATCCCGTCATTTTGCGGCGCAGAATGTGCTGTCATCCCTTATGGGGCACACCTCAAAACGGTACAACACCTTTAAAACCTTTAATGGTAAAATCGAAAGTCTTTACGGTGCTGATTTTTATTCGGATATTGCCACCGTGGGCGAAAAGGTGAGAATCCGCTTTTCAATGGAACTGCCCGACGATCGCTTTTCACTTGACGGCAGTAAAATTTCGGAGGCCGCAGTTGATTTTCTCATTGATATTATTAAAAATCCCAATTGTGAAAACGGCTGTTTTGACAGGGAATTCACCGCCCGTGAAATTCGCTTTACTCTTGAAAATATTGAGGCTGAAAAGAACGATAAGCGTGCTTATGCCGTGTCAAGGCTTCGTCAGCTGATGTGCAGTGATGAGCCTTACGGAATTGACCGCGAAAAGCTTGAAAACGACATAAAAGAGCTTGACGGCGAAAAGCTCTTTGAAGCATATGAGGATATGCTGAAATCCTCAACGGTTGTAATAACCGTTTGCGGCAGTCTTGACGGCAATATGCTTACGGAAAAATTTACGGATTTTGCAAACTCCGTTAAGGAAAGAGCCCCCAAGGCACTTGAAACGGTGTATGTGGAAAAAGCGGATAATATTCGGTATTTTAATGAGCAGATGGAAGTAAATCAGGCAAAGCTTGTTATAGGCCTTCGCACAGGTATGAAAAATTCCGACGATAATTATTTTGCATACAGGGTAATGACCGATATTTTCGGCGGCGGACCGTATTCAAGGCTTTTTATGAATGTGCGTGAAAAAATGAGCCTTTGCTATTACTGCGGCGCAAGGCTTTTGCGTGAAAAGGGCATTATATTTGTTCAAAGCGGTATTGAGGAAGAAAATTACCGTCAGGCTCTTCACGAAATATTAAATCAGCTTGATATAATGAAAAACGGTGAGTTTACAAATGAGGATTTTGAATCTTCAATTTCGGCTTTGTCAGACGCTTTCATAGGCGTGGGCGACTCGCCTGTTTCGGTTTGCACTTTTATAGCTTCGCAGGCGTTTGACGGTGAGTTGATTGACGGTGAAGAATACGCCGAAAAGCTTTCCGAAGTTACGCGGGAGCAGGTAATTGAGTGCGCAAAAAAAGTAACCGTGGATTCCGTTTATCTTCTTTCGGGGGAGGCTGAGGGCGATGAATAATATAAAAGAAATTAAAAACGAACTTTTAAATGACAGTTATTATGAAATTGACCATTCCTCGGGACTTAAAATTTTCGTTTATCCCAAGGAAAACTATTCCTCTGCATATGCGGTATTCGGTACAAAATACGGCTCAATAGATACCCGATTCAGATTAGAGGGCGAAAAGGATTTTATTGCTGTTCCCGAGGGAATTGCCCATTTTCTTGAACACAAGCTTTTTGAAAGCGAGGAGTTGGACGCTTTTGCAAGATATGCAAAAACAGGAGCCTCAGCAAATGCTTACACATCTTTTGATAAAACTTGTTATCTCTTCTCATGCAGCGGTAATTTCCGGCAGTCCCTCGAAATACTGCTTGATTTTGTAAGCAATCCTTATTTCACTCCCGAAACCGTTCAAAAAGAACAGGGAATAATCGGGCAGGAAATAAAAATGTGCAACGATGACCCCGGTTGGGAGTTCCTTTTCTCTCTTCTTCGTGCAATGTACCATAAGCACCCCGTAAAAATCGACATAGCAGGTACGGTGGAGTCTATAAGCCATATTACAGCGGATTTGCTTTACAGCTGTTACGAAACCTTTTATAATCCCGCAAACATGGCGCTTGCTGTGGCAGGCAATGTTACCGTGGAGCAGGTGCTGAGCGTGGCGGATAGAATACTCAAACCCAAGGTATCCAAGAAAATTGAACGCAGCTTTGAACCTGAGCCCGAAACAGTTGTTCAGGATACGGTTACGAGAAAACTCAGCGTGGCAATGCCTATTTTCGCAATAGGCTATAAAGAGAATGTAAAAACTCCCGAAAGAACCTTAAAGGAGTCCCTTGAAAGCGCAATTCTTCTTGATATTATTGCGGGCAAGACCTCAAATCTTTATGAGGAGCTGATAAGCGAGGGGCTTGTGAATACCACATTTGATACGGAATATTTTGAAGGTTACGGATACTCCGCCCATATTTTCACGGGGGAAAGCACAAACTGTGAAAAGGTGCGCGAGCGCATAAACGAAGAAATTATGCGTGTGAAAAAAGAGGGCGTCAGCCGTGAGGACTTTGACCGTATCAAGAAAAAGCATTACGGCAGTTTTATAATGAATTTTAACGATATAGATTCAATAGCCAATGACCTTGTGGGTGAATATTTCAGCGGTTGCGGTCTTTTTGAACGCCTTTCGGTGCTTGAAAGTATAACAGCCGAGGATATTGACTCTCGTTTAAGAAATGCAATAAACATTGAAAATTCTTCAATGTCAATTATAATGTAGCAAGGGAGATACCGTATGAAATTTTTAACCGATTATACTCTCGTTGAGTTCCCGAAATTGGGCTGGAAACTTGATGTTTATGAAAATCTTGTGGAATTCACAATCCCCGGCTGGGATATTGATATTACCATTAAGTTTTACGGCGTAATTATTGCATTGGGCTTTACTCTTGCCGTGCTTTTCGGCGGCAGAATGGCTTATAAATGGAAAATGGACCTTGATAAAATGCTTGATGTGCTCATTTACGGCACAATCGGCGGAATAGTTGGCGCAAGACTTTATTATGTTGCATTTGAATGGGACAGTTATAAAAACGATTTGCTCTCAATTTTCAAAATATGGGAGGGCGGTCTTGCTATTTACGGCGGAATTATCGGCGCCTTGATAGTTGCCTTTTTCGTTTGTAAAAAGATTGATTTGAATTTTTACAAGCTGCTTGATTTGGCAGGAATGAGTTTCCTTATAGGTCAGGGTATCGGCAGATGGGGAAACTTTACCAATCAGGAGGCTTTCGGCACAAACACAACTCTCCCATGGGGGATGACAAGCGACAAAATATCCGCGTACATAACCGCCAATTACGGAACTTTTGCTCAAAACGGAATTCAAATGGACGCCGACCTTCCTGTTCACCCCACTTTCCTTTACGAATCTCTATGGTGTCTTATAGGCTTTGTAATACTGTTTATTGTTTGTCAAAAATTCAGAAAGTTTGACGGTCAGCTTATTTTGGGCTACGGTATAATTTACGGACTTGAAAGAGCCGTGGTCGAGGGCCTTCGTACGGACAGTCTTTATATCGGCTCTACAAATCTGCGCGTTTCGCAGGTGCTCTCTATGGTACTTGTGGTTTGCTGTACTGCATTGACCGTTGCAAAGTTTATCCAGATACAGAAAGAAAAAGAGCAGAAAGTTAAAGAGTATAAGGAGAACAAAAGCAGTGTATAAGATTATTGACGGTAAAGAGGTTGCGGCGTCTGTGCGCGAAAGTATAAAAAAAGAGGTTGAAGCGCTCAAAAAAGAGGGCAAAAGCACAGGACTTGCCGTTATAATAGTGGGCAATAATCCCGCATCACGGGTTTATGTAAACAATAAGAAAAAAGGCTGTGCCGAGGTGGGAATGGAGTCATTTGAATATGCCCTCCCCGAAGAAACAACCACAGAAGAGTTATTAGCACTTGTTGAAAAGCTCAATAAAGACAATGCAGTTGACGGTATTCTCTGTCAGTTGCCGCTACCCTCACAGATAGATGAAAAAAAGGTACTTAACGCCATTGCTCCTCATAAGGATGTTGACGCTTTCCACCCTGTTAATACAGGCCATATTATGATTGGCGACCATTCATTTTTGCCCTGCACACCGGCAGGAATTATGGAAATGCTCAAATACTATGATATTTCCGTTGAGGGCAAGGAATGTGTTGTAATCGGCAGAAGTAATATTGTGGGCAAGCCTATGGCAATGCTTCTCCTCGGTCAAAACGGAACTGTTACAATCTGCCATTCAAGAACAAAGAACCTAAAAGAGGTAACAAGACGGGCGGATATTCTCGTTGCCGCAGTGGGCAAGGCATATTTTGTAACGCCCGATATGGTAAAGGACGGCGCCGTTGTTGTTGATGTCGGTATGAACAGAAACGCAGAGGGTAAACTTTGCGGCGATGTGGATTTTGAAGCGGTTAAGGACAAATGCTCATTTATCACTCCCGTACCAGGCGGCGTAGGCCCCATGACCATTACGATGCTTCTCAAAAATACACTCACAGCATCAAAACAACATTTTAATAAATAATTTCACGGCGTTGTTGTAGGGGACCGTCTGCTCCCACCGTAAATTGGCTTCCCCTTGAGGGGAAGCTGTCGGCACAGCCGACTGATGAGGTGAATATCTCAAAACAATATATGAATTTGTATGTAATTTTACGGGCGATTCGTGAATCGCCCGTACTTTTTTTAATTGAGAGTTGAAAATGAAAAATTGAAAATTCCCCAAAAGGGGAAAATTTTTTACCCCTTGACATATACCCTATGGGGGTATATAATGAAAATATGAAAATCCAAGTGAGGTAACTGTAATGGAGAACAACTGCAACTGCTGTCATAAAACAAAAATGCGTTCCGAGGAGGAATATAAATCGCTTATCAATCGTCTTAACCGTATTGAGGGGCAAATTCGGGGAATCCGCGGAATGGTTGAAAAAAACGCTTGCTGTACGGACATAATAATACAGGTGTCCGCAGTTAATGCGGCGCTTAATGCTTTTAATAAAGAATTACTTGCAAATCATATCAAGACTTGCGTTACAGACGATATTAAGGCAGGAAAAACTGAAACGGTTGACGATTTGCTCAAAACCTTGCAAAAGCTTATGAAATAAGGTGAAATTATGACTCAATATTCTGTCAGCGGAATGAGCTGTGCCGCCTGTGCCGCCCGTGTGGAAAAAGCCGTAACGGGTGTGGACGGCGTAACCTCTTGTGCGGTCAACCTTTTGACAAATTCAATGGGCGTTGAGGGTACGGCGTCTTCTGAAAAAATAATAGATGCTGTCAGGGCGGCAGGCTACGGTGCCGCTTTAAAGAGAAGCACAAAATCACCGTCAAAATCCGATGATGTGTTAAAAGATACAGAAACTCCCAAGCTTAAAAAGCGACTTATTGCCTCGTTAGTGTTTTTAATAGTTTTAATGTATATTTCAATGGGGCATATGATGTGGGGCTGGCCGTTGCCCTCCATATTGACGGGAAATCATATTGCCATGGGATTGTTACAGTTGCTTTTAACGGCAATTGTAATGGTAATCAACCAAAAATTCTTTATAAGCGGCTTTAAGGGGCTTTTACACCGTTCTCCCAATATGGACACACTTGTGGCTCTCGGTGCGAGCGCCGCATTTATATACAGCACATATGTGCTTTTTGCCATGACCGATGCACAGTTAAAAGGTGACACGGCGGCTGTGATGGGCTATATGCACGAGTTCTATTTTGAATCCGCCGCAATGATTCTCACCCTTATTACCGTGGGTAAAATGCTTGAAGCACGGTCAAAGGGCAAAACCACCGATGCGCTGAAAGGACTTATGAATTTGGCACCTAAAACCGCCGTGGTAATAACAGACGGCGTTGAAACAGAGGTGCCTGTTGAGAATATCCGAAAAGGTGATATATTTGTTGTACGCCCCGGCGGGAGTATTCCTGTTGACGGCATTATTCTTGAGGGCACAACGGCAGTTGATGAGTCGGCTTTGACGGGTGAAAGCATACCTGCCGATAAAACCGTGGGAGATAGGGTGTCTGCCGCAACCATAAATCAGTCGGGATATATTAAGTGCGAGGCAACTCGGGTAGGTGAGGATACAACTCTTTCACAAATAATTAAAACTGTCAGCGATGCCGCCGCCACAAAAGCACCCATCGCAAAAGCGGCAGACCGTGTTTCCGGCGTGTTCGTTCCCGTTGTAACTGTAATGGCGGTAATAACCGTTATCGTTTGGCTTATTGTGGGGCAGGGCTTCGGCTTTGCTCTTGCAAGGGGAATTTCCGTGCTTGTAATAAGCTGTCCATGCGCTTTGGGGCTTGCCACTCCCGTTGCCATTATGGTAGGTAACGGAGTAGGGGCAAAAAACGGTATTCTCTTTAAAAACGCCGAGTCCCTCGAACAGACAGGCAAAGCACAGATAGCCGTGCTTGATAAAACAGGCACAATTACTATGGGTAAGCCCGAAGTTACAGATATTATCCCTGCTGAAGGTATTACCGAAAATGAGCTTTTGACCACCGCTTTTTCCCTTGAATTTCACAGTGAGCACCCGCTTTCAAGAGCGATTACGGCAAAAGGCGAGGAAATGGGTATTCAGCGTTTTGTCGTGACAGATTTTGAGGCTCTGCCGGGGAACGGACTATATGCAAAGTTTGAAAATGATGAGATTTACGGCGGCAGTTTGAATTTTATCAGAGAAAAAGCAAAAGTTCCAGACATTATTCAAAAAAATGCGGAGGATAAAGCAGATGAGGGAAAAACTCCTTTACTGTTTTGTAAAAACGGTGAACTTTTGGGCGTGATTGCCGTTGCCGATGTGATAAAAGAGGATAGTCCCAAAGCTATAAAGGAACTGCAAAATATGGGACTTCGAGTTGTAATGCTCACAGGTGACAATGAAAAAACCGCCCGTGCAATAGGCAAGGCGGCAGGTGTTGATGATGTTGCGGCAGGAGTGCTCCCCGATGGCAAGGAAAAGGTAATCAGGCAGTTAAAACAGCAGGGCAAGGTAATAATGGTTGGCGACGGCATAAACGACGCTCCTGCATTGACTAGCGCCGATATGGGGTTCGCCATAGGTGCGGGGACGGATATTGCCATTGATGCCGCCGATGTTGTGCTCATGAACAGCAGACTTTCCGATGTGCCTGCCGCTGTAAGACTGAGCCGAGCCGCTCTTTGCAACATTCACGAAAATCTCTTTTGGGCGTTCTTTTATAACGCCGTGGGAATTCCTCTCGCGGCAGGTGCGCTGATACCTGTTTTCGGCTTGCAGTTAAGCCCAATGTTTGCGGCGGCGGCAATGAGCCTTTCCAGCGTATGTGTAGTTACAAATGCGTTGCGGTTAAACTTTAAGGATATTCATAACAGTAAACATGATAAAAAAATCAAATCAAAAATAAAGGAGTCAAAAACTATGGAAAAAACAGTAAAAATCGAAGGTATGATGTGCTCTCATTGCGAGGCAACGGTTAAGAAAATGTTTGAGGAGTTTCCTCAGGTTGATGAGGCAATCGTCAGCCATACAGAGGGCACGGCAGTATTAAAGCTTAACACAGACTTGTCCGACGATGTTATCAAAAAGGCCGTTGAGGATAAAGGATATACGGTTATAGAATAAAAGAAAACCGTGAGTTTTGTGAACTCACGGTTTTTTATGTAAACGGTGAAAGCTGCTTTTTCATTGATTTTGCACTGTGAAATCTTTTCGTCATTTGAGTTGAAGTTGCCTTTTTTATAATCCTTTTATAATGTCCTTTGGGCATATTAACTGTTGGGTGAACGCCCGTAAGCATTAAATTAAGAAGAACACCCAAGGCATAAATATCGGTTTCCTTGCCGGATTGCGAAATCCCGAATTGTTCTGGAGCGGCAAAGCCCGGCGTACCCAGTTCCCTTGTATCGGTGTCGTTTTCGTTTATAAGCCTTGCAATGGAAAGATCAATAAGCACCGCTGTTCCGTCCTTTTTAATAATAATATTTGAGGGCTTAATATCGCGGTGAATAATGCCGAAGGAATGTAAAAATGTAAGCGCATCGCAAAGCTGACAGGCATAACGGCAAGCAGTTCTCTTTTCCAACGGACCGTTTTCCAAAATCGTATCCAAACGGTCGCCCTCAATGTATTCTTCAAGAACAGTTATACCGTTATCATCAGCGCAAACATCGAAAATTATGGGTAAATTTGGGTGAGCTTTATTCTTGAGAATTCTGAAAACATCATCGTTTGGATTTAAAGAAAAGATTTTAACAATATACGAGCTGTTTTCCTTGTGCTGATAGAGGAAAATGCTGGAAAAATCTGTTTCTTTCAGTACTGCTTCACGGTTGAAGTAATGCTCCAAGGAGTTTTCAATATATGCAAGGATTTCATTGGACTTGTCTTTTATTTTAATTCATCCTCTCCGTATTTTACAAGTTGCTCATTACACCTTGCAATTGAAAGACCATTTTCTATTGCAAAGATAATAATACTGTCGCGTTTAAACTTTGGATACAGAGCGGAGCGGCCCGAAAGTTTAAGAGCCTCTTGACACTTATCCAAATTCATATGCATAACAAGAGCAAGCCTTACGATTTTGTCGCGGGTGGGCAGTTTCCTGCCGTTGATTACATCGTAAAAATAGCAGTAACTGAAATCTGATTTGTTGATAATATTTGATTTTGAAAAATCACAATTACAAATCTGTTCTTCCCAAAAATTCTTTATGTCTTTCCTGATGAAATGCTCGTCGTTTTTTCCTATATAATTGTTCAAAGAACAATTTTCTTCTTTCAGTTCATTTAAAAGCTCCGTGGTTGATTTTACCATTTTACCAATCCCTTTAATAAAAATATAAATTTCCTGTAAAAGTGGATTTTGCTCTATCTGTCAGTGAATGACCGTTTTGCAAATATATTGTTTTCAGATTAGGAAAAGCACTGTTGAAGAAGATCTGGTCATATGAATCAAAAGATGATGAAACTGGAACCCAAAGCTCTTCAAGATACGGATTTGAGGCGGCTCTGGACATAACCGTAAGCCGTACGTTTTCAGGCATTTTAAAAAGCTTATCCTTTTTGCATGGCGGATAAAGTGAGGTTGAGTAGTTTCCGTTTGAATCCTTACAGAACAGCACTCCGTCCTTGCTGAACGCATGGGTGTTCGCACTGTCAACATTTACGGCTTCCAGATACTTTGAGGTGTTGTAGTTCGAGGGGAAGGAAGTGCAGTCTGCGTGCATATTGATAACTTTTAAATACGGATTTTCGTCTAGATTACAGCTTCCCTCGATACCTGCGCACCAAGACGGAATCGTAAGAGTAGAACCGGTGTATGCGGGGCAGTAAAAGCGAAGCTTCCAATCCCTTGATGTGTAGTAATAAAGTCCGCCGTCTAAAAATTTATATTGCCAGTTTGTAATATTTATCTGTTTCAGCTTGGTACAGCTTTTCGCAAACTCATTGACAATTCCCAAATCCGTGTCCGGGAAAGAAATCGTGTGAAGTGAGCTAAGCGAGTTAAAGCAGCCGCTCTGTATCCACAAAAAAGGCTGACCGCTGTCCGCTACAAAGCTGATTGTTTCAATTTCGCTGTTGCTCTTAAAAGCGTCCGATGCAATTTCAACAACATATTTATCGTCAATTTTTGCAGGAATAGTGACATTCCTCGAATTGCCCGTATATTTGGTTATGGAATAATATTTTGTACCGTTATTGTAGGGAGCGTATTCAAAATTATCGTATTCAGGTTCAGCGGGCTGGGTGGTGGTTTCCGTTTTTGATGTTGAAGGCGGATTAACCGCAGGATTTCCCGGAACTGAATTTGACGGATTTTCTGCCAAGGAAACATTTTCGTTTCCTTGAACGGTTCCGTTTTCTTCCGCACTTGCCGTTTCGGAAGACGGCACTGTTGAACTGCCTGCTTCTCCCGATGAGAGTACAGTGTCGGACAACTCACTGTCGGGCATTGTTTCGTCACCGTTTGGCATATCACTTTCGCTATTATGGTTTTGAATTGTGTTGATATTCAGAATACTGTTATGTGGGTTGTCATCAGGCTCGGCTTTCGACAAACCGTTTCTGCTGTTCACCGCCGAAAATCCGACCGCAGAAATGAAAACAAACACGGCCGCCGCAAAAATAATGATTTTTTCCGCTTTGCTGTTCTTGGCAATAACCGTAATACCGATTCTTTCCGGTACTTTAAAACACGCGAGACAAATATTTGCCTCATCCGGAAGCTTGGCGTTACAGTGCGGACAATGTTTCAATTTTAAATCACTTCACTTGTTACGATTATATTTTTAATCTAATAGCACATATACATATAGAATACACAATTCGTCAAATTTTTGCAAGGCTATTGTTTAAAAAACATATATGCTGAAAGCATACAGTTTTTGCATTGACGGTAGATAAACAAAAAAGAGCAGTCTTTTGTAAAAGACCGCTCTGAAATACATTTTTATTTTATTTCCGAAATATCGTAGGGCGTTCTTTGATAAACAAAGTAATTCAGCCAATTCTGGAACAGCAGACTGCCGGCTCCTCTCCATGTAAGGGGAGGTGTTAAGCGGGTATCGTTATTCGGGAAATAATTGTAAGGTATTTTTATGGGAAGACCTTTGTGCAAATCACGGAAATATTCCCTCGCCAGCGTATCGCTGTCATATTCGGAATGGCCTGTGCAGTAGAAATTTCTGCACTCCATATCTGCAACAATGTGAACGCCTGCAATATCGGAATATGAGAGTATCTGCAAATCTTTAACAAGGGCAATGTCCTCTTTCTTTACCTCAGTGTGCCTTGAATGAGGAACATAGAAAACATCGCTGAACCCTCTGAGCAACGGATGGTACATATCAAGGGGCTTGTGGGGGAATATGCCGAACATCTTTTCGGGAAGCTGATATTTGGGAATTCCGTAATGGTAATAAAGCGCCGCCTGCGCACCCCAACAGATGTGATATGAGGAGTAAACATGGCTTTTTGCCCAATCGAAAATTGTGCAAAGCTCGTCCCAATAATCAACCTCTTCAAATGGCATCATCTCAACGGGAGCGCCTGTTACAATCATACCGTCGAATTTTTCATCCTTTATATCGTCAAAGGTCTTGTAAAATTTCAGCATATGCTCCTTTGAGGTGTTCTTGCTCTCGTGAGTTGCAACCTGCAAAAGCTCAACCTCAACCTGCAAGGGAGTATTGCTGAGAAGCCTTAAAATCTGCGTTTCAGTCTCGATTTTTGTGGGCATCAGGTTAAGGAGTATGATTTTAAGCGGACGAATGTCCTGCAATGCGGCTCTCGACTCGCTCATAACAAAGATATTTTCCAATTCAAGATTATGCCGTGCCGGCAGTTGGTTGTCAATTTTAATAGGCATTCGTTCCACCTCTTTTTATCGGTTTACTTTTTTGCAAGGAATATTATTTTATCACAATATAAATATAATGTCAAAGAAAAATATAAACAGCGGTTCGCATAATCAATTATATATTTTGTGTTTGAAATATTTTATTTTCTTGGATTTATCAAAAATCGTATAATTATATTTTTCTTCTTTGTAAATTGGATGTTTCAAGGCAGGGCGGGAGCAAGCCCCCGCCCCACAATACAATCCCTACAAATTGGAAGTTGTATTTGCACATCGCCCCTTGTCTCCCCTGAAAGGGGAGATGTCAACAAAGTTGACAGAGGGGTTATTTTACGGGGCGATTCGTGAATCGCACCTACAAGTGCATTAGATTTTGGGTATCTCAACGGCGGGAGCAAGCCCCCGCCCTACAATACAATCCCTACAAATTAGAAGTTATCGCTCTGCATATTTTTTGTAGTCGTCAAACAAAGCCTTTACAAAACTCTTTAGATAGGTTTGGTCGAGTTCATTTTCAAAAGCGAGTTCCTGTTCATATCCATAGGCATTTCCATTATAAATACTACCCTTAACTTTGATGTGACCTCCGCTACAAGCTATAAACTCTATATAGCTATGTACACCATACGGATCTTCTAATCTCGCAGAGCCTTTGAGTGTTTCATATAGTCTATTTAGAGATACAGAAAAGCCCGCAAGGCCTCGGACATCAATATCCATCACAGCGTCAGCGGAAAATCCATAACTGAATACCTTTATACCTAGACTGGTGTTTACTGCAAATGAAAGATCATTTTCATATACCGTTGGATTAAATTCCAAAAGAAAGTTTTCTGTTTCTAATCTATACATGATAATACCTCGTATCCCGATTTGTCTAATAAACTATTAAACTCTTATTTACAATATTTCCGCTAAAATTGCATTTGAAATTAAAAATCCTTTTCGAGTAAGAGATAAAGCATTATCAGTCTTCTGCATATATCCGTTATCAACGAAAATTTTTGATTTTTCATAAATCTCTTTCGGAATATTATGCCCGAAACGCTCTTGAACCTTAGTTTCGCACAGTCCCTCTGTTAAACGGAGCGCCAACATGGCGTATTCGGTAAAATCTCCGCCCTCTCCGTCGTGGATTGGGGAGTTTTTGTTTAAAAATGATTCAAAATCACGGGGATAATAAAATCTTTTGCCGTCAATAAATGAGTGAGCGGCAGGGCCAAGTCCCAAATACTCCTCACAATGCCAATATTTAAGATTATGGCGGCTTTCAAAGCCCGATTTTCCAAAGTTTGAGATTTCATACTGCATTATGCCGCCTTTTTCAAGGGATTCGCACATCTGCAAGTACAAATCCGCCGTCAAATCCTCATCGGGGAAATTGTATTTCGAGGCATTACGGTAAAAATGAGTATTTTCCTCTAACTTTAAAATATAAGCGCTTATGTGGGGCACGCCCAAAGACAGGCAAAAATCCAGCGTTTCGTTAAGGGATTTTTCCGTTTGGTCGGGAATACCTAACATGACATCAAGAGAAATGTTGGAAAATCCTGCTTTTTGCGCCGCTTTTACCGCTTTTTCAACCTGATTTTTGTCTGACCGTCTGCCCAAAATTTGCCTTTCCATGTCAACGGCAGATTGCAGTCCCATGGAAATTCTGTTCACTCCGCAGTCCTGTAATTTTTTGAAAAAATTATCGTCTAGACCGTAAGGATTGCACTCAACGGTGATTTCGGCATATTCTGTAAGTATAGCCGACTTTGCCGTATTTACAAGGCTTGCGAGCATTTCTGCACCTAAAACTGAGGGTGTTCCGCCGCCAATGTAAAGCGTATCCGCTTTACACTCGACATAACGCTGTAAAGCCGAAGAACTTGACACAATTTTTCCCTGTAAAGCCGTTACATATTCCGCCTTTTGCTCCGATTTCCCCGAAAAAGAATAAAAATCGCAGTAGGGGCACTTGGAACGGCAAAAGGGAATGTGAAGATAAAGACCGATGTTTCTCATACTTTAATAAATTTAATTGTGTGGCCGCTGTTTTCTATGTATTTTACAAGGTCAGAAAATTTCAAAAACACGGTTGCACGGTTGTCATTGGGGTGACAGCCCACAATTTCTTCTTTTTTCAAATCGCCGTCAAAATAGATTTCAAGCTCCTTTTCCCTGTCAAATATTACGCCGAGAGGGGATACAGAACCTTTTTCAACGGAGAGATACTTATTAAGCCGTTCATCAGAGGCAAAGCTTAACTTTGTTGAGTCGATTTCGTCACGGATAAGGCGCAAATCAGCCCTTTTATCGCCGTGCACCACCACAAGCATATTCCGAGTTCCCTTAACATCACGCAAAACAAGGTTTTTCGGTATGTGACCGTGTGAGGTCAAGTTGTATTCGGCGATTTCCTCCATTGTGAAGGCGGCAGGATGCTCCACCGTTTTGTATTGGATATTCAGTTCATCTAATTTTTCAAAAATCTTATTATTCATCGTCAAGTTTAAGCACAGCCATAAACGCCTCTTGGGGCACCTCAACGGTACCGAAGTGGCGCATACGCTTTTTACCTTCCTTTTGTTTTTCAAGCAGTTTCTTTTTTCTTGTAATATCGCCGCCGTAACACTTTGCAAGAACATCCTTGCGCATTGCTTTAACGGTTTCACGGGCAATAACTTTGCCGCCGATTGCCATTTGAATTGGTATTTCGAACATCTGACGGGGAATATTTTCCTTTAATTTTTCTGCAATTCTGCGTGCCTTTGCATAAGCCTTTTCACTGTGAATCATAAACGAAAGAGCGTCAATAATATCACCGTTAAGAAGAACGTCAAGTTTAATTATGCTTGAACGCTGATAGTCACTCATTTCATAGTCAAAGGACGCATAACCGCGGGTGCGTGATTTAAGCACATCAAAAAAGTCGTAAATAATCTCATTAAGAGGTAAAATATAATGCAAATCAACACGGTCGGAAGCAAGATGAGTAGTGTTTACATAAACACCGCGTCTGTCCTGACAAAGATTCATAATTGAGCCGATGTATTCGGGCGGAGCGTAAATATGTGCCTCAACAGTAGGCTCTTCACAATAATCGATAACCGCAGGGTCGGGGTAGTGGCTTGGGTTGTCGATTTCAATAACATCGCCGTTTGTAAGATGAACTTTATAAATAACACTTGGAATTGTTGTAACAAGGTCGAGATTGTATTCTCTTTCAAGGCGCTCCTGTATAATTTCAAGGTGTAAAAGTCCCAAAAATCCGCAGCGGAAGCCAAATCCCAATGCTCCCGAGGTTTCAGGCTCAAATGACAAAGCCGCGTCGTTCAACTGTAATTTTTCAAGAGCCTCACGAAGATTTTCATAATCCGCGCCGTCAGCAGGGTAAACTCCGCAGAAAACCATGGGATTTACCTTGCGATAGCCTGCAAGAGGTTCGGCGGCAGGATTTTCGGCTGTTGTTACCGTGTCGCCCACACGGGCATCACTGACAGTTTTGATTGACGCGGTAATGTAGCCGACTTCACCTGATGTAAGTTCACTTTGCGGCTCCATTGCGTTCGGACGCATATAACCGACTTCAACAACTGTAAACTCCGCACCTGTTGCCATCATTCGCATTGTGTCGCCGGGCTTGATTTTACCGTCCATAATTCTGACATAAACAATAACGCCTTTGTAACTGTCATAAACAGAGTCAAAAACCAATGCGCGAAGCGGTTTGTCGTCGTTGTTTTCAGGCGGGGGAACAAGCTTTACAATGCTTTCAAGAACTTCCCCAACATTTTCACCTGTTTTTGCCGAAACTCTGGGTGCTTCATCGCAGGGAAGACCGATTACCTCCTCAACCTCGTTTGCCACTCTGTCAGGGTCGGCGGCGGGAAGGTCGATTTTATTTATGACGGGTACAAGCTCTAAATCGTGATCGAGCGCTAAATATGTATTAGCAAGTGTTTGAGCCTCAACTCCCTGTGAGGCGTCAATAATAAGTACCGCGCCCTCGCAGGCGGCAAGGGAGCGTGAAACCTCATAGTTAAAGTCAACATGACCGGGAGTGTCAATCAGATTAAGCTCGTATGTATTGCCGTCCTGAGCCTTATAGTCGAGCTTAACGGCGTGAGCCTTGATGGTTATGCCACGCTCTCTTTCCAAATCCATATTGTCAAGTAATTGGTCGGTCATATCACGCTTTGCCACGGTTTCGGTAAGCTCCAAAAGCCTGTCCGCAAGGGTGGACTTGCCGTGGTCGATATGAGCAATTATTGAGAAATTTCTTATGTTTTCTTTTTTTGCCATTGTTTTACCTCATCTAAATATTTCTGAATCCTTCGCCGAGAATTTCCTTTGACTGTGTAACAATGAAAAAGGCTTTTTCATCGGCTGATTTTATTTTTTTTATAAATTTGCTTGTCTGATTGTCATAGCAGGCGCACATAATTACATCTTTTTCACCGTCGGTGTAGCCACCGTGGCCTTTAAGCACCGTAACTCCGCGGTGAAGCTCATTTATGATTATGTTACGCACCGTTTCGCCGTGTTCGGTAATAACCGTTATCATTGTGCCTCTGTTTACGCCGTAAATTATATAGTCGATTGTCTGTGAGCTTAAAAATATGACCACCGCCGCATAGAGCATTGACTCCGCATTACGGTAAACAATTCCGCCCAAAATAACAATAACCAAATCGAAAAGTAAAATTGTTCTTCCTATTGAAATGTGGGGGAATTTTAACTGAATGAGCTTTGCAATAATATCCGTTCCACCTGTTGTGGCGTTGCGGATAAACACAATTCCCAATCCTGCGCCCGACAGCGCTCCGCCGAAAAGAGCAGAAAGCAACAAATCGTTTTTATAAACAGGTAAAACAGTTCCCAAATCAATGAGAGCCGACATAATAAAGGTGGCAATCGCTGTTCTTATTACGAATTTTGCCCCCAATTTTTTGAAGGAAAGAAAAAACAGGGGAACATTAAGAAGAAATATCACCGTGCCTATGGGAGCACCCGTAAGAAAATTTAACACGGTTGCAAGCCCTGTAAATCCGCCGTTTAAAATGTTGCTTCTCGATGTAAAGCAGTTTACGGCAACGGAATAAAGCGCTCCGCCCAAAACGAAATAAAGTATGTCAATTAAAAACGATGTCAGTTTTTTACGGCTCTTTTCCAACCTCGTCATCCCCGAAATGCTTGATGACCTCATTAAGCAACAGGGAAAGGCGTTCGTTTTCGCCCTTTAAATACAGATAGCCTACAAGGGACTCAAAACCGGTTGCGTAATGATAGTCACATCCGCTTTGGTTCTTTGGAGTGTGAGAGGTGTGGGCGTTTCTGCCCCTTTTAAAAACCTCTGTTTCCT
>JBJEPX010000003.1:0-4066 GCA_051881455.1 Candidatus Fimenecus sp. | reverse complement strand
ATTTTGAATATCATTGGAACTACATCGAATATAACGCATTAAAGGAATATTAAAACAAGGAGAAAAGATATGTACGCAGATTTAATGGATACAATCGGCTTTGTGGCAAAAACCGATAAAGAGGTTGCCGACGCTATGGGCATGGAGCTTGCCCGCCAAAAAAGAAATCTCGAGCTTATCGCAAGCGAAAATATAGTTTCCCCTGCCGTTATGGCGGCAATGGGCAGCGTGCTCACAAATAAATATGCCGAGGGGTATCCCGGAAAGAGATATTACGGCGGCTGTGAATATGTTGATGTGGTTGAGGATATTGCACGCGACCGTCTTAAAAAGCTTTTCGGCGCAAATTATGCCAATGTTCAGCCCCATTCAGGTGCTCAGGCAAATATGGCTGTATACTTTGCTCTTATCGAGCCGGGCGATACCGTTATGGGTATGAACCTTGCCGAGGGCGGTCATCTTACTCACGGTTCACCTGTTAATATGTCGGGCAAATATTATAATTTCGTACCCTACGGCGTTAACAGCGACGGCTTCCTTGATTATGACGCTTTTGAAGAAAAGGCAAAGGAGTGCAAACCCAAGCTGATTGTTGCAGGTGCGTCTGCATATCCCAGAATTATTGATTTTGAAAGAATGGCGAATATCGCTCACAGCGTAGGGGCATATCTTATGGTGGATATGGCTCACATTGCAGGTCTTGTTGCGGCAGGGCTTCACCCCTCACCCGTTCCTTATGCAGATGTTGTAACCTCTACAACACATAAAACTCTCCGCGGTCCCAGAGGCGGTATAATCCTCTGCAAGGACGAGGAATTCGGTATGAAATTCAACAAGGCAATTTTCCCCGGCACACAGGGCGGTCCCCTTATGCACATAATCGCAGGTAAGGCTGTTTGCTTCGGCGAGGCTTTAAGCGATGATTTTAAAGAATATCAGAAAAATGTAGTAGCAAATGCCGCCGCTCTTGCAAAGGGGCTTACACAGAGAGGCATTGACCTTGTATCAGGCGGAACGGACAATCACCTTATGCTTGTTGACCTTCGCAGTGTGGGCATTACAGGCAAAGAGTTGGAGCACCGCCTTGACGAGGTTTATATTACAGCAAATAAGAACGCTATTCCCAACGACCCCGAAAAGCCCTTCGTTACAAGCGGCGTAAGACTCGGTACTCCCGCAGTTACAACAAGAGGTCTTGATACTGCCGATATGGATAAGATTGCGGAGTTTATTTATCTTGCCGCAACTGATTTTGAAAACAAGGCTGATTATATCAGACAGGGCGTTGAGGCAATCTGCAAGGCGCACCCCTTATACGAATAAGGAAACGGTTTGGTTTAAATGAAGAAGATAATTGTTGCAAGCGTCAACAAAGATTCGGCACAGCGTGTAAAAAGAATACTGTCCGCAGGCGGTTTTCAGACTGAGAGCGTTTTCTCCTCGGGCGCAGAGGTTCTTTCATACGCCAGCATCCGTCCCGAGGCGGTGGTTGTGTGCGGCAGACTCTCCGATATGTCGCCCGTTATGCTTGCCGATATGATACCCCGCGGCTTTGATATAATAAGCCTTTTGCCGTCAGGACAGGCGCAAACGGTTTTCAGAAGCAACCTTATCTCTCTTCATATGCCCATAAATACAAGTGAATTTTTAAGCTCCGTGAGAACTCTTGCCGTCACGGACAGTCAAAGCTTTCAGCGGAAAAAAGTCCGTCCCGAAGAAGAGGAACGGCTCATAACTCAGGCAAAGCAAATTATTATGGCAAGGCATCATATTTCCGAATCACAGGCGCATAAAATATTACAAAAGCGCAGTATGGATTCGGGGCTTCCCCTTATCGAGGTTGCGTCACTGATTCTGGGGGAGAATGAATGAATTTTACCAAAATGTACGGTGCGGGCAATGACTATATTTATGTTGACTGTTTTCGGGAAAAGGTGGAAAATCCCGAGAAAACAGCAAAAATCCTGAGCCGTTATCATTTCGGTATAGGTGCTGACGGGCTTGTGCTTATTTGTCCGTCAGAAAGAGCCGATTGCTTTATGGATATTTATAATGCAGACGGCTCCCGAGCAAAAATGTGCGGCAATGCGGTGCGGTGTACCGCAAAGTACATATATGATTATAAATGCAAAAAATCCGCCGTAACGGTTGATACATTAAGCGGTATAAAGGCGGTGGAAATTTTTGCCGAAAACGGCAAAGCCACAGGCGGCAGGGTTAATATGGGCAAGCCCGTACTGGGAGGCCACGAAATCCCCACGCGGTACGGAAGCAGTATTGTAAGGGGTGAAAAATTAAACATTTCGGGCTGTGATTATGAAATAACCTGCCTTTCAATGGGCAATCCTCATTGCGTTGTGTTTTGCGATAATCCATACGCTGTATCGCTTCCGAATATAGGTCCGCTTTTTGAAAACCACGAAATGTTTCCCGAAAGAATAAACACGGAGTTTGTTGAAATTACAGGGGAAAACCGTTTGAATATGCGTGTTTGGGAGCGGGGAAGCGGCGAAACTCTCGCCTGCGGAACAGGTGCCTGTGCGGCGGCGGTGGCGGCGGTAATGAACGGATTTTGCCGTCAGAATGAGGATATTTCCGTAACCGTCCCGGGCGGCGAGCTTACCGTGAATTGGAACGGTGAGGACAACTGTGTTTATCTTTCCGGCAACGCCGTAGAGGTGTTTCGGGGCATAACGGTGATTTAAAAATATTTCTTCCCGGAGGAATTTGTTATGAAAATAAATGAAAACTTTTTGAAAATTCAAAGCTCATACCTTTTTTCAAATATCGCAAAAAAGGTAAATGCTTATACGGCTGCAAATCCGGACAAGCCCGTTATCCGCTTGGGTATCGGCGACGTTACCCGTCCCCTTGCGGCTGAATGTATAACGGCTATGCACAAGGCTGTTGACGATATGGCGGACGAAAAAACCTTTATGGGTTATCCCCCCGAATACGGCCACAAATGGCTTCTTGACGCTATCAACGAGAACGATTACAGGGCAAGAGGCGTCAAGCTTGACAACAGCGAAATCTTTGTAAGCGACGGCGCAAAAAGCGACTGCGGAAATATCGGCGATATTTTTTCAACCGATAATAAAGTGGCAGTGTGCGACCCGGTTTATCCCGTTTATGTTGATACAAATGTAATGTCGGGGCGTTCAGGTGATAAAACCGAAAATGGTTGGAGCAATATTTACTATATGCCCTGTACCGCCGAAAACAATTTCCTGCCCAAAATTCCTGATGAAAAGGTGGATATGATTTACCTTTGCTTCCCCAATAACCCCACAGGTATGGCGATTACAAAGGACGAGCTTAAAAAGTGGGTAGATTACGCAAACGAAAACGGAGCCGTAATTCTTTATGACTCGGCATATGAGGCGTTTATCACAGAAGATAATGTTCCCCATTCCATTTTTGAAATCGAGGGCGCAAAAACTTGTGCTATTGAGTTCAGAAGCTTTTCAAAAACTGCGGGATTTACAGGTGTTCGTTGCGGATACACGGTTGTTCCCCACGATTTAAAGGTGGACGGAATTGAGCTCAACGCACTTTGGGCACGCCGTCAGGCAACAAAGTTCAACGGCGTTTCATATATCACTCAAAGAGCCGCCGCCGCTTGCTATACCGATGAGGGCAAAAAGCAGATTCGCGAGATTATCGCATATTATCAGAACAACGCAAAAATTATTTACAACGGCTTAAAGGACTGCGGATTTACCGTTTACGGCGCCGTAAATTCACCGTATGTATGGCTTAAAACTCCCGATAATATGGGAAGCTGGGAATTCTTTGACACACTTCTTGAAAATATTCAGGTTGTGGGCACTCCCGGCGAGGGCTTCGGCCCCAGCGGCGAGGGATATTTCCGCCTTACCGCTTTCGGCTCAACGGAAAACACCGTAAAAGCCGTTGAGAGAATTAAAAATTATTTCCAAAAATAATGAATGGGCCAATAGTTCCAAAAAGAAAAGGTTTAAGATTAAAGGATTACGATTACAGCAGTAACGGAATGTATTTTCTCACAATATGTACAGACAATCGCAAGAACTTACTTTCAAAG
>JBJEPX010000002.1:0-23350 GCA_051881455.1 Candidatus Fimenecus sp. | reverse complement strand
TAATTGCTATATTTTCGCAGTTTTCAGCAAAAATCAGGCTGTTGGGAATAAAATCTTCGCGCCTTGAGCCGGAAAGAAAATCAGAACAAAAATCATCAGGATTGTGCGATGCAACGAGGGCGGAGTTTTTATCAATATAAAGCATAACATTGCTTTTTAAAAATACAGTTCCCGTGGTAAATCTGCCGCCGTCCACCATAACGGTTCCGCCGCCGTTTTCTGAGCAAAAAGAAATGGCTTTGTTTATACATTTCGCGTTGTTGATTCCGTCTGCATTAGGAATAGCGCCGAAATCTCTTATATAATAAACATTTTCCTGCGGAACTCTTGTATTAAATTTTATGTATTTATCAAAAGGCAAATCTTTATAAAAATCACCGTCATATACTTCTGTGAAAACATCACCGCCGTAGATTTTGAAATCTTTTTGAAGCTTCGGAAAGAAAGAACCGACTGCATTAATCAACCGTGACATACTATCACCCCGAAAGATATAATACCACACAAATTGATAAATTAAAAGTAATTTTGGTATTTTATTCGTAGTTGCTCATATCATATTATGAGATAATTTACAGAGGTGATTTTATGTGCGGTATAGCAGGAGAAGTGTCATATTCACATTCGGTATTGAAAAATAAGGAGTCATTTTTGCGTATGCAAAAAGTGCTTGAACCAAGGGGACCTGACCAAAAAGGACTTTTTTTATGCGACAATGCCGCTTTGATACATTCAAGACTGTGCGTTATTGATGTTGAAAACGGAATACAGCCTATGACTGCCGTTTACGGTCAAAAAAGCTATACAATTGTTTATAACGGAGAGTTATACAATACAGATGAAATTAGAGATGAATTGAAAGAAAACGGGCATTTCTTTTCAACTCATTCAGATACCGAGATTATACTTAAAGCATATGTAGAATGGAAAGACGCATGTGTTGAAAAATTTAACGGGATTTTTGCTTTTGCGATTTGGGACGAAAATGAGCAACGGTTGTTCTTTGCACGGGACAGAGTCGGCGTAAAACCGCTGTTTTACTCAATTTTTAATGATTCTTTTATATTCGGCTCCGAAATTAAAGCTTTGCTTGCTCATGAACAAATTGAGCCGGTAATCGATGAAAATTCAATTGCCGAAATCATGTATTTAGGTCCCGGAAGGACGCCCGGCTGCGGTGTGTTTAAAGGAATATATGAGGTTAAACCTGCATGCTGCGGATTTTTTTCCAAAAGCGGAATAAGAATAAAAAAGTATTGGACACTCAAAGACCGTGAACATACCGATTCTTTTGAACAAACTGTTGAAAAGGTGCGGTTTCTTGTCAACGACGCCGTTACACGACAATTGGTATCAGATGTTCCTATAGGCACTTTCCTTTCAGGAGGATTGGATTCTAGCATTATATCCTCAATCGCAAACACCTTTTTAAAAGAAAAGGGGCAATTGCTGAAAACATTTTCGGTAACATACGACGATAATGATAAGTTTTTTAAAAAAAGCAAATTTCAACCTAACAGCGATACAGAATATATCAAAAAAATGTCCGGATATCTCAACTGCGAACACCATTTAATCACACTGAACAACAACGACCTTGCAAATGCTCTTTTAAACGCAGTTGACGCAAGGGATTTACCGGGTATGGCAGATGTTGATTCTTCTCTATTGCTTTTCTGCAAGGAAATTAAAAAGCATTGCACAGTTGCTCTTTCAGGTGAATGTGCAGATGAGATTTTCGGAGGATATCCGTGGTACAGAGATAAAGATATAAGGATGATTAACGGCTTCCCGTGGGCACAGTCCACAGCGTACAGAAAAACCTTTTTGAAAGACGATATTTTATTGCCAGACGCTGAAAACTATGTATATTCACGGTACAAGGATACATTAATTAACACATCGAAAATCGACAATATCTCCCCTACCGAATCGCGTATGAAAGAAATGATGCGCTTAAACCTTGATTGGTTTATGCAAACGCTTTTAGACCGAAAAGACAGAATGAGTATGTACAGCGGGCTCGAAGTAAGAGTGCCGTTTTGTGATTACAGAATAGCGGAGTATTTATATTCTGTTCCGTGGGAGTTTAAGGATTACAAATCTTATGAAAAAGGTCTTTTGCGTGAAGCGGTTAAAGATATTTTACCTGACGAAGTGCTTTGGCGAAAAAAAAGCCCATACCCGAAAACTCACAATCCGCAGTATTTAAAGCTTGTTTCGCAAATGCTCAGCGAAATACTTGAAAATTACGATTCCCCTGTTTTTACATTCATAAAAAGAGATGAACTGCAAAAACTACTTAACACGGATAAAAGCGAGCCGTGGTACGGTCAGTTGATGACAACGCCGCAAACAATTGCGTATTTTGTACAGATTAACTACTGGTTGGAAAAATACAATATCAGAATAATATAAGGTGAAAAGAATATGAAAAAAACGGATTTTATAAAAAAAGTTGCGCTTGTCGGAACAGGCTTTGTCGGTATGAGCTTCGCATATGCTCTTCTTAACAGCGGAGAATGTGACCAGCTTTTGCTTATAGATGTAAATAAGGAAAAAGCACACGGTGAAGCTATGGATTTAAACCACGGCTTGCCTTTTGCCAAACGAAATATGCTGATTTACGACGGTGAATACAGCGATTGCCACGATGCGGATATAGTTGTTATAGCGGCGGGCGTAAATCAAAAACCGGGAGAAGACAGAATTTCACTGTTAAGCAGAAATCTTTCTGTTTTCAAATCAATAATCGAACCGATTATTGCAAGCGGTTTTGAAGGAATTTTTCTTGTCGCCACAAATCCTGTTGATATAATGACAAAAATTACGCTCAGTCTGTCGGGATTTGACAGCCGCAAGGTTATAGGAAGCGGAACAACTCTCGATACTGCGCGGCTTCGCTTCCTTTTGGGAAATTACTTTTCGATTGATCCGAGAAATGTTCACGCTTACGTTATCGGTGAGCATGGCGACAGCGAAATTGTGCCTTGGTCGCAGGCGTATATCACAACAAAGAGTATTTTTGATGTGATTGAGCACTCAAAAGGACGGTTTAAGGAAGAAGATTTGCAAAGAATTGCGGGAGAGGTTACAGGCGCCGCACAAGAAATAATCAAGGCTAAATCAGCCACATACTACGGAATCGGCATGGCTCTTGTGAGAATTGTCAGAGCGATATTCGGTGATGAAAAAAGCGCCCTAACAGCATCTGTTATGCTGAACGGTCAATATGGAATAAACGGTGTTTATGCGGGACTTCCAGCGGTAATCGGACGAAACGGCGTAGAAGATATAGTCGTTCTGGATTTAAAAGACGAAGAGGAAAAAGCTTTCATAAAGTCTTGCAACTTTTTAAAGGAAACAGCAGACAAGGTAATAGTATAAAAAAACCGTTGCAAATGCAACGGTTAAGGTGAGGGAAGTAAACTTTCCTCACCTTAAAATTTGTCAACTTTTCGTAATCTATCACGGATATCATCTTTAAAAATAAAACGGTAGCCGTTACTTTCAAATATATCATCGTTTTTCATCATAAAAGACATACCGCGCGCCTTTGCGAGTGTGGGCTCTGCCGTCGTTTCACATCGTATACCTAAATCTTTTGATAATCTTTCTGCAACATCAAAGATTAAAGCACCGCCGCCGCAAATGGTAATTCCGTGGTCAGCGGCGTCTGCAAGCAATTCAGGCGGTATTTTTGCCATTTCTGTATGAATAGATTTCGTAATAATTGAGAGCTGTTCATCAACATAAGGATATATTTCGCTTGATGTAACCTCAAAGGAAATAGGCATCATATCAAGATTGCTTTTCCCAGAAACCATAAGGGCGGTTTCAGAACTGCGCTTAACGGCAGATACGATTTTATGCTTTATCTCTCGGGCAGTATGAGGACCAATGATAATATCACGGTCGCGTTTTAAATGCTTGATAATAGCTTTATCAATCATATCGCTTCCGCTTCTTATCGCCCCGCTTGAAGCAATACTTCCTGATGATACAACGGCAAATTCCGTGAGCTGATGGCCGAAATCCAAGGTCATTCTGCCGCCTATTTTGTCTTTCTCAACATCACATCCGAAAGACGATGCAAGAATACCTTCAATCATACATACACGCCCTGCGCCTGCCAGCGTTACGGCATCGAGAAGGGTTTTCTTTTCAATGCTTGAAATATCCGTTGAAACAGATATTATAACATTCGGTTTATAAATTCTGTTGCCGCAAACGCGTTGTAAATAATACCGCAGCATACGCTCTGCCACAACAAAATCGGAAATGACACCGTTGTGAATTACTTTTATTATCTCAATATCATCAACTGTTCTGCCGTTAATTTCATCGGCGGCTGCGCCAAAGGCTATGGGTGCCCCAGTTTCTTTGTCAATCGCCGCGATTGACGGCTCGTTAACAACAATACCCTTGCTGTCAGTTACAATTTTTAACGAGGATGAACCGAAATCGATTCCTATTTTCATTCCTTTCACGGTATCACTTCCTCTGTAAATTATTTTTTCCTAAATTGCTGTTTAAGTCTTAAATCCTTTGAAAGAATAGTTTTGCGAAGACGGATACTTGAAGGTGTAACCTCCATAAGTTCGTCATCCTTGATAAATTCCATTGACTGTTCCAAGCTCAAAACGGTGTGTGGAACGAGACGCAAAGCATCGTCTGAACCGGACGCACGCGTATTTGTTAAATGCTTTGATTTGCAAACATTACATACAATATCTTCATTTTTAGCGCACTCGCCAACTATCATTCCCTCATATACGGGAACACCGGGACCAATAAAGAGTCTTCCTCTGTCCTGCGTGTTAAAAAGACCGTATGCAGTGCTTTCGCCTGTTTCATGAGCAACGATAGAGCCTCTCTCTCTCGTTTCAATTTCGCCTTTATATGGCTCATATCCTGCAAATAGGTTATTCATAATGCCGTTGCCGTTAGTATCTGTCATAAACTCCGAACGGTAGCCGATAAGCCCTCTTGCAGGGATTTTAAATTCAAGATGCGTAGTGCCGCCGTCACGGGTACCCATATTTTCAAGCTCACCTTTTCTAGAACCTATCTTCATCATAACTGAGCCTACATATTCCTCAGGAACCTCGACAATCAACAGCTCCATAGGCTCCATAAGAACGCCGTTTTCGGTTTTTGTGATTACCTTGGGGCGTGAAACTTGAAATTCATAACCTTGGCGGCGCATTGTTTCAATCAGAATAGAAAGGTGCAACTCACCTCTGCCTGAAACCTTAAATGTATCCGTGCTTTCTGTTTCCTCAACACGCATACTTACATTTGTTTCAACCTCTTTGAACAATCTGTCGCGAACATTTCTTGAAGTGACGAATTTGCCCTCTTTGCCTGCAAAAGGACTGTCGTTAACCATGAAATTCATTGAAATAGTAGGTTCATCAATTTTTATAAAAGGCAGGGGTTCAATACAATCGGGTGAGCAAATAGTTTCACCGATATTAAGGTCGGAAATTCCGGAAACGCATATAATATCACCTATTGCGGCGCTTTCAACTTCAACACGTTTTAAGCCCTCAAACTGATAAAGGCGGGAAATTTTGACATTCTCGGTACTGCCGTCAGTCTTGCAGAGGACGACACCGTCATTTCTGTTTATACGTCCCCTTTCTATTCTTCCTACGCCTATTCTACCGATGTAATCATCATAATCAAGACTTGAAAATAAAACCTGTAATGGTGCATCAATATCACCTGACGGCGCCTCGATATTCTCTATTATTGCATCGAATAAAGGTCTCATATCGCCTTCTCTAACGCTTGAATCGTCTGATGCGTATCCATCCTTTGCAGAGGCATATATAACGGGAAATTCGAGCTGATCATCGTTTGCACCGAGTTCAATAAATAAGTCAAGAACTTCGTCAATTACTTCGTCGGGCCTTGCACCGGGACGGTCGATTTTATTAACAACAACGAGAACTTTTTTGTTAAGTCCCAGAGCTTTTTTCAATACGAATCTTGTTTGCGGCATACATCCCTCAAAAGCATCTACAAGAAGCAACACGCCGTCTACCATTGTAAGGATTCGTTCAACCTCACCGCCGAAATCAGCATGACCGGGAGTATCGACAATATTTATCTTAATTCCGTTGTAATGCACGGAGGTATTCTTTGAAAGAATTGTTATACCTCGTTCTCTTTCAAGGTCGTTTGAGTCCATTACACGCTCCTGAACGACCTCGTTTTGCCTGAAAATACCGCTTTGCTTTAAAAGCTCGTCAACAAGAGTTGTCTTACCGTGGTCAACATGGGCAATAATGGCAATATTTCTTACATCTTCTCTTTTTTTCAAAATGTTCACCCTCATTTACAATTTCAACTAAATATTTTACCACTATATATTCTTTTCTGCAATGATAAAATAACACTAAATTAAGCATATATATCTTTACAAATCAGTCAATTTAGGATAAAATTTGTAATGTGGAAATGCTGAGGTGATATTTTGGAAAGGAAAATTAAACTTACTTTACTTTCTTCGCTTGAAAAACTTTATAACGGCGATAAGGTTCCTAATTGTGATTACAGTTATTTATCCATACTTAAAAATGAGAAAAAGTCTTTTCAGCTTGCAGTGGAAACAAGCGATGATTTTGAAGGCACTGTTTCTATAAACTCCGATTTATATAATATTCGTGTATATTCAGTCGAAATGATAAAATCGGATTTTCCAATGGTTAAAAATAGCTGTGACGATTATTTTAGAATAAGTGAAGACGGATATTATCCTGATTTACTTTTGCCTTTGAACGGAAACTTTTCATTCAAAAAAGGTACAAATGTTATTTGGATTGAAATTGATGCAAACGGAAATTGTGCAGGTCAGCATAAAGTTGATATTACTGTTACAGACGGTCAAAACAGCTTCAATAAAGAATTTAATGTTGAAATAATCGGAGCAGAGCTTGATTTCAAAGATTTTCTGTATACCTGCTGGTTTCATACCGATTGCCTTATGTCCTATTACAAAATTGAGGCTTTTTCAGAGGAATATTGGCGTATTACCGAAAACTTTTTAAAGACAGCCCGTGAATACGGTATGAACTGTGTCTTAACTCCCCTTTTCACGCCTCCGCTTGATACTGAAATCGGCGGTGAGCGGCCTACTGTTCAGCTTGTTGATGTAACAGTTACGGATAATGGGTATTCGTTCAATTTTGATAAGTTTACCCGCTGGATTGAAATGGCACACAGATGCGGCGTTGAGCATTTTGAATTGTCCCATTTCTTTACCCAATGGGGTGCCAGGTGTGCTCCGAAAATAATGGCAAGTGTTAACGGCGAATATAAAATGATTTTCGGCTGGCAAACAAAAGCAACCTCAAAGGAGTACACGGAATTTTTAAAGGCTTTTTCGGTTGAATTGAAAAAATACCTTGAATCAATGCAGTTAAAGGACAAGGTTCTTATTCATGTCAGCGACGAACCCAATTTTTCTATGATTTTATCCTATTCCAAGGCATCAAAGCTTGTGCATAAGCTATTTAAGGGATATAAGATTGTTGATGCTTTATCGGATTATCATTTTTACAAGTGGAAAATTGTAACAAATCCGATTCCAGCAAACGATGCAATAGATAGGTTTATTGGAAAAACCGATAATTTATGGACATATTATTGCAGTTCACAGCACAAAAAATGTGTTTCAAACAGATTTTTTTGCAACAGCGGTTTAAGAACGCGAATTCTTGGATATCAGATGTTTAAATATGATATAAAAGGCTTTTTACATTGGGGTTATAATTTCTATTATACTCAGTATTCAAAGGCTCTTATTGACCCGTATAAGGTGAGTGACGCGGGCGGAAAATTCCCCTCGGGCGACAGTTATGTTGTATATCCCGCAAAGGATGGAACGCCATATCATTCAACGAGGCTTAAAGTGTTTTTTGACGCCTTACAGGATATGGCGGCACTAAACACCCTCTCATCTCTTATCGGAAAAGATAAGGCACTCGGCATTATTGAGGAAAACGGTGCGCACAACATTACTTTCAGTAATTATCCCCATAATGATGATTGGCTTTTAACTACAAGAGAAAAGATAAACGCCGAAATAAAGAAGAATTTATAAATCAATGGAGTATTAGGATGAAAACAATTATCAGGAGTATTAAAAATTTCATAAAAGAAACAGATAAAATACTTCTGTTGCTATGCATTATGGCATCCGCTTACGGTTGTGTGTGCGTATTAAGTGCAACGCAGAACACCGCTGCTCCCGGCGAAAGAATTACCCGTGATTTTATAGTAATGGCTGCGGCGGTTACGGCAGGTATCATTATTGCTCTCATTATTTCAATGATTGATTACGAATTTATTATGAGGCTGTGGCCCGTAATTGCTGTTTTCTGCATAGGAATTATGCTGATAACTCTCAAATTCGGTGTTGGTCCGCCTGAACGCCCAGATGCCAAAACATGGCTTAAAATCGGCAGTACAGGTATTTTCTTTCAGCCATCGGAACTTATAAAAATCGGCTTTATAATAACCTTTGGCGTGCATCTTGAAAAGCTTAAAAATAACATAAATCACCCGCTGTCAATAATTCAATTGGGAATTCACGCTCTTATTCCCGTTGCACTTGTAATAAAATCGGGAGATATGGGTTCTGCTCTGGTATTTTTGATAATTGCAGCGGTTATGCTCTTTGTTGCAGGACTGCATTGGGGATACTTTTTAGGAGGAATTCTATTGGCTCTTGCTGCACTACCGCTTGCGTGGATGTTCTTGCTGGGCAACATTCAGAAAGAACGGTTTTTGGCGCTTGCGTATCCTGAGCTGTACCCTGATATAATTTATCAGCAGGAACGAGGCTTGGCGGCAATCGGCGGCGGCGGAATTACCGGTCAGGGTTTGTTTAACGGAACTCTTACGCAGCAAAGAAACGGCATACCGGAAAGTCAAAACGATATGATATTTGCCGTTATCGGTGAAGAACTCGGCCTTGTTGGCTGTATTCTTGCACTTGTTTTATTAACTTTAATTGTTATCAGAATAGCAAGAACCGGCAGACACGATAAAATCGGCAACACAAAGGTGATGTGCTACGGTGTTGCTTCTATGATAGCGGGACAAGTTATCATAAATGTGGGTATGTGCTTAATGCTTCTGCCTGTTATCGGAATTACGCTTCCCTTTTTCAGCGCGGGCGGCTCGTCCAACCTTTGCATTTATTTTTCAATCGGTTTGATTTTAAGCTTTTATAGATATAATCAACAGCGTGATTTAATTGATGTAAGTCAGTCAAATATTGAAAATCCGTTTTTGGATATATAGTAATATAAAAACTAAAAGAGGTATCAAATGATACCCCTTTTTTTATGCTTTTTTTACAACGCCCATATTTGCCATAATTTTCTTTGTACCTACTTTATCAAATGCAATTTCCATAAGCACATCGTTGCCCATTGGCTTTAATGATACAATCATACCTCTGCCGAATACACGGTGCACAACTGCTTCGCCTATCATAAAGTTTTCGGAAGATTTAGGCGCTCTGTTACCAATGCCAAAACCTCTTGATACAGGTTTTGACGGCTGACTGTTGTTAAAACTCGGTTTCTGAACAGGCTTCTTTATTTTTACAAGGGACTCACAGCATTCAGGCGGAAGCTCATCCAAAAATCTTGACGGTCTGTTAAATTTAGTTGAGCCGAAAATCATTCTTGAATGTGTATTGAGAAGATATAACTTTTCTTTTGCGCGGGTAATTCCTACATAAGCAAGGCGGCGTTCCTCTTCAATTTCGGCAGGCTCGTATATAGCCTGCATACCGGGGAAGACACCCTCCTCCATACCTGGAATAAATACAACGGGGAATTCAAGTCCCTTTGATGAATGAAGCGTCATAAGTACAACGGTATCTGCATCGGCGTTATAATTATCGATATCAGTCATCAAGGCGACCTCTTCAAGAAAATCGGATAGCTCGCCTTCGGGATTTTCATCTTTAAAACGAATAAGGTTTGAATTGAGCTCATCAAGGTTTTGAAGCCTGTCTTCAAGATGTTCCTTATCAACATTAAGTGACGCTTTATATCCCGTTTCTTCAAGCATTGTAATGAAAACCGATGACGGAGATTCGCGGTTGAGCATATCGGCTAAATTTTCGATAAGCTGTGTAAACTCAATAAGCTTTTGAGAACTTCTTTTGAGCTTATCATATTCATCAGCTGTTTTTAAAACTTTGAAAAGGCTGATGCCTAAAGCATCTGCAATTTCCTTTGCAGCTCCGATGGTAGTGGCTCCGATGCCTCTTTTAGGAACATTTATAATTCTTTCAAGACGAACATTATCGTCATGATTTACTATAACGGAAAGATACGCTAACGCATCTTTAATTTCCATACGGTCATAGAATTTGTGACCGCCTATTATTCTGTACGGTATACCGCTGCGAACCAAGGCACGTTCAACGGAGTTTGACATTGAGTTCATACGGTAAAGCACGGCAAAGTCACTGAACTTTCCGCTTTCGCCCATTAACCTCATTATCTCGTCACAAATAAACTTGCCCTCATCATACTCATTATCAAGTGTGTTAAGATTAATCTTCTCACCCTCACCGTTTGAGGTCCAAAGATTCTTTCCTTTTCTCTGTTCGTTATGGGCAATAACTGCATTTGCGCCGTCCAATATATTTTGCGTTGAACGGTAATTCTGTTCAAGTCTTATTACTTTCGCATTTTTGAAGTTGTTTTCAAAGCTTAAAATGTTTTCTATTGTTGCGCCGCGGAATTTATAGATACTTTGGTCGTCGTCACCAACAACGCAAATATTGTTGTAGCCCGATGACAGTATTTGTGTAAGGACAAACTGCGCATGGTTTGTATCCTGATACTCATCAACAAGAACATATCTGAATCTTTGCTGGTAATAATCTCTGACATCGGGATTTTCCTGCAAAAGCTTAACCGTGTAAAAAATAATGTCATCAAAATCCATTGCATCCGCACTTTTCAGAAGCTTTTGATATTTTGAATAACATTCGCCGATTTGTTTTTCACGGTAATTTCCGCTTCCCAAATTCAAAAACTCTTCGGGAGAAACAAGCATATCCTTTGCACGGCTGATTTCAGAGAGTATGGACTTATGCGGCAGAAATTTATCATCGATATTTAAAAGTCTCTGGCAGTCCTTCATAACTCTTTTACTGTCGTCTGTATCATAAATAGTAAAATGACTTGTAAAGCCTAAACGCTCAGCATTTCGGCGCAGTATTCTGACGCATACGGAATGGAAAGTTCCTGCCCATATATCATTTGCACATTCACCTATTCTTAAAGAGAGGCGTTCTTTAAACTCATTCGCCGCTTTATTGGTAAAAGTAAAAGCGAGAATTTCCCATGGCTTTGGTGCGTCAACGGCAAGAACATTTCTTATCTGCTCATAAACCGATGAATCGCCGTTATAATATGTAGAAAGTAAATCCAATGTATCGTCATTAACTCTCGCTTCGATAACATCAGAACCGTATGCTTTCCCGTACTTCATAATATTGGCAATACGGTTGACAAGTACAGTAGTTTTTCCGCTTCCTGCTCCTGCAAGAATTAAAAGCGGTCCGTCAACTGATAAGACCGCTTTTAACTGCATATCGTTCATTCGTTCAAATTCTTTTTTTATAATTTTGTCTCTTAACTCACAAATCTGAGATTGCATTATTTTTCTCCTGCTTCAAACAAATTTCCGCCGTTGCAATCAATCGCAACGATGAGTGGAAAGTCTTTAAATTCAAGTTTTTTTACTGACTCACAGCCCAAATCTTCAAAAGCAATAACTTCGCAGTTTACAATACATTTGGAAGCTAATGCGCCTGCACCGCCGACAGCACAAAAATATACAGCCTTATTTCTGACAATAGCCTCACAAACATCTTTGGTGCGAGGACCTTTACCTATCATAGCTGATAGTCCCAAATCAAGAAATTCAGGTGCAAATTTATCCATTCTGCCCGAAGTGGTGGGACCGCAGCTCCCGATAGCAAGTCCCTCGGGAGTTGGCGTAGGTCCGGCATAGTATATTGCGGCTCCGTTTAAATCATAGGGCAATTCTTTTCCGCCGTCAATTAAAGACTTGATTCTTTTGTGTGCCGCGTCACGGGATGTATATACAGTGCCCGAAAGCAGCACACGGTCACCCGCCCTTAATTTTTCGGCAAAATCCTTAATTCCCGATGTATTCAAGGTGTATTCAGCCATATTTATCCTTCTTTTTTACCGAAATCAAATGTTGAGTCGGGCTGTATATTCAAATCCTCATTAAAATCTGTATTAGGTGCATATGAAATAATTGTAAGCCCGCTGTCATCGTCGGCTTTTTCCACACGAACGGCGTCCTCGGGAATATCCGAGTCAAATTCAACCGAATGGGAATCAATACCCGTAAGGTCGGTATGAAGATTTAGAAGTGATGATGCAGAGGTATTAAGCTTTGTGCCCAGCGCATAAACATCTTTATGTAATTGTTCAAGGGATGAATTAAACTTTTTGGAAATAGCGTCAACATCCTTTAAAAGCTGTTCTATTTCATTTGCTTCGCGCTTAACATCCTGAGATGCTATTGCACCTATATCTTTGGCTTTTGATTTGGCATTATCAACAAGCTCATCGGAATAGCGGCGTGCGTCAATATATGCGGCACCAATTTGTTTTTCTGCCCTTTTAAGTTTTTCCGACTTTTCCTCATACTCGCTGATTTTTGCGGCGTATTGCTTGTTTTCTTTCATTGCAACTTCCAACTGCACGGAAAGATTGTGCGCCTCAAGCTCTTTTTCGGCAAGCTTATCGTTTACTTTTGAAAGACTGTCCAAGCGAAGCTCAAGCTCGTCAATTTTCCTTTTAAGCTCCAACGATTCATTTCTTTTCTGGTCCAACTGTTCCTTAACATCGGCTGTTTCAGCTTGCAGACTTTCCACATATGTAATAACGTCTGCTTTTTTAAATCCGCCGAACAGCGCAGTTTTCATAATTGTAAAATCACGACTCATAACCTGTACCTCTGATAATACATAAAATTCATACTTATTTTAACAGATTTTTTGTCATATGACAACTACTTGTTTTGATTTTTCAATTTTATCGCAAAAAAAGATAGACATTTAGCTAATCCTGTTGTAAAATATTAGAAAAAGGGGTGTTAATCTATGAAAAACGGTACTAAAAAGGTACTGAAAGCTGCAGGTGTTGTCGGAGCAACAGCAACAGCCACATATCTTTTGCTCGGAAATGCGTTTTATTACATTACGCTTACAAAAAGCGGCTTAAACAGTCCGATTTCTAAAAAACTTTCAAGTCCTAACGATAAGGACGACGATTACACGGTTTATTTAAACAATGTGCTTGAAGACGGAGCAAAGTGGTTTGACTCTGCTGAAAAAGAAAAGATTGCTATTCGTTCTTCACACGCAAAAAAGAATATTCACGCGGATTATATTTTCGGAAATGAAGATTCTGATGTATGCGTGGTGCTTATACACGGATACACATCTTCACCGAGAAATATGGGCATCTATGCACAGAAGTATAACGAATTAGGATATAATGTACTGCTTCCCAGTCTTAACGGTCACGCTGACAGCGAAAAAAATGAAATCACTATGGGCTGGAAAGACAGACTAGATGTAATTGATTGGATAAACTATCTCGTTGAGGACAATCCAAATATTAAGATTATACTCCACGGAGTGTCAATGGGTGCCGCAACAACTATGATGACCACGGGTGAAGAGCTTCCCGACAATGTTAAAGCCGCTGTTGCAGACTGCGGTTACACATCAGTTTGGGATATATTCAGCGAAAAATTAAAGAATTCAATGCATATGCACGAATTTCCCATGCTTTACAGCGCCAACACGGTTAATAAAGCTTTATCGGGATATGATTTTAAAGAGGCGTCTTCTGTTGAGCAGGTAAAAAAGTCAAAAACTCCTACAATATTTATTCACGGTGATAAAGACGACTTCGTACCTTACTCAATGCTTGATACAGTTTATAACGCGGCCGCCTGCGAAAAGGAAAAGGTTACAATAGAAAACGCTCCCCACGCAAGAAATGCCTGCGCCGATCCCAAGCTTTATTGGGATTCGATAATTTCTTTTATTAATAAGTACATATGATGAGTTCATAAAAACAGCCGACCGAAATTTTCGGTCGGCTTACTTTTTTATAATGCTGAAATTTCGCCGCTCTTAAACTTGAATATTCTAAGCGCATCCGCCAATTCAACTACTCCGTTTTTATCTGTATCCGCGGCGGCAAGCGCTGAGGCAGAAAGTGTTATTTCACCTGTTTTGTATTTAAAAATCATCAAGGCGTCCGCAATAGTTATGTCGCCGTCAGCGTCAATATCACCCAATTTACATTCATCGGTTACAGTTACCTTGCAGGTTGCCGTAAAACTTCCGACTTTTGCAGTTATTGTAGCCTCCCCCTTACCTACAGCTGTTACCTTTCCGTTGGAAACGGTGGCAACAGAAGTATTTGAAGATGACCATGTTACTGTTTTATCGTCGGTTGTATTAGACGGATTATAGCTAACCGAAAGTTGTTTTGCATCACCCTTAAACAGAGATAATGATGTAGCACTTAATGAAATACCCTTTAATGGGATTTTTTCTTGTGTACTGCGTGTTATATTGAGGGTATATATCCGTTTATCGCCGTTCTGAGCAGTAACGGTAACAGATACAGTATTGCTTCCCTCTTTAAGTGATACGGTTCCTGTTCCCGAAACTGTTGCGTTGGCGTTTACGGATGTTGCATTGACTTTTACTGAGGACACAGACGCAGGAACGGTAATTGAATAACCGCTTGTCTGCGCCGCGTCAAAACTAATTGAATATCCGTCAACACTTAGAGTTTTAAGCCAGTTATTAGGGCTGTAATTGTTTGAGGCAGGAAGCGCACAGGCAGTACTTGGCATATTTTTATAATACGGAATTATAAAAGTAAAACTATTATCGAGAATTCCCAGAGAAATATATGATTTTCTTATGCTCGGCGCCTCATGCGCAGGGGCCATAATGTTACCCATATACTGGTGGTAGAAATATGAACTTGACGGATTGGAGGTGTTAAACTTTTGGAAATAGAGCGTATTTTGCTTATGACTGCTGTTGATATAACTCATACCAATCCAGTAGCCGCCGCCTACTATTGACTTGTACGGAGTGTTCCATGGAATAAGGCATTTCTGCTTGTTTGCATCACTCATGGAACCGCCTGTTTTTGCAAAATTCAAGCCGTTGGCAATAGGCGAAGTTCCTTGCGTTGCACCTATATTGTAATAGTTATAATATCCTTCATAACCTGAATATGTACCGCTTGTGGAGCCGCTTCCTCCCTTACCGACCTCCTGAATTGTCCGTGAAGCAAGATGATATGGGCTGACTTTTGAATAAACTGCGGCATCAATATATGCTTGCGGGTATGTAACAGTGGTGCCGCTCGTACTTGTTATGGATTTTCCCTCCATAAACGAGCCTTTTAAAATACTTGTAACACCGTCGATTTTTTGAGTTGTACTGTCATAAGATAGACTCTCAAACATAAAGACGGAATTCTCATTTAAGAAATTGCGAGGGTCCATGTAATATGCAATGGTCTGAGTATTTGCCTGATACCATTGATTGCTGTCATGAGCAATCCATTTATCATTACGCCAGTCATAGTTACCCGATTCGGTTGAACGGTAAGAAAGCGGATAATTGTATGATATTAAGCTTCTGCCGGGATAACCTTGTCCGTTACTGCCTGTTGAAAACAGACTGTTCCAATCATAGCCTGTATCGTAAACGACAAATTTCCAATTAGGATGGGCTTTCAGCAGTTGTTCGATGTACGGCTTGTATATCGCCGGAATATCATCGGGAACGGTCACATCAGTGTCCTGATTTATATGCACATATGCCGCGGAAACATAACCTTCAAGCTCTGCGCCCGAATATTGGAATTTAATATGAGCCCATGTGGGATTACTGCTGTCATCTGTGCTTGAAACAACTTCGATAACTGAAACTGAATGCCCTGTGTTCAACATAACATAGCTTCCGTTATATGTAAGACGGTTTGCATTACCCGGAGTTGTAGTGGGACTTGTACGGACTCGGATACTGTCCGCGGTAATGTATCCCGACTGTGTTTTAGCGCTTACGGCAAAACAAAAAGCAAGTGAGAAAAGAATTGAAACAGACAGAACAACTGAAATGGTGCTTTTAGTTATTCTTGATTTCATATTCTCACTTCCTTTGACTAAGTATACATTTATTTTACCAAATTACAGAAAAATTGTCAATTTGTATATTTTGGTTTTTACTTATTCCGACAATATGTTGCTATTTTCGTCTTTACTTATATCATTATACAAATATGAAGCGGAATAAAATACATACCCTCCTATTCTTTCTTCATCGTTTATGTATTTTATCTGCCGTAAAATAATATCACTGTTGATTTGCCATTCCTGCGCACCTGCACCTGCATAAACATCTTCTTTACCCGATTTATATAAAGGCAATCCTATAATTAGCTTTACCTGACTTTCAGCCGTCAAATTTTTCCATTGCTCCAATACTTTTAAGAAAGGCATTTTTTCATGGTCAAAGCCGAAATATATTTGCGGAATTATCCAGTCTGCATAGCCCTGTGACTGCGTCCAAAGAGCTACCTCTGCATATGAACTGTTATAATTACTATCAATGTTTGCCGCAGGACTTATTGAAAAAATCAAGTCATCATCATAGCTTTTTATTAGAGAATAAACTGATGAAATCATTGTATTAACGCATTGACGCCTGTAATCCTGTAAAGATAGCTTTCCTCCTTTCTCGGTGTATTCATTATAAAATAGATTATCAATATCATTTGAAGTTGAGGGATAAAAATAGTCGTCAAAATGAATACCGGCCACTTTATAGTTTTCTAAAATCTCTCTTATCCCCTGTAAAATCCGTTTTTGTGCAGAACCTGATGCAGGATTGTAATATATTGCATTGTCGCACAAAATCAGTTCCTGCGATAAGTTACCGCTATTTATTATTTCGTAAGCAGGCGAAAGCGGATTAACCTTTTCTTTAATACCGTCCTTTCTGATTCTGTAAGGATTTATCCAAGCGTGAATTTGAATATTATATTTTTTCGATATGCGAATAAATGTTTCCAACACATCAAATTTTAACTCTCCTGTTTCGTTTGAAGCGTATTCACTTACCGGGAATATATCGGATTGGTAAAAACAGTCATCAAAAGCACGGCAGTGAAGAAAAACAGTGTTTACATCATATGTATTTAGAATTTTTAGTTTACTCTCCACAGTTTCATCAAATTCGCTTTGATTACTTGCAGAATCGACGAGCTCGTGAATCTCATTGTAATTTATCCAAGCTCCGATTATATATCTGCTTGGAATTTCAGGCGGAGCTGTATTATCGTTTGTAGATTTTTCGCATGAAGAAAAAACAAACGCAAATACCAATATAATTAAAATAGATTTCTTTATCAATTCATCACCTTTTTTATAAAAAACTATTGATTTTATCAAAAAACATGATATAATAACAGTAATCATTACTGTTAGCGAGGACTTTATATGCCGATAGAAAGGAAAAGCAGGCAAAGAGATGCCATTCTTGCCGATTTAAAATCAAGATATGACCATCCCACTGCCAAAGAGCTGTATTACTCTGTTCGGAAAAGTATTCCAAATTTAAGCTTAGGTACTCTTTACAGAAATTTATCCCAGTTGGAGGAAAACGGTCAAATAATCAGAATCCCTGACGAGGCTAACGACCGTTTTGACGGTAATATTGCTCCCCACGCGCATTTTAAATGCCTATCCTGCGGTAAATTGTATGACATTATGTCCATAAAAAATGACAGTTATGATTTTTCTGATGAAAATATAGGTCAAATTTACGGTTACAGCCTTATGCTTTTCGGCAAATGTAAAAGCTGCAGCGAAAACCGTGGAAATAAAAACTAATGGAGGAATTTATTATGAAAAAGTATGTTTGTCCCGTTTGCGGTTATGTTCATGAGGGAGATACTCCCCCCGAAAAATGCCCACAGTGCGGCGTTCCCGGTGCAAGATTCACAGTAGTTGAAGAAAGCGCAAAAACATGGGCTGCTGAGCATGTTGTCGGCGTAGCAAAGGGCGTTCCCGAGGATATTCTTGAGGGACTTCGTGCAAACTTTAACGGTGAATGCACAGAGGTTGGTATGTATCTGGCAATGGCAAGAGTTGCACACAGAGAGGGTTATCCCGAAATCGGACTTTATTGGGAAAAAGCTGCTTATGAAGAGGCAGAACACGCTGCAAAGTTTGCAGAGCTTCTCGGTGAAGTTGTAACCGACAGCACCAAAAAGAACCTTGAAATGCGCGTTGAGGCTGAAAACGGCGCAACAATGGGCAAGTTTGAGCTTGCAAAACGAGCAAAGGCTGAGAACCTTGATGCCATTCACGATACCGTTCACGAAATGGCAAGAGATGAAGCACGTCACGGTAAGGCTTTTGAGGGACTTCTTAACAGATATTTCGGCAAATAATCTTATAAAAAAGCTTTCCCGGCACTTTGTGCCGGGATTTTTTTCTGCTGTTTAATCCGTTGCGTCTTTTTTTATGCCGAAAATCATTCTTAAAATACCGCTTACAAGCTTTGGACTTTTTACCAATACTACTTTCATGAAAATGCCCTCCCTAATTTTTGCAAAGGGATATTCCGCTGAATACAAGCGCAACAGCGAGAAAAATTATAATAAATTTTGCGGGAAGGATTAAAGAGATTAAAAGACCAAGGCCGAGTGCAATAAATATAATCCCTTTTGAACCGGTTCTTCTTCCCATCAAAAGACCCCCTGCAAATGTATGTTGTAGTACATTATACGCAAGGGGTATTTTTTGTGTTACATTTTAGTTTCAATAACAATCAAAGTTCCGTCTTTAACGGAGATTTCACCGAATTCGCCATTTATATCGTTGCTGATACCAAGAGGCTCAAACGGGTCCAAATCGTAGTTATCAAGTGGATAATGAAATCCCCGCTCGCAAACGCCGTATGCTTTGCTTCCGAAAGCAAAAACAGATATTTGCGTGTTATCAGAGTATTTAAGCCTTAGAGATGAATTGTGAATGGCTCTGAAAATGTGCTTTTCATCAATTATAACACATTCGTTGCCGTTTTTTACAGTTTTGGCCATTAGTGATATATTGGCAAAGGTGTGTTCAAATCTGCCGCCGGTCCCGCCGAGAATAACAAAAGACGAACAGCCGTTTTTGATTCCTTCGTTAATTGCCGCCTCGCAGTCTGTAATATCTTTTTCAACAGGAAGCTTTATAATGGAAATATTTTTCGGAAGCGGAACTGAAACAGAATCAAAATCACCGATAAGAAGTGAGGGAATATATGAAGTTCTTGAAAGAATATCATATCCGCTGTCAGCACAGATGATATAGTCGTTGCACTTAATATTCTCTTTTATTAAATCAACGGAGCATTCCCCGCCCCCGACTATCATACAACGCTTGCTCATAATTCCCACTCTTTTATTTTTTTAGCCTGCTCATACATTGAAATATAGCTGTTGTGTCTTGATTTGCTTATAATGCCGTTATTAACGGCTTCGCAAATAGCACATCCTTTATCGTTTGTATGTGTGCAGGAGGTAAATTTACAATCACCTAAATATTCACGGAATTCCCGAAAACAGTATGCCAGATCTTCTTTTTTTATATAATCGTTCTTTTCAAATTCAAACGAGGAAAAACCCGGTGTGTCAATAACATATCCGCCGCAGGTTTTGAAAAGTTCTGCCTGACGGGTAGTGTGCCGTCCTCTGCCTAATTTATCGCTTATTTCACCAGTTGAACGGTTCAGAGTAGTATCGAGGCTGTTTAACAGAGTTGTTTTTCCAACTCCTGAATTACCGGTAAAAGCATTGATTTTTCCTGACATAACATCTTTAATACGCAAAAGATAATCGGAATCACTTTTAGATATTACTTTTATTCCGCTTTGCTTATATATATTGATAATTTCACCGTCGTCTGCCAAATCAGTCTTTGTAATGACGATAACAGGTTCAATCCCTTTATGCTCCGCAACAGCAATGAGTTTATCTATTAAGAGAAAATTAGGCCTTGGCTGAACAGTGGAAACTACAATAATCAAATTATCAATATTAGCGACAGGCGGACGAATTAAACTGTTCCTTCTCTCAAAGATTTCGTCTATTGTGTTTTCGGCCTTGTCATTTACCGAAATTTTTACATAATCGCCTGCAAACGGAGTTATTTTTTCTTTTCTGAAAACTCCGCGGGCTTTACATTCATATATCGTATCGGCGACTTCAACATAATAGAAGCCGCCGATACCTTTTAAAATAATCCCTTTATTATTTTCCATAATTATTCTGCCGCCGGACCTTTGCTTATTTCAAGCGTAATCTTTGAGTCGGTCGAAATGCGGGTAACGCCGTCACCAACAGGACTCTGGCTGATAACATATCCGGCTGTAATTGAATTGCTTTCGGAATTTACAATCTCTATATTGGTAAATCCTGCGGCATTCAGTTGACTCACAGCCTCATCCTTTGTTTTTCCCGTAACATCAATAAGCACGGCGTAATCTTTTTTCTCAATAACCGTTGCAGGGTTTTTCGTGAAATCAATCTTACCCTCCTGCAATATTATTGAATCGTTTACTATGATTTTATATGTGCTGTCTGCAGTTCTGCCTTTAAGCGTGTATGTCTTTTTAGCGCCGTCAAGCAACACTTCATTAGCCTTTGATTCATAGAAAAGGTCATTATTTATATATATCTTTACCTGTCCTGATTTTTGCAGATTGGGAAGCGTAACGGTAACATCAACGGATGACTCGCCTGCTACTCCCGAACTTACCGTAAAGTCAATTTTTGTACCTACAGGAACTGTTTTGCCTTCGGGGACACTTTGTGATACAACAACATCCTTTGCTAATTCGCTGTCAACTTCTGTAATCTCACCTGCCGCCAAACCTGCTGAGTCAAGCAATTGCAAGGCAAGGGATTTGTCACAGCCCTCTAATTTGGGAACTACTTTTGTTTCTTTTTCATCAGTTGCGACAAACAGAGTCACCTTTGTGCCTGATATAATTGAAGTTCCCACTTCGGGTGAAACTCTTATAACAGTGCCGGCAACTGCTGTTTCTGAATATTCAAGTACAACAGAAATGTCGCTTTTATCTATACCAAGACTTTGAAGCTTATTAACTGCCTTGTCTTGGGTCATACCGATAACTGATGCATCAATAATAATTGTCTTTCCCTTTGAGCCTGCAACGGTCAAAGTAATTTTTGTGCCCTTCTTAACTCTGCTGCTCTCTTCCGGATCCTGTGCAATTACAAGACCCTCGTCCTCGGCAGGAGCGTCTTCGTCATATATAACCTCAAATTCGAAGTCCTTATATTTTTCATTGTTGGCAATTTGATTGAGATAATCAAGCCTTTTGAAATTAGGAACTTCAACCTTTTGATTATTTAAAGCAAATACAACAGCGCAAATTATTGCAATAAGTACCACTACGCCGGCAATTGCACCCATCATAACGGCGGTTGTTTTATTTATACTCTTTTTTCTTTCGTTCTCAGCCAATTCTGCTGATTCAGAAGACTTAAACCCAACATTTGAAACATCCGCACCGTTTCTTACATACTTTGTCGGCTCTCGGTCCACAAAATATGTGTAATTAAACTTGACGGCGGGATTACGCTTAAACTCGTTAATATCCATAAGCATTTCTGCCGCAGAGCCGTATCTGTCGTTAGGATTTTTTTGCATAGCGCGCATTGTGATTTGTTCAAGCCCGAGAGGCAAAGTAGGAACAATTTCGCGGGGACGGCGCGGGTCCTGTTGGAGCTGCATAATCGCAACGGAAACAGCGCTGTCTGACTGGAACGGAAGCTGACCCGTGAGCATTTCATACATAACTACACCCACGGAATAAATATCGGCTTTATCGTCAGTCATTTCCCCTCTTGCCTGCTCGGGGCTGATATAGTGAACAGAACCGATAGCGTTTTCCGATGTAACATTTGAATCTGTTCTGCTGAATCTTGCTATACCGAAATCGGTGACCTTAATCGTACCGTCCTGCAAAAGCATTATATTCTGCGGTTTAATATCCTGATGTACTATTCCTTTATCATGCGCGTGTTGAAGTGCCGCTAAAATCTGACCGACAAAGTGCACTGCTTCTTTCCAATTAACTACACCCTGCTGTTCAATGTATTCTTTAAGGGTAATACCGTCAACATATTCCATAACGATATACTGAATTCTGTCGCCGAAGCTGACATTATACACACGGACAATATTGGGGTGTGACAAAACAGCGATAGCCTTTGATTCATTTTTGAATCTGCGCTTAAATTCCTCATTTGTCAAATACTCATCTTTTAGTATTTTGATTGCTACTATACGGTCATCAATATTATCATAAGCTTTATATACAACAGCCATACCGCCTACGCCGATTATTTCTCTTATTTCATATCTGCCGTCAAGGCGCTTGCCGCAAAAATTATCCATAGTATTTTCTCCTTTCAGTATCAATAAGAAACTGTAACAACGGTTATGTTATCTCCGCCGCCGTTTTCATTGGCACGGTTTACAAGTCTTTCGGCATATTCATAGAATTTACCGTCGGAGGTTAATTCGCAAATTTCCTCCGGTTCAATATAATTTGTAAGACCGTCGGTGCAAATTAAAAGAACATCTTCATTTTTAATGTATTCTTCGCAAAAATCTATACGCAATTCCTCGTCAACACCGAGAGCGCGTGTAATCAGATTTTTTCGCGGGTCATCTTTTGCTTCGTCAGGTGTGAGCCTGCCTCTATCGACCATTTCCTGAACAACGGAATGGTCTTTTGTAAGCTGATGCAATTCACCGTTTGAAAGTAAATATGCCCTTGAATCGCCTGCATGAGCAATACAAACAGAGTTATCGGAAACTATGGCGGCAACAACAGTTGTTCCCATTCCGCTAAGTTCAGAGTTTGCTTTACTTATATCATATACGCTCACATTTGCCGCAGATATTGCCGATGTAAGCATATTTCTTATTGAATTTGAACTCATACCCGCTCTGTATGAAGCGGAAATTCGCTCCGAAATCAGTTTAACTGCGGTTGAGCTTGCAAAATTACCGCCGGCTGCACCGCCCATTCCGTCACAAACAACGGCCCAAGCAACAGAACCCGGAAGCTCCCCTGCCGCGTATGAATCCTGATTATTGCTTCTTTTCAAGCCTACATCGGTTTTTGCAACAATTC
>JBJEPX010000001.1:0-23955 GCA_051881455.1 Candidatus Fimenecus sp. | reverse complement strand
GTATGGCAAGATTTTTAACGCAGTTCAGGCGAAAATATGCCGTTTTAAACCATATGGGGTTCGACTCCCCTCACCTTACCCTAAAAAACAGTCTGTTGAACAACTCTGTCAACAGGCTGTTTTTTTGTGACAAATGTTTGGAAAATACAAGAAAGATATGTTATTTTGCACAGTATTTATTTGTTAATTTTTACCTTGATAAATATTGATTTTACATAGGTTTAGTGATAGAATTATATAATTAAAATAATAGGAAACGGAGCGCGGTATTTGTGTCATTAGTACCGATGAAAGCACTGCTTGAAAATGCAGAAAAAAACAACATTGCCGTGGGCGCTTTCAGCGTCGGAAACATGGAAATGGTTATGGGCGCCCTTGCGGCGGCGGAGGAACTTAATACTCCCGTTATTCTGCAAATTGCCGAGGTGCGGCTTAAAAATTCTCCCTTGGAGCTTATGGGCCCTATGATGATTTCAGCGGCAAAAAACTCAAAGGTCCAGGTTGCTGTTCATCTTGACCACGGTCTAAAATTTGAAACGGTGCAAAAGGCACTTGATATGGGCTTCACCTCCGTTATGTTTGACGGCTCTCTTTTGCCCCTCCATGAAAATATTCAGGCTGTCCGTCAGGTAAGAAAATCCGCCGATTTGTACGGCGCAACCGTTGAGGCGGAGCTTGGCGTTGTCGGCGGAAATGAAGGGGAGGGCAAATCCCACGAAATTCTCTGCACAAGCCCTGATGATGCAAAGCTGTTTTGCGATGAAACGGGTATAGATGCTCTTGCCGTTGCAATAGGTAATGCTCATGGGAATTATCCCGTATTGCCTCAGCTTCGTTTTGATGTTCTCGACGATATTAACAAAATTGTTGAAACTCCTTTGGTGCTTCACGGCGGAACGGGAATAACTCCCGAAATGTTCCAGCAGGCGATAATGCTGGGTATCCGAAAAATCAATATTGCCACCGCAAGCTTTGACAGTCTTGCGCGCCGCGTCCTTGAATACTGTAAGGCGAGGGAAAAGGCAAATTATTTTGAATTGAGTACCGCCGAGGCAGAGGGCGTTTACGAAAATGTAAAAAAACACATAAAAATATTTAATATGCAAACCGTTATATAAAGGAGAAAATTATGAAATACATTGAATTTGACAAGAGTAAGGAATTTGATTTAATTTTGCTGGGCAGAGTTGCGGTGGACTTAAACCCCGTGGATTATTACTGTCCGCTTAACGAGAGCACAACCTTTAAAAGGTATCTGGGCGGTTCACCTGCAAACATTGCAGTAGGACTTGCCCGTTTAGGTAAGAAAATCGGCTTTTTTGCCCGCGTTTCCGATGACCAGCTGGGCACATTCGTAACCGATTATTTTGAGAAAGAGGGAATTGATACTTCCCATATCAAGCGTTGTGAAAACGGTGAAAAGATAGGTCTTACTTTTACGGAAATCAAGTCAGAAACCGAAAGCTCAATTGTTATGTACCGCAACGAGGCGGCTGACTTAAAGCTTGATGTTGCCGATATTGACGAGGAGTATATTAAAAAAGGCAAGGCAATTCTTATTTCGGGCACAGCCCTTGCGGAAAGTCCGTCAAGAGAGGCGGCGCTCAAAGCAGTAGCCCTGGCAAAGAAAAACGGCGTACCTGTGATTTTTGATATTGACTACCGCGCATACAATTGGAAAAACGACGATGAAATCGCAATTTATTATTCTGCGGTTGCAAAAGAGGCTGATATTATTCTCGGTTCCCGTGAGGAATATGACCTTACGGAAAAACTCATTGAACAGGGCAGAACCGATAAGGAAACTGCCGCATATTGGCATTCTCAGAATGCAAAAATCGTAATTATCAAGCACGGTAAGGACGGCTCAACAGCCTATACAAACGACGGAGAGAGTTATTCTATTAAACCCTTCCCCGTAAAACTCTTAAAATCCTTCGGCGGCGGCGACGGCTATGCCAGCGCATTCCTTTACGGACTTTTTGAGGGCTGGGAGATAATCGACTGCCTTGAATTCGGCTCGGCATCAGCGGCAATGCTGGTAGCATCTCACGCCTGCTCACAGGATATGCCCACCGTTGAGGCAGTTAAAGAGTTCATTAAGAAAGAAAAAGAAGAGTACGGCGAAATGATAGCTCGCGGGTAAACAAATTCCGCTCCCTCCCCGAGGGTGATTCCCCACAGTGTGGGGAAATGTCTGCGAAGCAGACAAAGGGGACGGCGCCGTCAGCGCTGTCGAGCAAAGCGAGACTGAGGGAGTTTCGCTCCCTCAACGAAGGAGCGGAGAAAAGCTATGTTAAAAAATTTATTTAAAAACAAAATTTTTAAACGCCTTATTGCTGTAATACTTTGCCTGTGCCTGTTGGGTGCGGTTGCCGTAATCGGCATTAACGCATATATGATTTCCTATGTTAGCGATTACATTCTTACAACGGCAGAACTTAACAGCGGCGAATTTGACTGTGTTCTCATTCTCGGTGCGGGGCTTTGGGACGGCGAGCCTTCACCAATGCTTAAAGAACGCCTCGATTTCGGCTTGCAGGTGTATAATACAGGCTGTACCGACAGAATGTTGATGTCGGGCGACCACGGCAGAGAGAGTTATGACGAAGTAAACGCAATGAAGGATTATGCAATAAAAAATGATGTGCCTGCCGATAATGTTTTTATGGATCACGCAGGCTTTTCTACCTATGAATCAATGTACCGTGCCCGTGATGTTTTTGATGTGGAAAAGTTAGTAATTGTAACTCAAAAGTATCACCTTTACCGTGCCGTTTACGATGCGAGAAAATTAGGGCTTGACGCCTACGGTGTTGCGGCAGAGGAATTGAAATATCCCATATACAACGATGTCCGTGAGGCGGTGGCAAGAGTAAAGGATTTCTTTTGGTGCATTGTAAAGCCCACTCCCACTTATCTCGGCGATGTAATTCCCATAAACGGCAGCGGAGCTCTGACCGATGATAAAGTGAGAGTATAGAAAAAGGTAGGGCGGAGGCTTGCCTCCGCCGTGAAAAATTTTATATTAGGTGATATATATGTACGAAAACCCAAGCTATAACGAAAACAACGAAAAAATCCTATGTGAAATGGGCGGTAAAAATGATGATATGCTCATGAACATTAAAGTTAAGCTATTATCGGCAGGGGAGAGCGTCACATTTTGTGACGGTAAAAATGAAACTGCCGTGTTGCTCATATCGGGTGATGCCGAGTATTGCTTTGACGGTCAAATAAAGACCGCAAGCCGCCGCAACCAGTTCCTCGACAGACCTTATTGTCTGCACTTTTCAAAGGGCAACAAGGCAACGGTTACTGCAAAGGCAGAGTCAAGAATTTTAATTCAGCAAACAGATAACGACAAGGATTTTGGCTTTGTTTGGTATTCTCCCGAAAATGTAACCTTGCAGGAATTTGGTAAAAATCAGTGGGACGGTACGGCACACAGACAGGTTTTAACACTGTTCGATTATGAAAACGCACCCTATTCAAATATGGTTATGGGCGAGGTTATCCATAAGCCGGGCTGTTGGTCAAGTTATCCGCCCCATTACCATCCTCAGCCTGAGGTTTATTACTATGAATTTGATAAGCCACAGGGCTTCGGAGTGGGCTTTAACGGCGACGACGCTTATAAAGTTGAAAATCAAGGCGTTCTATGCATAACCCCCATGAAAACACATCAGCAGGTTGCCGCCCCCGGTTATTCAATGTGCTATGTGTGGATGATTCGCCATCTTGACGGCGACCCGTGGCGCAAAACCCGAATAGACGCTCCGGAGCATAAATGGCTCCTTGACTTATAATTTTTGAGGTGAGATTATGGCAAAAATGACTACCGCGCAGGCTCTTGTAAAATTCCTTGACAATCAGTATGTTTCCTTTGACGGTGTCGAAACTAAATTCGTGGACGGAATATTTACCGTTTTCGGTCACGGAATAGTTTTGGGGCTTGGTGAAGCCCTCGATTCCGATAAAGGCGGACTGAGAGTTTATCAGGGCAAAAACGAGCAGGGTATGGCTCATGTTGCAGCATCTTTTGCAAAAACGAACAACAGGCGCAAAATCATTGCTTGTGCATCGTCCATAGGACCGGGTGCCGCAAATATGATAACTGCGGCGGCAACTGCAACGGTTAATCATGTGCCGTTACTGCTGTTCCCCGCCGATTCCTTTGCTTCCCGTCAGCCCGACCCTGTGCTTCAACAGTTTGAGCAGGTCAATTCACTTACAACAACCACAAACGACGCATACAAGGCGGTTACACGCTATTGGGACAGAGTTCAGCGTCCCGAACAGCTTATGTCCGCCATGATAAACGCAATGCGAGTGATTACCGATACTGCCGAAACAGGCGCTGTTGCAATTTGTCTGTGTCAGGATGTTGAGGGTGAGTCATATGATTATCCCGATTCTTTCTTTAAAAAGAGAGTACATAAAATAATCCGCAAACCCGTAGCGGCAGAGGAGCTGGCAGACGCTGTTTCCGTTGTGAAAAACAGTAAAAAGCCCCTCGTTATCTGCGGCGGCGGTGTACGGTACAGCGAGGCAGGAGAAGCCCTTGAAAAATTCTGCCATGAGTTTAATATTCCCTTTGCGGAGACACAAAGCGGAAAAACCGCCTGCCTTTCCTCCGATGAATACAATCTGGGCGGTTTGGGTGTAACAGGCAATTCCTCGGGCAATGTAATGGCAAAAGAAGCCGATACGGTTATCGCCGTGGGAACACGTTTTTCCGATTTCACCACCGCCTCAAAATCTCTTTTCCGTGACGATGTAAAAATGGTTACAATCAATACCTCCCGTTTTGATGCGTATAAGCTTGATGCAGTCAAAATGGTGGCAGACGCTAAACTTGGTATTGAGGCTTTGGGCGAGGAACTTCGCAAAATCGGCTATAAATCCTCATATACAACGGAAATAAAAGCGGCAAAGGCAGATTGGGATGCCGAAATGAAGCGCCTTGCCGATTACAGATACGATGAAAGCTTTGAACCCCTTATCTCCGCAAGAGATGAAAAAACAATACCCGAGTTTGCGGAAAAAATCGGTACAATCACTCAAACAGCCGCCGTGGCTCTCATAAGAAAGCTTATCCCCGCTGATGCTCTTTGCACAGGTGCGGCAGGCTCTCTCCCCGGTGATTTACAGCGTATGTGGACCTCGGACAGCCGCTATTCTTACAATATGGAGTACGGTTATTCCTGTATGGGATATGAAATTGCAGGCGCTCTCGGCTCAAAAATGGCAAAGCCACAGTGCGAATCCTACGCTATGTGCGGCGACGGAAGTTACTTAATGCTTCATTCAGAGCTTGTAACAAGTATTCAGGAGCACAAAAAGATAAATGTTTTGCTTTTTGATAACAGCGGATTCGGCTGTATCAACAACTTGCAAATGGGCAACGGTATAGGAAATCTTGCAACAGAATTCCGTTACCGTGATGAAAAGGGCGATTTGCTCGGTGACCTTATCCCCATTGACTTTGCAAAATCGGCGGCGGGCTACGGAGTTAAAACATACACGGCAAAAACCATGGAGGAGCTTGAATTTGCTCTTATCGACAGTCAAAAGCAGACGGTTTCAACTCTTATTGACATAAAGGTTCTGCCCAAAACGATGACAGACGGCTATGATGCATGGTGGCATGTGGGCGTACCCTCTGTATCGTCTAATGAAAAAGTAAATAAATCCTTTGAAAATAAGGAAGAAAACAGATTAAAGGCAAGGAGATATTGATATGCTTGACAAAAACAAAGTAAAACTCGGCATTGCCCCTATCGCATGGACAAACGATGATATGCCCGATTTGGGTGCGGAAAACACCTTTGAGCAGTGTGTTTCCGAAATGGCGCTTGCAGGCTTTACAGGCTGTGAGGTGGGCAATAAGTACCCCAGAGATACAAAGGTACTTAAAAAGGCTCTTGACCTCAGAGGTATGCAAATCTGCAATGCGTGGTATTCAACATTTCTCACCACAAAGCCCTATGAGGAAACAGAAAAAGGCTTTATAGAGCACATTACATTCTTAAAGGAAATGGGCGCAAAGGTTGTGGGCGTTTCCGAGCAGGGACATTCCATTCAGGGTACGGACAAATCAATTTTTGACGATAAGTATGTAATGAACGATGAGGAATGGGATTTGCTTTGCACAGGGCTTAATAAGCTTGGCAAGGTGGCAAAGGATATGGGCATTTCTCTTTGCTTCCATCACCATATGGGAACGGTAGTTCAAACTGCCGCAGAAATCGACCGTATGATGGAAAATACAGACCCTGAGCTGTTTGGACTTTTGTTTGATTCGGGTCACTTGGCATATTGCGGCGAGGATTATATAGCAGTGCTGAAAAAGTACGCAAACCGCATAAAGCATGTTCATTTAAAGGATATCCGCCCCGATGTTGTGGCAAAGGTAAAAGCAGAGCATATGAGCTTTTTGCAGGGTGTAAGAGCAGGTGCATTTACAGTCCCCGGCGACGGATGCATTGACTTTAAGCCGATTTTCGATGTGCTTGAAGAAACAGGCTATGAGGGCTATGTTCTTGTCGAGGCAGAGCAAGATCCTGCAAAAGCAAATCCGCTGGAATACGCTATCAAAGCCCGTAAATATATTAACGAAGTTTCAGGACTATAATCTGAAAAAGGAGTATATACAATGGCAGTTGAAAAATTACAGTATTTTGTAAACGGTCAGTTCAAGGATTCCAAAACAGATACTTGGTATGACCTGCATAATCCCAGCACAGGCGAGGTAACAGGGCAGGCTCCCTGCTGTACTAACGATGAGGTGCTGGAGGCTATTGAGGCGGCAAAGGCGGCATATCCCGCATGGCGTGCCGTTCCCGTAATCAAGCGCGCGCAGATTCTCTATAAAATCCGCGACTTGATTATCGAAAATATGGAAGAACTCACCATGTGCGTTGCCAAAGAAAACGGTAAGGTTTGGTCGGAGGCAGAGGGCGATGTGCTCAAAGCCAAAGAGGGTACAGAGCTCGCAACACAAGTGCCGTCTTTGATGATGGGCGAGAGTCTTATGGACGCATCCTCGGGCTACGATACGGTGAAATACCGCGAGCCTCTCGGCGTGTTCGCAGGCATTGTGCCCGTAAACTTCCCCGCAATGATTCCTTTCGGTTGGATGGCGCCCACCTGCATTGCAACAGGTAATACAATGGTCTTAAAGGCCGCATCTTTAACACCGAAAACAGCAATGATGTTTGCAAAAATCTATAAAGAGGCAGGCGTTCCCGACGGCGTTATCAATGTTGTAACCTGTTCGAGAAACGAAATTAATACAATTCTTGATCACCCAGATGTTAAGGGTATCACTTTCGTAGGTTCAACACCTGTGGGACTTAAAATCTATCAGCGCGCCGCCGCATCAGGCAAACGCTGTCAGGCACTTTGTCAGGCAAAGAACCACGCCCTTGTTATGGCAGACGCCGCACTTGAAAGAACGGTTGCAGGCGTTATAAATTCGGCTTACGGCTGTGCAGGTCAGCGTTGCATGGCGCTTTCCTGCTGTGTTGTTGAGGAGGCAATCGCCGATAAATTCGTTGCAGAGCTTAAAAAGCAGGCCGAAAAAATCAAGGTCGGCCCGTCCTGGGATAAATCCTCAAAGCTTGGACCTATTACATACGAAAAGCATTATAAAGAGGTGCTTGCCGACATCGACAAGGGTGTTGCAGAGGGCGCTGAATTGGTGCTCGACGGCAGAAATTGCGTGGTTGAGGGCTATGAAAACGGCTATTTCGTAGGTCCCACCATTTTCGACCATGTTACAGAGGATATGACCATAGGCAGTGACGAGGTGTTCGGCCCCGTTCTTTGCATCAAGCGTTGCAAGGATTTCAAAGAGGGCTTGGAGATTATGAATTCCAACCCTTATGCTAACGGCTCCGTTATTTACACCCAAAGCGGCTACTTTGCCCGTGAATTTGCCCGTCATACAGACGGCGGTCAGGTTGGTATCAATGTGGGTATTCCCGTACCCGTTGGCTTCTTCCCGTTCTCGGGACACAAGCAGTCCTTCTTCGGGGATTTGCATTGCCTCGGCAAAGACGCATACCGTTTCTTTACCGAAAGCAAGGCAGTAACGACACATTGGTTTGACGAAGAAGAAAAGACTACGACTAATGTTTCCACATGGGACGGCACAATCTGATTTTTCATCGTTTTAGTTGAAAATTTATAGTGTAGGGCGGGGGCTTGCTCCCGCCGCAGAAAAAATATCAATATGTTAAACAATGAACTGCCAAAACGCAAGCATCCAAGATTAAAGCAATACGATTACAGCGCAAACGGTTATTATTTCGTGACAATTTGCTGTAAAGATATGCGTTGCTTTTTCGGGAAAATCACACATATTGCCGATAGCGTAGGGTGCTGTCTTGCTCCCAACGAAATGGCACATAATGATACAATTTTAACCCTTTCTTCCTATGGGCAAATGGCTGAAAAGCAGTTATTTGCGCTGGAAGAACGGTATGATTATGTGACAATCGACAAATATGTGATTATGCCGAACCATATTCACGCAATTCTTATTCTTGACGGTGAAACGGCGGGAGCAAGCCTCCGCCCTACATTGTCTGATATAATTTGCGCCTATAAGTCTTTAACCACGAGAAACTGTAATCAAATAGGGATTTACAAAGGCAGACAGATATTCCAAAATTCATTTTATGATAGAATTATCACAAGTGAAGAAGGGTATCTGGAAGTATGGCAGTATATTGATGAAAACCCACGCAAGTGGCAAAATGACGAATATTATATTTAATATATCGGAGGTATCTCTATGTTAAAAATCGGTATCATCGGTGCTGGACGCATCGGTAAGGTACATTTGGAATCCATTTCCTACCATGTAAAAAATGCAACGGTTGTGGCAATGGCGGACCCCTTTATGAATGATGAAACGAAAGCCTTTATTGAGGGCTTCGGCGTTGAAAAAATCTATACGGATTACAAAAAAATCATTGAGGATGCAGAGATTGACGCAGTTATGGTTTGCTCCTCAACCGATACCCACGCCCCGATTTCCATTGAGGCTATTAACGCAGGCAAGCATGTTTTCTGCGAAAAACCCCTTGCAAATACCGTTGACAAAATTCTCGAAATCGCTGACGCATTGAAAGCGCACCCCGAAGTGAAATTTCAAGTCGGCTTTAACCGCCGCTTTGACCACAACTTTGCCGCAATCCGCAAGGCGTATGATGAGGGCAAAATAGGTGACGCACAAATTCTCAAAATCACTTCCCGTGACCCCCAGGCGCCCCCTGTCGGCTATTGTGCAGCAAGCATTTTCCTCGATATGACCATTCACGATTTTGATATGGCTTGCTTCCTTACCAACAGCGATGTTGAGGAGTTGTATGTTTATGCAGATGCCCTCATTAACCCCGGAATTCGTGAATACGGCGATTTCGATACCGCCATTATCTCCATGAAAATGGCAAACGGCGCCCTTGCCGTTATTGACAACTCCCGTCAGGCGATGTACGGATACGACCAGAGAGCAGAACTTTTCGGCTCCAAGGGTATGGTTGCAACCGCAAACGATACGCTTTCCTCCGCAGTGATTTCCACCGCCGACGGCGTAACAGGTGAAAAGCCCCTCTATTTCTTCCTCGAAAGATATATGGAAAGTTTCTCGCAGGAAGTCAGAGAGTTCTGCGATGCCGTTGAAAACGATACGGAAACGCCAGTTGGTATCCACGCAGGCTTGCAGTCGGTGAAGATTGCTCTTGCCGCCGAAAAATCCGCAAACGAGGGCAGACCGGTCAAACTTTCCGAAATCAACTGATTTTTAAATTACAAAGTAGGGCGGGGGCTTGCTCCCGCCTCATTATTAAAAGGAATTGAAATTATGTCCATAGAAAAGTGTAAAGAGTATTTTAAACAATTCGGTATGGAGGAAAAGGTTCTTGAATTTTCCGTTTCCAGTGCTACTGTTGAATTGGCGGCGCAGGCTCTCGGCTGCGAGTGTGCACGAATTGCAAAAACCTTGTCTTTTATGGTTGGCGAACAGCCCGTGCTCATACTTATGGCAGGGGATGTGAAGGTGGATAACCCCAAATACAAGGCGGTTTTCCATACAAAAGCCAAAATGATGACCCCCGACCAATTGGAGGAGTATGTAGGTCATCAGATAGGCGGTGTTTGTCCATTTGCAATAAAGGACGGAGTTGAGGTGTATTTGGACGAATCTTTAAAAAGATTTAATACGGTATTTCCCGCCTGCGGCAGTTCAAACAGCGCAATTGAACTGACAATCCCTCAGCTTGAGGAATACTCAAACTTTAAGGAATGGATAGATGTTTCCAAACCGATGGCATAAATAAAACCGAAAATAGGTAAAATTAAATCCGCAGTTCAATTTGAACTGCGGATTTTTTTGTAATATCTTGTTATTTTCTCTTTTTGGTGATGAAATATGCGGCAATTCCCGCTCCGACAAGGAGCAAAACAGCGGCGGCAGAAACGGAAATTATCAGCACTTTACTGATTTTTCCTTTTTGATGACTGTCTTCACCGCCTATTTGCGAGGAACTCTCGACCGTTTCCGATATTGATGTATTCTCTTCAATTTCTGCGTTGCTTACGCTCTCCTGCGTGCTTTGAGGTGCTGTACTGCTTTCATTATTTGCCTTTGCAGTTGTTGTAGGCTTTGATGAGGGCGTAATGCTGTTACTGCCCGAGGTCGCAGGTGGGGCAGAGGTTGTTGATGTGCCGCCGGTATTCACCGTTACTCCCGAGTTAGTATTAACAACCGTATTGCAAAGCTCGTCCGTTACAAAATCCATAGCAACTATACCGTAGCACTTGCCTTTTTGGAAATTGTATTGTTTCAGCCTGCCGTTTATATCCTGGGCGTTGAATTGCGGCGTACTTATCCTTGTGCAGTTTGTCATACAAATGTTAAACTCGTTGGGGTTCAATTCCGAGCCAAGGAAAGAACTAATACATGTCCATTTTGCGTCGCCCTCTAATTTGTATGAATCCTGAACATACATTGAGGCGTATTTTGTGCCGTCCGTCTTTGTAATATCTCTGTGTTGGTAATTAAACTGCGTCTGGTCGCCGATATATGGGTATTGGCTGAAATTTATACCGCTGTTACTGTCGTCAAAACGGCTTGTATCAAGGCTGACGGCGCGCAAAAGCACGATTTTGCCACGAACCTCGCCAAGGGTGGGTATGCGGTTTTCAATAAACCAAATATCAGGATTACTCTTTATATAATAATCGTAAAAACTTGAATAAAATGAAGTCCCTGCGTCACCGTCGTCCTCTTTCAACTGAAACAGTACGGTTTCGGTGGGATTGGCAGCTAAAAACGCCTTGCAGTCCGCAATAACCTGACTTGCCGTAAGGTCGTCGGCAAAAACAGAGCCGTCCACCTTGCAATTCGCCGCGCCGTGCACTGCAATAAATCCGTTTTCAACCTTTTCATAGCGCATATCAAAATAACGCACTCCGATTTGAAGCTGTTGAGGAATTGATAGCGTTTGGGTGCGTGATATAATGCTTGCATTAACATATTGAGTACAGCTGTCATGAGTGCCGGGCATATTTATCTCAGTAAGCTTAACGGAGCTTGAAACAGCGCTCATCCAGTTGTTTCCGCTTACTGCTTTTGCTGAAAAGCAGGGTAAGACAAAACCCATCATTATTGTAATAATAAGAATTGCCGAAATTATGGCAGAAATAACTTTTTTCATAATCAAGCACTCCTTTGAGTTCATAGTAACACCGCAATTATGCTAAGTCAACATGAATTTTATCACTCAATCACATATTCTTTATACTTATCGGCGATATGAGCGGGGACAATCGCAGTTAGGACTGTTCCGTCGGGTGAAAAATCCTCCGAGGTAACCTTGCCGCTGTTTCTTATTTCATTTGCCGCCGAGCCGTCAATAAACGGTACAAGAAATTTAAGTTCAACAATGCTTGATTTACAGCAGTTTTCAATCTCTTTAAGCAGTAAATCAAGATTTATTCCCTTTAATGCGCTTATCATAACGGTTTTCCCGAAAGGCAGAATTTGGAACACATTTTCAGCCATATCGCATTTGTTCATGACCGTAATAATATTTTCGCCGGTATTGCCAAGCTCTTTTAAAATATTTGTTGTAATTTCAATGTGCTGTTGGCATTTTTCATCTGAAGCGTCGCAAACATTCAGTATTATATCCGCCTGCGCCGCTTCTTCAAGTGTGGATTTAAATGCCTTTACCAAATCGTGGGGCAGGCGGCTCACAAACCCAACCGTGTCTATAAGCATAACCGACTGACCGTTTGATAAATTCAGTTTTCTTGCCGTGGGGTCAAGAGTAGCAAAAAGCTTGTCCTCGGCAAGAACGCCCGCATCGGTCAAAGCGTTCATAAGCGTTGATTTTCCTGCGTTTGTATAACCTACAAGAGCCACGGTTGTAACTCCGTTTTTCTCTCTGCGCCGCCGCAGGAGCGAACGCCTTTTTTCAATATCGGTAAGCTGATTTTCAAGCATATTTATGCGCCGCATAATATGGCGGCGGTCGCTTTCAAGCTTGCTTTCACCGGGGCCTCTTGTACCTATTCCGCCGCCTAAGCGCGATAAAGCCTTACCCTTGCCCGTAAGCCGAGGCAGAGCATATTTAAGCTGTGCTAATTCAACCTGCAATTTGCCTTCGCGGCTTTTTGCACGCAGGGCGAATATGTCGAGAATAAGCTGTGTGCGGTCAATTACTCTTACATTCGTTATATTCTCAATGTTGCGTATCTGTGAGGGGGAAAGTTCACCGTCGCATATAATCAAATCAATATCGGAATTGTGGCAGAAAAGTTCCGCCTCGCAAAGCCTGCCTTTGCCGATATATGTTGCACCGTCAGGTGTGTCGCGGCGTTGAATAATTGTGCCCTCAACCTTTGCGCCTGCACTTTCCGCTAACAGAGAAAGCTCGTTTACGGAAGCTTCAGCGTCGAAATCGCCTGTATCGGCACAGATAAGCAAAGCCTTTTCAGGCTCGTTTGATATGTTATGAAAATCCATAAATCCACCTAAAAAATGCGGACAGTGAAAATCACTGCCCGCTTTAAATTCATTTATTTTTCACATTAGCAGCAGCCACAGCCGCAATCGCAATCGTTTCTACGGCCGCGATCGCAGTCACAACCGCATCCGCAACCGAAATTACCATCAGAAAGAAGAATTATGATGATAATGAGGATTAACAATGAGTTGTTTCCGAAGAAGTTACACATTCCGAATTTCCTCCTTTCCAAAGGCGGTTTATCGTAACCTTCAATACATCATATGACACTCATGAAGATGTGTTCCGACCTTTGGACAGGATTTTTTATTATTTTAAAGAAGCAAGCAAACCGCCCTTTGAAATAATATTCTGTATAAATTCGGGGAAAGGCTGAGCCTTGTAACTTTCTCCCTTTGTGATGTTTGTAATAATACCCTTGTCAAAATCAACAGCAACCTCGTCTCCTGCCTCAATTCCGTCGCAGGCTTCGGGACATTCAAGAATAGGAAGTCCGATATTAAGAGAGTTTCTGTAAAAAATTCTCGCAAAGGTTTTTGCAATAACACAGGAAACACCTGCCGCCTTAATGGCAATCGGAGCGTGCTCGCGGGAAGAGCCGCAGCCGAAATTTACGCCGGCAACAATAATATCACCGTCTTTAACATTATTTACAAATTCTTTATCAATATCCTCCATACAGTGAGCGGCAAGCTCCTTATGGTCGGCGGTATTGAGATAACGCGCGGGGATAATAACATCGGTGTCAACATGGTCACCGTATTTATGAACACTACCTTGAATTTTCATCGTACCATACCTCCATTACAGCATATCGGGTGTGCCGATATATCCGAGAACAGCGCTTGCGGCGGCTGTATAGGGGCTTGCAAGATAAACCTCGCTTGTGGGATGCCCCATTCTGCCTACAAAGTTGCGGTTAGTGGTAGAAACCGCTTTTTCGTTTTCAGCTAAAATACCCATATGACCGCCTAAACACGGACCGCAGGTGGGAGTTGAGAAAACTGCCCCTGCTTCAACGAAAATTTCCGCAAGCCCCTCCCTTATGCATTGAAGATAAACGGACTGTGTTGCAGGAATGATGATTGTGCGGACATTCCCGTTAACCTTTCTGCCTTTGAGAATTTCAGCGGCGGCACGCATATCCTCAATTCTGCCGTTGGTGCAGGAGCCGATAACAGCCTGGTCAACATAAACCTTTTCAATACTGTCAACAGTGCGTGCGTTTTCAGGAAGATGGGGGAAAGAAACAGTGGGTTTGAGCGCGCCCAAATCAATGGTGATGACCTCATCATACTCCGCGTCAGCGTCAGCCTCAAAAATAACAGGCTTGCGGTCTGTTCTGCCGTTCATATATTGGAGTGTTTTCTCATCAACGGGGAAAATACCGTTTTTCGCGCCGCATTCAATCGCCATATTGGCAATGCAGAAACGGTCGTCCATTGAAAGATTTTTTATTCCGTCACCTGTAAATTCAAGTGAACGGTACAAAGCACCGTCAACGCCTATCATACCGATAAGGTGGAGAATAAGGTCCTTACCGCTTACATATTTATTGAATTTACCCGTAACGATTACCTTTATGGCAGAGGGAACCTTGAACCAAGCCATACCTGAAATCATACCTGCCGCCATATCCGTTGAGCCAACGCCTGTTGAAAAGGCGCCCAATGCACCGTATGTGCAGGTGTGGGAGTCGGCACCGATAACCGTGTCGCCTGAAATCACAATGCCTTTTTCGGGGAGCAAAGCATGCTCAATGCCCATCTGCCCCACATCGAAGAAATTCGTGATTTTATATTCTTTTGCAAATTCTCTTACCTGTTTGCAGTGCTGTGCAGATTTAATGTCCTTGTTAGGTGTGAAATGGTCCATAACAAGGGCGATTTTATTGCGGTCAAAAACCTCTGTAAAGCCCTTGCCCTTCATCTCGTTGATTGCAACGGGGCTTGTAACATCGTTTCCCATTACAAGGTCAAGCTTAACATTAATTAGCTGACCTGCCGAAACAGAGTCAAGCCCTGCGTGGGCGGCAAGGATTTTTTGCGTCATAGTCATGCCCATAATTATTCTTCAGCTCCTTTAATGCTCTTATCGCCGCTTTCAAGAGCGGTAAGTCCCGAACGGGAAAGCTCAATTATTCCGTATTTCGTCATTTTACCTATGAAGGTGTCAATAAGTGAAGAAAGTCCGGTAAGCTCGGCGGTAATCGTGGTGTGACCTATGTCCTTAACCTTTGCGCCGAAGCCGTTTATGGTTTTAAGAACTCTTGTTCTGTCCTTGTTAAGTGCGTGAACCTTTATAAGCAAAAGCTCCGAGGACACAAGATGCCCTGTATCAAGACGGATAACCTTGATAACATCTTCAAGGCGGGAGAGTTGCTGTTCAACCATAGTGAACTTATAAGGCTCAACATCGGAAACAATAGTCATTCTCGAAAATTCGGGACTTTCTGTTTCGGAAACCGTTAAGCTTACCACATTGTAGCCGCGGCGTGCGAAAAGCCCCGCAACGCGGAGAAGCACACCTGTGCGGTTGTAAACAAGGGCGGCAAGATAAATTCTTTGTGTTTGCATTTCTTCCATTTGAGATACTTCCTTTATACCGTAACTTTGTAAATTGTTGTGGATTTCATAACCTCGTCCTTATCAAACACGCAGTTTTTAAAGGAGGGTGTGTTTGTAGCGTTGGGATAATACTGTGTTTCAAGGCAGAAGCCTGTGCGCAAATCCATGGGAACGCCGTTTTTGCCGATTTTTCCGCAAAGGAAATTGCCCACATAAAGCTGTGTACCCGGCATATCTGTAAAGCAATCAAGCTTTACACCGTTTGGAGCTGTGGCAGTTGCTGCAAGGCGCACACTTCCGTCATAATCATTGATACAGAAATTGTGGTCATAGCCGTTGCCCGCTTTGAGCTGTTCATCGTCCATACCTATGTCTCTGCCTATTTCCTTGGGCTCTCTGAAATCAAAAGGAGTTCCTTCAACAGGTCTTATCTCGCCTGTGGGGAGAAGTCCGTCACCCATGGGTGTAAAGGCATCTGCATTTACATATAGAGTGTGGTCAAGTATTGTTCCGCCGTCATAGCCTTTAAGGTTAAAGTAGGCGTGGTTTGTAATATTAAAGGCGGTTTTTTTGTCGGACACCGCATTGTAGTCAATGACAATTTCATTTTTATCGGTGAGGGTGTATTTTACCGTAACTTTTTTGTTGCCGGGGAAGCCCTCTTTACCGTCGGGGCTTAAATATGTAAACTCAACAGCGTCGCTGTCAACAATTATGGCGTCCCAGACGGCGGTTGAAAAATCACCGTTGCTGTGGAGTGTAACATCGCCGTGAGTTGTGGTTACAGGCACTTTTTTGCCGTCGATTGTAATTCCGCCTGCCGAAATTCTGTTGGCAACAGGACCTACAATCATACCCTGATAGTCGTGGCGCTCCTCAAAGCCCTTAACATCGTCAAAGCCTAAAAGAATGTCAATTTCTTTGCCTGTTTTATCAGTTACCAGTACGCTTTGCAAGGTTGCACCGTAGGTGATGACCTGTATTTTCATATGATTGTTGTTTTCAATGAGAAAAGCGTCAACCTGACGGCCGTCAGCGGTAGTACCGAATATTGATTTCGTGATACCCATATCTTAAACTCCCTTTAATACAAAGTTTTTTCATTTTAATAGTATATAATTTTAATGACTTATTGTCAATAAAATACTTGCATGGAAAATAATTTTTAATATTAACTGTTCAAAACGGTAAAAGTGTGATATACTCTTATTCCAAACGCTTATGAAAGGGGGAGAGGATATGTTCAAAATTGACCCGAAGGTTTATTCGTCGATGTTTTCACTGCCGTCGGAAATTGCCGATAAGGGCTTGAAATTCGCAAGCGGCGAGCAGTTAAAGGTGATTATCTGCATTTTCAGAAATCCCTCGGCGGATATACCTGAAATCGCGAAAAAAACAAATCTTTCCCCTAATGAGATAAAGGAATGTATTGAGTATTGGTGCGATGCGGGCATACTCGTCTCCGACGAAGCCCCGAAAGCCGTTAATACGGAAAAAGAGATTGTTACAAAAGAGGCTGTAAAGCCCGTTTTGCCCGATATTCACTTTGTAAATCCCACCCAAACGGAAATTGAGAACATACTTAAAAGCAACTGTTCAATGAAGCGTCTTTTTAATGAGGCGCAGGAGATTTTGGGCAGAACCTTGGGATATACCATGCAGTGCACAATTTATTCCGTGGTAAATTTTTACGGAATTACTCCCGATGTGGCTAACTGCCTTTTGCATTTTGCAAAGAGCATTGACTGCACCTCCCAAAACGATATTCAAAAAATCGCAAAGTATTGGGCTGAAAACGGTATTACAACAATGTCCCTTGCGGACGATTACATAACAGAAGCGGAAAAGGCAAATAAGCTTTTCAAAGAACTTGCAAGCCTTACAAACAACAGCGAGGAAACGCCCTCATTTGCCGTTCTTGAAATGATTTCGGAATGGATAAGATGGGGCTATACCGTGGAAACGGCGCAAAAAGCCTTTGAAATTATGAAAGCCGAAAAACAGACAGGCAGGCTTAATTGGAACAACCTCCGCCATATGAACGGTACGATTAAAAATTGGCGGAGTATGGGTATGCTTACCGTTGAGGATATTGAAAAGGGCACTAAAAAATTCGGCGGTAAAAAGCAAACAGCACCCAAGGAAACCTCATTTGATGTGGAGCTTGCCGAAAAAATGGCAACTGAAAGTCCCAAGGATTTCGGCAGTATGAAGAATAAAAAGAGAAAGAGAAGCAGGGGGGCGTAAAAGTGGCATATTCAAAGGAAATTTACGAAGAAGCGCTCAATATTATAAAGAAAAGACGGCTTGACGCAGAGCATACGGCGGAACAGAATAAAAGGGAATTAAGCCTTAAATACCCAGAATTTCAGTTTATTGAAACAGAGCTTGCAAAAACAGGGTATGAGATAATCACAGCTTTTTCTCTGCCTCAAAACGAGGCTGAAAAAAAGCTTTCCGAGGTCCGTAAAAAGAACGGCGAACTGCGTGAGGAACGGCAAAAGCTTTTAAAAGCCCTAAATTTGCCCGAAGATTATTTTGAAGTAAAATATACCTGCAAAAAGTGCGGCGACACAGGCTTTTTTGAGGAGCGTGATGATACGGCAGGCGTTTCTTACGGCACAAAGCTTTGCTCATGTCATATTGAATTGCTCAAAAGGCTTGCAGCCGAAAAAATGTCCCGTTCAACACCTTTGGAGCTTTGCGGCTTTGAGGATTTTGATTTGTCCTATTATTCAAAATCAAAGAAAGACGGGCAGTCTGATTATAATGTGATGAAAGAGGTTTATAACAGTTGTGTGCAGTACGCCCGGAATTTTGACCTTGATTCAATGAGCCTTTTCTTCTACGGCAGAACGGGACTTGGAAAAACCCATCTCTCCCTTTCAATTGCCAACGAGGCGATAAAAAAAGGCTACAATGTGATTTACGGATCTGTGATAAACTTTTTAAACAAAATTGAAAAGGAAAAATTCGGCAGGGCAGAGGACTGCGATACGGAAAATATGCTGATTGATGCGGATTTGCTGATTTTGGACGATTTGGGCGCCGAGTTTTCAACTGCACTTACAACCTCTGTGCTGTATAATATAATAAACAGCCGAATTTGCAGAGGCGTTCCCACAATAATCAGTTCAAATTTGAGTCTCAAAGAGATAAAAGAACGCTATCCCGAAAGTGTGGCGTCAAGAATAATCGGAACCTTCGCCATTGTAAAATTTGCAGGCGACGATATTCGCCAAAAAATGAATTCATAAACCTTAATATTTAAAAAGACAAACGGAGTATTTTGCTCCGTTTATTTTTTTGCTTAAAAATTTGAAAAATATATGAAAATAAAAGAAAACAAGAGAAATAAAGAGATTTTACTAAACATTACAACAAATTTGACCTTTTTTGACCTTTGACATAAAGGCCAAATCGGCTATAATTAAAAATGTAAAAGGTCAAAGAAAGTCAAAGTCAAAGGAGGTAATCGAAAAATGAACATAAGCAATATAATTGCCTCGATGATTTCCGATATGCTTGAAGAGGACGGATACACCGAAATCCAACGCAACGAGCTTGCGCAAAAGATCGGGTGCGTACCAAGTCAGATAAACTATGTTATTTCCTCACGCTTCACTCCGGAGCACGGCTATATTGTTGAGAGCCGTCGGGGCGGCGGAGGATATATAAGAATAACAAGGGCAAATTTTGACATAAACTCTTTAAAGATGCATCTTGTGAATTCAATAGGGCAAAGTCTTGAAGACAGCGTTTGCCGTGCCCACATCAAAAATTTGTATGAGCGTGAAATCGTTGATGAAAAAACGGCAAAAATAATGCTGTCGGCGCTGTGCGGAAATGCGTACAGGGACATTCCCAAAGAGTACGGCGACACCGTGAGAGCGTCAATTTTTAAACAAATGGTTTTGAATATTTTGTAAGGAGTGGTATTTATGTTGTGTCAGAACTGCGGAAAATATGAGGCTACAACTCATGTAAAAAGAATAATTAACGGTGAAACAGCCGAGGCGCATCTTTGCACCGACTGTGCAAACGCATTGGGATATACCGATGTATTCGGCGGATTTACAAACACTTTCAGCGACCTTTTAGGCTCGTTCTTCGGTGAACCCACTGTGGGAGCATTAAGTTCAAGAACTGTTCGTTGTGAAAAATGCGGAAGTACATTTAACGATATTGTAAACAGCGGAAAAATCGGTTGTGCCGATTGTTATAGAACCTTTTATGACAAGCTTTTGCCGTCACTTCAAAGGATTCACGGCAAAACACGTCACGAGGGCAAAACTCCAAAGGCGGTAAAGGTTGAAAAGGATAGCGTAGAAAGCAAAATCAGCCGTCTTGAAAAGGAATTAAAGGACGCTGTTGAGCGTCAGGATTTTGAAAAAGCGGCTCGTATCCGTGATGAGATAAAGGAAATCAAGGAGGGCGGCAAAAATGAGTAAGTGGTATTTAGGCGTGGGCGAGCAAAGTGACATTGTTGTAAGCACCAGAGTGCGCCTTGCAAGAAATATAGCCGATTATCCCTTCCCCTCGAAACTTAACACAAAAAGCCGTACCGAGCTTAACAATCTCATAAAAGATGCGGTGGAAAAGGATAATCCGTTCAATCTGCGGTTTATCGAGATGAAAACTCTTGCCCGCTTTGAGGCGGCGTCAATGGCAGAGCGCCATATAATCAGCCCCGAGTTTGCCTCCGATGCCGATGGCAGAGCCTTAATGCTTTCTCCCGAGGAGGATATAAGCATTATGCTTAACGAAGAGGACCATATCAGGGTTCAGGTTATGAAATCGGGCTTTGCCCTTGATGAGGCATATGAAATTGCTGACAGAATTGACGATTCCCTTAACGAAAAATTCAATTTCGCCTTTGACAGCCGCATAGGCTACCTTACCCAATGCCCCACCAATTTGGGAACGGGTATGAGAGCCTCCGTAATGCTCCATTTGCCCGCGCTTACAATGAGCGGACAAATTCACAGGCTTATAAATACCGTTTCAAAACTGGGACTAACTTTCAGAGGTGCTTTCGGCGAGGGAACGAGCGCAACAGGGGATATGTATCAGTTGAGCAATCAGATAACCTTGGGCATATCCGAGGAATTTGCAATTAAAAACCTTAAAGCAATAACCTTGCAGCTTTGCGCGCAGGAGCGTGCCGCAAGAGAGGAGCTTTTGCAGGATGCAGATACAGAGGACAGAATTTTCCGTGCGTACGGAATACTGAAATGGGCAAGACTTTTAAGCACAAAGGAGCTTATGGAAAATCTTTCACTTGTTCGTTTCGGCTCCGTAACGGGTAAAATAAATGTACCTATTGAAACCATAAACGAACTCATGATTTCAATGCAGCCTGCCACCATAAATGTAATGGCGGGCAAGCGTCTTGAAGAGCGCGACCGCGATATGATAAGAGCAAAAACAGTAAGAGAAAAATTAGGTTAATTAAGCGGAAAATTCCGCAAAGATTGAGGTGATTTTTATGTATAACTTTACGGGATTTACAGAAAAAGCAAACAACGCATTAAATAAAGCCGTGGAAACGGCCGAGGATTTGGGACACACCTATATCGGCAGTGAGCATATTCTGCTGGGATTGCTTGACAATACAGAGTCCGTTGCAGGCAAACTGTTAAAAGATAAGGGAATTACCTATAAAAAGGTTTATGATATGATTCGTGAAAGCGTGGGTGCAGGAATACCCACAGAGCTTCAGCCCTCGGATTTCACTCCCAGAAGCAAGCATATTATTGAGGGCGCTTTAATGCTTTCAAACTCTATGCGCCAGAGCCTTGCAGGAACAGAGCATCTGCTCATTTCCATCTGTCGTGAGGGCACGGGCTATGCCTGTGAGTTGCTCAACCATTGCGGCGTAAGTCCGCAAACGCTTTTAAAGGAGCTTGCAAGCACCGTTGCAGGTGGAAAATCGGCGCAGTCAAAGCAATCAAAGGAAACGGACGGTGACAGTACGCTGGCAAAGTTTTCCCGCGACCTTACAGCATTGGCAAAGGAAAATAAAATAGATCCTGTTATCGGCAGAGAAAACGAAATTCAGCGTGTTATTCAGATTTTGAGCCGCCGTACCAAGAACAACCCTTGCTTAATCGGTGAGCCCGGCGTCGGTAAAACCGCCATTGCCGAGGGATTGGCACTTCGCATCGCAAACGGACAGGTGCCTGAGCTCCTTGCCGATAAGCGGATAGTTTCCCTCGATTTAACGGGTATGGTCGCAGGTACAAAGTACCGAGGCGACTTTGAGGACAGAATTAAAAATGTTATTGACGAGGTTAAAAACTCAAACGACATTATTCTGTTCATCGACGAGGTGCATACTCTTATCGGTACAGGCAGTGCCGAGGGCGCAGTTGACGCCGCCAATATCTTAAAGCCCTCGTTGGCAAGAGGCGAGCTTCAGGTAATTGGCGCTACCACCATTGACGAATACCGTAAGAATATTGAAAAAGATGCGGCCCTTGAACGCCGTTTCCAGCCTGTAACTGTTGGCGAACCCTCGGTTGAGGACTCCATTGAAATTTTAAAGGGCATCAGGGATAAATATGAGGCTCATCATAAGGTTAAAATTACCGATGAAGCAATCAAAAGCGCCGTTGAACTTTCCACAAGATATATAGGCGACAGATTTTTGCCCGATAAGGCAATCGACCTTGTGGACGAGGCGGCGTCAAGAGTAAGGCTTAAATCATTCACAGCACCTCCTGAAATTAAAGAGATGGAGCAAAGACTTCAGAATATCGGGGCGGAAAAAGAGGTTGCCGTAAATCAGCAGGATTTCGAGCGTGCTGCCGCTTTGCGTGATGAGGAAAAGGACTTACAGCAAAAATACAATTCCGAAAAAGCAAAATGGCAGTCAGCGGACAGTAACCGTGATTTGCAGGTAACGGAAAAAGAAATTGCGGAAATTGTTTCGGGCTGGACGGGGATTCCCGTAGCCCAAATGACCGAGCAGGAAAGTGAAAGACTTCTCCATATGGAGGAGGAACTTCATAAGCGCATTGTGGGGCAGGATAAGGCTGTATCCGCTGTGTCCCGTGCTATCCGCCGCGGCAGAGCAGGGCTTAAAGACCCCAAAAGACCTATTGGCTCTTTTATTTTCTGCGGTCCCACGGGCGTAGGTAAAACAGAGCTTACAAAGGCGCTGGCGTCTGCAATGTTCGGCGATGAAAATGCCATGATAAGGCTTGATATGTCCGAGTTTATGGAAAAGCATACGGTTTCAAAGCTTATCGGCTCACCGCCCGGATATGTGGGCTTTGACGAGGGCGGTCAGCTTACGGAAAAAGTGCGCAGAAAGCCATATTCCGTAATACTTTTCGATGAAATCGAAAAAGCGCATCCCGATGTTTTCAATATGCTTTTGCAAATTCTTGATGACGGTATTCTCACCGATTCTCAGGGTAGGCGGGTTGATTTTAAAAACTGCGTAATCATTATGACCTCAAATGTGGGCGCAAGGCTTATCAATGAGGAACGCACGGCTTTCGGCTTTACCGACGGCGAAAATGAGGACCGCTCCGACGAGAAAATCAAAGAAGCGGTAATGGGTGAACTTAAAAACACCTTCCGTCCTGAGTTTTTAAACCGTGTGGACGATATAATTGTGTTTAACCGCCTTACCGAGGAGGATATTAAGCAGATAGCTCAAAATCTTTTGAAAGGCCTTGAAAATCGTCTTGGTACCATTGAAATCACAATGAGCTTTGATAACAGCGTGACGGATTTTGTGGCGAAAGCAGGATTTGATAAGGTTTACGGTGCAAGACCGTTAAAGCGTACCATTCAAACGAAAATCGAGGATGTCCTCTCCGAGAAAATTCTTGAAAAAGAAATCGAAAAGGGTAAGAGTTATACCTGCTCCTGCGATGAGGAAGGGAACCTCACATTTGCATAAAATTATGAATTGCCCCTACGGCGTACCCGTAGGGGCAATTCACGAATAACCCACAAAATTACGCAAACTTGTATGGGACGATGCCCTCATCGTCCCGCAAAATCATATATAAATTTACGGCGGGAGCAAGCCTCCCGCCCTACCTCGCTCTAAATTCACATCAAAATCATAAAATTGCAATTTACCACTTGCGAAAATAAAGAAAGAGTGTTAAAATATACCTTGCTTGGGGGCGTAGCTCAGTTGGTAGAGCGTTCGGTTCGCATCCGAAAGGTCAAGAGTTCGACTCTCTCCGTCTCCACCACGGAAGTCTGTTATTCTGACAGGCTTCCGTTTTTTTGTATATTGAATTTAACACAAGAGTCGAACTCTATCGTCCATGTGCGACGGTTCGCCGTAGGCGGAGGAGCACGGACATATAATAGGATAT